>NZ_QRCU01000009.1 GCF_003369445.1 Arthrobacter silvisoli
ACTGTCTCACGACGTTCTAAACCCAGCTCGCGTACCGCTTTAATGGGCGAACAGCCCAACCCTTGGGACCTACTCCAGCCCCAGGATGCGACGAGCCGACATCGAGGTGCCAAACCATGCCGTCGATATGGACTCTTGGGCAAGATCAGCCTGTTATCCCCGAGGTACCTTTTATCCGTTGAGCGACGGCCATTCCACAATGTACCGCCGGATCACTAGTCCCGACTTTCGTCCCTGCTTGAGATGTCTCTCTCACAGTCAAGCTCCCTTGTGCACTTACACTCGACACCTGATTGCCAACCAGGCTGAGGGAACCTTTGGGCGCCTCCGTTACTTTTTAGGAGGCAACCGCCCCAGTTAAACTACCCATCAGGCACTGTCCCTGACCCGGATCACGGGCCGAAGTTAGATGTCCAAAGTGACCAGAGTGGTATTTCAACGATGACTCCACCCGAACTGGCGTCCGGGCTTCACAGTCTCCCACCTATCCTACACAAGCCACTCCGAACACCAATACCAAACTATAGTAAAGGTCTCGGGGTCTTTCCGTCCTGCTGCGCGTAACGAGCATCTTTACTCGTACTGCAATTTCGCCGAGTTTATGGTTGAGACAGCGGGGAAGTCGTTACTCCATTCGTGCAGGTCGGAACTTACCCGACAAGGAATTTCGCTACCTTAGGATGGTTATAGTTACCACCGCCGTTTACTGGGGCTTAAATTCTCAGCTTCGCCCACGAAGGGCTAACCGGTCCTCTTAACCTTCCAGCACCGGGCAGGAGTCAGTCCGTATACATCGTCTTGCGACTTCGCACGGACCTGTGTTTTTAGTAAACAGTCGCTTCCCCCTGGTCTCTGCGGCCCTTGCCCGCTCCACCCAGCAAGTGGGCTTCACGGTCCGGGCCCCCCTTCTCCCGAAGTTACGGGGGCATTTTGCCGAGTTCCTTAACCATAATTCTCTCGATCGCCTTGGTATTCTCTACCTGATCACCTGTGTCGGTTTGGGGTACGGGCAGCTGGAACCTCGCGCCGATGCTTTTCTAGGCAGCATAGGATCACCGGATCCCCCCGAACGGGGGTCCCATCAGATCTCAGGCACATGAACAGCGGATTTGCCTACCGTTCGCCCTACATCCTTAGACCGGGGCAACCATCGCCCGGCCCGGCTACCTTCCTGCGTCACACCTGTTAATACGCTTACCTCCCGGGATCAGGTCCCGCGCTCCACCAAAACCCTTCACCCACAAGGGGTGTCGGGCAGGTTTCGGGCGGTTAGTATCCCCCGCTTGGTATGGGCGGTTCTTCGCCGGTACGGGAATATCAACCCGTTGTCCATCGACTACGCCTGTCGGCCTCGCCTTAGGTCCCGACTTACCCAGGGCAGATTAGCTTGACCCTGGAACCCTTGATCATTCGGCGGACGGGTTTCTCACCCGTCTTTCGCTACTCATGCCTGCATTCTCACTCGTGTAGGCTCCACCACTGGTTCACACCGCAGCTTCACCGCCCACACGACGCTCCCCTACCCATCCACACTCCTGAACCACGAAGGCTAGGAACCTGTGTGAATGCCACAACTTCGGCGGTGTACTTGAGCCCCGCTACATTGTCGGCGCGGAATCACTTGACCAGTGAGCTATTACGCACTCTTTCAAGGGTGGCTGCTTCTAAGCCAACCTCCTGGTTGTCTAAGCAACTCCACATCCTTTCCCACTTAGCACACGCTTAGGGGCCTTAGTTGGTGGTCTGGGCTGTTTCCCTCTCGACTATGAAGCTTATCCCCCACAGTCTCACTGCTGCGCTCTCACTTACCGGCATTCGGAGTTTGGCTGACGTCAGTAACCTTGTAGGGCCCATCGGCCATCCAGTAGCTCTACCTCCGGCAAGAAACACGCAACGCTGCACCTAAATGCATTTCGGGGAGAACCAGCTATCACGGAGTTTGATTGGCCTTTCACCCCTACCCACAGCTCATCCCCTCCATTTTCAACTGAAGTGGGTTCGGTCCTCCACGACGTCTTACCGTCGCTTCAACCTGGCCATGGGTAGATCACTCCGCTTCGGGTCTAGATCACGCCACTACACTCGCCCTGTTCAGACTCGCTTTCGCTACGGCTACCCCCCACGGGTTAACCTCGCGACGTAACACTAACTCGCAGGCTCATTCTTCAAAAGGCACGCCATCACAGGAACAAAGCCCGCTCTGACGGATTGTAAGCACACGGTTTCAGGTACTGTTTCACTCCCCTCCCGGGGTACTTTTCACCTTTCCCTCACGGTACTGGTCCGCTATCGGTCATCAGGAAGTATTTAGGCTTATCAGGTGGTCCTGACAGATTCACACGGGATTTCTCGGGCCCCGTGCTACTTGGGAACACTCACCAGGGCGGCACAACACATTACGGCTACGGGACTCACACCCTCTCCGGCCGGCCTTTCAAAACCGTTCGCCTATGCACGCACACACACCCCGCCGGTCCGGCAGAACCAGCACGCAAATGCCCCACAACCCCGCCCACGCAACGCCCGCCGGCTATCACACATGGGTCGGTTTAGCCTCATCCGCGTTCGCTCGCCACTACTAACGGAATCACTCTTGTTTTCTCTTCCTGCGGGTACTGAGATGTTTCACTTCCCCGCGTTCCCCCCACGCGCCCTATATATTCAGGCACGGGTCACACAATCACCCCGAAGAGCGTTGTGCGGGGTTTCCCCATTCGGACATCCTGGGATCACCGCTCGGTTATCAACTCCCCCAGGCTTATCGCAGATTCCTACGTCCTTCATCGGCTCCTGATGCCAAGGCATCCACCGTGTGCCCTTAAAAACTTGACCACACAGATCAAACTTGACACAAAAATCATTCATCGAAAGAACCAGGCCAAACACACACACCATCCACAAGGAACAGCACGCGCATCCAGGACCAGGTTCAACATCAAAAACAAAATTGCTTTACAAGATGCTCGCGTCCACTATGTAGTTCTCAAACAACAACCCCAATACGCGCATGTCCAGGACCAGGTTCAACATCAAAAACAAAATTGCTTTACAAGATGCTCGCGTCCACTATGTAGTTCTCAAACAACAACCCCAACCCCCACACCCCGCACACACCCAGTGCGCACATCGGCGAAGGCAGGAACACCAGAAACCCCCACACCCCGCACACACCCAGTGCGCACATCGGCGAAGGCAGGAACACCAGAAACCCCAGGGGATCCCGGCAACTCATCGTTGCAGGTCCTGTTGCCTCAGGACCCAACAGTGCACCAAACACAACCACCACACCCGGCACCCCGGACACTTTCCCCGCAACCCCGAAGGATTGCCGTACTCGCACCAGGACACCAACCAGGCAGCCATGCCAAAACCAGTTTGATTCGTTGATATTCCACCCATGAGCACCCACCGCAGAACAGACGCCTGCGCAATGGGCTTTACTCCTGACCGGCACCACAGCAGCCATACAGCCACCAGGCAACCGGCAGTTGCTCCTTAGAAAGGAGGTGATCCAGCCGCACCTTCCGGTACGGCTACCTTGTTACGACTTAGTCCCAATCGCCGGTCCCACCTTCGACGGCTCCCCCCCTTACGGGTTAGGCCACCGGCTTCGGGTGTTACCAACTTTCGTGACTTGACGGGCGGTGTGTACAAGGCCCGGGAACGTATTCACCGCAGCGTTGCTGATCTGCGATTACTAGCGACTCCGACTTCATGGGGTCGAGTTGCAGACCCCAATCCGAACTGAGACCGGCTTTTTGGGATTAGCTCCACCTCACAGTATCGCAACCCATTGTACCGGCCATTGTAGCATGCGTGAAGCCCAAGACATAAGGGGCATGATGATTTGACGTCGTCCCCACCTTCCTCCGAGTTGACCCCGGCAGTCTCCCATGAGTCCCCACCATCACGTGCTGGCAACATGGAACGAGGGTTGCGCTCGTTGCGGGACTTAACCCAACATCTCACGACACGAGCTGACGACAACCATGCACCACCTGTGAACCAGCCCCGAAGGGAAACCACATTTCTGCAGCGGTCCGGTCCATGTCAAGCCTTGGTAAGGTTCTTCGCGTTGCATCGAATTAATCCGCATGCTCCGCCGCTTGTGCGGGCCCCCGTCAATTCCTTTGAGTTTTAGCCTTGCGGCCGTACTCCCCAGGCGGGGCACTTAATGCGTTAGCTACGGCGCGGAAAACGTGGAATGTCCCCCACACCTAGTGCCCAACGTTTACGGCATGGACTACCAGGGTATCTAATCCTGTTCGCTCCCCATGCTTTCGCTCCTCAGCGTCAGTTAATGCCCAGAGACCTGCCTTCGCCATCGGTGTTCCTCCTGATATCTGCGCATTTCACCGCTACACCAGGAATTCCAGTCTCCCCTACATCACTCTAGTCTGCCCGTACCCACTGCAGAACCGGAGTTGAGCCCCGGTCTTTCACAGCAGACGCGACAAACCGCCTACGAGCTCTTTACGCCCAATAATTCCGGATAACGCTTGCGCCCTACGTATTACCGCGGCTGCTGGCACGTAGTTAGCCGGCGCTTCTTCTGCAGGTACCGTCACCTCACGGCTTCTTCCCTACTGAAAGAGGTTTACAACCCGAAGGCCGTCATCCCTCACGCGGCGTCGCTGCATCAGGCTTCCGCCCATTGTGCAATATTCCCCACTGCTGCCTCCCGTAGGAGTCTGGGCCGTGTCTCAGTCCCAGTGTGGCCGGTCACCCTCTCAGGCCGGCTACCCGTCATCGCCTTGGTAGGCCATTACCCCACCAACAAGCTGATAGGCCGCGAGTCCATCCAAAACCACAAAAGCTTTCCACCCCCCACCATGCGGTGAAAGGTCATATCCGGTATTAGACCCAGTTTCCCAGGCTTATCCCAGAGTCAAGGGCAGGTTACTCACGTGTTACTCACCCGTTCGCCACTAATCCACACCGCAAGCGGTGCATCATCGTTCGACTTGCATGTGTTAAGCACGCCGCCAGCGTTCATCCTGAGCCAGGATCAAACTCTCCGTCAAAAAAACAGACACAACCACACCCGGTGGAAATAACACCAGACCATGGCTGCACAAAATCTGAAACCAGCTGTAAAAACCAGACCACACCACGGGGTGATGCAGCCCGGCAAATCCAACCAATTCAATAAAAA
>NZ_QRCU01000037.1 GCF_003369445.1 Arthrobacter silvisoli
CGCCCACCTTCCGGTGGGCGGCCGCCGCTTTGTTAGTGGAACCGCAGCCTACTTGGCGGCTTCCAGCAGTTCGGCACGGACAGCCTGGGTTGCCTTGACGAGGTTGCGCAGCGATTCTTCGGTCTCGGCGTAGCCGCGGGTCTTCAGGCCGCAGTCCGGGTTGACCCAGAGCTGGCGGGACGGCACGTGCTTGACGGCGGTGGAGAGCAGCTCGGTCACCTCGGCCTCGCCCGGAACACGCGGCGAGTGGATGTCGTAGACGCCCGGACCGACGCCGCGGCCGAAGCCGTGGGACTCGAGGTCGTGGACGACCTCCATGCGGGAACGTGCGGCTTCGATGGAGGTCACGTCGGCGTCCAGTCCGTCGATCGCGTCGATGATCACACCGAACTCGGAGTAGCAGAGGTGGGTGTGGATCTGGGTTGCGTCCCCGGCTCCGGCGGTGGCCAGGCGGAAGGAGTCCACGGACCACTTCAGGTAGTCGGCGTGGTCTGCCTTGCGCAGCGGCAGGAGCTCGCGGAGGGCGGGCTCGTCCACCTGGATGACCTTGATGCCGGCGGCTTCGAGGTCGGCGATCTCGTCGCGCAGGGCCAGGCCCACCTGGTTTGCGGTCTCAGCGAGGGGCTGGTCGTCGCGGACGAAGGACCAGGCCAGGATGGTGACCGGGCCGGTCAGCATGCCCTTCATCGGCTTCGCGGTGAGGGACTGGGCGTACTCGGCCCAGGCCACCGTGATGGGGGCCGAACGGGTCACGTCACCCCAGAGGATGGACGGACGGGTGCAGCGGGAGCCGTAGGACTGGACCCAGCCGTGCACCGTGACGTCGAAGCCTTCGAGGTTCTCGGCGAAGTACTGGACCATGTCGTTGCGCTCGGGCTCGCCGTGGACCAGGACGTCGTAGCCGAGATCTTCCTGCAGCTCGACGACGCGCTTGATCTCGTCCTTCATGAGCTGCTCGTACTGTTCGGCATTGAGTTCGCCCTTGATGTTGCGGGCGCGAGCCGAACGGATCTCGGACGTCTGCGGGAAGGAACCGATGGTGGTGGTGGGCAGCGGGGGAAGCTGCAGGGCCTCTTCCTGTGCCGCTTCGCGGACCGCGTAGTCGGAACGGTTGAAGTCGGCTGCGGTCAGTGCTGCGGTGCGGGCCCGGACGTCCTCGCGGCGGACGCCTTCGGCGACGGCACGGGAGGCGATGACGGCGGAGGCTTCGTCGATGGCCGCCTTGGCGGAGGCAGGATCGGCCAAGTATCCGGCGAGGGTCTTGACCTCAACGGCCTTCTGGTCGGCGAAGGCCAGCCAGCTGCGCAGCTCGGCGGACAGTTTGGTCTCTTCTTCGACGTCGTGCGGGACGTGCTGGGTGGACGTGGAGGTGCTCACGGCGAGCTTTCCGGCGACGGCTTTCAGTTCGTCCAGCTTCGCGGCCGATGCGGCGAGGTCGTTGCGCCAGATGTTGTGGCCGTCCACGACGCCGGCAACCAGGGTCTTGTTGCCGAGGCCGGCGAGGGCGGCCGCGGACGGAACCCCGCCCTTGAAGACGTCGATGTGCAGGGCGTCGATGGCGGTGCCGGCGATGGCGCCAAGCTGGCCGTCGAGGGAGCCGTACGGGGTGGAGACGAACAGCTGCGGGCGGGCAGCGGCGCCGGCCAGGACCTCGTAGGCGCGGGCAACGGCGGCCTCGATCTCGGCACCCGGGGTATCCTGGTCGACCACCAGGGCAGGCTCGTCGAGCTGGACCCAGCTGGCACCAGCAGCGGCGAGCTTTTCAAGCAGCTGCACGTAGACCGGCAGGACATCGTCGAGGCGGGACAGCGGAGCGAAGCCGGCCGGGGCGTCGTCGGAAGCCTTGGACAGCAGCAGGTAGGTGACCGGGCCGACGATGTATGGGCGGGTTTCGATGCCGTTGGCCAGCGCGAACTCGAATTCCTCGACGATGCGGTTGGAGGCGAGGGTGAACTCAGTCTCCGGACCGATCTCCGGAACAAGGTAGTGGTAGTTGGTGTCGAACCACTTGGTCATTTCCAGCGGCTGCTGTTCCTTGTTGCCGCGGGCCAGGGTGAAGTAGCCGTCGATGTCCAGCTGGCCCTCGGCGTTGAGGAGCTTGCCGAAGCGGGCCGGGACCGCACCCAAGTGGGCGGTGGCGTCCAGAACCTGGTCGTAGAAGGAGAAGGTACCCGGAACGGCGGCAGCTTCGTTGAGGCCCAGTTCCTGCAGGCGCTTGGCAGTAGTCAGCTGGATTTCCTTGGCGGCGGCATCCAGGGCGGCGGCGTCGATCTTGCCGGCCCAGTAGGCTTCAACGGCCTTCTTGAGCTCGCGGCGGCGGCCGATGCGCGGGTAGCCGAGCAGCGATGCCGACGGGAAGGGAGTGAGGTTGTTTTCGGGCATGGTTTTTCCTTTGCTAAGGGATCAAGAAATGTGAAGTGCCAAGAATGTAAAAGTGCATGGACCCGTGACGGGCCGGAAGATCTGCGGGCGGATGCCGGGCAGGGGTCAGCTGACCAGTTCCTGGCGGCGTGCGATCGCGTTGAGCCGGCTCGTGGGCCGTGCCGGCCGGGGCAGGGCCAGCTTGTCCAGCACGTCCAGCGCGCAGGTGTGCTCGTTGAAGGTGTACAGGTGGATTCCGGGGGCCCCGGCATCCAGCGCAGCATTGGCCAGGTCCACGGTGGCGCTCACGCCGATCCGACGTTGTTCGGCCTCGGTGTCCGCGGCGGCGAGCTTGTCGATCAATGCCGCAGCGGGCTCGACGCCTGCCAGCTCGCCGAGCCGCTTGAGGCGGCGCACGCTGGTCAGGGGCATGACGCCGGGAATGATCGGAATGGTGACGCCGGCGCGGCGGGCGCGGGACAGCAGGTCGGTGTACTGCTCGGGGTGGAAGAACACCTGGGTGATGGCGAAGTCGGCGCCGGAGCGCTGCTTTGCCAGCAGCACCTCGACGTCGTGGGCAACGCTTGGCGATTCCGGGTGCCGTGTGGGGTACGCAGCCACACCGACGGCGATCTTGCCGGCACAAAGCAGAGCCGAGCGGCGCTGTTCGACGCGGCGGATCAGTTCGATGAGGTCCTGGGCGTAGCGGAGGGAACCGTCCACGGGCTTGCCGCTGTCCTTGGGCAGGTCGCCGCGCAGGGCAAGGATGCCGCGCACACCGTGGTCGAGCAGGTCGCCGATGATGTCGGCCAGTTCTTCCGGGGTGTTGCCCACACAGGTCAGGTGGGCCAGAGGACGGAGCGTGGTTTCCAGCAGGAGCCGGTTGATGAGCTCAATCGCGGTGTCATGGTTCGAGCCGCTGGCGCCGTAGGTGACCGAAACGTAGTCCGGGTCGGTGGCTTCGAGTTCGCCGATGGTGGTCCAGAGCGATTCCGCAGCCGCCGGGGAACGGGGCGGGAACAGTTCGTACGACAGGGCGAGGGGTGCCGAGGTGGCGAGGTTGGGATGTGCGTCAATAAGGCTTGGTGGTGACATTTGCGTCCTTGGCCGTGAGTCAGCGGACCGCACCCGTACCTAAGGTTTGCCCTGGACAGGCTTCACCTTGAATTCGGCCGGAGATCCGTGAATTTAGTTTGGGGATACACGGGACGGGCTCCAGCAGGACGCAGCCGCGACTGTTACGCCTGGAGTGAAGCCGACCGTGTGCAAATGTCAGGCCCACATGGGGGCACCCACACCCTCCTGAGGAGGATCGCTGACACGTTACCGCGGTAACTTGTGTACGACTCTATGACCGGAGCGGTGGGGCCACAAATCTTTGACCGAATTAAGACGCATTCTTACGCCCGCCTTGCCCCGGTTTCCAGAATATTGTTCGATGCCCGCCTTTACCAGGGCCGATCGACCGGAATGCCATCATCCGGGCTCCGCAAGTATTCGCCGCGCTGCCAGCTCTTCTGGCGGTCCTGCCGGGCCTGGCGTTCCGATTCCTCCAGCTGCTCGAGCTGCTGCCGGGCAGGTGGATTCTCCGGAGGGGCTTCCTCGCGCTCGGAACCGGCGTCCGCGGCTTGGCCGGCTTTCGTGTCGAGCCGCGCCCGCGCGTCGGACAAACGGCTACCCTCGCCCTGGGCGTTGCCTTCTCCCCCGGACTCAAAACACCCTGGAGGTGCCTGCTGGATGACGCCGAGCCCCTCCCGGTACAGGGTGCGTCCACCGGCATCGTCTCCGGCGTTCCAGCGGCCGTCGCCGAGCTTCTCAATACTGAGCACCAGGTTCACGCGGATCCTGCATCCGTCGCGTCCCGGTGCGCTGCGGAGAGCTGCCTCGAAGGAGGTCCGGGCCGCCGCGAAATCGCCATGGAGCACCTGGGCGTCTCCCCTGGCGAAGTCCGCCTTGTGGGGTTCAATGACGTTGACGGCCCCGAGCCAGTCCGCGGCTGCTGCGAGGGCGGGGGCGTCTTCGCCGGTGAAGGCGTCTTCGGCTGCCGTCCCCAGCGGCGTCACGGAGAGCAGCTTGGCGGCTGCGGCAAGCACGACGACGGCGGGCAGCGCCGCCCAGGCCGGCCGTGGCACCCGGCGCTGGGGGCGCCGCCCGGCGTCGGGCCTGGCGCGGGACTTTTCGACGGAGCTCACGCCGGACCGTACCTGTGGCCTGCCCGGGAGCGTCCGCTGCTGAGCCGCCTGAGCTCGACAGCGTGCCGTACCGGCTCCGGCAGGGCGGCCGCGAAGGCCAGGAGCGCGAAGATCCAATAGAGCTCGGTGCGGCCTTCGCCGTCTTTTTCCACGGCGCCAAGGGTGCCCGGCCGGGCCTTAACCAGAGCCGTGTCGATGGGGTCCCCGGAGTCGCGGTGCACGTAGGGGACGCCAAGGCCGTCGGCAATCCTGCGGAGTTGCCCCTCGTCGATCCGTGAGAGCGCGTCCTGCCGGCCGCCGACGGCGTTCTCCTGCAGGTAGGCGCCGTCTCCAGCGACGTCCTTCATCCGTCCACCCCGGCTGCTGCCGAACCCAAGCACTGCTCCCCCGGACACGAGCCCCGGATCGATGCCCAGGTCCGCGGCCGCGGGCTTCGGGCTGGTGTTCTCACCGTCGCCGAGATAGAACACGACGGCGGGCCGGCCGGGATGCTGCTCCGTGGCGGCGGTGAGCCGTTCCCCGAGCAGCGGGCCGGCGGCGGTGACGCTGCTGCCCCGGGCGTACACGGCCGCCTGCGGCTGCAGGATGTCCACCGCGGCGGCCAAGGCGTCGGCGTCCTGCGTGAGCGGCATGCGCACCCCGGCGGCGCCGTCGAAGGCGATGAGCGCAAATTTCGCGCCGGCGAGTTCGCGGGCGATGGCAGTGACGTCGTTGCGGACACCGTCCATCCGTGGCGCGGCATTGCCGTAGTCTTCGGCGGCCATGCTGGTGCTGCTGTCCACCACGAAGAAGACGTCAAGGCGCGCCGTGGCAGGACGCGGGTCCCCGCCGGGCCAGCCGGGCCGGAGGCCCGCCGCCAGGAGAAGCAGCAGTGCCGCCGACCTCAGCACGACCGGAAACTTCTTCCGGGGCAGCCGTACGGTCCGGGTCAGCAGCACGGCGGCGGAGACGACGACGGCGAGCGCAGCGGCGGCGATGATCCACCATGGCAGCACGGGCGCGAAAGTGAGAGGCCCGGGATTCACCGTTCGAGCCTCCAGCCGGCTAACAGGAGCACGGCGCCGGAGAGCAATGCGGCCAGGAGCGGCAACTCCGGCCGGTCCGCAACCACGAGTTGCGCCGCGCCCTGGTGCGCGGCCGCCTCGCCTTCCTGGACCTTCTGCACGATGCCGGGAACGGCGGCCGGGTTGTCCAGTGCGAAGTAGCTGCCGCCACTGGACTCGGCGACTGCCCTGAGGCGGGCGCCGGGCTGGTTCCTGTCGCCCCCGTAGTCGAGGTCTCCGGGGTTGAGGGCGTGGATCCGGATTCCTTTGGGCGTGGCGAGCTGCGCCGCCTGTTCCAGGGTGAAGAACGGAGCCCCGGAAACGTAGTTGTCCGTGGCAAGGATGACGCTGCGGGAACGGTTTGCATCCTGGCCCGTGCCGGGGAAACTGCGGAGGCAGCTGGCGAGCCCGTCGCCGACCAGGGAGGAGCCGTTGCCTCCCCAGGTGCCGCTGAAGAAGTCGTCCCCGCCGTCGTCGAAGGCTTTGCGTGCGGCGGCGAGTTCTCCGGCGACGTAGTCGTAGTCGTCGCTCAGGGGAAAAAGCTGCACGGCGCGGCTGTCGAACATGACCATGGCGATACGCTCGCCGTCGAACTCCTTGGCGAGCCTTTCGAACACTCCGGTGAGGGCGGCGTCAGTGCCGGCCATGGAGCCGGAGACATCCAGGCAGAGGATGATGTCGCGGTTCCGCAGTTCGGGCTGCGTCGTGCTCCGTTCGGCCGGGCGGGCGGCGGCGAGCGCCGTGGCCGTCAGGAGCAGGAAGCCGGCGACGACGGCGGTTGTGAGCCAGCGGCGGCGGCAGCGCAGGGCGCGCCGGTATTGGGGAAGCGCGGTGAGCCGCCCGCTGTGGGCAACGGGCCGCACATCCCTGCCGCGGGAGCGCCTTGCCGCCCGGGCCAGGGCGAGTGTCAGGGTGGCCGCTGCAAGCGGCAGGATCCACCAGTAGTTCAGCTCCATGTGCGCACCACCCGGCGCGCACGTTCGGCGGAGTGTTCGACGGCGGCCGGGCTGGCGGCAGCGAACGCGGCGGGGTACATCCCGGCGACCCCTTCGGCGACCGGGCCGAGTCCGTGGGCGTGGAGCTCCTGCAGGGTCATATGCGTGGTCCGGATTCCGCGGGCCTCCCCTGCGAAGCCCCGGAGCAGCAGGCTGAGCCGCTGGTGCGCCTCCCGTTGCGGGAGGCGGCCGGAGCCGGCATCGGCGACGACGGCGTCGATGGCCGCCAGGTAGCGTGCCCGCAGGCGCGGGAGGTCCGCCACCGGCGCAGGCACGGCTGTGCGGGCTGTCCGGGCGGGACGGAAGGACCACGCAAGGCCTGCGGCGAAGAGCACGAGCAGCAGGAGGCCCAGCCACATCCAGTGCGCGCTGTATTGCAGGGGCACGTAGAAGCCGGTGTCATCCTGCATGCTGCCGCCCCTCGGGCGATGTGGTGCGTCCGGAGCTATGCGATGCACGGGTCCTGTGCGATGTGCGGGTCCTGTGGCGTTCCAGCAGGGCAAAGAGTTCCGGCAGGACCTCCGTGCTGCTGCCGGCCCTGCCTTCGGCGATTCCGAGCCGCCGGAAGAACTCTTGCCGGCGCTGTTCCCGCTCGGTCCGGGCCTGCAGGTAGTCGGCCCGGACTCTGGGGTCGGCGGCGATGGCTGACGGGATGCCAGAGCCGTCCGCCACTTCAAAGGCATCGGCGACCACGGGGCCGGCCAGTTCGGCGTCCCGGACGGTGAACCAGAGGACTTCGTGGCGGGCCTGGAGACGGCGGAGCAACATTTCCGTGGCGGCACCGGGCAGGAGCTCATCGGCGACCACCACCAGCAGCATCCGGCGCGTGAAGTTGCGCAGGACAAAGTCGAACTGCCGTGCGATACCGCTGGGGCCGCCGTCGAGCACGGCGCTGCGGTCCACTTCCTGCAGGAGCCGTTCGAGGTGGTCTTCGCCGCGGCGCGGCGGAACGGTCCGGGACACTTCGGCGTCGCCGTGCACAAGGCCCACCACGTCGCCGTGCCGGTGCGCAAGGTAGCCAAGGACACCGAGGGCCTGGACTGCGATGTCGCGTTTGCACTCCCCCGAGGCGGCGAGCGCGGCCATGTTCCGTCCCGTGTCGGCCACGAGCAGCACCGTTTGCCGCCGCACAGCGACGTAGCGCTTCACGAGCGGCGAGCCGTGCCGTGCGGTCGCCTTCCAGTCGATGTCCCGCACTTCGTCCCCGGGGGTGTAGGGGCGCAGGTCATCGAAGTCCAGGCTCCGGCCCTTGAAGACGGAACCATATTCGCCGTCGAGCAGGGCGAGGGCCCTGCGGTGGGCGAAGATGAACATCTTCGACTGCACCTGCTGGAGGAGGCTCGCCATGGGGTGCCCTCAGGGAGCCTGGACCGAGGCGAGCACGGCGTCGATGACCGTCTCCACCCGGACGTTTTCCACGACGGCGTCAAAGCCCAGCACCACGCGGTGGCGCAGGATGCGGTGGGCCAGGTTCTTCACGTCCTCCGGAATCACGTGGTCCCGCCCGTTGAGCAGTGCCAGGGCCCGGGCCGCCTGGCTGAAGGCGATGCTGGCGCGCGGGCTGGCACCGAATTCCACCAGGGTGGCCAGGCCCGGGTCCAGGTACTGGGCAGCGTTGCGGGTCACGTAGGCGATCCCGACGATGTAGCGCACGATCGCCGGGTCGATGTAGATCCTGCGCACCAGCTCCTGTGCCTCGATCACGGCGTCGAGGGAGACAGCGGCGGGCAGCTTCTGCGCCGGGCTGTAGACACCGGCGTCGATCCTGCGGATGATTTCCGCTTCCTGGGCCGGGTCCGGGTAGTCGAGCACGTCCTTGAGCATGAAGCGGTCCATCTGGGCTTCGGGGAGGCGGTAGGTGCCTTCCTGCTCGATCGGGTTCTGGGTGGCCAGGACCAGGAAGGGGGACGGCAGGGGGTGGCTTTGCCCGCCGATGGAGGTCTGGCGTTCCTGCATGGCTTCGAGCATGGCGCTCTGGGTCTTGGCGCTGGAGCGGTTGATCTCGTCAAGGAGCACGACGTTGGCGTGCACGGGGCCGAGCTGGGTGATGAAGGTGCCCTTCGCAGCGTCGTAGATCTGAGTGCCGGCGATGTCGCTGGGGAGCAGGTCCGGGGTGCACTGGATGCGGCGGAAGTCGGCGCTCACGGATTCCGCGACGGCCTGCGCCGCAGTGGTCTTGGCCAGCCCGGGCACACTTTCGAGGAGGACGTGTCCGCCGGTCAGCAGGGCAATCAGGAGGGTTTCACGCAGCCGGCCCTGCCCCACCACTTTGGCCTCGAAGCGCCGTGAAACGGCGGCAAGCAACTGCTGGGCCCGGGCCATCTCGCTCGCCTCGATGCTGACTGTGGCGGTGTTCTGAAGCACCCTGTGGTCCCCTTCGCTGGATTGTGCCTCCGGCTTGACCTCCTCCGGCCCGGTCCTCCAAGACCGGACGGTCAGGAAACCGGCCTTAACAGCCAATCCGTTCGCGCCGGATGCGGCAATGGGGAGCCCTCCCCATGCGGGGGCCGCAGGACTATCCTTTAGCCATGATTGAGCTCCCAGACAGTTACAAGACGTACCTCGACGGCCAGAGCGAGCGGGTGGTCCTGGCCATCCGACCGGTCCTGATGCAATCGGCCGCGGACAAGCTCCACGGCGTCCGGATCTCCTACAACCCCGGACCGACAGGTCACCAGGCCCACCTCGACGAGAGCCTCCCGTACGGGACGATCGTGGAGGACATCGACTGAGCCGACAGCCTGCGCCGCGCTCAGCCCTTCATGGCGCCGGACATCGCGAAGGCCCGCCCTGAGCCGCGGGACACGATCGTGTACAGCAGCAGGACCGGCAGCGAATAGAGGATCGAGAACGCGGCCAGCTCACCGTAGGCGATGGCGCCATGCTGGCCGAAAAAGCTGAAGATGGACACGGCCGCCGGCTGCTTGGACGGCGACAGCAGCAGGATGAACGGGACGAAGAAGTTCCCCCAGGCCTGGATGAACACGAAGATGAACACCACCCCCAGGCCCTGGCGCATCAGCGGAAGCACCACGGTGCGCAGCGCCACCAGGCCGGAAGCGCCGTCCACCCAGGCCGCCTCCTCCACCTCGAGCGGCACGGAGTCCATGAAGTTCTTCGTCATCCAGATCGCCATGGGCAGCGTGGTGGTGGCCATGAAGAGGATGGTGGCCGGAACGGAATCCAGGAAGTTCAGCTGCACGAACAGGCCGTACACCGGAACCATGATGGCGGTGACCGGCAGCGAGGTGCCGAACAAGACCGAATACATGAAGGGTTTGGTGAAGCGCGAGGGGTGCCGGGACAGGGGGTACGCCGCGAGGACGGCCGCCAACAGGTTCACGACAGCCGTCCCGGCGGCGAGCAGGACGCTGTTGACCAGGGGCACGAAAAGCAGCCCGGGGGTCAGGACAGCCGCGAAGTTCGCCAACGACAGCTCCCGTGGAACCCGTGTGGCATGCCCCGCCCCGGCATCGAGGGACGCGAAGACCAACCACAGCAGCGGCAGCACGAAAGCCACCCCGACCACGGCGAGCGCGGCGTTGGCGGTCCAACGGATCCGGCGCCGTCCGCGCAGGGCGGAGGCCGCCGTCGTCGTTCCCGTCCTTGCGGACAATCCGGCACCCAGCGGCGGGCTCACTGTTTCGCTTCCCGGAGCAGGCGGACATAGAAGACGCCAAAGACCATGCCGACCACAATCAGCACCGACGCCACAGCCGTGCCGTAGCCGATGTCGCCGAACTTGAACGCCTCCTGGTAGGCGAGTACCGGCAGCGTGGTGCTCGCCCCGGCCGGGCCGCCGGCGGTCATGACCCAGATAAGGGTAAACACCGCGAGCGTCTGGAGCGTGATGAGCATGAGGTTGCCGGCGATGCTGTTGCGGATCATGGGCAGCGTGATGAAGAACAGCCGCTGCCGCCCGCCCGCACCGTCCATGAGTGCCGCTTCCATGATGTCCGCGGGCACGTCGGCGAGCGCGGCACGGTAGACCAGCATCGAAAACGCGGTCCCGCGCCAGATGTTTGCGAGCACGACGGCGGCCATGGGGAACGCGTACAGCCAGTCGGCCCCGTGCACCCCGGCCAGGCCGAGCAACTGGTTGAGCGTGCCGTCCCGGCTGAAATACGCATAGGCGGCGAAGGCGGCGACGATCTCCGGCAGCACCCAGGCCGCGACGACGGTGACCCCCACCGCGCGGGACAGGGCCCGGTTTCCACGGGACATCAGCAGCGCCAGGGCCAGGCCAAGGATGTTCTGTCCCGCGATGGCCGAGGCCCCCACGAAAACGACCGTCAGCCAGAGCGCGAGCGGAAACCCCGGCTCGCCGAACATCCGGGCGTAGTTGTCCAGTCCGATCCAGGCGGGTTCACGTGCCGCCTTGCCGCTCAGGGCAACATCCGTGAAGGAGGCGTAGAACGACCATGCCACCGGTGCCAGCAGGAACAGGGCGAGCAGGAGCACCGAAGGAAGGACCGGAAGCAGCCGCAGGCGGCGCCGGATCCCACCTGCGCGCCGCACCTTCAAGGAAGGCTGCCCCTCAGGGGAAAGCACGGATCACTTCTCGATGACCTTGTCCCCGCCGACGATCCTCTTCACGGCCGCGTCATAGGATGCGGCCGCCTCGGCCGGGTCCTGCTTGCCGGTGATCACCGCTTCCGTGGCTTCCTGCACCGCGCTCGAGATGCGGGGGTAGTCCGCCGTTGCCGGACGGAAGTGCGTGACACTTACCAGCGCGGAGACGTCCTTCACGAACGGGTTCGCAGCCTGGTAGCCCGGGTCCGCGGCCACATCGCTGCGGACAGCGATCTGGGAGTTGGCGACATCGAAGGAAAGGGCGTTCTTGCGGTTCAGGGCAGTGGAGAGGAACGTGAAGGCGAGGTCCGGGTTCTCCGTCTTCGCGCCGATGGCCAGGGTCCAGCCGCCGGACATGCTCACCCCGCCCGGCGCCCGCCCGTGCTGGGTGGGGAACATCGCCACGCCCATGTCCTTGGCGTAGCCGGGCCACTCATAGGCGCCGCCCTTCTGCCAGAACGAGGGCGTGTAGGAGCCCTCCACGGTGGCGCCCATCCTGCCCTTCGGCAGCCACTCGCCGAACACCCGCTTCCAGACGTTCGCGTCCAGTGCCTCGGCCGGCGTGACGGCGAGCTTCTCGTCGTAGAGGGTCTTCAGGAATTGCAGGGAATCGGTGAAGCCCTGGGAGCCCACCACCCACTTCTTTTCCTGCTCGTCGTAGAGCGTGCTGCCCGTGCCGTACAGGAGCTGGTAGAAGCCCTGCATCACGGTGCCTTCGCCCGTGGCTTTGCCGGCGTACATGTTGAAGGGCACCAGCGTGGGGTCGGCGGCCTTCATCTTCCGGGCTGCCTCGAGGATGTCGTCCCAGGTCCTGGGTTGCCACGGCACGGCGATGCCGGCCTTCTGCAGGACAGTCTTGTTGTACCAGATGGCCCGGGTGTCGGTGCCCAGCGGAACGGCGTAGATGCCGCCGTCGTCCGCCCGCCCTGCCGCCTTGGCAGCGTCGGTGAAGCTGCCCCACTCAGCCCAGGACGCGAGGTAGCTGTCCAGTTTCAGCAGGTAGCCGGCGTCGACGTCGGAGCGGACCTTGAAGGTGTCCTCGTAGAAGACGTCGGGTGCGGTTTCGGCCGAGCGCTGGGACAGGGCGAGCTTGGTCCCGTAGTCGTCGTCGTTGGCCTGGATCGGCTCCAGCTCGACGGTGACACCCTTGTTGGCGGCTTCGAATTCGGCCTTGGCCGCCTTGAGGACGTCGTCCAGGGCGGTGTAGGAATCGGTCTTCTGGTAGACCACCTTCAGGGTCTTCGTTTCCGGTCCCTGCGGTGCCGCCGGTGAACAGGCGGACAGGCCCAGCAGGGCGAAGGCCGCCAGCATGGCCGACCCCGCACGGAGTCCGGTTCGCTTGTCTTGGGTCTGCAGTGGCCGGGTCTTCCGGGCAGGGGTTCGATGATGCTGGGCTGGGGTGGTCACGGCGCTCCGATCGTCATGCGGCTGCAGCCCCCACACTCCAGTCGGCCCAGCCATGTCCGGTATTCACATATCCTTCAAACTTCCCGTGGCTCAAGAGCCGTCCGGCGGGTGCCGGTTTCAGCCCTCCAGCAGCAGCCGCTGCGCGCGGGGAGCCAACGTGTGTTCAAGGACGAGGCACGCGGCACCGATGGCTCCGACGTCTTCGCCCACGCCCGTTCCCACGACCTCGATCCCGTGAATACTGTTGGCCGCGCTGTTGGAGGCGAGCAGCGGCGGCACGCGGTCGAGGTAGCGGGATGCCAGGCGGCCCCAGAAGGGTCCGCCGAACACCACGCGCTCGACGTCCAGCGTGTTCGTCACGACGGCGACCGCCCGGGAAACCAGCACCGCGGACCTGTCGATGATCGCCAGCGCGCGCTCGTCCCCGGCGTCGGCGGCGTCGCACAGGCGGGCAAAGCTTTCTTGGACCTCCGGACCGTCGCTGCCCTGCCGGCCGCCCTCGATCACGCCCTGTTCCTCTGCCTCGGTCACCAGGACCTGGGGGATGGCCGAGGACTTCACGCAGCCATTGAGCCCGCAGTCGCACGCGGGTCCGCCCGGGTCTACGATGATGTGGCCGATTTCGCCGGCGTTGCCCGAGGTCCCCCGGACCACTTCGTCGTTCATCACGATCCCGCAGCCGATGCCGGTGCCCATGTACATGAAGATGAAGCTGCCGGTTCCGCTGGCACCGCCGGCCCAGGTCTCGGCGACAGCAGCGCTGGTGACATCCTTGTCCACCAAGGTCTCCAAGCCGGTGGCTTCGGCGAGCGCGTCGCGCAGGTGAACCCGGTGCCAGCCGTTGAGCAACGGAGGATCGACCACGGCCCCTTCGTCGAGGTCGATCGGGCCGGGCGCCGCGACACCGAGTCCGGCGATTTTGCCCGGGTCAACGGCGGATTCCTTGATGAGGGCCTTGATCTCATCGGCGATGGCGGCGATGACCACGGGCGGCGCACCGGCAGGGGTGGCGATCCGCGAATGCTTGACAACGTCGCCTACCAGGTCGAGCACCACGAAGGTGATGACGGCGGGGTCCAGGTGGACCCCCACGGCGTACATGCCCCTGGGGTTGAGGCGCAGGATGGTCCGCGGCTTTCCCGGTCCGCTGCCCTCCTTGCCGGCTTCGACAATCAGGTTCTGGTCCAGCAGGCGGCGGGAGATGTTCGAAATGGTCTGCGGTGAGAGGCCGACGATCTGCGCAAGCTCCACCCGGCTCAGCCCGCCCGTGGAACGCCTGATCGCATCCAGAATGACCGTGAGGTTGAAGTCACCCATGCGTGGCAGATTCGTTCCGCGCCTCGGGGTGGGCTGGCGGATCTCAGTCAAGGATTTCCCCTAAAATCATTCGGATGCGGTACTTGCATCTGCATCGTACGTCACCCGCGCTCCCGCCGGTATGCTCACACGCGGGTCCCCGCGAAGCCGCCCGACGGGAAGTGCAGAGGGCTTCATGGCGCTGATGCCGGGGGCCGACGTCGAAATCACCGCCGGCCTTGTCCGCCGCCTGCTCGGCGCGCAACTGCCTTCCCTCGCCGGGGAACCCCTGAAGCTTGTGGCGAACGGCTGGGACAACGCCGTCTACCGGCTGGGCAGCGCAAGCGCTGTGAGATTGCCCCGCCGCGAGGCCGCAGCGCACCTGCTGGTCCACGAGCAGCGCTGGCTTCCCGGTTACGCCCGCCGCTCCCCGGTGCCCGTGCCGGCGCCAGTATTCGCCGGGCGGCCCGCCGCCGGATACCCATGGCACTGGAGCGTAGTTCCCTGGTTCGACGGCGTCCCGGCCACCCGCATGCCGGCGGCGGAACGGGGCCATGCCGCGGAGGAACTGGCGGCGTTCCTCTCGGCCATCCATGTACGGGCCCCGGCCGATGCGCCGGTCAATCCCGTGCGCGGCGTCCCCTTGGCGGCACGCTCGGCGGCGGTCCTGGAACGGCTGGCGGACACGTCACGGTACCCGGAGGCCGGGCGGCTCCGGACCCTCTGGACACAGGCCCTGACCGCACCGCCGCATGCCGGGCCACCGCTGTGGTTCCACGGCGACCTGCACCCGGCCAACATTCTGTTCCGCGACGCCCGGAGCCGGCCTTCAGGGCTCGCCGCCGTGATCGACTTCGGCGACCTCGGCGCCGGGGATCCCGCCGTCGACCTGGCAGTTGCCTGGTTGATGTTCGACGACGCCGGCCGGCAGCGTTTCATGGCCGCCTGCGGTGCCGCCCGGGCTGAGTGGGAGCGCGCCAAAGGGTGGGCCTTGGTCCTTGCGACGGCGATGCTCAGCAACTCCGACGACAACCCCGACATGCTCGAAACCGGACGCTTCGGCCTGCGGCAGCTGCTTGGCGGCGAACCCGGGACCTGACCCCGGTGTCACCCAGTGCCCCTCAGGCCTTGACGCTGCGGGTGACGGTGAACTTCGGGTTCCGGCCGACCTCTTCCGTGGCCCCTACCAGCCGTTCGAGGGCCGGGCGGTACTGGAGGTGGCTGTTGTACACCGTCCACAGCTCGCCCCCCGGTGCCAGGACCCGTGCCGCGGCCTCGAACATCTTCAGTGCCGCTCCGGCGTGGACGCTCGCTCCGAGGTGGAAGGGCGGGTTGAGCAGGATGAGGTCCGCGCTGCCCGCTTCGAATCCTGACATGGCGTCGTCGTGCACGACGGCGATACGGTCACCCAAGCCGTTGGCCGCGGCCGTGGCTGCGGCGGAGGCGACGGCGGCCGCGGACTGGTCGGTGGCGGTGACCCTCGCGTCGGGGTGGCTGCGCGCATACATGGTGGCGAGGATGCCGGTGCCGCAGCCGAGGTCAACGGCGTGGCCGGCGTCTGGCATGCGGTCGAGGAAGGACAACAGGAAGCGGGTCCCGATGTCCAGCTTCCCGCCGGAAAAGGCGGCGCCGTGGGCGGCCACCGTGATGCCGAGCTCAGGTACCTGTTCGAGGGCTGGAAAGCGGGCCGCGCCTGCCGGCCGTTTGGGGCCGCGGGCCACCAGTACGCGGGACTTCCGCCGGGCGAGCTGGGGCTGGACGGTGTCGAAGTAGCGTTCCAAGACGCCGTTCATCCCCAAGGACATGTGCTTGACCCTGCCGCCGGCCAGCAGGACCGTGTCTTCGGGTGCATGGCGCACAACGGCGTCGGCGATTTCCTCCAGTTCCGCCAGCGAACGCGGCAGCTGGAGCAGGACCAGTCCCGCGCCGTCGAACAATTCCGGAACGTACAGCCCGGGTCCCGGCGGGCAGGATTCGAAACGCCCCTCGTAGCCGGCCGCGGCGGCGTTGCGTTCCAGGGCACTGCGCCCGGAATGGAGGTCCTGGGCCACGCGGATCCCGCCGATGTCCAGGGCGGCCAGGGCGCCAAGCGTCAGGGCGCCGTAGCGGTCGCCGACGACGGCGACCCGCGTTCCCGGGCGCAGGTGTTCCTCCGCGGTTTCCAGGAGCAGCCTGTCGCTCGCGTCATGGGCGAAGAGGTTCGGGGCTTCGATATCCGGGAACCGCCTGAGCCCGGCGAGAACCCTGTCCAGTTCCACGTCCTGCATCGGCTCGATCCGCCTTCCCTCGGAGACAAAGAAACACCCCGCCCAACCGGGCGGGGTGTTTCTTCTTCGGTGGAGCTGAGGGGACTCGAACCCCTGACCCCCTGCATGCCATGCAGGTGCGCTACCAGCTGCGCCACAGCCCCGGAAATCACCAGGCAGGAACTTTCCCGTTCCCGCCGAAGCAACTCGTCAATACTAAACCACATCGGTGTGAGATGGAAATCGGCACCTGACAGGCCTCGCGACGGCTTTTGCGGGCGGCTTAAGCAGATAAGGTGCGGTCGACGAATCGGCCGCACCTCCCCCCATTTCTGCTATCAGGCCCGGTTCGCAAAACGAGACTGGCCTGCTTCCCAGTGTAGGGTCATAATCAGTGTTAAACAAACCATTCATCCTGTTTCGGTGCGGGCCACCCCTCCGGGCGGATCATGACCGGAACATCCCCGCGACAGGCTCGGCGCCGGGAACCACGCCGCTTATCCGCCACAGCTGTTCGGAAGGGTAGAAATGATCCACCGTGACAAGGTCGATCTGATGCCTGCTGAACCCCGCATCCAGCACGGACTCCCACACCTCCGGAGCATCGCCCAGAAGGGGCGGCACCGGACGCCCGGACGCCCGGCACAGCTCCTCCACCAGGACCGAAACTGGAACCGGCGCGGGATAGGCGGCATAGAAGGCCCGCCCCGGCTGCGGATCCGCGAGCGCCAGCCCGGCCACGAGCTCCCCCAGGCTGCCGGCGTCGATCACCGACAAGCGGGCAGCACCGTTCCCGGGCCACCCGCCGGCCGCGTCGATGATGCGCAGCAGGCCGGGCGCCGCCCAGCGGTCACCTTCGCCGAACACGAGGTTGGGACGCACGACTTCGCCGCCGTAGTCCAGGACCATGCGCTCGGCCGCCGCGCGCGCGGCACTGGCCGCCGAGGCCGGCCTGCGGGGATACGGTCCGCCGCCCCGGTGCGGGCCCATGCCGTGGACACTGGCGGTGCTGAGGTAGATAAGGCGTGGATTGCCGGAGTGCTGGCATTGTTCGATGATGTTCCGGGTGCCGGCCTCGTTGACCTCGCGGGCCAGCGCCGGGTCGGAGCCGACGTACGAGACGGCGTGGACCACGACGCCCGGATCCTCCAGATCCCGCAGGAAAGGCAGGAAGGCGCCCGGCACCGTGACGCCGGCCGCGGTGAGCTCCGCCACCGTGCTGGTAGCGTGGTGTCCCTGCGGCCCGGCGGGGCCATCGGGATTCCGCGTGCCGGGGTTCCGGGAGGGCGCGGTCACCCGGGCCTTCCCGGCCAACGACGCAGCGATGCGGCGGCCGATGAAGCCCGACGAGCCCAGCACCACCACCCCGGGGAGTGCGCCGGCACCGGCTGTCATGTTCCCCGGGCTCCGGCAATCGATGGAATCATGAACCCAAGTATCCCGGATGGAGAACCGGAGAGGTCCTGACGCTGACTATGCAACAACGAGCCAAAGCCACCCGAACGGCCGTGATCGAGGGAGCCGCTTCCATCTTCGAGGAAGTCGGCTACGGAAATGCGAGCCTGAGCGACGTCACCAAGCGCGCCAACGTCACCAAGGGCGCGCTCTACTTCCATTTCAAGTCCAAGGAAGACCTCGCCCTTGCAGTCATCGCCGAGCAGCACAACATCGTGCGGATCGCCGGCGAGAAGATCGCGTCCGCCGGGCTTCCCGCCCTGGAAACCATGATCACGATGTGCAAGACCTTCGGGCAGCAACTGCTCGACGAGCCCGTCGTCCGTGCCGGCATCCGCCTGACCTTCGAGGCCTCGGCATTCAACGGGGATGTCAAGGGCCCCTACCAGGACTGGATGGCCACGATGGAGTTCCTCACACAACAGGCCCAGCGGGAAGGGGACATCAGGGAGGATCTGGACGCCAGCGACTTCGCCCACTACCTGGTGGCCTCGTTCACGGGAAGCCAGATGGTGTCCAACGTGATGACAGGCCGAAAGGATGTCCTGAAGCGGATCGATGACATGTGGGACTTCATGATGCCCGCGATCGCCCCCCACCACCCGGCTTCCCACCACGGCGAGCAGCGCCGCTGAACCTGGCGACCCGGGGCCAAACCCGGATAGCCCGGGCCGGCTCAGTTCCGGGCCGGCTCAGTTCCAGACGGCCGCCTGCAGGATCATCAGGACCTCGTCACCGTTGAGCACCCGGACCTGCACTGAATCCTGCCTTCCGGGTTCCGCCGTCGCATCCGGTTCCCCGGCGTCCGGCAAGGTCACTGCCAGCTCAACCGGGTCGGCGAGTTCGGCAATCTTCACGAACTCCGCTTCGAAGCGGGAAAAATCGGCTTCCGGTCGGCCGATGGCGGCACGCACGGCCTGCCTGGCCGCCTCGATCAGGAGCATCCCCGGCACGTGGTCCAAGGGGTGGTCGAAGAAGATCGGGTGGCTCGTGTCTACCCGCAGCGGCCAGACGGAGGGCCGGACCTCCTCCCCCAGCATCACGTTCCGGGCAGTGGAATGGCCCACCACCGAGGCCTTCAGCAAGGAGCCCCTGGACTGAGGCTGTTCGACCACGGCGGAGCGGCGGAAGCGCTCATAGCCGGCAGGCGTCACGATACGGGCCCCGGCACTGCCCCTGCCAATGGTTTCGCCGCCCACCATGAACGTCGCATCCACCGTGAGCGCAGCGGGCGTTCCCGCGCTCAGCTTCACGTCCCTGAGCTCGAGCTCCATCGAAAGCTGCGTCGGGATCGAGGGATCCAGCTTCACCTCCTCCATGGACACCCCGAGCCTGGGCATCAGGAACTTGTAGTCCATGGGAACACCGTTGCGGTGGGCCAACAGGATCACCGATTGCCGCAGCGTCTCGGCCATCAGCGCCGAATCCGGCAGGCCGTCGCTGGATCCGTAAAAGACGTGCCAGCGCGGCCATTGGGCTCCTGCCGCAAAACGGCCCGGTCCCATCTGGACAAAGTCCGTCAGGAAGACTTCCGACAGGGAAAGCTTATGGACCAAGCCGCGCCCTACCGAGGATTCGAACAGCGCTTCGACATGCCCCGGGCCGCTGCCCGTGTTCCGTTCATCCAACTCGGTGTGCCCCAATGTTCTTCGACCGTAATTGCCCAATTTTATCGGTTCACCCGCTTTTTCAAACACGTGAACGGCCCCCGTACCCTCACCATGCCAAGGAGCGGACAGGAACGGAACCCCCACTCTCCCGGCGTCCCCGCGGCAATTGACGTATTCGAACATATATTCGAATATTGGAGTATGTCAGAAGCGCTACCCGACCTCCCTCCCGGCTCCTTGCGCTCTTCGCCGGGCGAGGACCTGCAGGCCAAGATCCACCTCCTGCAGGGCAGGCGCGCACGGGAACATTCCCTCCCCGTACTTCCGGCACTCAAGGCAGTCCTGCCGGGCGGCCTGCGGCCCGGAGCCGTGTACTCCCTGCAGGGTTCCATGTCCCTTGCAATGGCCCTGCTGGCGGGACCGTCCCTGCAAGGCGCTTGGTGCGGAGTCATGGGGCTTCCCGACTTCGGGATCGAAGCGGCGGCGGGGTTCGGCGTCGCACTGGATCGTCTGGTCCTGGTCCCCGATCCCGGCGAGCGCTGGATGCAAGTGCTCGCCGCCATGGCCGATGTCCTCCCCGTGGTCCTTGCCTGCGCCCCGTCCCGGGCAGCCCCTGCAGAAGCCGCCCGCCTCGGGGCCAGGCTCCGCGAGCGCGGTTCCGTCCTCCTCGTGGCAGGCCACTGGCCGCAAAGCGAGGCGGTCCTGCGCGTCAGCGGGCACGAATGGGAAGGCCTTGGCCAAGGGTACGGGCACCTTGCCCGCCAGGAACTCCGGCTCGAAGTGGCCCTGCGGGGTGCCTCACGGACCGCCGTCGTGGACCTTGCGGGAAGGGTTCCGGAAGACTCCTCGGCGTACCGGATCGGGGCCTAAGACATGTCTGGCGGAGCGGTTTCCAGGGTGATGGCGGCCTGGTTCCCGGACTGGCCGCTTGTGGCGGCCCGCCTCGCGGATGAGCTGCCGGCCGACGTCCCTGCCGCAGTCATCTCCCAGGGCAGGGTGGCGGCATGTTCGGCGGAGGCCCGGGCGGAGGGCGTGGTCCGCGGCCTGCGGCTCCGGGAAGCCCAGACCCGGTGCACTTCGCTGGCGGTGTGCCCGGCGGACCCGCTGCGGGATGCCCGGGAATTCGAGCCGGTCCTCGCTTCCCTGGAAGAGCGGAGCCCTGGAGTGGAAGTGCTGCGTCCGGGGTTGTGTGCCGTCCGGGTCCGTGGTGCTGCCCGGTATTACGGCAGCGAGGAGTCAGCGGGCGGGGCCGTGCTCGACGCCGCCGATTCCCTGGGCGTCGAGGCCCGGGTGGGGGTTGCCGATTCCGTCTTTGCCGCCGTGCAGGCCGCCCGGAGCACCACCGAAAGCGTCGCACTCCTGGTGCTGCCGCCACACACGTCACGGGATTTCCTGGCCCCGTTTCCCGTGGAAGCCCTGGAACAGCCGAAGCTGGCTTCCTTGTTGAAGCGGCTCGGCATTCATACCCTCGGGGATTTCACGCAGCTCCCCCTGTCCGACGTCCGGGCCCGTTTCGGTGCAGCCGGCGTCCTGGCCCACGCCATGGCCGGCGGCGAAGATCCCAAAGTGGTGGTTCCCCGGGTGCCTCCGCGGAAGCTGGACCGGCAGGTGGATTTCGAACCCGGGCTGGACCGCATCGACCAAATTGCCTTCCAGTTGCGGGCACCCGCCGGAGAGTTCGTTGCGGCACTGCAGGACGCAGGACTGGTGTGCACGGAACTCAAGGTTGCCCTCCTGGACGATTCCGGCATCCGCTCGGAGCGCCTGTGGGGACATCCCCGCCATTTCACGGCGAACGACGTCGTCGACCGGGTGCGCTGGCAGCTCCAGCCCCGCTCGGCGGACCCCTCCGGCGGCCTCAACGCGGGCGGCATCACCTCGGCGATCGTCCGGGTGGAGTTGATTCCCGGGCGGGTGGACTCCATTACCGGCCACGGGCAGGCCCTGTTCGGTGAAGGTGCAGAGGAGAAGATTCATCACGGACTGAGCCGGCTCCAAAGCATGCTGGGGCAGGAAGCTGTGCTGGTTCCCGCTGTCTCCGGCGGCCGGGTCCTCAGCGAACGGCGGCTGCTCACGCCGTGGGGCGATCCCGTTCCGCGGGAGGCTGCAGTCCAGGCGGCCAGGCCCTGGCCCGGAAGCATTCCGGATCCGCAGCCTGCCACGGTCTTCACCTCCCCTGTCCCGGTCCTGCTGCTGGATGCGGCCGGGGAGCCAGTCCGCATTGACGAACGCGGCACCCTGCTTTCCCCGCCGCACTGGTTCTGTCCGGAGGCCGCCGGGGGAAGCGCCGCGCCGCGCCGGGCGGTGGCCGAATGGACCGGCCCCTGGCCGCTGCGGCAGCGCTGGTGGGACGAGGGCCGCCGTCGCCATGCTGAACGCTTCCAGATCGTCGACGGCGACGGCGACGCCTGGCTCCTGCTCCTGACCGGGGACCGCTGGTGGGCTGAAGCCCGCTACGACTAGGCGGCTCCGCCATCCTGGCCCCAGCAACACCAAGCAAGAAAGACCGACATGGGCTGGCACAATTCACCGCTCACCTGGGCGCAATTCGAAGGCACCCTCTCCGGCAGGCTCCCTGCACGGGAACGCGGGCAGAAGGGCGACGGCGGGGACAGCCCCGCCTGGTCCCGGAAACGCGGCCCCTACCATCCGCTGCCCACCCAGGCGCTTCCCCCGGCGCAGGGATCGGTCCCGTACGCGGAACTTCATGCCCACTCGCATTACAGCTTCCTCGACGGCGCTTCCTCACCCGAAGAGCTCGTGGAGGAGGCCGTGCGGCTGGGCCTGCACGCCCTCGCGCTCAGCGACCACGACGGTTTCTACGGAATCGTGCGGATGGCCGAGGCAGCGGAGGCCTACCAACTGAAGACCGTGTTCGGCAGCGAACTCTCCCTTGAACTGGGCAAACCCCAGCACGGCGAAGCCGACCCCGAAGGCAGACACCTGCTGGTCCTCGCCCGCAAGGAGGAGGGCTACCACCGGCTGGCCTCCGCCCTGACCGCTGCCCACCTGGCCGCCGGCGCGGAGAAGGGCAAGCCGGTCTACAGCCTCGACTCCCTGGCCGAAACACTTCATGGCCATTGCCTGGTCCTGACCGGCTGCCGCAAAGGATCCGTGCGCCGGGCGCTGCTGTCAGGAGGCGAACGGGCAGCGGCGCGGGAGCTCGATGCCCTCCTGGACCGCTTCGGGCACGGGAACGTGGTGGTGGAGCTTTTCGACCACGGCAACCCGCTGGACACGGACCACAACGACGCCCTTGCCCGGATCGCGGCGCGGGCCCGGGTTCCCCTGATCGCCAGCAACGCCGTGCACTACGCCGCACCCGGGCAGTATCCTGTGGCCACGGCGCTCGCCGCGGTCAGGGCACGGCGGAGCCTGGACGAACTGGATGCCTGGCTTCCGTCCAACTCCGGCGCGCACCTGCGCAGCGGGGCGGAGATGGCCGCACGCTTCGCCCGCTACCCCGGCGCCGTCGAACACACAGTGGAACTTGCCGACGACCTCGCCTTCCAGCTGCGGGCTGCCCGGCCGAAACTTCCGAAGCTCGACGTCCCCCGGGGGCACACCCCCATCTCCTGGCTGCGCGAACTCGTCAGGCAGGGGGTCGCGGCGAAGTATCCGGGCGCAGGCGGGGACGTCCATGCCCGGATCGAACAGGAACTCGCCGTAATCGAAGCGAAGGACTTCCCCGGCTATTTCCTGATCGTCCACGACATCGTGCAGTTTGCCCGGTCGCGCGGCATCCTCTGCCAGGGCCGCGGTTCGGCGGCGAATTCCGCCGTCTGCTTCGCCCTGGGGATCACCGCCGTCGACAGCATCTTCTACAAACTCCCGTTCGAACGCTTCCTCTCAAGCCTGCGCGAGGAGGAGCCGGACATCGACGTCGACTTCGATTCCGACCGCAGGGAGGAGGTCATCCAGTACGTCTACGGCAAATACGGGCGGTTCAATGCGGCGCAGGTGGCGAACGTCATCAGCTACCGGCCGAAGAACGCCGTCCGGGACATGGCCAAGGCACTGGGCTACAGCCAAGGCCAGCAGGATGCCTGGTCCAAGCGGATCGACCGCTGGAACGGCGTCGAGGAAGGCAAGGAGGACGGGATCCCCGGACCCGTGCTGGAACTGGCCGAACGGATCATGGGCTTCCCGCGGCACCTGGGCATCCACTCTGGGGGCATGGTCCTCACGGAACGGCCCGTGGGCGAAGTGGTGCCGATCGAGCACGCCCGGATGGAGGACCGCACGGTGCTGCAGTGGGACAAGGACGACTGCGAATGGATGGGCCTGGTCAAGTTCGACCTCCTGGGCCTGGGGATGCTCGCGGCCCTGCAGTACTGCTTCGACCTGATCGAGGACAACTTCGGGGAACACTGGAAAATCGAGACGATCCCCAAGGAAGAACCCGCGGTGTACGACATGCTCTGCCGCGCCGATTCGATCGGGGTGTTCCAGGTGGAATCACGCGCCCAGATCAGCACCCTGCCCCGACTGAAACCACGGAGGTATTACGACCTCGTGGTGGAGATCGCCCTGATCCGTCCCGGCCCCGTCCAAGGCGGCGCCGTGCATCCCTACATCCGCCGCCGCTCAGGCGAAGAGGACGTCACCTACCTCCATCCCCTGCTGGAGCCCGTGCTGGAACGGACCCTCGGCGTCCCCCTGTTCCAGGAACAACTGATGCAGATGGCCGTCGCCGTGGGCGGCTGCACCGCGGAAGACGCCGACCTGCTCCGCCGGGCGATGGGTTCCAAGCGCGGGGTGGAAAGGATTGAATCGCTCAAAGCCAAGCTGTATGCCGGGATGGCCGCCAACGGGATCAGCCCGGACGACGCCGATCAGATCTACGCCAAGATCGAGGCCTTCGCGAACTTCGGCTTCGCCGAATCCCACTCGCTCAGTTTCGCGGTGCTGGTCTATGCGAGCTCCTGGTTGAAGCTGCACTACCCCGGAGCGTTCCTGGCGGCGCTGCTCCGCGCCCAGCCCATGGGGTTCTACTCCCCGCAGAGCCTGGTGGCCGATGCCCGGCGGCACGGGGTCAGGGTGCTCCGGCCGGACATCCTCCGCTCCCGGGCGGAAGCGACCCTCGAACCGTTGGAGGAGCACGACGGCGGCACGGAAGCGGGTGCCCCGGCTGCCGCCCGCCGCGGCGGGATGGATTCCTGTCTGCTTGCCACGCAGCCCGAGCCTGGAGCGTTCCGCCCGGACCTTCCGGCAGAGGACCACCTGCACCGCCGCGACGGCTCCCATGCGGTGCGCCTCGGCCTCGACGGAGTCACGAACATCGGAGCCGATGTGGCGAAGCGGATCGTTGCCGAGCGGGAGGAGAACGGACCTTACCTGGACATGGCGGACCTCTCCCGCCGGGCGGATCTCGGCTCCGAACAATTGGAAGCGCTCGCCTCCTCCGGCGCCCTTGACTCCTTGGGATTGAGCCGCCGCGAAGCGTTGTGGCAAGCGGGCAGTGCGGCTTTGGAACGGCAGGGTCAACTGCCGGGCACGCAACTGCCCTTCCAGTTGCCGCTGTTGCCGGAACTTTCACCCCAGGAGAGCGTCATCCAGGACCTATGGTCCACCGGCGTCACCACGGATGACCATCCCATGCGGCATGTGCGCGGCAGCCTGGAGGAACGCGGGGTGCTGCGCATCGACAGCCTGGCAGGGGTTGCCTCCGGTACCCGGATCGAAGCCGCGGGGCTGGTCACGCACCGGCAGCGTCCCCAGACCGCGCAAGGCATCACTTTCGTCAACCTCGAAGACGAGAGCGGCATCCTCAACGTGATCTGCAGCGTCGGCCTTTGGAAACGGCACCGCCGGGTGGCCCGGGAGGCAGTGGCCTTGGTGGTGCGCGGCTTCCTGGAACGGTCCCCCGACGGCGTCACCAACCTGGTGGCGGACAGGCTGGAAGCCCTTGGCCTGCCAGCCGCGCCAAAATCGCGGGACTTCAGGTAGCCGCCGGCGGGTCGGGAAGAGCAAGTCACGAAATGTGACGAAAAACACTTTGCCCCCTGATATATCAATCATATACTAGACCGGATCCGTCGCAGGATCGCTCTCCAACTCGACGAGGAGTGAAACACCATGCAGAAACTCGCGAACCGGCTCGAACGCCTGGGCACCGAAACCGCCTTCAGCGTCGCCCAAGCCGCCGCCGCCTGGAAGGCCAAGGGGAACCTCGTGTACCCCTTCCACCTGGGCGATATCAACATCCCCACCGCCGCGAACATCGTGGAAGCGATGAACAAGGCGATCGCCGACGGCTACACCGGCTACTGCCCGGGCCCGGGCATCCCGCAGCTGCGCGAAGCCCTTGCCGAGGACATCGGCTCCCGCCGCGGCATCGAGTTCTCCCCCGAGAACGTGGTGGTGATGACCGGCGGCAAGCCCGTCATCACGAAGTTCCTGCAGACGGTCATGAATCCCGGCCAGGAAGTGCTCTACCCCAACCCCGGCTTCCCGATCTACGAATCGCAGATCGAGTACCTCGGCGGCACGGCCGTGCCGTACCGTTACGTGCCCACCAGCACGGGCTTCGCGATCGACCTTGACCAGGTCCGCGCCTCGATCACCCCTAACACGGCAGCGATCATCTACAACGACCTGCAGAACCCGATCTCGGCCGAGTCCACCGCGGCCGAACGGGAAGCCATCGCGCAGATCGCGATCGAACACGACCTCTGGGTCCTCTCCGACGAGGCCTACTTCGAGACCCGCTACGAAGGCGTTTCCAGCTCGATCGCAGCGCTTCCGGGCATGGCCGAGCGCACTGTCATCCTCTACACCTTCAGCAAGAAATTCGCCATGACCGGTTCGCGCCTGGGCTGCGCCGTCGCCCCGCGTGAAATCGCCCAGGTGCTCAGCACGCTGAACACCAACGACGAGTCCTGCACCACGCACTACGTGCAGTGGGCCGGCATCGAAGCGCTCCGCGGCCCGCAGGACTCCGTGCAGCAGATGCTCGACGTCCTGCAGAAGCGCCGGGACACCGCCTGCGAACTCGTCAACTCCATCCCCGGCATGAGCGTCGCCGTGCCGCAGTCCACCTTCTACCTGTTCCCCGACGTCACCGAAGCCATGGCCCGGATGGGCTACACCGCGGTGGGCGACTTCGCCACCGACGCCCTGTACAAGACCGGTGTGTCCTTCTGCACGCGCGAGCACTTCGGCCGCCGCCTGCCCTGTGAGGAACGCCAGTACATCCGGCTCGCCTACTCGGGCATCGAAGCGGACGCCATCCGCGACGGCCTCGGCCGCCTGCGCGAATGGATCGAGACCGCATGAGCCGCGTCGTCGTCACGGGACGCATTCCCGAAGCCGCCCTCGACAAGCTCCGCGCCGGACACGACGTCGACGCCTGGGCCGGTACCGAATCCATCAGCCGCGAAGAACTCCTGCGCCGCGTCGCCGGGGCCGATGCCATCGTCAGCCTGCTCACCGAACGCATCGACGACGAACTGCTCGACGCCGCCGGACCGCAGCTCAAGGTCGTCTCGAACGTCGCCGTCGGCTACGACAATATCGACGTCCCGGCCTGCACCGGTCGCGGCATCACCGCCACCAACACCCCCGGCGTGCTGACCGAAGCCACGGCCGACATCGCCTTCGGGCTGATCCTCATGGCAACCCGCCGCCTCGGCGAGGGCGAACGGCTCATCCGCGCCGGCCAGCCCTGGAAATGGGGCATGTTCTTCCTCCTCGGCTCCAGCCTGCAGGGTAAGACCCTCGGCATCGTGGGCATGGGCGGGATCGGACAGGCCACCGCACGCCGGGCCAAGGCCTTCGGCATGGAGATCGTCTACCAGTCCCGCAGCGAAATCGACCCCGCCATCGCCGCGGAACTGGGCGCCCGCCGGGTTGAACTGGACGAACTGCTGGCCGTGTCCGACGTCGTGTCCCTGCACTGCCCCTACGGGCCGAACACCCACCACCTGATCGGTCCCGACGAGCTCGCAGCGATGAAGGACACCGCGTACCTGGTGAACACCGCCCGCGGACCGATCGTCGACGAAGCCGCCCTCGCCACCGCGTTGCGCACGGGCGCCATTGCAGGCGCAGGCCTGGACGTCTTCGAAAAGGAACCCCAGGTCTATCCGGAACTGCTGGACCTCGAGAACGTGGTTCTCGTGCCGCACCTGGGCTCGGCCACCGTCGAGACCCGCACCGCCATGGCAGTCCTCGCCGCCGACAACACCCTCGCCGTCCTCCGGGGCGAGCAGCCGCCGACGCCGATCGCTTAGTGGGGGCTGGGCGCTGTGCATGCGCACACGCATGCACAGCGCATCTGCCCACATCAGACGGCGCGATGAAGCGGGTATGAGCCCCGTCCCCCAGGGACGGGGCTCATACCTGTTAGCGGGCACGTGGCCCCGGGAAGCCGGAGGATCCAATGGCTCCGGAATCCCTGCGGAAACGAAAAAGGAACCGTCATTCCTGACGGTTCCTTTTTCGTTTGGTGGAGGTAAGGGGATTCGAACCCCTGACCTTCTGCATGCCATGCAGACGCGCTACCAACTGCGCCATACCCCCATATTCTCGCTGCTTCATGAAGCAGGAAAGACTTGGGAAAGTCTTTCCCGCCCTGCCTTGCGGCGAAGCAACTCCAATATCTTAGAACAGCCGTTCCGAAAATTCCAAATCGGGCATACTTTGGCCGTTCTGCCCCGCCAATCCGGGGTTCTTGCTCAGGCGCCTTCCTGGATTGCCGACGCGCCGTGGTCCTTGCCGTTGAGCTCGAGGTCCACCACAGGGCAGTCTTTCCAGAGCCGTTCCAGGGCGTAGAACACCCGATCCTCGCTGTGCTGGACATGCACCACGATGTCCGCGTAGTCCAGCAGGACCCAGCGGCCTTCGGAGCGGCCTTCGCGCCGCACGGGGCGCAGGTCCTGCTTGAGCAGCTCCTCCTCGATGCTGTCGACAATCGCGTTGACCTGGCGCTCGGTGGGCGCGGAAGCGATCAGGAAGACGTCGGTGAGGGCGAGGCGGTCACTGACGTCCAGGGCGACGATGTCCTCAGCGAGCTTGTCCGCTGCCGCGCGGGCGGCGTGGCGGGCCAGGACGATGGACGATTCATGTGCAGTCACGGGACTCCTTGTGTGGTGGTTAATGCGGTGCAGGCCAATGCCTGCCAACGTCTGGGGCTTCAGCGGGAGATGCCGCTGGCGATGAAAACAATGCCGGCAATGACGGCGGCTGCCGCGACCACCGCCAAGCACAGGATGAGCAACTGCTGCCGGCGCGCACGCGCCAGCCCGGCCGTTGCGGCGTCGAGGGGGTCGAGCCCGTAGGCGGCGCGCGCGGACACGGGTGCCGCCGGTGACGCCCCCTCGGAGTCGACGGCTGCGTCCTCCACTGTCCGCGTGCGGGGCGCCTTCGCCGCGGCCTCAGCCCGGGCAAGCACCGCCGAGCGGCCACGCTTGCTGCGCTGTTTCGCAGCTGTTGCCTGGTCCTTGCTCAGTTTCGGCCCGGCCGAGGTCACCAAAGGAACGAAGCTGGTTGCCGGCGGCTTCATCATGGGACGCTCGACGCCCGGAACCTTGACGAATTCCAGCGGCGTCACCATGGCCAGGTTGTTCGCCGTCGCAGGCCCGCTCTTGGCGGCGGCCGGACGGGCCGTCTGCTCAGCGAGCTTCTGTTTGGCCTCGGCACGCTTGCTGAGGATGGCTTCGCGTTCGGCCTCGGCGATCTGCCGGGCAAGCGCTTGCTGGTCCTCGGGAACCTCCCCCGCCGCCTGCGCGTCAGCGGCCTCACCGGAAGCGTTCTCCAATGAGGCAATGTGTTCGAGCTTGTTGGCCTGGTTCCGGGCCTGTGCCGTCAGCAGTTCCCGGGCAGCAAGGGCCTGCTCAACCGACATCTCCGGCCGCGCCGCGGGAGCTTCCGCGGGGGCTGGCTCTGCGGCGGAGACGGGAGGCCCGGCAGTGACCCGGATGGCGCCGTCGGGAGCGGTGCGGTAGGGACCGGGCTGCGCGGACCTGCCGCCGGGAACTGCCTGCTGAACAAGCGGAATCGCCGACGGCGGCGCGTCGGCGGATGCCGAACCAACGGCCGCCGATCCCGCGGGCGGAGCGACCACCGGAAGCATGGACGTGCCGGGAGCCAGTTCCTCCTGGAGCTGCTGGAGTCGGAGCTGCCTGCGCGTCGGCGGGCCGCCCTTGGACAGCTGCCCTTCCTTGTCCGCGAGTTCCTTGATCGCCCGCAGCGCCGCACGGTCGCGCGCCCTGATCTGGGAGGAGCGCTCGGACGGCGTCGCGTCCACCGGGGCGTCCGCTACGCGCCGTACGCGCCCGGTTTCGGGGCCGGACTTCTTGGGGGCTTCAGCAGGCTTGCCGGTGCCTGCCACGTGTTCCAGTGGCGTCTGTTCCAGGTGCTGTTCCCGGGCTCGACGAAGTTCACGCCGGCTGCGGATAGGGGGCTGTTCCTGGCTCATTCAAAACTCACTCAGTAAGTGCTCGGCGGTCTGATCCGGTCAATGACGACACGGACGCTGCGGGCTTCTTGGCCGCGTAAAGCCCGTACTTGGCGATGTACTGGACCACGCCATCGGGAACGAGGTACCACACCGGGCTGCCTTCGGCCACACGGGCGCGGCAATCAGTCGAGGAAATGGCCATGGCGGGCACTTCGAGCAGGCTGACGTCCTCCCTGCCCATGTCATCGAGCACGTGCCCGGGCCTGGTGACGCCCACGAAGTGCGCCAGCTTCCAGAGCTCATCCACGTCTTTCCAGGACAGGATCTGGGCCAGGGCATCGGCACCGGTGATGAAGAACAGGTCGGCATCCGGGCGGAGGGCCCGCAGGTCGCGCAGCGTGTCGATCGTGAAGGTGGGACCGGGACGGTCCACGTCCACGCGGCTGACGGTGAAGTTCGGGTTCGATGCCGTGGCGATCACCGTCATGAGGTAACGGTGTTCAGGTTCGCTGACCTGCCTGCTGGACTTCTGCCAAGGCTGCCCCGTGGGCACGAAAACGACCTCGTCCAGATGGAACTTCGCGGCGACTTCGCTCGCGGCAACCAAGTGGCCGTGATGGATGGGATCGAACGTCCCACCCATCACGCCCAGGCGGATCCTGCGATCCGTGACCTCGAAGGGTTTTGCGGCGGAAATCTTAGTGGCCAAACCCTGAGTGCTTGGCCGGGTGCTGGCGGTGCGGATCCGAGTGCTCGTCGACCGGCTCGTGGCGGTTGCCCAGGTTGGTGTAGGACAGGGTGACGAACATCAGGACGCACAGGATGGCGAACATGGTGACACCGAAAACCCACGGCTCGGCCCACAGCGGAGCCAGTTCCTCGTGGCCACCTTCGCCGCCCTGCGCGGCAATGGAAACGGCGATCTGTTGAAACTGCATGTTCTCCCCTAGTGGTTCAAAGGATTTCGACGGCGGATCCTCCCGCCGCTTCGGACTTCTGTTCTATGTTACAGCGTTGGCGTTACGGCAACGCCCGCCGCCGGCACCGGCCTAGGCCCGTACCTGGCCTTCGCCCTGGACGATCCACTTGGTGGTGGTCAGTTCCGTCAGTCCCATGGGACCGCGGGCGTGCAGCTTCTGGGTGGAGATGCCGACTTCGGCACCGAGGCCGAGCTCTCCGCCGTCGGTGAAGCGGGTGGAGGCGTTGACGATCACGGCCGCGGAGTCGATTTCGGCGATGAACTTCTCCGCGTTGGCGAGGTTGTTCGTCAGGATCGCTTCGGTGTGTCCGGTGGTCCACTTGCGGATGTGGTTCACGGCGGCGTCCACGTTGTCCACCATGGCCACCGCGAGGTCCAGGTCCATGTATTCGGTGGCCCAGTCGTCGTCATCGGCCGGCACGGTTTCCACCGTGCCCGCGAGGGCCTGGGCCACCCGGTCGTCGACGTGCAGCGTGACGCCGGCAGCTTTCAGCGCGGACGCGACGGCGGGCAGCACTGTGGATCCGGAGTGGACCAGCAGGGTCTCCACCGTGTTGCAGACGCTGGGCCGCTGGGTCTTGGCGTTGAGCAGGATCTCCACGGCCATGTCCTCACCGGCGGACTCATCGATGAAGATGTGCACGTTGCCCTCACCGGTCTCGATCACCGGCACGGAAGAGTTGTTCACGACCGTCTGGATAAGGTCCCGGCCACCGCGCGGAATAAGGACGTCAACCCGTCCGCGGGCGCGCATCAGCACATTGGCACCTTCGCGGCCGTACTGGTCCACGGTCTGGACAGCGTCGGCAGGCAGGCCCACCGATTCCAGGGCGTCACGCAGGATCACCACGAGGGCGGCGTTGGTGTGCGCCGCGGCGGAGCCGCCGCGCAGGATCACGGCGTTGCCGCTCTTCAGGGCCAGGCCGGCGATGTCCACGGTGACGTTGGGGCGGGCCTCATAGATCGCCGCGACCACGCCCATGGGCACGTTGACCTGGCGCAGGCGGAGGCCGTTGGGCAGCGTCTGGCCGCGGACCACGTTGCCCACGGGATCGGGCAGGCCGGCGAGGTTTTCGAGGGCTGCCACGAGGCCGTCGATGCGGGCAGGGGTCAAGGTGAGCCGGTCCAGCAGGGCCTTGGACGTCCCGTTGGCCCGGCCGGCCTCCACGTCCTTGGCGTTGGCCGCGAGGACGGCGGCCTGCTGTGCCACGAGTGCCTCGGCGATTGCATGCAGCGCGCGGTCCTTCCACGCCCGGTTGGCCTGCGCCATGCGGCGGGCGGCCTTGCGGGAGCGGTCGGCGATGGCGTGGACGGCCGCCTCAACGTCCTCTGCACTGAGTTCCTTGGGCGTCAGCGACTCCGGGGTTTCCGCCGGCGGAACGGCACCGGAAACGGGACCGGTGGTTGCTGCGTCGGAAACGGCCTGGGGAGTCAGTGCTTCAGTCATGGTCCAAGTTTAGTGGAGCCTGCTACGGGACCAGAACGAGGTCGTCAACATGGACAACAACGCGGTCATATCCGCTGCCCAGCTCCCTGGCGAGTTCCTTCGTGGAGCGGCCGAGCATGCGCGGAAGCTCTTCGGCGGAGTAGTTGACCAGGCCCCGTGCGATCACGGTCCCGTCGCCGGCCACCATTTCCACCGGGTCCCCGGCTTCGAAATCGCCGGCCACGGAAGAAATTCCGGCGGGCAGAAGCGAGGTGTGGCGGTCGCGCACGGCCCGGACGGCGCCGTCGTCGAGCATCAGGCGGCCACGCACGGAGGCAAGATGCGCCAGCCACAGCAGCCGGACGGGCTTCCGCCCGGCGTTGACGGCGAACCAGGTGCCGACGTCCTCGCCCGCCAGTGCCGCGCCTGCGTTGGCGGTGGAGGTGACGAGGGCGTGGATTCCGGAGCCGGCGGCGATACTGGCTGCCTCGACCTTGGTCATCATGCCGCCGGTTCCGACGCCGGCTTTGCCGGCCTTGCCGATGGTCACCCCTTCGAGGTCCGCGGGGCCGGTGACCAGCGGGATGCGCTTGGCACCCTTGGCGGGCGGGCCGTCGTAGAGGGCGTCGACGTCGGACAGCAGCACGAGCGCGTCGGCGCGCACCAGATGCGCGACCAGGGCGGCCAGGCGGTCGTTGTCGCCGAAGCGGATCTCATGCGTGGCGACGGTGTCGTTTTCGTTGACCACCGGGACCACGCCCAGATTGAGCAGCCGGTCCAGGGCCCGGTAGGCGTTGCTGTGCTGGGTGCGGCGCATGAGGTCATCAGCCGTGAGCAGCACCTGGCTGACGGTCACGCCGTGGGCCGAGAACGCCTGGGTGTAGCGGGCCATCAACAGGCCCTGGCCCACGCTGGCCGCCGCCTGCTGGGTGGCGAGGTCCCTGGGCCGTTTTGCCAGGCCCAAGGGTGCGAGTCCTGCGGCAATGGCGCCCGAGGACACCAGGATGATTTCGCTGCCGGCGTTCCGCTTGCGTGCGAGGGCATCGACGAGGGCGGTCAGGGCGCGTTCCGAGATGCCGCCCTTGATGCTGGTGAGCGAGGAGGAACCGACCTTGACCACGATCCGCCTGGCCGCGGCCAGCGCCTCTCGTCCGGCAGGTTCCATAGCGACGGGCCGGGCCTGTGCGCTAGTCGTCATCGCCGTCTTCCAGGCCGCTTTCGGTCACGGGGCGGGCAGCACGACGGCGGCTGACGGATTCCGTCCAGATGCCTGCCTTCCGCTCGGCCTCGAGTTCGGCGCGGGCGGCGGCCTTGGCTTCCCGGCGCTCGACCTGCTCCTCGCGCTTCTGCGAACGGGTGGGACGGTCGCCGATGTCCGCGATGCGGATGTCGGTGCCGCGCGGCGTGGCGAGGAGTTCCGCGCCGGCCATGATGGTGGGCTCCCAGTCGAAGACGACGCCGTCCTCGCCGCCGATCACCACTGTGTCGCCCGGGGTGGCGCCCATCTTGTAGAGCTCCGTTTCGATGCCGAGCTTGGCCAGGCGGTCGGCCAGGTAGCCGATGGCCTCTTCGTTGTTGAAGTCGGTCTGCTTGACCCAGCGCTCGGGCTTCTCACCCATGACCCGGAAGAGCGGCTCCAGGTTCTTTTCCTCGCGGCGGATCGTGAAGCCGGTTTCGTTCACGGCGCGCGGGCGCAGCACCGGGGCGGCAACCTTGGGCGGCGCGGCCTGCACCGCGTCGCGGGCGGCCTGGACGATCTCGGCCATCGCGAAGCTCAGGGGCCGCAGGCCTTCGTGGCTGGTTGCGGACACTTCGAAGACACGGTATCCGCGGGCTTCAAGGTCGGGGCGGACAAATTCGGCCATGTCGCGGCCGTCGGGCAGGTCCACCTTGTTCAGGACCACGAGCTTGGGGCGCTCGTTGAGCGGGACCACTTCGCCGTCGGCGCCGGCGTAGCTCATGTCGACGGCGTATTTTTCGAGTTCGTTCTCGATGATGGCCAGGTCCGAGAGCGGGTCACGGTCAGCTTCCAGGGTGCCGCAGTCCAGGACATGGACGAGCGCGGCGCAGCGCTCCACGTGGCGCAGGAAGTTGTGGCCCAGTCCCCTGCCTTCGCTGGCACCTTCGATGAGGCCGGGTACGTCGGCAATGGTGTAGCGGACGTCACCTGCCTGGACCACGCCGAGGTTGGGAACGAGGGTGGTGAACGGGTAATCGGCGATCTTGGGCCGCGCCGCGGACATGGCGGCGATCAGGCTGGACTTGCCGGCCGAGGGGAAGCCAACGAGGGCGATGTCGGCGATCGACTTCAGTTCCAGGACGATGTCCCGGGAATCGCCTTCGATGCCGAGGAGGGCGAAGCCGGGGGCCCTGCGCTTCTGGGAGGACAGCGCGGCGTTTCCGAGGCCGCCGATGCCGCCGGCTGCGGCCAGGAACTCGGCGCCGGTGCCCACGAGGTCGGCCAGGACAGTGCCGTCCTTGCTCTTGACCACGGTGCCGTCCGGGACGGGGAGGACCAGGGTCTCGCCGTTCTTGCCGCCGCGCCAGTCGCCCATGCCGGGACCGCCGTTCGTGGCGTGCCTGTGCGGGGCGTGGTGGTAGTCGAGCAGGGTGGTGGTCTGGCCGTCGACGCGCAGGATCACGTCGCCGCCGTTGCCGCCGTTGCCGCCGTCGGGACCGCCGAGCGGCTTGAACTTCTCCCGCTTGACCGATACACAGCCGTGGCCGCCTGTTCCGCCGGATACGTGAAGTACTACCCGGTCTACGAAGGTGGCCACGTTTTTCTCCTCTGTGTATGCAAAAACTCTAAAAGATTCTAATGCTGTTAAAAGACAAGTGGAGCGGGCCGCCTGGCCCGCTCCACCCGTTCAGAATGTGTTGTTACTCTGCAGCTGCAGCAGCAACGATGTTCACGACACGGCGGCCGCGGCGGGTGCCGAATTCGACAGCACCGGCCTGCAGAGCGAACAGGGTGTCATCGCCACCGCGGCCGACACCGGCGCCCGGGTGGAAGTGGGTGCCGCGCTGGCGGACGATGATCTCGCCGGCGGAAACAACCTGACCGCCGAAGCGCTTCACGCCGAGGCGCTGTGCGTTGGAGTCACGACCGTTGCGAGTGGAGCTCGCGCCCTTTTTATGTGCCATTTGAAATGCCTGCCTTTGAGGTTCTTGGGAAATCTGGTGAAACCCGGAAAGCAACCAGTGGTTACTTGATGCCGGTGATCTTGATCTTGGTCAGTTCCTGACGGTGACCCTGGCGCTTCTTGTAGCCGGTCTTGTTCTTGAACTTCTGGATGACGATCTTCGGACCACGGAGGTCTTCGAGGATCTCAGCCGTAACCTTGACCTTGGCCAGGTCCGCAGCAGCGGAGGTGACCTTGTCGCCGTCAACCAGGAGCAGTGCGGGCAGCTCGAGGGTGCTTCCGACTTCACCGGGGACGCGGTTGAGGGTTACGTAGTCTCCAACGGAAACCTTTTCTTGGCGGCCGCCTGCGCGGACAATCGCGTACACCACTTGGGCACTCACTTCTCTCGACGTTTCTTACAAAATTTGCGTGCGGAACCCGCGGAGCCGTTGTGGTCCTGATTCGCGCTGTGCCTCAACGCCGTGAACTCCAGGAAAGAAGCCCATGAGTCATCCCTGAACAGATCCAGGGGACATAACCCAAGTGTTGGCGTAAGCACCGAAGATCTAGATTACGCTAGTTTCGCCCTCGGCTGCAAATGAGGCCGGGCCCGGAGCGTGCCGTGTGATGGCTGCCACAGCGGCTATGCCGCCATCCGGTACCGTGCCCCACAAGCTTACCGTTTCCGGGCGCTCCGGCCGCGCACGCCCGATTCGACACGCTGAAAGGCCGACACGCTCAGGCATGCAGCCTCGGAGCGTCGAAAAACGCCGTCTCGTAGCGGCAGGACTGGACGAAGGCCTCGTGCATGGCGGTACGTTCTGCCGCGGACGCCGCACGGGCGGCGACGTCGACGACGTCGATCGCCTTCCGGGTGGCCTCGGCAAAGGCTTCGTCCGCGTAGGTCCGCAGCCAGTCCGCGTAGGGGTGGCCGGCAGGCTCCCCGGCGGCGACGAATTCGTGGTGCAGGCGCTGGCCTACCTCGGCATAGAGCCAGTAGCACGGCAGGATGGCCGCGACCAGCACCCCATAGCTCCCTGACGCAGAGGCTGCGAGCAGATGGTCCACGTAGGCCTTCGTGACCGGGCCGGTCTCGGTGGCCATGCGGCCGCCGAGCCAGTTCCGGTGCAGCTCGGATTCGACTTCCAGGCACTGCTGGGAGCCCTTTGCCCAGAACAGCTGTTCGTCTTCGCTCGGCGCCAGCGCACCGGCCCGGGCCAGCACCCTTGAATAACCGTTCAGGTAGAGGGCGTCCTGGGCCAGGTAGTAGCCGAAGTGTTCCTTCGACAGCGCTCCGGACTGCAGTCCACCGATGAACCCGAGGGCATGGATTTCGGCGAGTTCCAGTTCCGCCGCGTCCCATAGCTGCGCTGCGAAGCCGCCGGGCCGCAGCTGTCCCTGTCCGTGGAAGTGGTGGACGGGGCCGTTGCCCTGGCCGACTTCCAACTCCCCGGAGCGGGCGAGCGCTTCCTGCAGCCAGGGCTTCACCTCGTGCAGGGCCTCCTCCCAGCTACCCAGCCGCGCCTTGGCGGTGGCCATGGCGGACGAAAGCGAGCATCCAGTGCCGTGGCTGTTGCTGGTGGCAACCCGGGGTCCGGGAACCTCCACCACGTCCTGGCTGAGCAGGCCTGTGGTGTTCACGAGGGCGTCGGGACACTCCTCGCCGGCCAGGTGGCCACCCTTGACCAGCACCGTGCTCCCGGTGGACGCTGCGAGTCGCTTTCCCTGTGCCAGAGCCGAGGCCCAGTCCCGGGCTTCGTCTTCGCCCAGCAGCATGGCCAGTTCAGGAAGGTTCGGGGTGATCAGGTCAGCCAGCGGGAGCAAGGCCCGGAGTGCTTCCTCGGCGGAGCTTTCCAGCAACCGGTCACCGCTGGTGGCGATCATCACCGGGTCGAGGACGACGACGGCGGGGCGCACCTCCACGAGCCAGCGACGGACCTCCCCGATCACCTCGGCGTCGCCGAGCATACCGATCTTGACGGCGTCCACCGTGATGTCCTCGCTGATCGCATCCAGTTGCTCGCGCAGGAATCCGACCGGCGGAACGTGGACCGAACGCACGCCCTTGGTGTTCTGCGCGGTCAGCGCGGTGATGACGGCCATGCCGTAGCCGCCGTTGGCCGCGATGCTCTTGAGGTCGGCCTGGATTCCGGCACCGCCGGAGGGATCGGACCCGGCAATGCTCAGCACGCGAGGCGGCCGGGCAGCGGCGGGGTCAAGAGGGTAGACGGGAGTGAGTGGTGCGAGTGCCATGAAGCGGACATCCCTTCGCCGGTACTAACCGGGCAGGTTCAACGGGTCTGGTCTCAGCCGGCATCGGTGCGCGGCACCCCGTGTCAGGGTTCCAAGTCTAACGGCCCGCCTTGCCCGGTCCCCAGCCACAGCGGCCATGGCGGGAATGAGACCCGGGAAAGGCAAAAGCCCCGTTGCCTCACGCGATAAAGCGGGGGCAACGGGGCCTGCACGGTCAGGAAACCGGCTTCCTAGAGCTCGGACTTGGGAACGCCGACGCCGAGGATGATCGGTTCATCGGCGGCCTTCTTTACCGGCTGCTTCGCGGCGTTGTCCGGCAGCGCCGCCGGGGCCTTGGCCTCGTGGGCGGTACCGCCGCTGGCGCCGGTGGTCGTGTGCTGTTCCACCGTCGTGGCGTTGGCTGCGCCCTGGGCACGGCTCGCGCTCCGGCTGCGGCGGCTCCGGCGGCTGCGGGGAAGGTCGCCGGCGTCGACCCCTGCGGACGCTGTGTCCGGAGCGTCGCCGGCGGCAGCCTCCCGGCCAAGGCCGGCGAATGCCTGGGCGAGCAGGTCCAGGCTCATCGCGGGCTCGCTTCGAGCAGGTTCCTCGTGGTGGATGGCCAGCGGCAGCGCCACTTCCTCTCCGCCGAAACGAAGGACAGGCAGCACCGGTGCACTGGAAGCCGCCGGGGCCGCGGCCGCCGCCGAGGCCGCGCCGGTGTCGGCAGGTCCGGAGGCACCACGGGCAGCGGGACCGCCTTCGGAGGCTTCCGTCGCTGCTGCCGCGGCGAGGGCCTCGGCCGCGTGGAGTTCGTCGTCGTGCAGGTGCGCCGCATGCGCGGCGGCGGCAATGTTGGCGAACGCAGCGCGCGTCGCATCAGCCTTCGCCTGACGCTGGGCGTCAACTGCAACCTCCGGTGCGGGCGCGGCAACGGCGGCTTCCGGCGCTGCCTGTCCCCCGCCCTTGCCGCGGCGGCGCTTGCGCTCCGTGCGGGCAGGCTGCTGGCCGGCTTCCGTGTGCGGGCGGTGGTGTTCGGCGGCCACGACGTTGGCGCGGCGGTGCTCCACCGGTTCGTCATGGGTGACCACACCGCGGCCGGCACAGGCTTCGCACTGCTCTCCGAAGACTTCGAGCAGGCCGGTGCCCATGCGCTTGCGGGTCATTTGCACCAGGCCCAGTGACGTCACTTCTGCGACCTGGTGCTTGGTCCGGTCGCGGCCCAGGCATTCGACCAGGCGGCGCAGCACGAGGTCGCGGTTCGATTCGAGCACCATGTCGATGAAGTCGATCACGATGATCCCACCGATGTCGCGCAGGCGGAGCTGGCGGACAACTTCCTCGGCGGCTTCCAGGTTGTTCTTGGTGACGGTCTCTTCGAGGTTGCCACCGCTGCCGGTGAACTTGCCGGTGTTGACGTCAACCACGGTCATGGCTTCGGTGCGATCGATCACCAGGGAACCGCCGGAGGGCAGGAACACCTTCCGCTCGAGGGCCTTGTGGATCTGTTCGTCCACGCGCCACGCTGCGAAGATGTCCTGCTCGGAGGTCCACTTTTCCAGGCGTCCCACCAGGTCCGGCGCCACGTAGGTGACGTAGGCCTCGATGGTGTCCCATGCCTCTTCGCCGGAGACGATCAGCTTGGAGAAGTCCTCGTTGAAGACGTCGCGGACAACCTTGATGGTGAGGTCCGGTTCCCCGTACAGCAGTTCGGGCGCGAGGACCTTGTTGGAGGTCGACTGGCCCTCGATGCCTTCCCACTGGGCGCGGAGGCGGTTGATGTCGTGCGTCAGTTCCTCCTCGGACGCTCCCTCGGCCGCGGTACGGACGATCACACCGGCGTTCTCCGGGAGGCGGTCCTTGAGGATGCGCTTGAGCCGGTTGCGCTCGACGTCGGGCAGCTTGCGGGAGATGCCGGTCATGGAACCGCCGGGCACGTACACGAGGTACCGGCCAGGAAGGGAGATCTGGCTGGTCAGGCGGGCACCCTTGTGGCCCACCGGGTCCTTGGTGACCTGCACCAGCACCGAATCGCCGGACTTCAGCGCGTTTTCGATGCGGCGCGGCTTGCCTTCGAGGGTGACGGCATCCCAGTTGACCTCGCCGGCGTACAGCACGGCGTTGCGGCCGCGGCCGATGTCGACGAACGCGGCTTCCATGGACGGCAGCACGTTCTGGACCTTGCCCAGATAGACGTTGCCGATCAGGGAATCCTGCTGGGTCTTGGACACGAAGTGCTCGGCCAGGACACCATCTTCGAGGACGCCGATCTGGATCCTGTCGTCGCGCTGGCGCACGATCATCTGCCGGTCCACGGATTCGCGGCGGGCCAGGAACTCGGCTTCGGTGATGACCTGGCGGCGGCGTCCTGTTTCGCGGGATTCGCGGCGGCGCTGCTTCTTGGCTTCCAGTCGGGTGGAGCCCTTGACGCTGGTGACGCGGTCGGGTCCGACGCTTTCGGTGTGGGTGCGCGGGGCACGGACCCGGGTCACCGTGTTGGGCGGGTCGTCGTCCCCGCCACCGCTCAGCTCAAGGTCCTGGTCGCCGCGGCGGCGGCGACGGCGGCGGCGCGAGGTCACGCCGTCGTCGAGGGATTCAGCGGCCTCGCTGTCGTCGTCGGACGGTTCACTCTCTTCTTCGCTGCCGTCCTCGCGCTCATTGCCGCGGCGTCCGCGACGGCCCCGGCTGCGGCGGCGACGGCGGCTGCCGCCGTCCTCGAGTTCGTTGTCCTCGTCGTTCTCTTCCGCTTCGTCCTCGTCCGCGGCCGGAGCCGGGCGGACGACGGTGCTCAGGTCCGGTGCCTGGAAGATCATCGACGTGACGGACGCCGGTTCCAGGAACAGCGATGCGATGGGGCTTGCCGCCTCCTCGGGGGCAGTTTCCTCAGCCTCTTCAGCGGGGCCAGATTCGGCTTCAGCAGCGGCCGCGGGTGCGTCCGCGGCGGCCTCAGGCGCTTCTGCTGCCTCTTCGGCCGGGGCGGCTTCCCCGCTTGCCGCCTTGGCCCTGCTTGTCCGACGACGGCGGACCGGCTTTTCCGGCGCGGCTTCTGCCTCGACGGGAGCCGGCTCGGCCGGAGCGGCTTCGGCCGGAGCGCCTGAGGCGGCCTCAGCGTCGTTCCCGGCGAAGGCCGGAAGCGGCTCCTCAGCCTCGACCTTCTTGCGGACCCGGCTGCGCCGGACCGGGGCCTTCGGAGCTTCCTCGGTTTCCTCGTCCGGAGCCGCCACGGCTTCGGCGGGGGCCTCCGTCTTCGGAGCGGCCTTGCGGCGGGTCCTGGTGGTCTTCTTCGGTGCTTCCACGGTCTCTGCCGCTGCCGCATCCTCCGCGGCGGGTACTGCTTGATCGTTATCCATAAGTGGCAACACTCCTGCCCTTGTGCGACCGCCACATCCGGCGCCCAGTGGGGCACATATTGTCAAAACCCGCAGGCGTTGACAGAAGTCGTCAGTTGTCTCTCCGGTTCGCACCAGCGTGGGGGTGCGGCAAACACGGAAAGCCGGCTCTGCTGCGAACCCGCTGTTCTAATACCACAACCAGGTGCCGTCCCATGCCATGGCGGGCGTGCCGGGAATCTGTTTTCCGGGCATGCCCTGCTCAGGGCTGGCGGTCTTGGGAGCAAGATGCCGGACCGGATTCCGCATGTGGAACGGGCTCCGACCACGTTCATTCTCTCACACACCTGCCCGGATGGACGGAACTGAGTGCGTCAGGCTGGACGTTGCGCCAAGCCAGCGGCGCTACAATCCTCCCAGAGAGCGGCACCGGCGCCGGGAGCACCCGTAGTCCGCACCAAGCAGAAAGGGACCCACACCCATGCCAAGCCCCGCCAGCGACAACCTGGCCCATGCAAGCGCCTCCTCGGGCGGACTTTCCCAGGCGGAGGCACAGCTGCCGCGGATGGCCCGGGACATCCCGTTCGCGTGGCTCCTGCTGCTGACGGGCACCATCGCGTGGCTGGCCTCCGGCGCGCTGGTCCTGGAGAAGCTCCAGGTGCTGGCCGACCCCAAGCACGCAACGGTGTGCGACATCAATCCGTGGATTTCCTGCGGTGACGTGATGAAGACGCCGCAGAGCTCGGTGTTCGGTTTCCCGAACATGTTCATCGGAATCGTGGCGTTCGCGGTGATCATCACAACGGCGATGGCCCTGTTCGCGGGCGCCAAGCTGGCGCGCTGGTACTGGGTCGGCCTGCAGACCGGGGTGACCCTGGGCTTCGTCTTCATTGTCTGGCTGTGGTCGCAGGCGCTCTACGTCATCCACATCCTGTGCCCGTTCTGCATGGTGGTGTGGGCCTGCATGATCCCGTTGTTCGTCTTCGTGACCGTCCGCAACGTGGTGCACGGCGTGATTCCCGCGCCGGCAGGAGTGGCCAAGGTGCTGGGCGACTACGGCTGGATCATCGTGGCGCTGCTTTACGTGGCCGTGATTGCGAGCATTTTCTTCGCGTTCATCAGCGTCTTCGTGGGCACGTCCGGTTACTGAGCCGGGCCCGGGAGCATCCCGCGAGCGTACAGTTGCGGCCCCGAAATCGCCGCCGATTCCGGGGCCGCAACTGTACGCTCGCGCGGATTAGTCCTGGAACCAGATCTTGATCTCGCGCTCGGCGGATTCCACGGAGTCCGAGCCGTGGACCAGGTTCTGCTGGACTGCCAGGCCCCAGTCGCGGCCGAAGTCGCCGCGGATGGTGCCGGGGGCCGCCGTCGTCGGGTCCGTGGTGCCAGCCAGCGAACGGAAGCCCTCGATCACACGGTGGCCCTCGAAGATCGCCGCGACCACCGGCCCGGAGAGCATGAACTCGACGAGGGGCTCGTAGAAGGGCTTGCCGACGTGCTCTTCGTAGTGCTGCTCCAGCAGTTCGCGGCTGGCGTTGACCTTCTTGAGTTCGGCCAGGGTGTAGCCCTTGGCTTCGACGCGGGCCAGGATGCTGCCGCTGAGGTTGCGGGCGACGCCGTCGGGCTTGATCAGGACGAGGGTGCGCTCGATGCTCACAGTTGCTCCAATGCGGTGGTGGTGGGTTTCCCTGCCAGTTTACGGGGTTTGCGGGCGGCTCCGATGCGCCGGGTCACCCGGAGGCAACGCTCAGGCCTGCTGGCCGTCCGTGCCGTGCTCGGCCTCCCAGGCGGCCTGTTCCCGGTCGCGCTGGACGTTCTCCCGGTCGATCCGGATCCCGGCGCGGACCCCGTACCACCAGCAGGCAGCGAAGAGCACCCCGACGATGAACATCATCGGTTCAGCGAAACCCGTGAGGATCAGCACGATCTGCAGTGCCCAGCCGAGCCCGATCCCCCACGGCTTGCTGAGCACAGCGCAGGCGAGGACCAGCACCACGCTGAGGGCGATCCCGAAACCGAGGATCAGGGCCGGTGGCACCTCGCCGCGCTTGAGCCCGAACACGGCCAGGGTGGCGAAGAACGCCACGAAGGCCTCAAGCAGCAGCACGGTGGAGGCGAACATGACCTTTGTGGAGCGCCGCTTCTTCGGCATACCCGGCCGCCATTCGCGCTGGGCCCTGGTGAGTTTCGCCATTGTCAAGCACCGGCCTTTCCAAGGAGGATGCGGGCTTCGGCCACCACCGTAATGGAACCTGTGATGAGGACGCCGCCAGCCAGGTCGTCGTTGGCTTCGGAGCGTTCAACGGCCCATTCGATGGCGTCGTCGAGGCTTTCCGCGATGTGCACGTTCTCTTCGCCGAAGCCCAGATCCACGGCGAGTTCCGCGAGTTCCCCGGCGGGGATGGCGCGGGGCGAATTGGACTGCGTGAAGCAGAATTCCTCGGCGAGGTCGCCCAGGGATTCCTTGAGCTGGCGCAGGATTTCCTCGGCGTCCTTTTCCCGCAGCACGCCGATCACCACCACGAGCTTGCTGAAGTTGAACGCCTCGTGGATGGCTTCGGCGGAGACCCGGATGCCGTCGGGGTTGTGTCCCGCGTCCACGATGATGGTCGGCGCGGTACGGACCACCTCCAGGCGGCCCGGGGAGGTGACGCTGCCGAAAGCCTCACGCAACACCTGGCCGTCGAGTTCCTTCTCTCCCCCGCCGAAGAACGCTTCCAAGGCCGCTACCGCGACGGCCGCGTTCTCGGCCTGGTGGGCGCCGTGCAGCGGCAGCAGGATGTCCTCGTAGCGGCCCGCAAGGCCCTGGATGGTCAGAACCTGGCCGCCGACGGCGACGCTGCGCGACTCGACGCCGAACTCCACCCCTTCGAAGCGGAACGGCACCTCCAGCTCGCGGGCCCGGTCCAGGAGCACCTGGGCGGCGTCCACCGGCTGCGCGGCGCTGACGAGGAAGCCGCCGGGCTTGATGATGCCGGACTTCTCCTGGGCGATGTCCGCCGTCGTGTCCCCGAGCAGGTCGGTGTGATCCAGCGAGATCGGGGTGACCACGGAAACCTGGCCGTCGCCCACGTTGGTGGCGTCGGTGATGCCGCCCAGGCCCACCTCGATCACCGCCACGTCCACGGGCTGGTCTGCGAAGACAGCGAAGCCGAGGATGGTGAGGCATTCGAAGTAGGTCAGCCGCGGCTGGCCCTCGGCGACGAGTTCCTTGTCCACGATCTCCAGGTACGGCCGGATCTCGTCCCAAATGCGCACGAACGTGGCGTCATCCACCGGTTCGCCGTTGATGCTGATCCGTTCGGTCACCTTGGACAGGTGCGGGCTGGTGTAGCGGCCGGTGCTGAGGCCGTGGGCGATGAGCCCGCGCTCGATCATGCGCGCCGTGGACGTCTTGCCGTTGGTCCCCGTGATGTGGATGATCGGGTACGCCTTGTTAGGCTTCCCCAGGACGTCCATGGCCCGGAACAGCGGCGCCAGGCGCGGTTCCATCTTGTTTTCCGGGGCACGGCCCAGGAGTTCGGCGTAGACGCTCTCTACGGAGAATTCGTCGCTCATGCGTCCACCTTTTCCACAGTGACTTCAAGGTCCGTATCGTCGCCGCTGGAACCCAGCTGCAATTCAACGGTCAGCGTTTCGGTCCGGACCAGCTCCTCGTTGTCACGTACCGCGTGGAAGATTTGCCGGTTGGACTTGACGGTGGTGCGGATCCGGTCGCTGACGTTCAGTCCGGCGTCCTTGCGGGCCTGCTGAATGGCGCGGACCATGTCGCGGGCCAGGCCTTCGGCTTCGAGTTCCGGGGTGACTTCAGTGTTCAGAACCACGAAGCCGCCGCCGGGGAGCATGGCGACAGCCTTGCTGGCGGCAGCACCGCCGTCGGCCGATTCCGCCACCACGGTTTCCAGGGTGTATTCCTGCGGCTCAAGCTCGAGCCCGCCGGCGGTGACCACACCGGCGTCGCTGACCGACCAGTCGCCGGACTTGGAACCCTTGATGGCCTGCTGGACGTTCTTGCCCAGTCGCGGCCCGGCGGCCCGGGCGTTGACCACGAGTTTCTGCTCGATGCCGAATTCCTCGGGCGAGGCGGCCGCGGCGTCGAGCAGCCGGACCGAACGCAGGTTGAGTTCATCGGCGACGACGGCGGCAAAGCCTTCCAGCGCGTCCGCGCCGGGTGCCACGACGGTCAGTTCCTGCAGCGGCAGGCGGACGCGCAGCTTGGCGGCCTTGCGCAGGGACGAACCGGTGGAGCAGATCTGCTGCACGCGGTCCATCGCTGCCACAAGCTCCGGCTTGGCCGGGAACAGGGACGCGTCCGGCCAGTCGGCCAGGTGTACCGAGCGGCCGCCGGTGAGGCCGCGCCAGATTTCCTCGGTGACCAGCGGCAGCAGGGAGGCGGCCACGCGGCACACGGCTTCGAGCGCCGTGTACAGGGCGTCGAAAGCGTCGGTGTTTTCGTCGAAGAAACGCTGGCGGCTGCGGCGGACGTACCAGTTGGTGAGCATGTCCAGGTAGCTGCGCAGTTCATCGCAGGCACCGGAAATGTCGTAGCTGTCCAGGCTTTCCGTGACGGAGCGCACCAGGTCGCCCGTGTTGGCCAGCAGGTACTGGTCCAGTTCATCGGAATAGCCGTCGTAGCGCAGCGTGGCATCGTAGCCCTGCGCTGTTCCATCCACTGCGTTAGAGGCGTTGGTGTACAGGGTGAAGAAGCTGTACACGTTCCACAGCGGCAGGATGACTTGGCGCACGCCGTCGCGGATGCCCTGCTCGGTGACGATCAGGTTGCCGCCGCGCAGGATCGGGCTGGACATCAGGAACCAGCGCATGGCGTCCGAACCGTCGCGGTCCAGGACCTCGGAGACGTCCGGGTAGTTGCGCAGGGACTTGGACATCTTCTGTCCGTCCGAGCCGAGCACGATGCCGTGGCTGATGACATTGCGGAAGGCCGGGCGGTCGAAGAGCGCGGTGGACAGGATGTGCAGCATGTAGAACCAGCCACGGGTCTGCCCGATGTACTCGACGATGAAGTCTGCGGGGTTGTGGGTGTCGAACCACTCGCCGTTCTCGAACGGGTAGTGCACCTGGCCATAAGGCATGGAGCCGGAGTCGAACCACACGTCCAGTACGTCTTCCACGCGGCGCATGGTGGACTGCCCTTCTTCCGGCGAACGGGGGTCGTCCGGGTTCGGGCGGGTCAGTTCGTCGATGAACGGGCGGTGCAGGTCCACCTGGCCCTCGTTGTTCAGCGGCAGGCGGCCGAAGTCGGCCTCCAGTTCGGCGAGCGAACCATAGACATCGGTGCGGGGGTACTCCGGGTCGTCGGACTGCCAGACCGGGATCGGGGAGCCCCAGTAGCGGTTGCGGCTGATCGACCAGTCACGGGCGTTCTCCAGCCACTTGCCGAATTGGCCGTCCTTGACGTTGCCCGGGATCCAGTTGATCTCCTGATTCAGTTCGGACATCCGGTCCTTGAACTTGGTGACCTCCACGTACCAGGAGGAAACGGCGCGATAGATCAGCGGGTTGCGGCAACGCCAGCAATGCGGGTAGCTGTGCTCGTAGCTGGCCTGGCGGACCAGGCGGCCGTCGGCACGCAGCACCTGCGTGATGGGCTTGTTGGCTTCGAAGACCTGCAGGCCCACGATGCCGGCAAGCTCGCCGTGCGAGAACAGTGGCAGGAACTTGGCGCCCTCGTCCACAGAGAGCACCACGGGGATGCCGGCGTCTTCACAGACCTTCTGGTCGTCTTCACCGTAGGCCGGGGCCTGGTGGACGATCCCCGTGCCGTCGCTCGTGGTGACGTAATCGGCCACGAGGAAGCGCCAGGCGTTCTGCGTGCCGTACTTCTCGGCGTCGGCGAAATCGTTCCAGAGGGGCTCGTACTCAAGACCGGCGAGTTCGGCGCCGGTGTAGCTGGCCTCGACCGCGGCGGTGGCGGCCGCCGCGCCAGCGGCACCGTCACCGTACCCGAGGTCCTTGGCGTAGGAACCGAGCAGATCAGCGGCCAGCAGGAAGCGGCCTGTGACTGGCGCCTCCTCGGAGGCGGCCTTCACGCCGTTCGGCCCGGCGGGCAGCACGGCGTAGGAGATTTCCGGCCCGACGGCGAGCGCCAGGTTGGTGGGCAGGGTCCAAGGCGTGGTGGTCCAGGCGAGCGCCTGCACGCCTGCGAGCGCCTTGGAGAGTTCGGAGTCCCCTGCCTTGACGGGGAAGGTGACCGTGACGGTCTGGTCCTGGCGGTTCTTGTAGACGTCGTCGTCCATGCGCAACTCGTGGTTGGACAGCGGCGTCTCGTCCTTCCAGCAGTACGGAAGCACGCGGTAACCGTTGTAGGTGAGGCCCTTTTCGTGCAGCTGCTTGAAGGCCCAGAGCACCGACTCCATGTACTCGACGTTGAGCGTCTTGTAATCGTTCTCGAAGTCCACCCAGCGGGCCTGGCGGGTGACGTAGGCCTTCCACTCGTTGGCGTACTTCATGACGGAAGCGCGGCAGGCCGCGTTGAACTTGTCGATGCCCATGGCCTCGATCTGGGTCTTGTCCGTCATGCCCAACTGCTTCATGGCTTCCAGTTCGGCCGGGAGGCCGTGGGTGTCCCAGCCGAAACGGCGTTCGACACGCTTGCCGCGCTGGGTCTGGTAGCGGCCTACCAGGTCCTTGGCGTAGCCGGTGAGGAGGTGGCCGTAGTGCGGCAGGCCGTTGGCGAAGGGAGGGCCGTCATAGAACACAAACTCGTTGCTGCCATCGTGACCGGCTTCGCGCTGGTCGATGCTGGCTTGGAAGGTTCCGTCCTCATCCCAGTACTTGAGGATGCGCTCTTCGATGTCCGGGAACTTCACGGAAGCGGAAACACCGGCGGCTGTGCCGTCGCCGGAAGCGGCCGTTGTGGCCTTGGGATAAAAGGTCATCTCGAATCCTGGTCTGAGCTGGTGGGACTGTTTGTCTGTCAGGATGCGAGGACGGCGCCCGTGCCGCTTGCGCAGCACCGGTACCGCGGTACCACCTCACTTACCGTCGCCTGCCCTCCAAGGGAGGGACCGGCGTCGGCCGCTCATTGCTGCTGTGACGGGCTTACCCGTCCGGTTCTACTGGCCCCCGGCGCGCGGGAGGGTTCTTCCGGAAGCTCACCGGTGATGGCCGGGTCAGTGCTTGTGGCTCAAGTCTAGCCGCAGCAGGACACCGGCCTCCACCTGGACGTCCACCCGGCATGAGTTGTCGTACGGAGGGGGCCTAGACTCGGGCTCATGACTCGTGCTGCCCGCGGCAAGCCGCGCTCCCGGCGCCGTACCGTGCTCGTCCTGGCCGTTCTGGCGGCCCTTTCGGTGGCGGTGCTGTCGTTGTTCCGGGCCCTGCCCGTGGAATGGCCGACGCCGGTGGTCCAGTTACTGGCGTTCACGCCGTGGGCGGTGTTTCCGGCAGCAGCGGCGGCGGGTCTGGCCGCGTTCAGCCGCCGGACGTGGCTTGGCGTGGTCGCGGCCCTCCTGCTGCTGGCGCAGCTATTCTGGCTGTTCCCGCTGGATTTCAACCGGTACCTGCCCCGCTCGGCGGACACCGTGGAACTGCCGGTGATGAGCATCAACTCCAGGTACGGGCAGGCGGACGCTGCGGAAGTGGTCCGCCTGGTCCGGGAGAACGGTGTAAGGCTGCTCGCAGTCCAGGAACACTCCGCCTCCCTTGAAGCGGCGCTGGAACGAGCCGGACTGCGGGGGCTGTTGCCGTACCGGATCAGCAGTCCGACGGAGGACGCAGCCGGCAGCGCGGTGTACTCCGCGTATCCGCTGGAGGCCGTGGGCCTGCTTCCCGACACACCGTTCCACATGCCGACCATCCGGGTGACGGCGAAGGCCGGTGGCCTTTCGGCCGTTTTCGAGGTGACGAATGTGCACACCCTGCCGCCGGTGGACTCCCGGATCGCCCAGTGGCGGCACGACCTGGCGGCCGTGGGGCGTCTCGGATCCAGGCCCGGGAACCGGGTGCTGCTGGGCGACTTCAACGCCGGCTACGACCACCTTGAGTTCCGGCGGCTCCTGGATGCACCGCTCGCCGGCGGCACCGACGGGCGCAGGCTGGTGGATGCCGGGATCGCGAACAACGGACGGCTGATCCCCACCTGGCCCATGGAGGGGATGACGCTGCCCGGCGTTGTCCTGGACCACATCGTGACCACCCCGGAGATCACCGCCACCGGCTACTCCGTCCACCGGGTCCCGGGCAGCGACCACGCAGCCGTCATCGCAACCCTCGCGGTTCCTGGCCGCTAAGTGCGCGGGACCCTCGCCGCAGCGGGCCTGGGCCAGCGGCGGCGCGCTAGCCTTTCCGGATCAGCTTGTGGTTGGCGGCCTGTGCCACGGGGCGCACAGTGATGTGGTCCAGGTTGATGTGGTGCGGCACGGACACGGCGTAGCGGACCACCTCGGCCACGTCTTCGGCCAGCAGCGGCTTCTCGACGCCGGCGTAAACCTTCGCCGCGGCTTCTGCGCTGCCGAGGCGGTTCAGGGCGAACTCCTCGGTGTACACCAGGCCCGGGGCAACCTCGATGACCCGGACATTGTTTTCGGCTTCCTCCAAGCGGAGCGCACCGGTCAGTGCGTGCTGGGCGGACTTGGCCGCGTTGTACCCGCCGCCGCCTTCGTAGGCCGCGAGGGCCGCAGTGGAGGTCAGGTTCAGGATGGTGCCTTCGCCGTTGCTGCGGAGCATGGGCAGGAAGGCCCGGATCATCTTCATGGTGCCCAGCACGTTGACCTGGTACATCCATTCCCAGTCCTCGGTCTGCGCGTTGGCCAAGGTATCCGCGCCCCGGGCGCCGCCGGCAATGTTGATGAGGGTGTCCGCTCCGCCGTGCCGCTCCACCAGCCGGAGCAGGATGTCGATGTCTTCGTCCTTGCTGATGTCTGCCGGGACGGCCACCGCGCCGGTTTCGTCGGCCAGGGCGGTGAGCCGGTCCGCGCGGCGAGCCACGGCATAAACCTTCCAGCCGTCGGCCCTCAGCGCACGCACAGTCGCTTCCCCGATGCCCGTGCTGGCCCCGGTGACTACTGCGGTCCTCGTCTGTTGTTCCTCAGTCATGGCACCACACTAACTTGCTTTGCCCGGGCCGATTGCGTGGCCCAGGATGTGGTCGAACGCCGGTGCCAGGCGGGCCGGGGCGAAGCTGAAACGCCGGTAGTCCACCACCGTGAACCCGGCTTCAACAATGGCTCCCAAGGTGTCCCTGTTGGGGTGGCATCCTCCGGCCATTCGTTGCCAGGCCGGGCTCACGAAATCTTCCACGGTGGCCACGAACCTGCGGCTGGAGCGGACGTGTTCGTAGAACGCCAGCGTCCCGCCGGGACGCAGGACCCTGCGTATTTCGGCGAGCGCCGCCGCCTGCTGCGGAACGCTGCAGAGGACGAGGCTGACGACGACGGCGTCGGCGCTGTGCTCCGCTGCGGGGATCCCCTCGGCGGTTCCGGGGAGAACATGGACGGGGACGGGAGCGGTTCGCGCCTTTCGGGAGGCGATCCCCCTGAGGTAATCGTCAGGTTCCACGGCCAGAACACTGCGAACGGTGTCCGGGTAATAGGCGAAGGATGAGCCTTCTCCTGCGCCGACCTCGATGACGGATCCTTGCAGACCGGCCAGGAGTTCGCGACGGTGCCCGCCGACGCCACGTTCGTCCATGTGCTGCACGGCACGCGCATAGGCCCGGGCAAACCGTGGATGCTGCGGCGTCACCGGCCGGCCTTTCCGTGCATGTGCCCGCGCAGGGACTTCTCGAGGTACTCGACGAGGACCCTGGCGTGGTTGACCTCAGGGTCCCGGGCCGCATACAGCAAAGTCACCCTGCGATGCTTCCCGGCCAGGTCCAGGAGCGTGTCCACGGCGGGGTTCTGCTCCAATTCGGCCAGGTACGCCCTCCGGAAGTCGGCAAACCGCTCCTGCATGTGCGCGAACTCCGTACGGAGGGGCGGCGAAGGGGCGATCTCCTTCAGCCACAGGTCCAGGCCGGCCCGTTCCTTGCTCACTCCGCGCGGCCAGAGGCGGTCCACCAAAACCCGGCAGCCGTCGTCGTCGGAGGCGTCGTCATAGATGCGTTTGGTCACCCATCGCGCGCGCTGTTCGGCCATAGCCGGATGCTACTGCCGAACGACCATGAAAGACCATGAAAGAATTGGCCCCATGGCTGAATCAACGCAGGGTACAGACACGCCCGCCCCCACTCCCATCAACGTTCCCGACAAGCCCGCCCTGGAAGGCCTCGAAACGGCCCTTACCCAGCGCTGGCTCCAGGACGGCACCTACAAGTTCAACCCGGACACCACCCGTGAAGCGGTCTATTCGATCGACACTCCCCCGCCCACGGCGTCGGGGTCCCTCCACGTGGGCCACATGTTCTCCTTCACCCACACAGACGTCGTCGCCCGCTACCAGCGCATGCGCGGCAAGAACGTCTTCTACCCCATGGGCTGGGACGACAACGGCCTTCCCACCGAGCGCCGCGTCCAGAACTACTACGGCGTCCGCTGCGATCCGGCCATCCATTACAACGCCGACTACCGCCCGCCTGCGACCCCGGCCAAGAACCAGCGGGACTTCGATGTGATTTCCCGCCGGAACTTCATCGAACTCTGCGAAGAGCTCGCGGTCGAAGACGAGAAGGTCTTCGAGAACCTGTTCCAGACTCTCGGCCTTTCCGTGGACTGGAACCTCACCTACCGCACCATCGACGACACCTCCCGCGCCGTCTCCCAGCGCGCCTTCCTGGCGAACCTGGCCTCCGGTGACGCGTACATGGCCGAGGCCCCGACGCTGTGGGACGTGACCTTCCGCACCGCCGTCGCGCAGGCCGAGCTTGAGGACCGGGAAATGCCCGGAGCCTACTACCGCTACCCGTTCTTCACCGCCGAGGGCGAGAAGATCTTCATCGAGACCACCCGGCCGGAACTGCTGGCAGCCTGTGCCGCACTGGTCGCAAACCCCGACGACGAGCGCTACCAGCCGCTGTTCGGCAAGACCGTCACGTCTCCCCTGTTCGGCGTCGAGCTCGAGGTCAAGTCCCACCCCCTCGCCAAGGCGGACAAGGGCTCCGGCATCGCCATGGTCTGCACCTTCGGCGACCTCACTGACGTCACCTGGTGGCGCGAACTCCAGCTGCCCACCCGCGCCATCGTGGGCCGCGACGGCCGCATCGTTGCCGATACTCCGGACTGGATTACCACCGACGCCGGCCGTGAAGCCTACGCCGCAATCGCCGGCAAGACCGTGTTCAGCGCCAAGGAAGCCGTGGTGGAACTGCTCAGCGAGGCTGGCCTGCTGGACGGCGAACCGAAGAAGATCATGCACCCGGTGAACTTCTTCGAGAAGGGCGACAAGCCTCTCGAGGTGGTCACCTCCCGCCAGTGGTACATCCGCAACGGTGGCCGCGACGAGGACCGCCGCGAACGGCTGATCGGCCGCGGCCGCGACATCGACTTCCACCCGTCCTTCATGCGTTCGCGCTATGAGAACTGGATTTCCGGCCTGAACGGGGACTGGCTGGTCTCCCGCCAGCGCTTCTTCGGCGTGCCGATCCCGGTCTGGTACCCGCTGGATGCCGAGGGCAATCCGGACTACGAAAACCCGATCCTGCCCTCGGACAGCATGCTCCCGGTGGATCCCGCAGCGGATGCCGCACCGGGCTATGAGGAGTCACAGCGCGAACAGCCGGGCGGATTCACCGGCGACGCCGACGTCCTGGACACCTGGGCCACGTCCTCGCTGACCCCGCAGATCGTGGGCGGTTGGAGCCGGGACGAAGAACTCTTCGACAAGGTCTTCCCGTTCGACCTGCGCCCGCAGGGGCACGACATCATCCGCACCTGGCTGTTCTCCTCGGCCGTGCGGGCCGACGCGCTCCAGGACACCGCGCCCTGGAAGCACGCCGCGATTTCCGGCTGGATCCTGGACCCGGACCGCAAGAAGATGTCCAAGTCGAAGGGCAACGTGGTGGTGCCCACCGATGTGCTCAACGAGTTCGGCTCCGACGCCGTCCGCTACTGGGCTGCCTCGGCAAAGCTCGGCGCGGACACCGCCTACGAGATCGCCCAGATGAAGATCGGCCGCCGCCTGGCCATCAAGCTGCTCAACGCCTCGAAGTTCGTGCTCAACCTGGGCGCCACCGAGAACTCGGTGCTTTCCGGTGACCTGTCCGTCCTCAGCAACCCGCTGGACCGCGCGCTGCTCGCCCAACTGGCCGAGGTCGTCGCCCAGGCCACCAAGGCCTTCGACAGCTACGACCACGCACGCGCCCTGCAGATCGCCGAGACGTTCTTCTGGCAGTTCACCGACGACTACGTCGAACTGATCAAGGACCGCGCCTACGGTGCCGCCGGCGACGCCGAACAGGCCTCGGTGCTCGCGGCCCTGGCCACGACGCTGGACTCCCTGCTCCGCTTGTTCGCCCCGTTCCTGCCTTTCGCCACCGAAGAGGTCTGGAGCTGGTGGCGTGCGGGTTCGGTGCATCAGGCCGCGTGGCCGGCTCCGCTGGAGATCGTCGACGGCGACACCAGCATGCTGGGCACAGTGGGCCTGGCCCTCAGCGGCATCCGCAAGGCCAAGTCCGAGGCCAAGGTCAAGCAGCGCACCGAAGTACTCTCCGCCGCGATCTCGGCCGGCGAATCCTTCGTGGCACAGCTCAAGGCCGGGCTGGGTGACCTGAAGGCCGCGGCGAACGCGCGGGAGATTTCGCTGGTGGCTGCCGACGGCGAGCTGACGGTCAGCGACGTGGTCCTGGCACCCGCCGAGGAGGCACAGGGATAAGAAATCCGGAATTGGTTCCGGGAGCTTGCTTTGATGGCGGCTCCCGGGACCGGCCGGGGATTTCGGGGCGGCTTCGTCACTGCCGCCTTCATCATGGCCCGGGAGTTTCCGGCTCCCCGGACGTTTCCGGGCAAAGGGGAAGCCCCATCAGCGTTTTGCCGTTGGTGGGGCTTCGACTTTTCGGCTGTCCGGTGACGACTTGACAGCCTGGCGGAATCCTTGGAATTTCAGGTCTTCCTAGCTCGTCACAGCTAGCTTGCTTCTGGCTTTGCCGAAGGCTGCGTCAGATGCATATCACTGAATCTTTGGTTCCCGCGTCCCGCTTCTTTCGAAGTGGGTAAGTACTATTCTTGCCCCGCCTACCGGGCAGCGCAAGGCCTCCGGGGGAACTACCAGGCTGTAATTCCGCTGACCCGTTTTGGGTCTGGTTTGGGCCTGTTCCGCCCCTTGTTTGGGGCACGCTGTTTGAGGCATGCTGCGGGCGGCGCGGGCAGCGGCCAGGGCTCCGCGTTGGCCGCTGGGTGTGGCACAGTATTGCCATGCCGGAACTTCCAGAGGTTGCTGGGCTGTGCGCCTTCCTCGACGCGAAGCTGCGCGGAGCCGTCCTGACAAAAGTCCAGATCACCTCCTTTGCGGTGTTGAAGACCGCAGACCCGCCATACTCGGCGTTGGAAGACCGCACCGTCGCCGGCGTCCAACGCTTCGGCAAGTTCCTCGGCCTCGACATGGGCGGCGTCCATTTCATTTTCCATCTGGCCAAAGCGGGTTGGCTGCGGTACACGGAGAACCCGTCGCCGGCCCCGCTGCGCCTTGGCTCCAGCCCGATCGCTGCGCGCCTGGCCTTCACTGCCCCGCCGTCGGCGGCATCCGACGGCGGTCCGGCGAAGATGGCCTTCGACCTCACCGAAGCCGGCAGCAGGAAGAGCCTTGCGGTCTATGTCGTCCGCGAGCCGCAGGACGTTCCCGGCATCGCGTCCCTGGGACCGGACCCGCTCGCCCCGGACTTTACCCGCGAGGCCTTCGACGGCATCCTTGCGGCATCCCAACAGATCAAGGGACTGCTGCGCAGCCAGAGTGTGGTGGCCGGCATCGGGAACGCCTACAGCGACGAAATCCTCCACGCCGCCAGGATCTCCCCGTTCGCGATCGCAAGAACGCTCGACGGCGCCAGCCGGGACCGCTTGTTCGCCGCCATCGGCAGCGTGCTCGGCGAAGCCGTGGGCTCGGCCGTCGGCAAGGCACCTGACGAACTCAAGGACGGCAAGCGGAGCGCGATGCGGGTGCATGGCCGCGCCGGCGAGCAGTGCCCGGTGTGCGGGGACGTCGTTCGCGAAGTCTCCTTCGCTGACACAGCGCTGCAGTATTGCCCGGGCTGCCAGACGAACGGAAAGATCCTCGCTGACCGCCGGACCTCACGGTTCCTGAAGTAGCCGCCGGCGCGGCCAGGCAGGCTAGTTGAACTCGGGGCTCTCGGTCCGGCTCCGCTTGAGCTCGAAGAAATGCGGGTAGCCGGCCAGGGTCACTGAAGCGTCCCAGATCCGGCCGGCCTCCTCGCCACGCGGGATGCGGGTCAGCACGGGGCCGAAGAACGCGGTGCCGTTCACGGACACCACCGGCGTGCCGACGTCCTGGCCAACCAGCGAGATACCTGCTTCATGGCTGCTGCGGAGCTGTTCGTCGTATTCATCGCTGTCTGCGAAGCGGGCGAGCCCGGCGGGCAGGCCGGTCTGGGCCAATGCCTTCTCGATGACCGATGCGCGGTCCTTGTTGCCTTCGTGGTGGAATTCCTCGCCCATGGCATCGTAGAGGGGCTTGATGAACTCGCTGCCGTGAAGTTCCTTCGCCGCGATGATGACCCGCACGGGTCCCCAGGAGTCATCCATCATGGCGCGGTAGTCGGCGGGCAATTCGCGGCCGTCGTTGAGAACTGAGAGGCTCATGACGTTCCAACTGGTTTCGATATCGCGGACGGCCTCGACTTCGCCGATCCAGCGTGAGGTCACCCAGGCAAAGGGGCAGATCGGATCGAACCAGAAATCTACCTTGTTGACGGTCCGCTCGGGCATGTTCTGCTCAGGCACAGGGGTACTCCTTGGATGGGAAACAGGAACGCAGAGCAAGCAACGGCCGTTGGAGGGCCGGGGCTCCTGTTGATGCGAACGGCGTCTTAGGCGGACTTATTCCGCCGCTTGGCCACCACTTCGTGGGCAATCATGGTGGGCGCGGCCTTCTTGGCAACGGCGTCGGCGGTGATGACCACGCTGGCGATGTCGTCCCGGCTGGGCAGGTCGAACATGACCGGAAGGAGGACTTCCTCCATGATGGCGCGCAGCCCGCGGGCGCCGGTGCCCCTCTCCAGGGCCTGGTCCGCGATCGCGTCCAAGGCGTCGTCGTCGAACAGCAGTTCCACGCCGTCCAGCTGGAACATCTTCTGGTACTGCTTGATCAGGGCGTTCTTCGGCTTCGAGAGAATCTGGATCAGTGCCGGCCTGTCGAGGTTGGACACCGTGGTGATCACGGGCAGGCGGCCGATGAATTCGGGGATCAGGCCGAACTTGAGCAGGTCCTCCGGCATGACATCGCCGTAGCTGTCGACGTTTTCCTTCACCTCGTTCAGCGGGGCGCCGAAGCCGATGCCCTTGCGGCCGGAGCGGGAGCCGATGATGTCTTCCAGGCCAGCGAAGGCGCCGGCCACGATGAAGAGGACATTGGTGGTGTCGATCTGGATGAATTCCTGGTGCGGGTGCTTGCGGCCGCCCTGCGGCGGCACGGACGCCACGGTTCCTTCGAGGATCTTCAGCAGCGCCTGCTGGACGCCCTCACCGGACACGTCCCGCGTGATGGAGGGGTTTTCGCTCTTGCGGGAGATCTTGTCGATCTCATCGATGTAGATGATGCCCTGCTCGGCCTTCTTGACGTCGTAGTCCGCGGCCTGGATGAGCTTGAGGAGGATGTTTTCCACGTCCTCGCCGACGTAGCCGGCCTCGGTCAGGGCGGTGGCGTCGGCGACGGCGAACGGAACGTTCAGCCGGCGGGCGAGCGTCTGCGCGAGATAGGTCTTGCCGCAGCCCGTGGGGCCGATCAGCAGGATGTTGGACTTGGCGATCTCCACGTCGTCGTGGTGGCCGCCTTCGCCGAGTCCGCCCTTGGGGGCATGCCCAGCCTGGATGCGCTTGTAGTGGTTGTAGACCGCGACGGCAAGTGATCGCTTGGCGGGTTCCTGGCCAATGACGTATTCCTGCAGGAAATCGAAGATCTCCCGGGGCTTGGGCAACTCGAAGCTGCCCAGATCCGACACTTCGGCGAGTTCCTCTTCGATGATCTCGTTACAGAGTTCGATGCACTCGTCGCAAATGTAGACGCCGGGCCCGGCGATCAGCTTCCGCACCTGCTTCTGGCTCTTTCCACAGAAAGAACACTTCAGCAGATCCGTGCTCTCGCCAATCCGGGCCATGTGGGGAATCCCTTCGTTTCTTGCGGACGGAACCTCACTGCCCTGCTCCTGCGCGAGGAGCCACAGCGGGCGCCACCATGACAACTTCCACTGTAGGACACAATGGGCTGCTTGGGTTGAAACAGGACGCCGGTGCGGTCCATATTTCCTGGGACCGCACCGGCGTGCCGACGTTGCCGGCTAGCGGGCGATTGCCTGCGGCTTGATCTTCCGCGAGTCAAGGACCTGGTCGATCAGGCCGTAGTCCTGGGCCTCGGCGGCGGTGAGGATCTTGTCGCGTTCGATGTCGTTGTTGACCTGCTCGGACGTCCGGCCCGAGTGGTGGGCCAGGGTGTCTTCCAGCCAGGTCCGCATGCGCATGACCTCGGCGGCCTGGATCTCAAGGTCCGAGGCCTGGCCGCCCTGGCCGCCGGAGAGTGCCGGCTGGTGGATCAGAACGCGGGCGTTGGGGAGGGCGAGGCGCTTGCCGGGCGTGCCGGCCGCAAGCAGGACCGCTGCCGCGCTGGCTGCCTGGCCCAGGCAGACCGTCTGGATCTCCGGGCGAATGTACTGCATGGTGTCGTAGATCGCCGTCATGGCCGTGAAGGAGCCGCCCGGCGAGTTGATGTACAGGGTGATGTCACGGTCGGGGTCGGTGGACTCGAGGACCAGCAGCTGGGCCATGATGTCATCGGCCGAAGCGTCGTCCACCTGCACGCCGAGGAAGATGATGCGGTCCTCGAAGAGCTTGGTGTAGGGATCCTGGCGCTTGAAACCGTAGGGGGTGCGCTCCTCGAACTGCGGGAGGACGTAGCGGCTGGACGGAAGATTACCGGCAGACCATCCGAAGTTGTAGTTCATTTCATTGCTCCTGGTGTTCAGTGGGTCGTGCTGCCGGTTACTTCTCGGAGTTGGAGGCGTTCTGGGTTCCGCCCCCGCCGGCCACGGAGCCTGCGTGTGCGGAGATCTTGTCGAAGAAGCCGTACTCGAGTGCTTCGGTGGCGGTGAACCACTTGTCGCGGTCGTTGTCCTTGAGGATGGTTTCCACGGTCTGGCCGGTCTGTTCCGCGGTCAGCTCCGCCATGACCTTCTTCATGTGGAGGATGAGCTCGGCCTGGATCTTGATGTCCGAGGCGGTGCCGCCGATGCCGCCCGAGGGCTGGTGCATCAGGATGCGGGCGTTGGGGGTCGCATAGCGCTTGCCCTTGGTGCCCGAGGAGAGCAGGAACTGCCCCATGGAGGCCGCCAGGCCGGTGGCCACGGTGACGACGTCGTTCGGGATGAACTGCATGGTGTCGTAGATGGCCATGCCTGCGGTCACTGAACCGCCCGGGGAGTTGATGTAGAGGTAGATGTCCTTCTCCGGGTCCTCGGCGGAGAGCAGGAGAAGCTGGGAGCAGATCGCGTTGGCGTTCTCGTCACGGACCTCGGAGCCGAGCCAGATGATGCGCTCTTTCAGCAGGCGGTTGTAGATGTAGTTGTCCTGGGCTGCCGGATCGACAGTTGCCATCCGGGGCGCCTCTGCGTGCTGTGACATATGTACTTACCTCTCGCTGGTGACAGGGCCGTTGCTGAAGTTGCCATCCCTGATCTTCACTACTTGGACACTAACCGGTTTCGAAGCCGTTTTGTTCTCCGGAATCGCACTGTTCGCTGACGGCGCACGATTGCCGCGCGGGCCGGGATTCGGCGGGATGCGGGCTTAAAAAGCACACCCCCGGATCGGTGGATCCGGGGGTGTGCTGAAGCCTGATTAGAACTTCACTGCAGCGGGGTCGTCGCTGGGGACAGCCGCTGCGGCTTCCTCGGCCTCTTCGGCTGCGGGAGCCTCGGCAACCTCACCGGCGGGGCGGACGAAGTCGCTCAGGTCGACCTTGTTGCCTTCGGTGTCGACAACCTCGGCCTGGCCCAGGACGACGGCCAGTGCCTTGCGGCGGCGGACCTCGGAAACCATCATGGGAACCTGGCCGCTCTGGTCAATGATCTGGGCGAACTGGTTCGGGTCCATGCCGTACTGGCTGGCGGTGGTGACGATGTAGTCGATCAGCTCGTTCTGGCTGACACCGACCTCTTCCTTGTCGGCGATGGCGTCGAGGATGATCTCGTTCTGGAAGGCGCGGGCGGTGTTGGCCTTGACCTCTTCGCGGTGCTCTTCGGTGTCGTGCTCGCCTTCACCGTGGGAGTTCTCCGCGCTGAAGTGCTGTTCCAGCTGCTCTTCGATGACGGAGTCCGGAACGGGAACCTCGATCAGCTCAACGAGCTTGTCCAGGACCTTGTCACGGGCTTCGACGCCCTGGCCGACAACCTTGGACTCGGCTGCCTGCTTGGCGAGGTCTTCACGCAGTTCGGCAAGGGTGTCGAACTCGGAAGCCAGCTGTGCGAAGTCATCGTTGGCTTCCGGGAGCTCGCGTTCCTTGACGGCCTTGACGACGACCTTCACCTGGGCAGCCTCGCCCGCGTGCTCGCCGCCGACCAGCGTGGTGTCGAAGATTGCCTCTTCGTCGACCGAGAGACCGGAGACGGCTTCGTCCAGGCCTTCCAGCATGGTGCCGGCGCCCACCTGGTAGGACAGGCCGGAAGCGGAGTCAACCTCGGCGTCGTCGATCAGGGCGGTGATGTCGATGGTGAGGAAGTCGTCGTTCTTCGCCGGGCGGTCAACGGACTTCAGGGTGCCGAAGCGGCCACGGAGCTCGTCGAGGGCCTTGTCGACGTCGGCGTCGGAAGACTCAGCGGCGGCAACTTCGACCTTGATGCCCGAGTAGTCGGGGAGTTCAACCTCGGGACGGACATCGATCTCGACCTGGAACTTCAGTTCACCGTCGGTGGAGGAGGGGTCCGGAACCTCGGTGATCTCAACCTCGGGACGGCTCAGCGGGCGCACGCCGGTTTCCTGGACGGCAGCCTGGTACCAGCCGTTGAGGCCATCGTTGATGGCAGTCTCCAGGACGTAGCCGCGGCCGACGCGCTGGTCGATCAGCTTGGAGGGAACCTTGCCCTTGCGGAACCCGGGAACCTGGATCTGCGAAGCAACGGTCTTGTAAGCGGCATCGATGCTCGGCTTCAGTTCTTCAAACGGAACCTCAACATTGAGCTTGACCCGCGTGGCGGTGAGGTTCTCGACAGCGCTCTTCACAGTCTAAGTACTCCTGGTTTTGTGGGATGGGTTTCTGCTGCGTTCCCGGATCGGAACAGACTTACAGAGTCGGGGTGACAGGATTTGAACCTGCGACTTCCTGCTCCCAAAGCAGGCGCTCTAGCCAAGCTGAGCTACACCCCGTGAGTGCACAGGACAGTCTACGGCCAAGAATCGCCAGTTTGCACATTTGACACTTGGCACCTGAATTGGGTTTAGTTATATCCGGCTTGAACAGCCACCGGGAATTGCACGGATGCATCAATCCTGCACTACTCCGGGGACGTAGCTCAATGGTAGAGCCTCAGTCTTCCAAACTGATTACGCGGGTTCGATTCCCGTCGTCCCCTCCGAACAGCAAGAAGGGCCCCTCCCGAGGGGCCCTTCTTCGTTGCCGTGCTTCGTTCCGGGAACGGCACCTGCCGGCGCCTAGTTCTGGCAGCCCGGGCACCAGTAGAGCTTGCGGGCGGCGATCTCAGTCACCGCAACCGGAGTGCCGCAGCGGCGGCAGTCCTGCCCGGCGCGCTGGTAGACATAGTGCGCTTCGCCGTCGAGCGGTCCTGCTCCCCCGCTCCACAACGCGGCGGGCGTCGTGATGATCCGGCCGTCCCGGACGCCGTCGGACATCGCAGCGACTGTGTCGTCCCACAGGAGGCCTGCCGACTCCGCACTGAGCGCGTTCCCCGGCGTCCACGGATCGAGGCCCTGCCTGAACAGCACCTCCGCCCGGTAGATGTTGCCGACGCCGGCCAGCACGGACTGGTCCATCAGCAGCAGGCCGACGGCGGTCTTGCGGCGGAGCAGCCGCCCGATGAATTCCGTGCGGTCCCCCGGGACCAGGTGCAGCGGGTCCGGTCCCAGCTTCGCGCGTGCGGCCCGGGCTTCCTCTCCGGTGATGGCAGCGCAGGTGCTGGCGCCGCGCAGGTCGGCCCAGCCGTGGGCTGATACGAGGCGCACCCGCACCGCGCCCACGGGTTCCGGCGGCCCGGAGTAGGCTACGCCGTCGTCCTCGGACCCGGACTCGCGTTCGCCGATCCGGCGCGGAGCACCGATGCTGGAGGCGCCGCGGAACGTTTCGTCGCCGCCGAAGTCCCATGCTCCGTAGAGGCCAAGGTGCACATGCAGGTACTTCCCGTTGTCAAAACGCAGGAAGAGTTGCTTCCCGTGCGCGGTGGCCTCGAGCAAGCGCTGGCCGTCGAGCAGCGCCGCACCTGCGGCGAAGCGGCCCTGCGGGCTGGAAACCCGCAGGGCGCTGCCGCCGAAGACGTCCTGGAACTGGCGGGCAAGCCTGTGAACCGAATGCCCCTCAGGCACTATTCGACGATTTCGCCGCTGTTTTCGTACGTGGCGATCTTGCCGATGCGGCGCACGTGGCGTTCGTCATTGCTGAAGGGCTCCTCGAGGAAGAATTCGATCAGCTGGGTGGCTTCCTCAACGCTGTGCTGGCGGCCGCCGACGGCGATCACATTCGCGTCGTTGTGTTCGCGGGCGAGCTTGGCCGTGGATTCGTTCCATGCCAGGGCCGCACGCACGCCCTTGACCTTGTTCGCGGCGATCTGTTCGCCGTTCCCGGAACCGCCCAGGACGATGCCGAGGGCGTGGACACCGGCTTCCTGGTCCGCCACGACGGCGCGGGCAGCGTTGATGCAGAAGGAGGGGTAGTCGTCCAGGGCGTCGTACACCTTTGGGCCGTGGTCAACAACCTCGTAGCCCTTGGCCGTGAGGTGGCTGACAAGGTGGGCGCTGAGCTCCATGCCGGCATGATCCGTGGCAATGTGGACGCGGGGTGTGGTCACTGGAAGTCCGTTCGGTCTGGGGCGCGGGTCGGCAGGGGCCGGGCCGCGGCGGTGAGGGGATGCGGTACTAGGGTACTAGGTGGACTCCCAGGGACCCGCCAGCGATGCGCTTTAAGTCAGCCACGCCTACTGGCCGTGCGCCCGGTCGGCCACCCGGTTCAGCAGCCCCGCGAGCCGGTCCGCACTCGCAAGGCTCCCTGCGCTCAGTGCCACGCGCCGTCCGTTGAGCTGGCGCACGACGACGGCGGGTCCGCTGCTGACGAGCATGGCCGTCGCACCGCCGTGGTGCCGCAGGCCCCAGCCCCCGAAGTCGGCCGCCTTGACCTCCGCAGGCGTGGCGGCCGCGATGTCAACCGCCGGCACCTTCAGGACCCGGAGCACTCCGGCAAGGAAGACTTCGAGACCGGCGCGGTCGGCCTTGACCCTGACGAAGAGGAAACAGGCCCCAAGGATGGCGACGCCGAACACCAAGGCACCGAGCCACGGCACGGCAACCGAAATCAGCATCGCCGGAAAGACCGCGGCCACACAGATCATAACGAACACCGAACTGCGGGCGTGGACCCACAGCTTCAGGGAGTCATCGGCCAAGCCGGGATCCTCCCGGCGGATGCGCTCCGCTTCGAGGGCCGCATCGTCCTCCGGTGTCCACCGCGGATCGGGCTTGAAGGCGAAGACCATCACAACCCCCAGCGACAGCGCCGCACCGGCACCGAGCGCCAGCACCGTGGCATCGACATGGGAACTACGCGCATCCGCCAATCCGGCCTGGCCCACCAAGCCCGCCGCGAGCACGGCGGTGATGAACAGGCTCACCATCAGGCCCAGCCCCATCATCAGCCGCCGCATGATGGCCGGCCGGGAAATGGGCACGGCCTGGACGAACACGAGCCACCCTGCCAGGACCATGAGGGAAGCCCCGCCCGCCACATAGGCGCCGAACGGCGCAAAGCTGCTGCCGCCGTCGGCGTTCCAGGTCACCGCAAGGGAATCCGGAAGCTCAGGCCGGAGCATGAGAGCGCAGACAACAAACGCTGCGGCGAGAAGGAGTGGGAATGCCACTGCAAAACGCAGTGCCCGGAAATCGAGAGAGTCGCGCAGCTTGCCCATGGCTTAACGCTACTCCCGGCCGACGACACTTTGTGATGAACCTTGCCAAGCCGGAAGGAACTGAAAGAATGGCTTCACAGCGCCGGAGCCGGGTGAACCCGTCCGGCTTCTCTGCACACCACTTCTTGGAGGCACCCCTTGCCAGGCCTGAACCTCACCCGCGCCGAAGCCGCGGAACGCGCGGAACTGCTCGCCGTCGAGTCCTACGACGTCGTCCTCGACCTGACGAGGGGCGGGACGGTCTTCGGGTCGACGACGGTGGTCAAGTTCACCGCCACGGCTGGTTCGTCCACGTTCATCGACGCCATCACGGACAAGGTGCACAGCGTCACCCTGAACGGCAGGGAACTTGACCCGGCCGAGGTGTCCGACGGCGTCCGGATCCAGCTGCCGGACCTCGCCGCGGAAAACGAACTCACGGTGGTGGCGGACGCTCCCTACATGAACACGGGCGAGGGGTTGCACCGCTTCGTGGATCCCGTGGACGGCGAGGTGTACCTCTACACGCAGTTCGAGGTGCCGGATTCGCGCCGGATGTTCGCCGTCTTCGAACAGCCGGACCTGAAGGCAACCTTCACGTTCACCGTCACGGCCCCCTCGCACTGGGACGTCATCTCCAACTCCCCGACGCCCGAGCCTGCGGAAGCCACGCCGGGAGACAACGGGGAGGCCCGTTCGGTCTGGAGCTTCGCGCCCACCCCGCGGCTGTCCTCCTATGTCACGGCATTGATCGCCGGCCCGTACCAGTCGGTACGCAGCGAGGTCACCAGTTCCGACGGCCGGGTGGTCCCGCTGGGCGTCTTCGCCCGGAAGTCCCTGATGCAGTACCTCGACGCGGAGAACATCTTCGAACTGACCCGCCAGGGCTTCGAGTTCTTCGAGGCCCAGTTCGGCTTCCCCTATCCGTTCGAGAAGTACGACCAGCTGTTCGTTCCGGAATTCAATGCCGGCGCCATGGAGAACGCGGGCGCTGTGACCATCCTGGAAGGTTACGTCTTCCGCGGAAAGGTGGCCGAGGCGCAGGTGGAGCGCCGCGCCATCACGGTCCTGCACGAGCTGGCGCATATGTGGTTCGGCGACCTCGTGACCATGCGCTGGTGGAACGACCTGTGGCTCAACGAATCCTTCGCCGAGTACATGTCCCATCTGGCGGCCGTCGAGAACACCGTCTTCGACCACGCCTGGACCACCTTCGCCTCGGTGGAGAAGTCGTGGGCATACCGGCAGGACCAGCTGCCCACTACGCACCCGATCTTCGCCGAGATCAACGACCTGCAGGACGTCGAAGTCAACTTCGACGGCATCACCTACGCCAAGGGCGCCTCCGTGCTCCGCCAGCTGGTTGCGTGGGTGGGGCCGGAGCAGTTCATGGCGGGTGTCCGCGAATACTTCAAGAAGCACGCGTGGCAAAACACCGAACTGTCCGACCTCATGGTGGAACTGGAGGCGGCCAGCGGCCGGGAACTGGACCAATGGGGCAAGCTCTGGCTGGAAACGGCGGGGGTCAACACCCTCTCCCCCGAGATCGACGTGGACCACGACGGCGCCATCACCGGGTTCACCATCCGCCAGACCGCCATCGACGAGCAGCCCGTGCTGCGCCCGCACCGACTCGCAGTCGGTTTCTACGAGCTTTCCGGTTCCGGCAAGCTTGAGCGGGTGCACCGCGAGGAGCTCGACGTCGACGGCCCGGCCACTCAAGTCCCGGCACTGCTCGGAAAGCAACGCCCCGCGCTGATCCTGCTGAACGACGACGATCTTGCCTACGCCAAGGTCCGCCTCGATCCGGTGTCCCTGGCCAGCGCGAAGGCGCACTTGAAGGACTTCGCGTCCAGCCTGCCGCGGACCTTGGTGTGGGGCTCGGCCTGGGATGCAGCCCGTGACGGCGAGACCCCGGCGCGCGGCTACGTTGAGTTGATCCTGGCCAACATTGCATCCGAGACCGATTCCTCGGTGATCCTGGTGCAGCTGCGCCAGCTCGCCACCACGCTGAACTTCTACGTGGCCGCCGAACACAAGGACGCAACCGCCGAGGCCGCCGCCGACCGGCTCTGGGACCTGGCTTCCTCGGTGGACGCCGGGTCCGATGCCCAGCTGCAGTTCGTGAAGTCCTTCGCGCTGCTGGCGCGCAGCGGAAACCAGTTGGACACCATCCAGGCGCTGCTCGACGGCTCCCGCTCCCTGGCCGGCCTCACCCTGGACCAGGACCTGCGCTGGGAACTCCTGACCTCCCTCGTGGTCGGCGGGCGCGCGGACCAAGCGCGCATCGATGCCGAGCTCGAACGGGACCACACGTCCAGCGGCCAGAACGCGGCAGCCCAGGCCGCAGCGGCGCTGCCGACGCCCGAAGCAAAGGCCGCAGCCTGGGAGAAGATCGTGGTCACTGGCGAGCTGTCCAACGCACTGCAGGGCTCCGCCGTCGCCGGCTTCACCCGCGTGCTGGACACCGCGCTGCTGGAACCGTACGCGGAGAAGTACTTCGAGGCGGTTCCCGAAATCTTCGCCAAGCGGACCCACGCCCTGGCCCAGCAGATCATCGTGGGCCTGTACCCGGCCCAGCTGACCACCCAGGACACCGTGGACCGGACCGACGCGTTCCTCGCCTCCCTGCCCGAGGAAAGCGCGGCACTGCGCCGCATGATGCTGGAGAACCGCGACGGCGTGGCCCGGGCCCTGCGCGCCCGGGCGGCCGACGTCTGAGTCCCGGCGCCTGATTCCTGTCGCCGCGCCCCCGGATCTTCCTGCGGATCTTCCTGCGCCTCCCGCACCGCCCGCCCGGCGGGACGGGAGGCACAGCCGTCCAGGCGGCCGTTTAGACTGGGGCCCATGAGCCTGGATGAACACCGCTACGCCCTCACCGTCCGCTGGACCGGAAACCTCGGCGAGGGCACGGCGGGCTACCGGGCCTACTCCCGCGACCACGATGTCGAAATCCCCGGACTCCCCGTGCTCAAGGGCTCCTCGGATCCCACGTTCCGCGGCGACCCCGCCCGCTACAACCCGGAACAGCTGCTGCTCGCGGCGCTGTCGCAGTGCCACATGCTGTCCTTCCTGCACGTGGCCGTCATGAACGGTGTGGTGGTGACCGGGTACGTCGACAACGCCGAAGGGCTGATGCGGAGCAACCGGGACGGCAGCGGCCAGTTCGAAACCGTCACGCTCAAACCGCAGGTGACGGTCGCCAGCGAGGACCACCTGCCACTGATGGCCGAGCTCCACCACAAGGCGAACCAGCTCTGCTTCATCGCACGGAGCGTGAACTTCCCCGTGCTCCACGAACCGGTCACGCGGGCCGAAGGCTAGCCAGCAGTTCCTTCTCGCGTTCAGCCCGCAGGCCGGCCCTCCGCGTCCGGTGGAACCCCCTGGCCAGCTCGTCGGCAAGGGTGTCCCGCAGCGTTTCCTGCCACGAACGCAGTCTCAGCCCCTGGGCGACGGCGGCCGCATGTGACCGCGCCATAAAGCCCTCGTGTTCCGGGGGCAGCCACAGCGGCAGCGAATCCTCGCCCGACCACGGCTGCACACCCTGCGCCTCCAGCCAGCCGGCTTCGGCCAGGACGCTCCCGGGGACGGCGCCCGCCAGCTCCCGGCACACCTCAAGGTACTCACCAAAGGACACCACTTCGCCCACGGCGTTGAACGCGCCGGCCAGCCCGCCTTCGGCTGCCGACAGGATCCACGCGGCAAGGTCACGGACGTCGATGACCTGGACCGGGTCCCCGAGGATGTCCGGAACGAGAACCGGCCCGCCGCCGGAGGCAAAACGAGCCGGCCAGTAGCCGTAGCGGTCGCTGCCGTCCCCGGGTCCGGCGATGAGCCCGGCACGCACGATGTGTGCTTTCTCCCCCGCAGTTTCCAGGACAAGCTTTTCGATGGCCGACTTAGACTCCCCGTATGTCTCCGGGGCTGCCTCCTTCCCCGGCGCCAACGGCGGAAGCAGCGCCGCTGCCTCATCGGCGCCCGGCTGGTCGTGGCGGCGGTACACCGAGCAACTGGACACGAAGGTCCAGTGCCCGGTCCTGGCCGACAGCACGGCAAGCGCGGCGCGGGCATGGGCAGGATCGCGCGAGACGTCGACGACGGCGTCCCAGCCGCCGTCGAGCCCGCCATAGGCTTCGGTGCCTGCCGATCGGTCCGCGCGCACCCAGCGGACGCCCGGCGGCGGCTGCGCGACGGTGCCGCGGGCCAGGCACGTAACGTGATGTCCGGCGTCAAGGGCTTGGCGGGCGATTTCGGCCGACAGGAACGCCGTGCCGCCCAGGATCAGGATGCGCATGCCGCCACGCTACGGCGATAGGGTTGATGGCGGACAGAGTGTTCAGCGCCCGGCGAACAGCTTCCGGGCGTACCCGTCAGATTCTTGAGGAGCAGCCCTGCCAATGAACGCAAGCACCACCACGATCCAGGATGCAGCCGAGGAAGCCGCCAAGATCGATCTCGGGGCCATACTCCTGACCGTCGGAATCGGCGTGGTGATCTGGATCGTGCTGCGGTTCGTGATCCTGCGCATCACCAGGAGGGTCGCGGAGGGCAGCAGTTTCTTCCGCAACGCGCCCTTCAAATGGGTGCAGCCGGCGTTCCGGGCTTTGGACCATGAGCGGCGTTCGCAGCGGGCACACACCATCGGTTCGCTGCTGACCAGCCTGCTGAGCGTGGTTGTTGCGGTGATCGTGATCATCTATGTGCTCAAGTTCCTCAATGTGGACATCGCTCCGCTGCTGACCAGCGTGGGAATCCTCGGCGTGGTGATCGGTTTCGGCGCCCAGCAGCTCATCCGCGATTTCCTCGCAGGGATCTTCATTACCATCGAAGACCAGTACGGCATCGGCGACGTGATCGTCACTGCCGAAGTGGTTGGTACGGTTGAATCCGTGGGGCTGCGGATCACCCGGCTCCGCGCCGAAGACGGCGCCATCTGGTACCTGCGCAACGGTGAGATCCTGCGTGTGGGCAACCGCTCCCAGGGCGACTACGTCCCGGCCCACGACAAAGACACCGGCAGCGGCGGTTCCGCTGAGGAGAAGTCCAGTGAGTGACACGGCAAACGGGCAGCAGTCCCCCGGCATCCCGGTCAACGCAGCGCCCCCGGCCGGCGACCGGCCCCAGCTGATGCGCAACGACCCCTTCAGCCAGCCTGCCTATACGGACAGCTTCTATGACGCCGTGGGCGGGCATGAGACGTTCGTGAAGCTGATCGACGTCTTCTACGACGGCGTGGCAGGTGATCCGCTGCTGCGCCCGATGTACCCGGAAGAGGATCTCGGCCCCGCGAAGCGGCGGTTCCTGATGTTCCTGGAGCAGTATTGGGGCGGCCCGACGACGTACAGCCAGGAACGCGGGCACCCGCGCCTGCGGATGCGGCACATGCCGTTCCGGGTGACACCGGAAGCGAAGGACCGGTGGCTGTTCCACATGCGCGCAGCCGTGGACTCGCTCCAGCTCCCGGCCCTGTACGAAGGTACGTTGTGGGACTACATGGAGCGGGCCGCGCTCACCATGGTGAACAGCCCCTCCCCGGCGCAGCCCTAAGGCCTGCTAGGCGACGTTGAGTCCGAGGCCGGCGCCGGTGCGGACAAGGATGTGGCCGCGACTTCCGCTGAGCCGGTACCAGCGCCCGTTGCGGAAGAGCCGGTGCATGCCCTCCCCCAGGAAACCGAGGGCGAACGCCCCGAAGGCCGCGCCGGCGGGCACTCCCTCGCGGCCCGGCATGTCGCGGCCCCACACGGACGCCCGTGCGGCGGCCACCATGTGCGCTCCGGCCTGGTCGGGAACGACCCCGGCCACCTCCGCGATGCCGGCCTCGGCGACTGACTTCAGTTCGGCGTCGGACACTTCACCCAGCGGTTCCCAGCCGCCCCGGGGCGCGCCGACTCCCGCCCAGGATTCCGAAACGGTCGACGGCGGCAGCGGCAGCTCGACGTCGTCCGCACCCGAACGCGCCAGCCGGTCCAATACTGAAGCGAGTGTGACCGTCACGTCGGCTTGCGCTTCCTCGGCGAGGGCGCTCGTGCGCAGCCCGAGGATGGTGGGGGTCGCATCGCCGAGCGCCCGCGGGCGGAGGACGCAGACATAGGCCGCGAGGACGGTGCCAGCGGCCTGGAGGCGGACGGCGCCGTCGTCGATGCTCTTGGCACGAGTGACGTAGGTGCGCAGGTCCGCCAGATCGCGGGGATCGGCGAAGCGGAGGGAACTGGTCATTACATCAGCCACAGCATCGACTCTACCGGCATGTCCGTCGCCGAGCGGCCTTGTGTCAGTTTGACCGGATTCGGGAGCCGTGGGTGGGCCCACACCGGCGAGGGACCCGGATCGTGCGAAGCGGGATTAGGGAGCCGTGGGTGGGCCCACACCGGCGAGGGACCCGGATCGTGCGAAGCGGGATTCGGGAGCCGTGGGTGGGCCCACACCGGCGAGGGACCCGGATCGTGCGAAGCGGGATTCGGGAGCCGTGGGTGGGCCCACGCCGGCGAGGGACCCGGATCGTGCGAAGCGGGATTCGGGAGCCGGTGGGGACTAGAGTCGAACCATGACTGACGCGCACCCCGGCCTGGTCGACCAGGCTGTCCCCGAGGACCCCACCGCCACCCTCATCGAACTGCTTTCGCTGGCTGATTTCGACGGCGCCCGGACCGACGAGGACATATTCCTCGGCCCCTCGCAGAAGCAGCCCCGGCACCGGGTGTTCGGCGGGCAGGTCCTGGCACAATCGCTCATCGCCGGGATGCGGACAGTCGACGATGACCGGGTGGTCCACTCGATGCACGGGTACTTCCTGCGCCCTGGCGACGCCAACCAGCCGATAACCTTCGGGGTGCAGCGCCTCCGGGACGGCCGTTCCTTCTCGGCGCGCCGGGTGCACGCGTACCAGAACGGCCAGCCGATCCTGTCCATGATCGCGTCGTTCCAGACGGACGCCGAGGGCGTTGAACACCAGTCGACCATGCCCGAGGGCATCCCTGACCCCGAAAGCCTGCCAAGCACGGCGGACCTGCTGCGGAAGTACGACCACCCGTTGGCCCGCCACATGTCCTTCGAACGGCCCTTCGACGTGCGGCATGTCGACTCCGCCCTGTATGTCGAGGCTCCCAAGGAGCAGGTGGCCAGGAACGCCGTCTGGATGAAAACCCTCGGACCCATGCCCGAGGACCCGGACTTCCACCGGGCCGCCCTTGCCTACGCGAGCGACTACACGATCCTCGAACCCATCCTGCGGCGCAACGGGCTGAGCTGGATGACTCCCGGCATGAGCGTGGCGAGCCTGGACCACGCCATGTGGTGGCACCGGCCCGTCCGCGTGGACGAATGGCTGCTCTACGTCCAGGAGTCGCCCAGCGCCCAGGGTGCGCGCGGCCTGTCAACCGGGAAGATCTTCAGCCGTGACGGTGTACACGTGGCCACCGTGGCGCAGGAGGGTATGCTCCGGCTTCCGGAGTAGCCGCCGGCCCAGGAACGACGGAAGGCCGGCCCCAGCGGGGCCGGCCTTCCGTGTTTTTGGCGGTGTTAGTCGCGGGTCAGCTTGCGGTGCGTGACCCGGTGCGGCTTGGCTGCGTCGGGTCCGAGCCGTTCGACCTTGTTCTCCTCGTAGGCCTCGAAGTTGCCTTCAAACCAGTACCACTTGGAGGGGTTCTCGTCGTCGCCCTCGTAGGCGAGGATGTGGGTCGCCACGCGGTCCAGGAACCAACGGTCGTGGGAGACCACCACGGCGCAGCCCGGGAAGTCGAGCAGCGCGTTTTCCAGGCTGCTCAGGGTTTCGACGTCGAGGTCGTTGGTCGGTTCGTCGAGGAGCAGCAGGTTGCCGCCCTGCTTGAGGGTCAGCGCAAGATTCAGGCGGTTGCGCTCACCGCCGGAGAGCACTCCAGCCTTCTTCTGCTGGTCCGGCCCCTTGAACCCGAACGCCGAAACGTAGGCACGGGACGGCATTTCCACCTGGCCGACCTGGATGTGGTCCAAGCCGTCGGACACGACCTCCCACAGGGTCTTGTTGGGGTCGATGCCACCACGGGACTGGTCCACGTAGGAGATCTTGACGGATTCGCCGATCTTCAGGTTGCCGCCGTCCAATGGTTCGATGCCGACGATCGTCTTGAAGAGGGTGGACTTACCCACGCCGTTGGGGCCGATGACGCCCACAATGCCGTTGCGTGGCAGGGAGAAGGACAGGTCCTCGATCAGGACGCGGTCCTCGAAGCCCTTCTTGAGGTCGGTAGCTTCGATGACGAGGCTGCCCAGGCGCGGTCCCGGCGGGATCTGGATTTCCTCGAAGTCGAGCTTCCTGGTGCGCTCGGCCTCGGCCGCCATCTCCTCGTAGCGTGCCAGACGTGCCTTGGACTTGGTCTGGCGGCCCTTGGCGTTCGAGCGGACCCACTCGAGTTCCTCGCTCAGGCGCTTGGCCTGCTTGGCGTCCTTCTTACCCTGGATTTCCAGGCGGGCGCGCTTCTTTTCCAGGTAGGTGGAGTAGTTGCCTTCGTACGGGTACAGCCGGCCGCGGTCCACTTCACAGATCCATTCCGCGACGTGGTCGAGGAAGTACCGGTCGTGGGTGATTGCGAGGACGGCGCCCGGGTAGCTGGAGAGGTGCTGTTCGAGCCAGAGCACGCTTTCGGCGTCGAGGTGGTTGGTCGGTTCGTCGAGCAGGAGCAGGTCCGGCTTCTGGAGCAGCAGCTTGCAGAGGGCCACGCGGCGGCGCTCACCACCGGAGAGCACAGTGACGTCCGCGTCGCCCGGCGGGCAGCGCAGCGCGTCCATGGCCTGTTCCAACTGGGAGTCGATGTCCCATGCGTCGGCAGCGTCGATGGCTTCCTGGAGCTTGCCCATCTCGTCGAGCAGGGTGTCGTAGTCCGCGTCCGGGTTGGCCATCTCTTCAGAGATTTCGTTGAAGCGCTGGATCTTGCCGTAGATCTCGCCGACACCTTCCTGAACATTGCCCAGGACTGTCTTTTCCTCGTTCAGGGGCGGCTCCTGCAGGAGGATGCCCACGGAGTAGCCGGGGCTGAGACGGGCCTCGCCGTTCGACGGGGTGTCGAGCCCGGCCATGATCTTCAGGATTGTGGACTTACCGGCACCGTTCGGGCCGACAACGCCGATCTTCGCACCGGGGAAGAACGACATACTGACATCGTCCAGGATAAGTTTGTCGCCAACAGCCTTGCGGGCCTTGGTCATCGTGTAAATGAATTCCGCCATGCCCTTAAATCTAATGGGTGGCAAGGCAGATCTCACATTCGGAACGAAGCGCAGCAGGCTTAGCGGGCGTCTCCCACGAAGCATCTGCCGTCGCCGAGCAGAGGCAATACGGTGACTGAGATGCGGCCGTCGCGGACTTCACCGACGACGCATTCGGCGCCTGAGCTGATAGCGGCTTCAACGGCGTCCACGTCCAGGCCCGTGGGCGTCCTGCTCACGGACACCTCCACTGCATTGGACGCGACGCCCGCAGCAAGCAGCCGGGACCGCAGTACTTCCTGCCCCGGAGTGGGGCCGGCGTCCCGCAACACGGCCTCCATGATCCGCACCAGCCGGTCCGTCCCGGGCGCGCCGGCTCCCGACGACGGAGCCGCCTTCCCGGGATTGCCGGCCACAGCGGTGCCGGTCACAGGGGCGGCGTTCGCCGGGGTACCGCTTCCAGTCCCTTCGCCAGCCCCGGCGGCCGGGCCCGGGCCGGGCTCCGAGCAGGCTGACACCGCAAGGAACACCATCGCGTAGAGCAATGTCCCGGAGAGCATGGCCCCGGGACATAACGCGGCTGCGTGTCGCGCCGCCCCGGCACGACGCCGTCCTGCGTTGGCGCTTGGATGTGCCCCCCAGTGCTTCACCCGGCTATTCTGCCATGCAGTCCGGCCGCCTCCCGGACGCATCAGCCGGCGCCGGGAAGGCTGACAGGACGGTAGCGGCTTGGGGCCGCATCACGCCGAGGTGTCCAAGAGTTCCCCCGTCTCGGTGTCCACCAGGGCGGGATCGCCGCTGTCGTCCTGCTCGAGGATCTCCAGCCGGGAAGCGGGGTCACCACCGTTGCCCTCTTCGTCATCCGGAAGGGGCGCTTCGTTGTCGCCGCTGCCCTCCGGCCACAGCGCATCGGACGCCGGGGCCTGACCGGTTTGTGCCGATGCCGGCTGGGCGGAACTGCTGGCCATCCGGGTGAAATTCGCGGAACCCCACATGAGGTCATGGCCCACGGACTCGGCATCGATTTCGGCCACGTGGTAGATCCGGCCGTCGCGCTCCCACTGGCGGAGCCTGAGTTTGCCGAGGACAATAACGCGCTGGCCCTTCTTGATGCTGCACCCGACATGCCCCGCGAGGTGCCGGAAGCTCTGGACGGTGAACCAGTTGGTGTTTCCGTCGATCCATACGTTGTTGGCGCGGTCGAAGCGCCGCTCGGTGGACCCGATCCGGAAGGAGGCGGTGGCAATACCGCCGGGCGTGGTGGAACTCTTGACCTCCGAGGCAACGAAGCCGCGGACAGTAATGATGTCGTTCATGATGCGTCCTAACGTGGTTGGCTTGCCTGTCCGGCCTTCCCAGCATCACGCCGCTGCAGTGGCGCCGGCAGACCACACTGCCCGTATGTGGATACCCCGCCGAAAATCGGACTGTGGAGGAGCAGTGCCAAGCCCGGACCGGGCCGACGCACGCAAACAAGAAACACCCCCGGTCCGAAGACCAGGGGTGTCAAGGATGTCCCGCTACATCACAAAGCGCCCCGGGAGGGAATCGAACCCCCGACCAAGAGATTAGAAGGCTCCTGCTCTATCCTCTGAGCTACCGAGGCGGGCGCCTGCCGGTCCATTCCGGCGGCGACACCACGAGTTTACCCTGCACACGGGCACCGGTTGCCCCGCAGGCGCGGAGGGTTGCGGGAACGGTGTCGCCGGCCTAGGAAAAGACCAGCGGCTCGCCGGTTTCCAGCAGCGTCTTGAGGCTTGCCATCACTCCCGGCCACCCATCGGTGACGCCGGCCAGGACGGTGCTGCCCTCTTCGAACCCCGAATGGATCACGGTGAGCTTGACCATGTCCTTGAGGGGTTCAATCTCGAAGGCCACGCTGGAACGCCCTTCGGCGGCCATCGCTGCAAGCTCATCGTCCGGAGCACCCACCGCCGCCCCGAATTCCGGGGTGATCGTGTGCCAGGTGAACGCGAGCCTGCGGGGTTCGTCCGCAGCCAGGACAACCTGCTCGGGATCCGCAATCGTCACACCCGCCACTTCCCAGGTGATTGCGGAGCCCTTCTTCCATTCCGATCTGAGGGCCACGCCCCAGTAGCGCTCCGTGAAGGACGGGTCGGTCAGAGCCTGCCACAGCTGCTCCGGTGTGGCCTTGATGTAGGTGGCGTAGACGAATTGCGGGCCCTTCGTAGCCGGATCATTCGTGGTCATGGTGCTTGGCTCCAATGCTGTCTTTCCGTGATGGCTTTGATCGGAGCATCCGTTGTCGCACCGGGCAAGTCAAGGGGCTGCCACCGCCCGGAACCCCGGGTTAGACTCCGTGCCATGGAGCAGAACTCCGCGGAAATCCTGACCCGCCCCGCGCGATGGGCCGAGGTAGACGAACTGTTCAGCGGCAAGGGCGAACCGGGCCGCTGCTGGTGCCGATGGTTTTCGATTCCCGGCAAAGCCTGGAACGAAACTCCCGCCGAAGGCCTTCGCGAGCAATTGAAGTCAGCGTTCGACACCGGCCCGGAGCCAGGCGTCATCGCCGTCAAGGGCGGCGTCCCGGTGGGTTGGTGTGCCGTCGAACCCAGGCACTGCTACCCCCGCATCGAGCGATCGCAGATCCTGCGATCGGCCGGCGCGGCGGCCGCCGACGGCGACGGCGTCTGGTCGGTGAGCTGTTTCGTCGTCGCTCCCGCTCACCGGCGCGGAGGCATCGCAAGCGATTTGCTGGCCGCCGCCGTCGGACACGCCTTCGCGCACGGCGCCCGGATCATCGAAGGCTATCCGGTGGATCCGGCCCTGCGGCCCAAAGCCGGGTCGGCCGACCTCTACCACGGGACGGTTTCCGTGTTCGCCCGCGCGGGGTTCGAGGCGATCCCCACCTCGGTGCCGGGACGGGCCGTCATGCGGCTGCGTCGCCCGGATGCGGCAGAGTCCGCATAATATCCGCCGAAGCCTAAAGTGGTGCCATGCATGGGCAGGAACTCATCGCGGGCATCAGGGCATCGCTCAAGGCCGCAGGCGATCCGGAACGCGCCCGCTCGGTGCAGGCGTACATGAAGTCGGAGATGCCGTCGCTTGGCGTGCCTGTTCCAGAAGTCCGCAGGATCGTCAAGGCCGCCGCGAAGGCGTCGCCGTTCACTTCAGGGGCTGAGCTGCGCGACACGGTGCTCCGGTTGTGGCGCGAAGCCGGCGCACGCGAGGAGCGCTATGCGGCGATCGATCTCACTGCGGCGCGGCTCGTTGCCACCGACCTGCAAATGGTCCCGGTGTACGAGGAGTTCATCCGCAGCGGCGCCTGGTGGGACCTGGTGGACGGTGTCTCGCCGCGGATCCGGGAGCTGCTGCTTGCGCATCCGGACGGGATGGCTGAGCTGATGCTGCGCTGGGCGGCCGACGGCGACATGTGGGTCCGGCGCGCCGCGATCACTTCCCAGGTGGGAGCCAAAGCCCGGACCAACAGGACGCTGCTGGCCGCGGTGATCCTGCCCAACCTGGCAGACAGGGAGTTCTTCATCCGGAAGGCGATCGGCTGGGCCTTGCGCGAATACAGCAAGAGCGATCCCGAGTGGGTGGCGGGGTTCGTTGCCGAACACAAGGAACGACTGAGCACCCTGTCCTACCGTGAAGCCGTGCGCCGCCTGCCGGCGGTCAGCGGCGCTAAATGACGGTGTTGCTGAGCGGCTGGTCCCGGCGGCTGAAGAGATGCTTCGTACGGGGGTCGAGGAAGATCAAGTAGAGGGCGAACAGCAGGGCGATGATCGCGGCCGCGTTCCGGGCGAGCACCAACGCCAGGCCAACGTCACCGCTTTGCAGGTACGGGAAAACCTCCAGCTGGTCGGAGATCGCATAGACCATGAAGAAGGAGACCACGAAGTACAGGGTCTTCACCTGCCAGTCGTTCCGGATGCCGGTCACCGCAAACAGCGGAATCAACCACACGACATACCAGGACTGGATCATGGGTGCCAACAGTACGATCGCTGCGAACGCAAGGGTCAGGCGGCGCATGACCCGGTCATGACTGCCGCGGAAGACCTGCCAGGCGACGATTCCCACTGCAAGGACCTTGCCGGCGTCGTACACCCATTTCGCAAGTCCCCAGCCGTCCAGGCCGAACACGTTCACGATCGAGGCGACGATCAGGCCGAGCAGGCCGACCGGGGCGTACCAGATCCACACGCTGCCCGGGGCCGACAGCCCCTTGATCCAGCCGAAGCCGAAGCCGTTGACGGCGCCCAGGGCGTAGAGGAGCGCGAGCGACAGGCCGGCCGTGAGCGCCCAGAAGAGGAACTTGCGCGGCCAGCTGGCGCCCTTGCCGGCCCACAGGAGTCCGATGAAGGGCAGGAAAACCACAGTGATCGGCTTGACCGATATCGAGAGAGTGACCAGTACGATGCCCAGGACCACGCGGCGGGTTGCGCAGTAGTAGAGCCCGGCAAGGGCAAGGCCGATCATGAGGGCGTCGTTGTGGACGCTGGCGATGAAGTTGGTGAGGAAGAGCGGATTCGCGGCGGAAAGCCACAACGCCCGGTGCGGATTGACGCCGTGCAATCCGGCGAGTTTGGGAACATAGATGACGCACAACACGATTCCCAGGGCGGCCGCAACCCGGAAGAGCATGATGCTGGCTTCGGGCTGCACATTGGTCACCCACACCACGAACTGCTCTATCCAGAGGAACAGCTGGCCATAGGGTACCGGGGCTTCGGTCCACATTTTGTCCGCGCCCAGCTGGAAGTAGTTCGGCAGGGCCGAGATGCCGTTCTCGTACGGGTTGATGCCTTCGACCATCAACCTCCCTTGGCCGATGTAGGCGTACACATCGCGACTGAAGAGCGGGACGGTGAACATCATCGGCAGGCCCCAGGCGACAATCGCCTGGAGTGTCGCCTTGCGGGCTTCCTGACCCCAAACCCGCACGCGCTGGCCCAGTCGGAGCCACGCACGCACCAGCAGCATTCCACCGACTGAAAGCAACACGATGGACAGCGCAACGCCTGCGGCCTCCGTGCGCATCCAGATGAACAGCGGCAAGCGCCGGAGCTCAGACACGGGAGCGAGCCACCCCACACCCAGGGACCCGATAACCAGGAACATCGATCCGATGAAGCCGGCAATCAAGGGTGAACGGGGATTGTCCACTTCCGCCGGCGTTTCGGAGGCCGCCGGCGTCCCGTCGTCCTTGCTGGCGGCAGGTACAGGCGCCGTCATTGTCAGAATTATCCAATCGTTTGCCGAACAGGTTCCGGACACACCTGGCGGGCAGTCCATGCAGTGAAAAAGCAAGGCCGAAACAAGCCTCTGCCGTGCTCGAAATCGTATCACCGGAGCGGCATCGGGCCGCTGAACTGTAGGCTGGGCGGGTGCCTATTACTAATGAACGCATCGTCTGGATCGACTGCGAAATGACCGGACTGGATCTCGAAAAGGACGCCCTGATCGAAGTCGCCGCCCTGGTCACCGACTCAGAGCTGAATATCCTGGGCGAGGGCGTGGACGTTGTCATCAAACCTGACGACGCAGCGCTTGAACAGATGAACGACTTTGTCCGGGACATGCATACCCGTTCCAAGCTCCTGGACGAACTGCCCCACGGCAAGACCATGGCGGAAGCCGAAGCACTCATCCTCGAGTACATCGAGACATGGGTTCCGGACCCAAAGAAGGCCCCGCTGGGCGGCAACTCGGTCGGCACGGACCGCACGTTCCTCGTCCGGGACATGCCCAACGTCATCGAGCACCTCCACTACCGGGTGATCGATGTCAGCACCATCAAGGAGCTCTCACGCCGCTGGTTCCCGCGGGCCTACTTCCAGGCGCCCGCCAAGCATGGCGGCCACCGCGCGCTGGGCGACATCAAGGATTCGATCGACGAGCTGCGCTACTACCGCGAAGCAGTCTTCGTCCCCGCCCCCGGCCCGGACACGGCCACGGCACTGAAGGTCTCCAAGCGCATTTCTGGAAGCGTCGAAGACAGCACCGTAGTGTGATCTGCGTTACCTTTCCCGGAATTTTCTCCGAAACGGCAAAAAGTGGCGCTCCGGCCACGAAACTCGAGGTATAGTTTTTGTCGTTGCCTTCGCAGGTGGCGGGTCATTCCGCTGCTCACAAGGCACATGGTGGGCGTAGCTCAGTTGGCAGAGCGCCTGGTTGTGGTCCAGGAGGTCGCGGGTTCAACCCCCGTCGCTCACCCGCATAAGGCTGGTAGTTGGTACCGGTCAGCCAAAGGCCGCACTGGTTTTCCAGTGCGGCCTTTGTTTTTCCCCGCTATCGTCACCCAGCAAGGAACCAGCCGCCATGACCGTCCTGCCCATCACCATCTGGGGCGAGCCCGTATTGCACCGCCGGGCCAGCGAGGTTGAAGTCTTCGACGACGAGTTGCGGACTCTGATCGCGGACATGATCGAAACCAACGACGCGGCGAACGGCGTTGGCCTTGCCGCACCCCAGGTGGGCGTCGGCAAGCGGATCTTCATCTTCAAGTACCCCAATGATGACGACGCGCCCGACGAAGGTGTCGTGGTCAATCCGGTACTGACCTTGTCCAAGGTGTCCGGCGCCCTGCCGGATCCGGACGAACACATCGAGGGCTGCCTTTCCTTCCCTGGTGAGAGCTACCCGCTGCAGCGCGCCGAGTGGGCCCGGGTACAGGGCTTCGACGGCGATGGGAACCCCATTGACTTCGTGGCCACCGGCTGGTTCGCCCGGGTCATGCAGCACGAATTCGATCACCTCGACGGGAAGCTCTATGTCAACCGGCTCGTGGACCGCTATTCCAAAAAGGCGATGAAGCAGGCCAAGAAACATGGCTGGGGCGTCCCGGGCCTGACCTGGATGCCGGGTGTCGACCCGGATCCCTTCGGGCACTGAGCCCTGTCATCGAGCGATCGGACCTTGGCCGTGGACACGACAACACTGTTTGATCTCCTGGACATCCGGGACGATGACGCACGCGGATGCGCGGCACTCCTCTCCACGCCACCAGGCCCAGCGGTCGTTTCGGCCGTGTCCGCGCTGGAAGCACGGCTAGGGACGTTCCCTTCGGGGACGGCCTCCGCTGACGGCTGCACCGAGCACGACTGGATCGAAGCGCTCCTGCGCTTCGCCCCCGTGGCCGCTTCGTACCATGCCTCGCTGGGCATCCCTGCCGGGGTTTCGGCAGCGATCCTGGCCGACGTCGGGTTGAACCTGCGGATCAACCGCCGCGTCCACGGGAACTTCGGTCTGGACACCTGGGCTTGGCTCACGCTGCACATGGCCGGAAACATGTTCCGGCTCGGCCGCCTGCAGTACCATCTGGTGCGCAGCAGTGGCGGGAGGTCACCGGTACCCGAAGGAGAGTGGCTCGTCGGTGTCCACATTCCCGAGGACGGCGGCCTCTCCCCCGCCGTCGTCGACGAGAGCCTGGCCCAGGCGCGCCGCTTCTTCGACGGCCATTTCCCGGACAAGCCGGTCCGGCTGGCCACCTGCGATTCCTGGATGCTGGACCCGTACCTGGCAGCGCGGCTCCCGGAGAGCAACATTGCTTCCTTTGCCCGCCGCTTCACCGTGGACCGGTGCTCGGACGCTGCCAGCGACGCCGTCTACTTCACGTTCCGCACCAGGGACATGGCGAACCTGACCGGGCTGCCCAGGGATACCTCGCTGCAGCGGGTGGTGCTTGAACGTATCGACGACGGCGGCACCTGGCAGCTCGGGCACGGTCACCTCGAACTCCCGGCAGGACCCTGACCGACACCCCATCTTTGCGCTGGGCGTGACGGGCCGGGGCCTGCGACCCGGGCCGGGACCTCGCCGTCAGGGCCTCGCCGTCAGGGCCGGATGGTCTGCTGCCCCGGGCACGCGGCGAGCACGCGCTTCATGGCATCCTTTTCGGCGGCGGTGACCCAAAGCCGGTAGGCCACCTTGACCGAGATCTGGCGGGCAACGTAATGGCAGCGGAAGTTCTTGTTCGCCGGAAGCCAGGTGGCGGCGTCACCGGCTCCCTTCTTCACGTTGGCGGGACCGTCGACGGCTATCAGGTTCAACGGATCGTTGGCAAAAGTGCTCCGCTGCTTCGGTGTGAGCTGCTTGGCGCCCTTCTGCCACGCGTCGCCCAACGCCACCACGTGGTCGATCTGGACGGCCTTGCTGCTTTCGGGGCCGCGCCGGAATTCAATCGTTCTTCCGATGTACGGCTCGGCGAGGCCACCGCCGGCCACCTTGCATTTGGAACCGTCGCTGAACCGCACCGAGCTCAGGTCCCGCCGGAGAATGTCGTTTCGGGTATCGCAGCCATTGTGGTCGACGTCCAGCCAGGCCTGGCCAAATTGCGAGCGGTCATAGTCGTCCTTGCCTGCACGGCCTTTGACGGGAAGGGCCTCAAGTGCGTCCGCGGCCGCACCACGCGGAACGGGGGCCACCGATGCGACAGGCCTCATCCAGTTGTAGTCCACCACGGGCGCCGCGGCGGGCCCGCCACCCGGACCTTCCGCCATGGCGAACTGACCGTTGCCGAAGAACCATGCAACTCCGCCTACGGCGGCTGCCACGACGAAGGCCAGCACGGCCCAAGCTTGGCGGGATCGGCGTCGGGCACGCCGGAAGGCGGTCCAGGTGGTACTCAAGGGGAGGTCCTTTCACTGTGGATTCAATCCCTTTGAGCCTAGGCCAGGCGGCAGACAATATTGGGGCCATCCACAGTGTGGAGGAGGACACACACGCCGCCGGGTCCACGAAAGCAAAAAAGGGAGCTATTGCTCCCGGGCGACCCGTTTGAGGTCCTCGTCGGCCAGTGCCAACAATGATTCGAGCTGCGCCACGCGCTCCGCGGTGACATCTCCAGCAGCGTGCGCGGCGCGGGCGCTTTCAAGCAGCCTCTTGGCTTCCTTCTGGTTTGCCCGGGCAACGTCAAGTGCGTGCTCAAGCGTGGTGTCGTGGTCCAGGATCTCTTCGCGTTCCATGGGGTCCATTTTGCTCAGCTTTCCCGGCCGATTCCAGAGAACCGGCCGGGAAAGCCGAAGCTTCCTGAAAACAGGATCAGACAGTGACCGCTTCCAAAGCAGGCTTGGCCGCAGCGGGTACTTCCTGAGCCGGGAAGAACGGCGGGTTCACACCGGCCATTTCCTCCATGACACGGACCACCTGGCAGCTGTAGCCGAATTCGTTGTCGTACCAGACGTAGACCACGAGGTTCTTGTCGTTGGCGATGGTGGCCAGGCCGTCGACGATGCCTGCCCGGCGGGAGCCGACGAAGTCCGTGGAGACAACCTCGGGCGAATCGATGTAGTCGATCTGCTTGCGCAGCGAGGAATGCAGGGACATCTCGCGCAGGTAGTTGTTGACCTCATCCTTGGTGGTGCCCGTCTCAAGGTTGAGGTTCAGGATGGCCATGGAGACATCCGGGGTGGGAACGCGAATGGCATTGCCGGTCAGTTTGCCCTGCAGTTCCGGAAGGGCCTTGGCCACTGCCTTCGCCGCACCGGTTTCGGTGATGACCATGTTCAGCGCCGCCGAACGTCCACGGCGGTCACCCTTGTGGAAGTTGTCGATCAGGTTCTGGTCATTGGTGAAGGAGTGCACGGTTTCGACGTGTCCGTGGATGACACCGAACTTGTCGTTGAGGGCCTTCAGGACCGGGGTGATGGCGTTGGTGGTGCAGGACGCGGCGGTGACGATCGTGTCGCTGTCCTGGATGTCACGGTGGTTGATGCCATGGACGATGTTCTTCAGATCGCCCTTGCCCGGTGCCGTGAGGAGCACGCGGGCGACGCCCTTGCTCTGCAGGTGCTGGGACAGGCCTTCAGCGTCGCGCCAGCGGCCGGTGTTGTCCACCACCAGGGCGTTCTTGATGCCGTAGGCGGTGTAGTCAACCGTGGAGGGGTTGTCCGAGTAGATGACCTGGATCTGCACGCCGTTGGCGGTGATGGTGTTGGCTTCCTCGTCCACGCGGATGGTGCCTTCGAAGGAGCCGTGCACCGAGTCGCGGCGCAACAGGCTTGCGCGCTTGGCGAGATCGTTCTCGGCACCCTTGCGGACCACGATGGCGCGCAGGCGCAGCCCGTGTCCGCCGCCCGCCTTTTCGATAAGGAGGCGGGCGAGCAGGCGGCCGATGCGGCCGAAGCCATAGAGGACGACGTCGGTGCTGGTGCGGTCGTCGGCCCCGCGGCGGCCCACGATCTCAGCCAGTTCCTCACGGAGGAAACCCTCCAAGGAGGTTCCCGGGGCCTGGGCCTTGAACTTCTCGTTGAGCAGGGCGATGTCGACGGCGGCTGCGCCGAGTTCGAGTCCGGCGAGGGCATCGAGCAGCGGTGCGGTTTCTTCCAGCGGGAGCTCTGCGTTGCTCATCCGGCGGGCGAAGCGGTGCGCCTTCAGGATGTTCATGGAGGACTTGTTGATGAGGCTGCGTCCGTGAATGCTGGTCACCACATTGTTTTCACGGTACAAACGGCCGATGACCGGGATCATGGCTTCGGCGAGCGCCTCGCGGCCCATCCACGAATCAAGACAAGAATCAGACGACTGGGTCACAGAACTACCTTCCTAGGGTCAACCGCGCACGTCCTCGTGCGCAGATGGCGGCCGCCCGGAGTAATCCTGCGGCACCGGCATCACTGGGGCTTCGGTCCGCCCCGGATACCACGAACGATCGCAAAGAAAAACCGCCGGCTGCGAACGCAGTACCAGCGGGGAACCTCAACGTTCACCATCCATTCTAGGGTCTGGGACGCACGCACCGGTGTGCCCGGAACAGTGAAATCACTCACACAGGCCGGACGAGACCCCGGCCGGGACTCTGGCCGCCGCCCGCAGCGGGTCCTACAATCCAATCATCGGTTGCCGGTGCGCCGGTCCCGCGGGGCGAACGGAAGTACTGTCGTGAGTGAAGTCCTCGAGCTGCCGGGTTACTTCAAGGATGCCGACTCTGCGTCGTTGAAGGGCCAGCGGAAGTACTTGTTCCTGAACCGCCTGCGCCTGGGCAGCACCATTGCCGGCGCGGCGGGTGGCGCCGTCCCCTTGGCTGTTGGAAACTTTGGCTTGTCGTCGCTGGTGGTGCTCGCAGCTTTCCTGTTGGCCCTCATCTGCGAACTCATCCTCTCCTATGTCCAGCCGGAGCGCGATTGGTACTCGGGGCGGGCACTCGCCGAATCCATGAAAACGATGGCCTGGCGCTACTCGGTCCACGGCGCACCGTTCGGGACCGACCTCAGTGACGCGGAAGCGCGCAGGATCCTGCGGGACCGGGCCGAGCAACTGACCCAGAAGGGCGGCGACCGGGTAGCCATAGCCACGGACAGCCCGCTGGTCACCGAATCGATGACCGCCTTGCGGCACCGCAGTTTCGAGGAGCGGAAGGCTGCCTACCTCAGGCAGCGCACGCTTGCCCAGCGCCAGTGGTACGCAGCCAAGGCCGCCGCGAACAAGCGCCGGGCCGAGGTGTGGCGGTCGGTGCTGGTCTCGGCCGAGATCCTTGCCGTGGCACTGGCCACCTTGAAGTTCGCAGGAGTCGCGGAGATCGACCTGGGCGGCGTCCTGGGCTCCGTCATCGGTGCCAGCGCGGCATGGCTGGCCCTCAAGCAGCACGCCCAACTGGCGGCCGCATACAGCCTGACTAGCCGTGAACTCGCTTTGCAGGAGTCGCTGCTGCAGGATGCCGACGAGGCGTCCTGGGGAACCGCCGTCGCCGACGCCGAGGACGCCATCAGCCGCGAGCACACCATGTGGCTTGCTTCCCGCGGGGGCTAGCAACGCTCACTCAGGACGCGTATCCTTGATTTCACTAATCATTGTATTTATTCGTTCAGGCGAGACCAGGATCCCATGAGCGGAACAGCAGCTTCACCATCGCCTGGCCGCTCCGGCAGGCGCGTTTTCATCTCCTACGCCCGGGAAGACCAGGACGCACTCAACGACATCCGGGCAGGCATTTCGGCCCTGCACCATGAGGCGTGGGTGGACAGCAACCTGGACGGCGGCCAGGCGTGGTGGGACGTCATCCTTGAGCAGATCCGCTCGTGCGACGCGATGATCCTGGTTCTGTCCCCCAGCCTGATCGACTCCGAGGCGGCAACCCGTGAGCGGGACTATGCACGCAGGCTCCGCAAGCCGTTGATACCGCTCGTCGTCAAGCCCGTTCGCTCAGACTTGCTGCCGCCGGACATCGCGACGCTGCAGTTCATCGACTACACCAACCGGACTCCCCTCACCGGCGCCCAGCTCGCCAATGCACTCTTCTCCGTTCCCACCGACGCCGCGCTGCCCGAGCCGCTCCCGGACCCGCCGGCCGTTCCCGTGTCCTATCTGGGCGACCTGGCCGCTGTCCTGCGGCGGGAGGTCCTCAGCGCCGATGAGCAGTTCTCCATTCTGGCGAAGCTCAGGGCATCCCTTGAACGCCCACGCGAACACGACGCCGCCGCGGAACTCCTGGGGGTGCTGGAGGGACGCCGCGACCTCCTCCACCAGGTGGCCAAAGATATCGAGCGGGTTCGGCAGGACGACACCCTCCGGTCGCGCAGCAGCGAGCCGGCGACCGCCGCCGCAGATTCCGAGCCGGCCCCGACGCCCCGGAAGGCCCCTGAAGCCCGGAAGACGCCCGAGCCGATCCTCGCGGCCGGGGGCCACTCTCCGACGTCACAAGCAGCACCCGCAACAGCGCAGAATCTTCCACAGGCCAACCGGCCGGCCGAACCGTTCGTGGGGAATCCGCAGCCGTTAAATCCCGGAGGCTTTCCGCAGACGCGGGCGAATCCTGCGTACGCGGGTGCGCCACTGCCGCCGCAGCAACAGGGCTTCCGCCAGCCGCCGCAGGATTTCCGGTTCGTGCAGCAACCCGCGCCCCCGCAACGATTGGCCCTGTCCATCATCGCCCTGGTGCTGTGCATACCGCTCGGAGCGGTGGCACTCTACTTTTCGACCCAGGTCCCGGGGCGCTGGAACACAGGAAACCAGGCAGGCGCGATCGACGCTTCGAAGAAGGCCCAGCTATGGGGCTGGATCGGCATCGGGGTCGGCGGCCTCTTCTGGTTCGTATCCTTCGCGAACGCACTGCAGACCAGCTACTACTACTAGCCGGACCGGCGGCCGCGCGTCCAACATTGCGCGTGGGTAGGCATCCAGGATGCGTGGGACGGGGCAGCCGATACGCCGGGTTCTGTCATTCCAGGCCGTTGCCGGCCGGGAAGAGGCGACCATCCATCTACGAACGCCGTTGCCGGCGCCCTCCAGCGGCCTACCCGGACACTCGGGCGGGCAGCCCTCGAACGTGTCCTGTCTGGCCTTGCTCCGGGTGGGGTTTACCTAGCCTTCCCGGTCACCCGGGAAGCTGGTGGTCTCTTACACCACCGTTTCACCCTTACCTGCGTTCCGTGCAAACACACGGAAGCGGCGGTCTGTTTTCTGTGGCACTGGCCTGCGGGTTACCCCGAGTGGGCGTTACCCACCACCCTGCCCTGTGGAGCCCGGACGTTCCTCGAGCCACTTGCGTGGCGCGCGGCCGCCTGGCTGCCCCGTCCGCAGTACAGTCTACCGGCGCCGGAACGGGCTCAGGACCCCGGTACTATCGACGGGTGCTGATTCTCCTCCCACCCTCCGAAGGCAAGACTCCCGCGGCCAAAGGCCCCGCCGTCGACTGGGAGGCGCTGAGCTTTCCCGGGCTCAACAGCTACCGGGCCAAAGTGCTCGACGCCCTGGGCCTGGTCAGCGCGCACGAGGACGCCCTCGCCCTGCTGGGTGTCGGCGCGTCTCTGAAGGACGACGTCGAGCGCAACACCCGGCTGCACGACGAACCGGCGGCCCCGGCGTACGAACTGTATTCGGGTGTCCTGTACGACGCGCTTGGATACAAGTCGCTTACTCCTGCGCAGCGCCGCAAGGCCGCCGAGTCGGTTCTGGTGATCTCCGCCCTCTGGGGCGCGCTCGGTTTCGGCGACCGGGTGCCCGCCTACCGGCTGTCCATGGGAACCGCACTGCCCGACGTCGGACGGCTGGCTTCCTTCTGGAAACCGCAACTCACGGAGGCTCTGGCCGGGAAGGTGGAAGGCGAGCTGATGGTGGACTGCCGCTCCAGCACCTATGCGGCGGCCTGGACTCCGCCACCGGCGCAGACAGTCACGGTGAACGTCTTCACCGAGGCCAACGGCAAGCGCACCGTGGTCAGCCACTTCGCCAAGCACACGCGCGGGGAACTGGCACGCCACCTGCTCACCCGGCGGGGCAAGGCTCCGGCAACGCCCGAACAACTGCTCAAGGCGACACAGGAAAGCTGGAGCGCCGAGCTCGTGGAGGGCACCGCGCGCAAGGCACACGCCCTGAACATCATCCTGCAGGGTTAGCGGCGGCCCCGTCCCGTTAGTTCCATTCCGCGGAGCGGACCAGGATGCAGCCGGAGTCGGGACAGAAGACGATGTCGTCCTCGGCGGCCGCCCTGACCTCGGCGAGGTCGCCGGGGCTCAGAGTCATTCCCGAGCCTTCGGACCTGCCGTGGAACAGGCGGGCCGCACCGACGCCGCGCTTGGCCAGCGTCTTCTCATAGATATCGAGAGCGCCGGCATCAACACCGGCGGCGAAGGCGTTCCGTTCGGCGCGGACAGCGTCTTCTTCGGCGGCCACCTCAGCGATCGCAGCGTCCAGTTCGGCCCGGATGCCGGCAAAGGAACCCTGGATGTCATCGACGATCTGCTGCTGGGCGGCCTGCTTTTCGCGAAGCCCGTCCAGGCGTTCGAGGATCTCCAGTTCGACGTCCTCCAGGTCGGAGCGGCGCCGGTTCAGGGAGGCGATATCGCTTTGGAGTGCCACGAGGTCCTTGGAGAGGCCGGTGCCGCTGTTGAGCCTGGCCTCGTCCCGTTCAATGCGGCCTGCGACCTGCTCCACATCGGCTTCGGCGCGGCGCAGTTCAGCTTCGGCGTCATGCACCGCGAGCTTCGCGGTGCCGAGTTCGCCGTTCGCCACGGCCAGGGCATCCTGGAGGTCGGTGATGCGGGGATCGTTTTCGAGGATGCTGCGACGCTTGGCAAGGCCCTTGAGTTTGGCGTCCAGTGCCTGCAGGTCGAGCAACTTCATCTGTTCCGCCGGGGCTGCCTTGGCCACGTCCACCTCCGCTTGGTTGTGCCGCATCCCTTCGGGATCCGGCCGGGCCTGGTGCCCGTTCTTCACCCGACTCTAGCGCCAATCCCGGCTGCCGCGCCTGCCATCCCCTCTACTGGGGTGCCGGGCTTAGCCGGGAGTGAGGATGAAGTCCCAGGGGTCGCTGTTGGTGCTGGCCACGCGGATCTCGACGTCGTACCCCTGGTCGCTTAGCACGTTGCCGAGGGCTTCGGCGGCGGCCGGGAGCCACAACCATTCGCTGGCGAAATGCGAGACGTCGATCAGGTAGGGGCGGCCGTTGACGGCGGACTCCCGCGCTTCCGACGCCGGGTGGTGGCGCAGGTCGGCCGTCACGTAGACATCCGCCTGGCTGGCGCGGACGGCGTCGAACAAGCTGTCACCGGCGCCGCCGCAGACGGCGACCCTGCGGATGAGGGCGTCCCGCTCCCCCGAAACCCTCACCCCGCCGGCAACGGCCGGGAGGATCTCGAACACGCGGGCGGCGAAATCGCCCAGGGTCATCAGTTCAGGGAGCTCCCCCACGCGGCCGATCCCTTCCTCGGGCAGGCCCTGCGCCGCCGGTGCCAGCGGAACCACGTTGTCCAGTCCGAAGGCGTCGGCGAGCACATCGGAAACGCCCCCGACGGCGGAGTCGCCGTTCGTGTGCACCGTCAGCAGCGCAGTGCCGGTCTCGATCAGCCGGTGGACGGCCAGGCCTTTGGCCGTGGTGGCGGCGACGGAGTTAACCCCCTTGAGCAGCAGGGGATGGTGGGTGACCAGCAGCTGCGCACCCCAGGCGATGGCTTCCTCGATGGTTTCCAGGGTGGGGTCCACCGCCAGCATCACCTTGCCCACCGGGGCCTCGGGGCGCCCGGCCACAAGGCCCACCTCGTCCCAGTTCTCGGCCAGGGACTCCGGCCAGAGCTCCTCGACTGCCAGCAGCAGTTCGCCGAGGCTCGGAGTCTCCGGGCCGCCGTCGGATTCCTTGTCCGCAACGTCTCCTGCAACAGCGGTGTTCACAGCTTCCATGGGCAATATTCTTGCGCATCCTGCGCCGTCACACTTCCGTAAGGCTCCTGCGGGAATCTTCCGCGGCCCCCGGCCATTGAACAGGGCATGAAAACTTTCGTACTTGGCGGCGGCTGCTTTTGGTGCCTGGATGCCGTCTACCAGAAAACCCAGGGCGTCTCATCGGTGGTTTCGGGATACGCGGGTGGACACGTCCGGAACCCCGGCTACTACGAGGTCTGTTCCGGGACCACGGGCCATGCCGAAGTGGTGGCAGTGACCTTCGACGAAAACGTCATTCCCGAGGAAATCATCCTGGATATGTTCTTTGCGCTGCATGACCCGACAACCCTGAACCGCCAGGGATACGACGTCGGCACCCAGTACCGTTCGGTCATGTTCTACGAGACGCAGGAGGAAAAGGACCTCTTCGAGAAGGCGATCGCACGGAACCAGCCGCTGTGGTCCAAGGAAATCGTCACGGAGGTCAGCCGGCTTCCCGAGTTCCATGAAGCCGAGGCGATCCACCAGAACTACTACGCCAAGTTCCCCGAACAGGGCTACTGCCAGGTGATCATTAATCCGAAGCTCGCCAAAGCCCGGAAATATTACTCTTCGTGGCTCCGTGCGTAGCAGGGCCCCGTAACGCTGGTTAGGCTGGCCACAGCATTTCCCTCTTCAGAGAACAGGCATGAATACATGGCACGGATCTACGACGACGTCACCCAGCTGATCGGCGGAACCCCACTGGTCCGCCTCAACCGGCTCAGCAAGGACCTCGAAGCCACGGTGGCGGTGAAGCTGGAGTTCTACAACCCCGCCAACAGCGTCAAGGACCGCATCGGTGTAGCCATCATCGACGCCGCTGAGAAGTCCGGTGCCCTGAAGCCCGGTGGAACGATCGTCGAGGGCACCTCCGGCAACACCGGCATCGCCTTGGCCCTCGTCGGTGCGGCCCGCGGATACAAGGTCATCCTGACCATGCCCGAGACCATGTCCACCGAACGTCGCGTCATGCTGCGTGCCTACGGCGCAGAAATCGTGCTGACCCCGGGCTCCGAGGGCATGCGCGGTGCTGTGGAAAAGGCCCAGGAAATCGTAGCCAACACCGAGAACTCCATCTGGGCCCAGCAGTTCGCCAACGAGGCCAACCCGGAAATCCACCGCAACACCACCGCCGAGGAGATCTGGGCGGACACCGACGGCAAGATCGACATCTTCGTGGGCGGCGTCGGCACCGGCGGCACCATCACCGGCGTCGGCCAGGTCCTGAAGGAACGCAAGCCGGAAGTCCAGATCGTGGCCGTCGAGCCCAAGGACTCCCCCATCCTGAACGGCGGCACCCCCGGCCCGCACAAGATCCAAGGCCTGGGCGCCAACTTCATCCCGGAGGTGCTGGACACCAACGTGTACGACGAGGTCCTTGACGCCTCCCTCGAAGACGCCGTCGCCACCGCACGCTCGCTTGGCACCCAGGAAGGCATCCTCGGCGGCATCTCCGCCGGCGCCGCCGTCTGGGGTGCCTTGGAGCTGGCCAAGCGCCCGGAGAACAAGGGCAAACTGATCGTCGCGATTGTTCCCGACTTCGGCGAGCGTTACATCTCCACCGTGCTCTTTGACGACATCCGCGGCTGATTCACCACCCTTCCTGTAGAAAGGTCTTTGTGAGCTTTTTCGCAAGACTCAAGGAAGACCTCGAGGCCGCCCGGTCACACGACCCGGCGGCCCGAGGCTCTTTCGAGAACTTTTTTGCATACTCCGGACTGCATGCCATCTGGGCACACCGGCTGACGCACAAGCTGTGGCAGAACCCGTCCACCCGGTTCCCTGCCCGGTTGATTTCGCAGCTTGCGCGTTTCCTGACGGGCATCGAGATCCATCCCGGTGCCACCATCGGGCGCAGGTTCTTCATCGACCACGGCATGGGCGTCGTCATCGGGGAAACCGCGGAGATCGGCGAAGACGTCATGATCTACCACGGTGTCACGCTCGGCGGGCGCTCCCTCGCGAAGGTCAAACGTCACCCCACCATCGGTGACCGTGTAACCATCGGCGCAGGCGCGAAGGTGCTGGGCCCCATCACGATCGGCGCCGACAGCGCAGTAGGCGCGAACGCCGTCGTCGTGAAGGACGCACCACCGGAGTCGATCATCACAGGCATCCCGGCAACCTGGCGGCACCGCGATGCCAAATCCGAAACCAAGCCCGCGGTGGATCCGGCCGAGTACTACATCGAGTACCGGATCTAGGCCGGAAACCTGCCGTAGATGCCCCTTAGCAGGGCATCGAAGGCGCGGTCCGGCAGGACCCGCCTGAGCGCCAGAATCGAACCCGCTCCCCGGCCCGCCGGGTAGCGGGTTTTCGGTTTTCCGGACCGTGCCGCGCGGAGGATCGCGCGGGCGGCGGCCCGCGGCGAGGAAGCCAGCCCCGAGCCCTCCGTGCTCGCCAACGCGGCAGCCATCATGCGGGCCTGCCCGGCATAGGGCCCCTGCCCGGAAGCAGCCAGGAGGTGCTCCCCTGCAATCCGGCCCCATTCCGACGCCGTTCCGGAGGGCTGGATGATCGACACCGAGATGCCGTGCGGCGCGAGTTCGAGGCGAAGGGAATCGCTCAGTCCCTCGACGGCGAACTTCGTGGCGTGGTACCAGGAACCGAGGGGCTCGTAGATCCGGCCGCCGATCGAGGAGACGTTGATGATCCTGCCCGTCCCGGCCTGCCGCATGCCCGGCACGACCAGTTGGGTCATCCGCGCCATGCCGAAGAGGTTGACTTCGAATTGCCGCCGGCCTTCGTCCAGCGGGACCTCCTCGAGCGAGCCGTAGGAGCCGTAGCCGGCATTGTTGACCAGGATGTCCACGCGGCCGTGCGCGTCTTCCACTTCCGAGACTGCGTCCGCCATGGAGGCATCGTCCGTGACATCGAGGGCGAGGACCCGGATTCCATGCGTTTTGAGTGGTTCCATTTTGCCGGTGCGGCGCGCGCCTGCGTAGACCATGAAACCGTTCCGGGCCAGGAGGACAGCGGCCTCGTAGCCGATTCCCGTGGATGCTCCTGTCACGAACGCGGTTCCTGGCACCATGGAAGCTCCTCGACTCGGGCCGCGGACCGGCCTGTGGCGGCAACTGGCGGCACGGCAAAGGCCGGCCCTCCCCAGTATCGGGGAACGGCCGGCCTTTGTCAGGAGCGGGGTACTGCTAGTGGGTGTCCACGGCTTCGACCTCGGACTTGTCCTCGCCCCACAAGGTGTGGAAGGTGCCCTCGGCGTCAACGCGGCCATAGGTGTGCGCACCGAAGAGGTCGCGCTGGCCCTGGATCAGGGCGGCTGCAACGCGCTTGCGGCGCAGGCCGTCGTAGTAGGCGAGGGAGGACGAGAAGACCGGAACCGGAATGCCCAGCTGCACTGCCGTGGCGACGACGCGGCGCCACGCCGGCAGGGCCTCTGCGATGGCCTTGGTGAAGGCCGGGGCGAACAGCAGGTTGGCGGGCTTCTCCTCGGCTGCGTAGGCCTTGGTGATGTCCTTGAGCAGTTCCGCACGGATGATGCAGCCTGCACGCCACAGGGAGGCAATCTCGTCGAGCTTGAGCTCCCAGCCGTATTCTTTGGCGGCGGAGGTCAGCATGTCCAGGCCCTGGGCGTAGGAGACGAGCTTGGAGGCGTACAGCGCCTGGCGGACGTCCTCGACGAAGGTCGCCGGGATTTCGACGGCGGCTTCCTCGCCGGCCAGCAGTTCCTGGCCCAGCTTGCGCTGTTCGCTCTGGGAAGAGAGCGCACGGGCGAAGACGGACTCGGCGATGCCGGAGACCGGGGAACCCAGCTCGAGGGCGGAGATGACCGTCCAGCGGCCGGTGCCCTTCTGGCCTGCGGCATCCACGACGACGTCGACGAACGGCTTGCCGGTCTTGGCGTCGACGTGGCCGAGGACCTCGGCGGAGATTTCGATCAGGAAGGAGGACAGCTCGCCGGTGTTCCACTCGGCGAAGATCTTGGACTGTTCGGCCGGCTCGATACCTGCCCCGGAGCGCAGGAGGTCGAAGGCTTCGCCGATGACCTGCATGTCGGCGTACTCGATGCCGTTGTGGACCATCTTGACGAAGTGGCCGGCGCCGTCGGTGCCGATCCAGGCGCAGCACGGCTCGCCGTCGACCTTGGCGGAGATCTTTTCCAGCAGCGGGCCAAGGGCCTTGTAGGACTCCTTGGAACCGCCGGGCATGATGGACGGGCCGTTGAGGGCGCCTTCCTCACCGCCGGAAACGCCGACGCCCACGAAGTGCAGGCCCTTTTCGGACAGGGCAGCCTCGCGGCGGCGGGTGTCCTCGTAGTGCGAGTTGCCGGCGTCGATGACGATGTCGCCTTCTTCAAGCAGCGGCACGAGCTGGTCGATGACGGCGTCCACCGGCTTGCCGGCCTTCACCATGATGAGGACGCGGCGCGGCTTCTCCAGGGAGTCGACGAGTTCCTGGAGGGTCTCGGTGCGGACGAAGTCGCCTTCGGAACCGTGCTTTGCAAGAAGTGCGTCGGTCTTTTCGACGGAGCGGTTGTGGAGGGCAACGGTGAAGCCGTTGCGGGCCAGGTTGCGGGCCAGATTGGCGCCCATCACCGCAAGGCCGGTGACACCGATGTGTGCTGACATCAAAACTCCAATTCTTCTTGTGCAGTGAGTCCTGCCCGGGACGCAGGAAACGTTTTCTAACGCAGTTGCTGGAATAAACCATACGTATTTGACGGCCATCGCGAAAGTTTTTGCAGAGGATCCGGAAACGTCCGCGTCACAAAAGAGTGTATGGTGCAGGCGCCCGGGCCGCCTCCCCGCGGAAGTAACAAAGGCGCCTCTCCGGCCGCCACTATGCTTACCACTATGTCAACCAGTCTCCACCACCGCGCCGTCGAGCATCTGGGCGCCCGGATTGTCGGTGGTGTGCTTCCCGCCGGCCACGTCATGCTGGCCGAGCAGCTCGAAGAGGAACTCAAGGTCTCCCGTTCAGTGGTCCGGGAAGCGGTCCGGGTACTTCAGTCGCTCGGGCTGGTGGAAACGATCAAACGGGTGGGAATCCGCGTCCTTCCTGCGCACCGCTGGAACCCTTTCGATCCGCTCGTCATCCGCTGGCGTCTCGCCGGCGAAGGCCGCGGGGCGCAATTACGCTCACTCGCCGAACTGCGCTCCGCCGTCGAACCCGCCGCCGCCGAGCTCGCCGCCCAGAACGCGCCGCAGAAGCTCCGTAGCGAACTGGTGGACATCTCCCTGGCCATGCGCGACGCCGGACACGCCGGTGACATGCCGACCTTCCTGGAACTGGACATCCGGTTCCACGCGCTGGTCCTGTCCGGCTCCGGCAACGAAATGTTCGCGAACCTGATCGGCCAGGTCACAGAGACCCTCACCGGCCGCACCGTCCACGGCCTGATGCCCGCCCACCCGGAGGAAGCCGCCCTGCAATGGCACATGGATGTCGCCCGGGCCATCGCTGACGGGGACGGCGAAAAGGCCCGCGAGGCGGCCTCGAACATCATGCGCGAGACCATCGCGGACCTGTCGCCAAGCTGGGAAGACCAGCCCCGGGTATTCGTCCCGGTGGAACGGAAATAGCCCTTTCCCAAGACCCCTAGGAGGCGGGGGCGAAGTCCAGCAGGACTTTTCCGGACCGGGCCGAGTTCTTCGCGACTTCGAAGGCTTCCAGGCCGCGGTCCAGGGTGTATTCGTGCGTCACCACCGGATCCACCTGCAGGGAACCGTCCGCCAGCGCGGCGATAACGTCGTCGATTTCGTCGTTGAAGCGGAAGGAGCCCAGGAGTTCCAATTCGCGGGTTATCGCGAGGGAGATGAATACCGGCTGCGGTCCCGTAGGCAGCAGGCCCACCATCACTACCTTGCCCCCGCGGGCCGTGCCCTTGATCGCCGAAGCCAGCCCGAAGTGGCTGCCCGAGGATTCGATGACGACGTCGGCCTCCACTGTGGCGATCGCCTCGGCGTCGTCCCCCTTGAGGACCTCGTCCGCACCCACGGCACGGGCGATCTCGAGCGGCTTGTCGTGCATGTCGACCGCCACGATCCTGGACGCGCCGGCCCGCTTGAGCACGGCGACAGCCAGGGCGCCGATCGGACCGCTGCCGATCACCATCGCCGTCTTGCCCGCGACGTCGCCGGCCCGGGCCACGGCGTGCCAGGCGACACTGGCCGGTTCAACCAGGGCCGCCGTGCGCAGCGACAAGCCTTCCGGAAGTGCGCGCAGCATGCGCGAAGGGAGGGTGGCGTAGCGGCTGAACGCGCCGTCTGTGTGCGGGAAACGGGCCGCGCTGCCGAGGTAGGTGCAGCCCGGGGACAGATTGGGCCGGTCCCCAGGGTACTTTGCCTCGCCCGGACCCGACGTTGCCGGGTGCACAGCGACGGGCGTGCCGGCGGCCGGGCCACTGCCGTCCGCAGCCTGCCGCACCACGGTGCCGACGATTTCGTGGCCCAGGACCATGGGGGCTTTGAGGATGGATTCGCCGGCCGCGCCGTGCAACCAGTAGTGCAGGTCGGAGCCGCAGATGCCGCCATAGGCGATTTCGACGACGGTCTCGTCCGCCGCCGGCGCTTTCAGGGGGACCTCTTCGATGCGGAGGTCACCGGCAGCGTGCGCGACGACGGCCAGGCCGGCCTCGGGCAACTGGAGTCCTGAATGGTCGAAGCCGGACATCAGACCACCACCGTCATTCCGCCGTCGACGAAGATCGTCTGGCCATTGACGAAGTCCGAAGCGTCGGAGGCAAGCCACACGGCCGGACCGGCAAGGTCGGCCACGGTCCCCCAGCGGTGCGCCGGGGTGCGGCCCAGGATCCAGGAGTTGAACTCGGGATCGTCCACCAGGTTCTGGGTCATTTCCGTGTGGATGTAACCCGGGGCGATGCCGTTGATCTGCAGGCCCGAGGCTGCCCATTCGGCGGTCATGGCGCGGGTCAGGTTCCGCAGGCCGCCCTTGGCCGCCACGTAGGGGGCGATCGTGGGGCGTGCGAGGTCGGTCTGCACCGAGCAGATGTTGATGATCTTGCCGCGGCCGCGCGGAACCATGTGCCGGGCGGCTTCACGGCCAACGAGGAACGCGCTGGTCAGGTCGGTAGTGAGGACGCGTTCCCAGTCCTTGACGTCGAGCTCGAGCATCGGGACGCGATGCTGGATTCCGGCGTTGTTCACCAGGATGTCCAGCGGGCCGACGTTTTCCTCCATCCAGGCAACACCGCGCGCGGCTTCGACGTCGCTGGTGACGTCGAAGGCGCAGCTGTGGATTCGTCCGGGGGCGAAGTCCGCCGCCAGGGCAGCTTCGGCGGCCTTGAGGCGGTCGACGTTGATGCCGTTGAGCACCACCGTGGCGCCGGCGTCAGCCAGTCCGCGGGCAAGGGCGTTGCCGATTCCACGGCTGGAGCCCGTCACCAGGGCTACGCGCCCGGTGAGGTCGAAGAGTCCACTCATTGCTGTCCTTCTTTTGTGGTGATGGTTGCGCAGGAGTCGCTGAGGTTCGAGATGGCCTGGCGGACCACCGCAAGGTCCTGGTCGCCAAGGCCCTGGTCGATGAGTTCGCGGTAGAGCCCGACGCCGGCCGAGGCCATGGGGACAGCCGAACCGGAGGCGGCGGCGCTTTCGAGCACAAAGTTCAGGTCCTTGTGCATGAACTTCGCCGGCCCGGTAGGCACGTAATCCTTCGCGGTGAGGCGCGGCCCGACGATGTCCAGGACCCGGCTCCCGGCCAGGCCGCCGGAGAGCACCTCGAAAAGCGCTGCGGCATCCATGCCGGAACGCTCGGCGAGTTCGGCGGCCTCGGCGAGGGCCGCCGTCGTGGTTCCGACAATCAGCTGGTTGCACGCCTTGGCGAGGGAACCGGCGCCCAGGGCGCCCATGCGGCGGACCGTGGCACCCATGGCACTGAACAGCGGCAGCAGGCGGTCGAAGTCCGCCTCGCCGGCGCCCACCATGATGGCGAGGGTGCCCTCCTCGGCGCCTTTGGTGCCGCCGCTGACCGGGGCATCGACAACCACGGCGTTGCCGGCACTCGCGTCGTGCACCAGTGCGCCGAAGTCGCGTACCGCCGTCGGCGAGACGCTGCTCATGATGACGACGGCGGTCCCGGCGGCGGGAGGGGCCGCCCGCCAGGAGTCAAGCAAGGGAGCCGCGGCGTCCTTGATGTACGACAGGTCCGGGAGCATGAAGACGATCACGGGCTGCCCGCGCAGCTCCTCGACCGACCCGGCTCCCTGCCCGCCGAGGGCCGCCAATCGGCTGACGGCGGCCTCCGAACGGTTCCAGCCCGTCACGTCCCAACCTGCGGCAAGGAGATTGGCGGCCATGGGGAAGCCCATCAGCCCCAGGCCGACGAAACCTGCTTTTCGGACGGTCATCCTGTGCCTACCTCACTTCGTTGTGTCGTCTCAGCTGCGATTCTCCGCAAAAACTGTTCAATATCCTAGCCTCAATTCAGTATGATGAACAGCATGACGACTGATGAACTCACCATCGCGATCGCCGTCCCGCTCGAAGCTGAGCATGTGGAGCGTATCCGCGCCATCGATCCAGCCATCACGGTTCTCTACGAACCGGAGCTGCTGCCACCGGAGCGCTTCCCCGCCGACCACGCCGGAGACCCGGCCTTCAAGCGCACCCCTGAACAGGAAGAGCGCTACTGGGAGATGCTCAACCAGGCGCAGATCCTCTACGGTTTCCCCAACGAAAACCCGGCCGGCCTCGCCCGCATTGCGCAGAGCAACCCGCGCCTGCAGTGGATCCATGCCATGGCCGCCGGCGCAGGCGGAGCCGTCAAGGCCTCCGGCCTCGACACCGCGACCCTGGACAAGTTCAAGGTCACTACCTCCGCCGGTGTGCACGCCCTGCCGCTGGCCGAGTTCGCCGCCCTTGGCATCCTCAACGGGTTCAAGCGCAGCGCCGAACTTGCACAGGACCAGGCTGCCAAGGTCTGGCCCGAACTGCGCACCCCCACCAAACTGGTGAACGGTTCCAAGCTGGTCATCACCGGCCTCGGCGAAATCGGCATGGAGACCGCACGCGTCGCCCGCGCACTCGGCATGCAAGTCAGCGGCACGAAGCGGCATGTCGAAGCCATCGACGGCATCGAGGAAGTCGCCACGAACGACGGCCTTGCCGGGCTGCTCGCCACCGCCGACGCCGTCGTCAACACCCTCCCCGGCACGCCCTACACCGAAGGCCTCTTCAACCGCGAGGTCTTCGCGGCCATGAAGCCTGGCACGGTGTTCGTGAACGTCGGACGCGGAACGGTCGTGGACGAAGAAGCCCTGCTTGAGGCGCTGGAGAGCGGACAGGTCTCCTACGCGTGCCTGGACGTCTTCGCGGTGGAGCCCCTCCCCCAGGACAGCCCGCTCTGGAACCACCCGAAGGTGATGGTTTCGCCGCACACCTCGGCCCTGAGCGCCGCAGAGAACCGGCTGATCGCCGAGCGCTTCTGCAGCAACCTGCGGATCTTCCTTGCGGGCGGCGAAATGCCGCACCTCGTGGATACGGTGCACTTCTACTAAACACGGACTCCACCCAACGGCCCCGGCGGATACCCGCCGGGGCCGTTGTTGCTTCCCAGGCAAGGGTGAAGGCGTCGGTTGGTAGTGCGGACCGGGCGGGCGGCGCTTCCTGCACACAGCGAAGCGGCGGCTCCCGGAGGGGAGCCGCCGCTTCGCTGTCCTGCTGCTTCGACCGGTGCTGCAGTACGCCTAGCTGGCATCCTCCAAGGCGAGCAGGTCGCGGCCTGCCGTCTCGGGCGTGAAGAAACTGGCGGCGAAGGAGATCAACGCCAGGATCAGGGAGTAGACCGCCAGGACAAGCCACGAGAAGCCGGTCGCTGCGAGCAGCGCAGCACCCACCAAGGGCACCAGGCCGCCTGCGATGACGGCCGAGATCTCGCGGCTCAGGGCGACGCCGGTGAAGCGGTAGCGGGCGCCGAAGAGCTCGGGCAGCAGCGGGCACTGGGGGCCCAGCATGGACTGTACGCCGAGGGCGATGCCGACCACCATGACGACCCAGACGAGCGTCGGGTTGCCGAGGGTCACCAGGTAGAACGCGGGCAGCGCAATGACCGCTTGGAACAAGGCACCGTAGCGGTACACCGGAACGCGGCCGTAGCGGTCAGAAAGGGCGCCGAAGGTGACAACCATGACGGCGGCAAAGCCAGCGGCGATCAGCAGTCCGACGGGGCCGATGAACTTGTCGCCCGGGAAGATGCCTTCCTTGGCGGAGAGGAAGGCGATCAGGAGCGCCGAATAGATCGAGGAGTTTCCGTTCTCACCCATGCGCAGGCCGATGCCGACCAGCACGTTCTTCTTGGAATGCTTCCACAGCTCACCCACCGGGTTCCTGACCACGTTCTTGTGCGCTTCCAGTTCCTGGAAGACGGGGGTCTCCTTGAGCTTGAGGCGGATGAAGACAGCCACCAGGATCAGGATGACGCTGGCCAGGAAAGGCACACGCCACAGCCAGCCTTCCAGTACGGACTTGTCCGCAAGGGCGATCAGGGCAAAGGTTCCGGCCCCGAGCAAGGTGCCCAACTGGATACCGACGAACGGCAGTGCGGCGAAGAAACCACGACGGCGGCGCGGGGCGACTTCCGAGATCAGCGTCGTTGCGCCGGCCTGCTCCGCGCCGGCACCGAGGCCTTGGACGATGCGCAGGGTCACCAGCAGGACCGCGCCGAGCATGCCGGCCTGCTCGAAGGTGGGCAGCAGGCCGATCGCGAAGCTGGCCAGGCCCATCATGCCGATGGTCAGCAGGAGCACCATCTTGCGGCCAAAACGGTCGCCGATGTGGCCGAAGATGATGCCGCCGAACGGCCGGGCTGCGAAGCCGACGCCGTAGGTGGCAAAGGACGCGATCAGTGCGCCCGTGTCGCCCAGCGGCTTGAAGAACAGCGGCCCGAAGATCAAGGCGGAAGCCAGGCCGTAGATGTAGAAGTCGTAGTACTCCAGGGCGGAGCCGACGGAACTGGCAAGCGTGGCCTTCCGCAGCTGGCCCGGATCGACGACCGCGTCGTCCGGACCGGCAACCACGGTCTTAGTACGAATTGTCACTAGCACTCCCTCAGGAACATCCAGGCCCCCGTTGGCCTGGGCATAGCGTCAGCACGGTGGCCAGAATCACTATATTGAACAGCGTACAACAAGCTGAACAATGTTCAAGAGGTGTAATCAGATTTGTTTCCGGATCAGCCCATCGGATTGCCCAGCGAATGGGCGAGCTCCTTGAGTTCCTTCACCATCAGGTCGCCCTGCTGGTCCGAATACGTCGCCTTGAGGGACGTGACGGAAAGGCCCAGGCTCGGCCCGTGCGCGCCGTGGGTCGGCACGGGTACTGCCAGGCAGACGACGCCCAGGGTTGATTCCTCGTCTTCGAAGGCGAAGCCACGGCGGCGGATCTCGGCTATCTGGGCCTTGAGTTCGGTCGCGGAGCGCAGTGACTTGGGGGTCATGACCGGGAGTTCAAGGTCGTCCGGGAACATCGCCTCGATGTCATGGTCGTGCAGTTGCGCCAGGAGGGCTTTGCCGACCGCACACAGGGACAGCGGCATCTTGTCGCCGATGTTGGAGGTCAGGCGGACGGCCGGGTGGCCCTCATAACGGGCCAGGTAGATGACGTGGTCGCCGTCGCGCATGGCGATGCGCACGGTCTCCCCCGAGAGGGTCGGCGCCTGCTCGCAATACTTGTAGAACTCCTGGACCTCATCGAGCCGGCTCAGGTAGGCCGCGCCGAGTTCCACGAGCTTGCGGCCGAGCGAGAAGTCGGCGCCCTCGCGGGTGATCAGGCGGGCCTCCTCGAGGGCCAGCAGGAGATTCGAGGTGGAGGACTTCGGGATGCCCAGCTCCCGTGCCAGGTCACTCAGGGTCAGCCGGCCCGACGGCGCAGCGGCCAAGGCGTCCAGCACGGCAGCCGCCCGCGTCACCGCGGGAGCCGGCGAGGAACCCCCCGGACTCTCGGTAGAACGGGAAGCGCGGGAATCGGCCATGACTCTCCTTGACGGTGGCTGGTCCGGAATGAAGGGCCCGGAAGGCGATGTTCAGTCCAGTGAACAAGTCCCATCATAGTGGCTTCGCCGCAAATACGCCCCGGAGCGGCGGGAAACGGCATGCTTCCCAATCCACGGAATTCACTGTATATTCATTTTCGAGCTCTCCACCGCGGCATCCCCCAATAGTCGCGGTGGAGAGCTCTTCCAGTTTCCGGACCATTCAGCGCGGGATTCGCGGCCATGAAAGAAGCCCGCCACTCTCCTGCCTGGCGGCGCGAGTGACGGGCTTCGTTGGTGGGTCCTACCGGGATCGAACCGATGACATCCACGGTGTAAACGTGGCGCTCTACCAGCTGAGCTAAAGACCCAAAAGCGTATCTCCGCCGGGATTCCCGGCTGAAGCAACGAACATAGACTCTACCCGATCCGGCTGCAGGAATGCGAATCGCCGCACTTCCCAGCGGCCGGCAACGTTCCGCTACTTCAGGGCAAGTCGGGCAGTTCCACGGCCAGCCACGACAAAGCCGCGCTGACCCCGGCGTCGATCTTCAGATCGGCAAGGCCGTCTCCGCGGGTGGTGCCCCTGTTGATGATCACCACCGGCTTGCCCGCCTTCGCGGCGTGGCGGACAAAGCGCAGCCCGCTCATGACGGTCAAGGACGAGCCGGCCACCAGCAAGGCGCCTGCGTCGTCGACCATGGCATAGGCGCGTTCCACCCGTTCCTTGGGCACGCTCTCACCGAAATAGACGAAGTCCGGTTTCAGCACTCCCCCGCACACCGGGCACCTGGCGACCACGAAGCTGCGGATCAGCTCCGGATCTTCCACAACGGCGTCGGCGTCCGGCGCCATTTCGACGACGCCCGTGGCCTCGGCGGCTTCCAGGAACCCGGGGTTGATCTCCTCGAGGATTCCGCCAAGCAGCCTTCTGCTGAAGCCGTGGCCGCCGTCGAGGCAGACCACCCGGTCATAGCGGCCATGGAGGTCCACCACGTTCCGGCTGCCCGCCTCCTCGTGCAGCCGGTCGACGTTCTGCGTAATCAGCCCGCTCATGAGGCCGCGCCCCTCCAGGCGGGCGACGGCGAAATGTCCGGGATTGGGATCGGCATGCCGGAGCTTGGACCAGCCGATATGGTTGCGCGCCCAGTAGCGGCGACGGTTGTCCGCACTGCCGACGAATTCCTGGTAGGTCATGGGCTTGCGGGGCGCAGCGCCCGGGCCGCGGTAATCCGGAATGCCCGAATCCGTGCTCAGGCCCGCGCCGGTGAGCACCGCCAGGCGGCTACCGCCCAGGATTTCGACAGACCGCCGCATCACCGGAAGGTCTTCCACCGCCAGGGGAGCCGTTCCCGCCGGCGCCTGGCTGGCCAGTCCGGTAGTCCCGATCCCGGGGCGGCGTCCGTCCATCGCTTCAGTCCACAGGCATTCAGGAAGCGCCGAGTCCGGCGAGGGCCGCGCGGTAGTCGGCCAGGTCCCGCGCCTGGCCGCGCGGATTCACCACGACATAGCGGATGATGCCTGCCGCATCGATGATGAAGGTGCCGCGCAAGGCCATGCCGGTGCCGTCGTCGAACACTCCATAGCTCCGGGCGACCTCGCCGTGCGGCCAGAAGTCGGCGAGCAGTTCGAAACTGTAGCCTTCCTTCTCCGCGTAGGCGCGCTGGGCAAACTTGCTGTCCACCGAAATGCCGAGGACTGTGGCGTTGGCGTCCTCGAATACGGCGAGGTTGTCCCGGATCTCGCAGAGTTCGCCGGTGCAGATCCCGGAGAACGCGAAGGGAAAGAAAACAAGGACGACGTTGTGTCCCCGTAGGGTCGAGAGCCGGACTGGTTCGCCGTACTGGTTGACCAACTCAAAGTCGGGAGCCACCTCGCCAACCGCCGGAACGCCCTGCAACAGATCCGCCCGGCCGGCCCGCGAGTGCGTCACTTGTTCTTCTTCCGGGCGACGAGACGAGTGGCGCTCCAGTCCTTGGACACACCCGCGGAGGTGGTGCAGTGGAGGCCGGCCGTGGGCGCAGCGTCCTGGATTTCAGAAGGGGAAACGTGGTTCGGACGGCCGGACTTGGGGGTAAGGACCCACACCACGCCACCCTCGCTCAGGGTCGTCTGGGAATCCACCAAGGCATCGACGAGATCACCATCGCCGTCGCGCCACCAGAAGATCACTGCATCCACGACCTCGTGGTCGTCCTCGTCGAGGAGTTCGGAGCCGGTCAGCTCCTCAATATCGTCACGCAAGTCGAAGTCGACATCATCGTCGTAACCGAACTCTTGAATCAGATCCCCGTCCTTGAAACCCAATCTTTCCGCCACATTTACCGATGTGGCGGCGTCGGCCTCGCTCACGTTTTCCTCCTCTGAAGTGATTTCGATTACTACCAGCCAACACCCTTTGTGTGCGTGCTTCAAGCCATTATCGCCCGATGAACCCGATTCCGTGTCACCGCCACTGCCGCAAAAGCACGGCGAATCCTCGGTCACATCACGCTTAAACGGCCTGCGCGGCTACGCATCCCAGCATCGACAAAGCTACAGTGGCCAGTGAGCACTTCGGCTGCAGGGCAACCGCCCCGTAAATGCGCAGCCGTTGCTCTAGAGAACCTGCCCGGCATACCTGACCGGGCTGTTGTAACCGAGATGTCGCACACGACGCGTTCATGGCGGGCAGTTACCCTGCCGGACTTGAGGCGCCGCTGCTTGCGCCAAAAGAGAGGTTGGACGTGGCTGCAGGAGAAGAGACCTCACACATCCTCAGCGGGTTGACTGCCCAGCTGCCTGATCGTGATCCGGAAGAGACCGCGGAATGGATTGAGTCCCTGGACACCTTGATCAAGGAGCAGGGAACCGAACGCGCGCAGTACATCATGCGCAGCCTGTTGCAGCGTGCCGGCGCGCAGTCCGTGGGCGTACCCATGGTCACGACGACGGACTATGTCAACACCATCCCGGCGGACCAGGAAGCGAAGTTCCCGGGCAACGAAGAATTCGAGCGTCGCTACCGGGCGTACATGCGTTGGAATGCAGCAGTGATGGTGCACCGCGCACAGCGCTCCGACATCGGCGTGGGCGGGCACATCTCCACCTATGCCGGCGCGGCCACTTTGTATGAAGTTGGTTTCAACCACTTCTTCCGCGGCAAGGACCACCCGTCCGGCGGCGACCAGGTGTTCTTCCAGGGACACGCCTCTCCCGGCATGTACGCCCGCGCCTTCATGGAAGGACGCCTCAGCGAAGAAGACCTTGACGGCTTCCGCCAGGAGAAATCCAAGGAGGGGCATGCACTGTCCTCCTACCCGCACCCGCGCCTGATGCCGGCCTTCTGGGAATTCCCCACGGTCTCCATGGGCATCGGCCCGATGAACGCCATCTACCAGGCCCAGGCCAACCGCTATCTCCAGGGCCGGGGCATCAAGGACACCTCCGAGCAGCAGGTATGGGCCTTCCTCGGCGACGGTGAAATGGACGAGCCCGAATCGCGCGGCCTGCTCCAGCTCGCCGCCAACGAGAACCTGGACAACCTGAACTTCGTCATCAACTGCAACCTGCAGCGCCTGGACGGACCCGTCCGCGGCAACGGCAAGATCATGCAGGAACTCGAAGCGTTCTTCCGCGGTGCCGGCTGGAACGTCATCAAGGTCGTCTGGGGCCGCGAGTGGGACGATCTGCTCGCCAAGGACTCCGACGGTTCCCTCGTGAACATCATGAACGAGACCCTCGACGGGGACTACCAGACCTACAAGGCCGAGTCCGGCGGATTCGTGCGCGAGCACTTCTTCGGCAAGACTCCGGCGACGAAGGACATGGTTGCCGACTTCTCGGACGAGCAGATCTGGCAGCTCAAGCGCGGCGGCCACGATTACCGCAAGGTTTACGCCGCCTACAAGGCCGCCACCGAGTTCAAGGGCAAGCCGACCGTCATCCTGGCAAAGACCGTCAAGGGCTACGGCCTGGGTCCGCACTTCGAGGGGCGCAACGCGACCCACCAGATGAAGAAGCTGACGCTGGACGACCTGAAGGCCTTCCGCGACTACCTGCGCATCCCGATCACGGACGAGCAGCTTGAAGCCGACCCGTACCGTCCCCCGTACTACCACCCGGGGATGGACGCACCGGAGATCAAGTACCTGATGGAGCGTCGTGCGGAACTGGGCGGCTTCCTCCCGGAGCGCCGTTCCAAGCACAGCGAGGTGACCCTGCCGGAGGCCAAGTCCTACGACGTCGCCAAGCGCGGTTCGGGCAAGCAGCAGGCGGCCACCACCATGGCCTTCGTGCGCCTGCTCAAGGACCTCATGCGCGACAAGAACTTCGGCACACGCTTCGTCCCGGTTGTCCCGGACGAATCCCGCACCTTCGGCATGGATGCGTTCTTCCCGACGGCAAAGATCTACAACCCGAAGGGCCAGAACTACCTGTCCGTGGACCGCGACCTTGTGCTCGCGTACAAGGAGTCCCCTGCCGGCCAGCTGATCCACCCCGGCATCAACGAAGCCGGTGCCGTCGCAGCGTTCACCGCGGCCGGCACCTCCTACGCCACCCACGGCGAGCCCCTGGTTCCGATCTACGTGTTCTACTCGATGTTCGGTTTCCAGCGGACCGGCGACTCCTTCTGGGCAGCTGCGGACCAGATGACCCGCGGCTTCATCGTCGGTGCCACCGCGGGACGCACCACCCTCACCGGTGAAGGCCTGCAGCACGCCGACGGCCACTCCCCCCTGCTGGCCTCCACCAACCCCGCCGTGGTCACGTACGACCCCGCCTACGGTTACGAAATCGGACACATCATCCGTGACGGCCTGGAGCGGATGTACGGCCCTGAGTCGGCCGACCGCAACCTCATGTACTACCTGACGGTGTACAACGAGCCGATCGTCCAGCCGGCCGAGCCGGAAGACCTCGACGTCAACGGCCTCCTCAAGGGCATCTACCGGCTCTCCGCCGCCAACAACGGCTCGGCGGACCGCCCGAAGGCCCAGATCCTTGCCTCCGGCGTCTCCGTGCCGTGGGCCTTGGAGGCCCAGCGCATCCTTGACGAGGAATGGAACGTGGCGGCCGACGTCTGGTCCGTCACCTCCTGGAACGAACTGCGCCGCGACGGCCTCGCCGCCGAGGAGCAGGCCTTCCTGAACCCGGGCGAAGCCGCCCACGTCCCGTTCGTTACCCAGCAGCTGGCCGGTGCGGAGGGTCCCGTGGTCGCCGTGTCGGACTACATGAAGGCCGTTCCGGACCAGATCCGCCAGTTCATCCCGAACGACTTCGCGGCCCTGGGAGCCGACGGCTTCGGGTTCTCGGACACCCGTGCCGCGGCCCGTCGCTTCTTCAAGAACGACACCCACTCGATCGTCGCCAAGGCCCTCCAGCTGCTCGCTCAGCAGGGCAAGGTCGACCCCTCGGCCCCTGGCCTGGCGATCGAGAAGTACCGTCTGCTCGACGTCAACGCAGGAACCACCGGCGGCGCCGGCGGCGACAGCTAAGCGAGCGGCAACACCCAGGCGGCGGCCCCACCGGAAGGCGTGGCCGCCGTCGGGCGTTTAAGGTCTTTCCCGAGGGGAGGCGGCCCCGAGCGGAAGCGGCGGCACCGGCTTGTAGCCTTCGCACAAATGGAGCTTGTGCGGCAGGGGCCTTATGCTCAAAGAATGGCAGAGCCCACCCCTACCTCCGCGAAACGCAAGGCGCCATCGCGTGCGGTCTCCCCCGAGAAAGCCGAAACCCTCAAACGGCTTCGCGCGAATGTCGGCCAGCTGTCCACGACCACCATGCGCCAGCTGGAGAAGTCGCTTCCGTGGTACACGCGCCTGAGCGCCGATGAACGCTCGGCGCTGGGACTCGTGGCGCAGAACGGCATCGCGGCGTTCGTCACCTGGTACGAACGGCCGAGCTCCCCCTCGTGGATCCTTACCGACGTGTTCGGCAACGCCCCCACCGAGCTCACCCGCTCGATCAGCCTGCAAAAGGCGCTGCAGCTGATCCGTATCGTGGTGGAAGTCGTAGAAAACCAGGTGCCGGTAATCGCGCCCGAACCGGACCAGCCGTCCCTGCGCGAAGCGGTGTTGCGCTACTCGCGCGAAGTGGCCTTCGCAGCAGCCGACGTCTACGCCCGTGCGGCGGAATCCCGCGGTTCCTGGGACACCCGGCTCGAGGCGCTGATTGTCGACGCGATCCTGCGCGGCGAAAACACCGACGCGCTGCGTTCCCGGATCGCCGCGCTGGGCTGGAAGGCCCAGGAGCGGTTTACCGTGATGGTCGGCAATTCACCCTCCGAGCCCAGCGCGAGCTACGTCAGCGAACTGCGCCGCACCGCTGGCCGCTTCGCCGAGGACGCCCTGGTGGGCATCCAGGGCGACCGGTTGATCCTGATTCTCGGCGGCGTCCAAGACCGCGACACCGCCTACCTGAAGCTGAGCGAACTGTTCGCCCCTGGACCGGTCGTCTACGGCCCCGAGGCCGGCTCCCTGCTGGAAGCGAGCAGTTCCGCGCAGGCCGCGTTTGCCGGGCTCACGGCAGCACGGGCCTGGCCCTCGGCCCCGCGGCCGGTCGCCGCCGACGATCTCCTGCCCGAGCGCGTAGTGTCCGGCGACGACGCCGCGCGCCGCTCGCTCATCAAGAACATCTACCGGCCGCTCATCGCCGCCTCCAATGGACTGGTCGAGACGCTCGGAACCTACCTTGAACTGGGCCATTCCCTGGAAGCCACCGCCCGCGAACTGTTCGTCCATGCCAACACGGTGCGGTACCGGCTCAAACGCGTCTGCGATGTGACGGGGTGGGATCCGCTCCTTCCGCGCGAGGCCTTCGTGCTCCAGACGGCCCTGGTGGTGGGCCGTCTTTCAGCCCCGCCGAAGGCGACCGCGGAGCGTCACGGTTCCCGGAACGGCAACTGATTCGTTGTAGACTTCCTACAAACCGTCCCAGTGAGCTTGGTGTACGAAAACACCGTTGGATCACGCAGCAATTTGGAAAGCTGGTTACGTGCTTGCAATCGTCTGCCCTGGACAGGGCTCGCAAACCCCTGGATTCCTCGCCCCGTGGCTGGAGCTGCCTTCCGTCGAGGGCCATCTGGCTGCCCTGAGCGAAATTGCCGGAATCGACCTCAAGGCCCACGGCACCACCTCGGACGAGGAAACCATCAAGGACACCGCCGTCGCGCAGCCTTTGATCGTTGCCGCCGGGCTGGTCGCCGCGAAGTCCTTGTTCGACGTCGAACTCAGCACCCTCCCGGTGGTCCTCGCCGGACACTCGGTCGGTGAGATCACCGCATCCGCCCTTGCCGGGGTGCTCAGCGAAGACGACGCCATGACCTTCGTACGCGAACGCGCCAACAGCATGGCTGCCGCCGCAGCCGTCACCCCCACCGGCATGAGCGCCGTCGTCGGAGGCGACCCGGCGGAGGTCCTGGCGGCCATCGAGGCGTCCGGGGCGGCGCCGGCCAACGTGAACGGCGCGGGCCAGACCGTCGCCGCAGGCACGTTCGAGCAGCTCCAGGCTCTCGCAGACAACCCGCCCGCCAAGGCCCGGGTCATCCCGCTCAAGGTGGCAGGCGCCTTCCACACAGCCCACATGGCGCCGGCCGTGGACGCCCTCGAAGCGTTGCGCCCGTCCCTGAAGCCGCAGGCTCCTTCCGTCCCGCTGCTGTCGAACTTCGACGGCGGCGAGGTCACTGACGGCGATGCCGCTGTCGCCAGCCTGATCGCCCAGGTCTCCCGACCGGTCCGCTGGGACCTGTGCATGGAAAACCTGGTGCAGCGCGGTGTCACCGGCCTGATCGAACTGGCCCCGGCAGGCACCCTCACCGGCCTCGCCAAGCGTGGCATGCCCGGCGTCAAGACGGTCGCCGTGAAGACCCCGGAGGACTTGTCCGCGGCGCTGGCCCTCTTCGCTGAACTGGAGGCCAGCGCATGAGCGCTCCGACCCTGAAGCAGGCCCCGGTCCGCGAGTTCTCCCGGATCCTCGGCATCGGCGCCTACCGGCCGGACGTCATCGTCACCAACGACGACGTCTGCCAGTGGATCGATTCCTCCGACGAGTGGATCCGGCAACGCACCGGCATCGTCACCCGGCACCGCGCCCCCGAGGGCGTCAGTGTGATCGACATGGCCGAGGGCGCAGCCCGCGAAGCCCTGGCGCAGGCAGGCATTGAAGCCTCCCGGCTGGGCGCCGTGATCGTCTCCACCGTGACGCACCCCTTCGCCACTCCCTCGGCCGCTGCTGCGCTGACCGACAGGCTCGGCGCGACCCCGGCTGCCGCCTACGATATTTCGGCCGCCTGCGCCGGCTACTGCTACGGCATCGCCCAGGGTGACGCCCTGGTCCGTTCCGGCGCTGCAGAGTATGTCCTGGTGGTTGGCGCCGAAAAACTCTCGGACGTCATCGACAACCACGAACGCACCATCTCCTTCCTGCTGGGCGACGGCGCCGGCGCCGTCGTCATCGGACCTTCGGACACCCCGGGCATCGGCCAGTCGGTCTGGGGCTCGGACGGCAGCAAGTGGAACGCCATCGGCATGACCCACTCCCTTGACGAGGTCCGTAAGCTCGGCGAGTCCGCCCGGCACTCGGACGAAACGGACGACCTCGCCATCATCTCGGCGGCCCAGGACATCTGGCCCACGCTGCGCCAGGACGGGCAGACCGTGTTCCGTTGGGCAGTCTGGGAAATGGCGAAGGTGGCCCAGCAGGCCCTCGACGCCGCAGGCATCGAAGCTTCGGACCTCGCCGCATTCGTGCCGCACCAAGCAAACATGCGGATCATCGACGAGATGGTCAAGAAGCTAAAGCTTCCCGAATCCGTGATTGTCGCCCGCGACATCGTCGAATCGGGCAACACCTCCGCGGCCTCGATCCCGCTGGCAACGCACCGTCTCCTACAGGAGAACCCGCAGCTCAGCGGCGGACTTTCGCTGCAGATCGGCTTCGGTGCCGGCCTCGTTTTCGGCGCCCAGGTGGTGGTCCTGCCGTAACCTAGCTGCGGCAGGCATGCAACGATCATGACCTTGACAACCAAGCCGTATCCGCGGTTTGCCCGTTTCCGGCCTAGCCGGCACAACAAGAAAAGGAGCCAACAATGGCTAGCAACGAAGAAATCCTGGCCGGCCTGGCTGAAATCGTCAACGAAGAGACCGGCCTGGCTGCAGACGCCGTCGAGCTGGACAAGTCCTTCACCGAGGACCTGGACATCGACTCCATCTCCATGATGACCATCGTCGTCAACGCCGAAGAAAAGTTCGGCGTGCGCATCCCGGACGAAGAGGTCAAGAACCTGAAGACCGTCGGCGACGCCGTCAACTTCATCGCGAACGCACAGGCCTAGTCCTGCCCTTCAGCTGTGCCGGGCCCGGGTGCACCGCCATCCCGCGCCCGGCACAGCCGCATTACCCAAAGCTTTCCTGCCCTGCGAAGAACCGCAGCCGAGCAGGCTGATATCCGACAGAGAGTGATCGCACATGGCACGCAAAGTAGTCATTACCGGTCTGGGGGCCACCACTCCCATCGGTGGCGACGTTCCCACAATGTGGAAGAACGCGCTTAAAGGGGTCTCCGGAGCCCACACGCTCGAGGACGAGTGGGTGGCCAAGTACGACCTTCCCGTCCACTTTGCTGCGCGGTGCTCGACGCCGGCCCTCGATGTGCTGACCCGTGTCGAGGCCAAGCGCATGGACCCGTCAACCCAGTTCGGCGTGATCGCCGCCCGTGAAGCCTGGGCCGACGCCGGCATCACGGATATCGACCACGACCGCCTGGCCGTCGCCTTCGCCACCGGCATTGGCGGTGTCTGGACCTTGCTCGACGCCTGGGACACGCTGAAGGAAAAGGGTCCGCGCCGCGTCCTGCCAATGACTGTGCCCATGCTCATGCCCAACGGCGTGGCCGCCGCCGTCAGCCTCGACCTCGGTGCCCGCGCCGGTGCGCACACCCCGGTCTCCGCCTGCGCGTCCGGTACCGAAGCCCTGCACCTGGGCCTGGACCTGATCCGCTCCGGCAAGGCTGACGTGGTGATGTGCGGCGGCGCGGAGGCCGCGATCCACCCGATGCCGCTCGCCGCGTTCTCCTCGATGCAGGCCCTTTCCCGCCGCAATGACGATCCTGAACACGCCTCCCGGCCGTACGACATCGACCGGGACGGCTTCGTCATGGGTGAAGGGGCCGGCGCGCTGGTGCTCGAGGCCGAGGAACACGCTCTCGCCCGCGGCGCCCGCATCTACGGCGAACTGGCCGGCACCTCGGTCACGGCCGACGCCTATCACATCACAGCCCCGGACCCCGAAGGTCTCGGCGCCACCCGCGCCCTTAAGGCAGCCATGTTCGACGGCCGGATCCAGGCCGAAGACGTGGTGCACGTCAACGCCCACGCCACCTCCACCCCGGTCGGTGACAAGCCCGAGTACACCGCGCTCCGTGCGGCCCTCGGCACCCACGTCGACAACGTGGCGGTCTCCGCCACGAAGTCCCAGATGGGCCACCTCCTGGGCGCTTCCGGTGCCGTGGAGGCCGTGCTGACGGTCCTGGCCGTCTACGAACGCCAGGCTCCGCTGACCATCAACCTGGAGAACCAGGACCCGGAGATCCCGCTCGACGTCGTCACCTCCGCCCGCAGCCTGCCTGCCGGCGATATCGTGGCCCTGAGCAACTCCTTCGGCTTCGGCGGCCACAATGCCGTCATCGCCGTCCGAAGCGTCTAACAACCGTATTCCGACTGACGCAGGAAGAGGGCCCCGCCACTGGCGGGGCCCTCTTCCCTGCTATGAGGATGTTGTGTTGCCGGCTTCGGGCCCGGCAGGCCCGCTCAGCCGACCTGGTGCAGCCAGCGCACGGGAGCGCCCTCGGCGGCATGACGGAACGGCTCGAGTTCCTCGTCCCAGGCCTCGCCGAGGGCCAGGGAGAGCTCGTGGTAGACGGCGGCGGGATCGCCGGCGCCGGACTCATAGGCGTAGCGGATGCGGTCCTCGCTGACCATGATGTTGCCATGCACGTCCGTGACTGCATGGAAAATACCGAGCTCGGGCGTGTGCGACCAGCGGGCCCCGTCAACGCCCTGACTGGGCTCCTCGGTGACCTCATAGCGCAGGTGCGCCCAGCCACGAAGCGTCGAGGCCAACTGGGCACCGGTACCGGGGGTACCGACCCACGACAGCTCCGCCCGGAACATTCCGGGCGCTGCGGGTTGAGGGGTCCAGTCGAGATCGGTCCGCTTGTCCACGACCGATCCGATGGCCCACTCAACATGCGGGCACAGTGCCGTCGGGGCCGAGTGTACGAACAACACACCACGGGTCATTGCAACAGACATTCCATCCTCCATAGCTGTAGGTACGTCTTCCCCAACGACCTCTGCCTGGATGGTTGCCGCGCCGGTGACCGGGTATTCGGTGATCCCTGCGGGACTGTATTTCCCAGATTATGAAACTGTATTTGCCGGATTATGAAATTGCCGCCCCGGTCATTTGCCAACTTCAAGCAGTGCTTGAAAGTTCCGGGACATTGCTTTCATTTTGCCGTACGCACCGCTTTTGCGCCAGCGCGGTTTTTTCGCGTTTACGGAATGGACGCATTCATGCCCTCGGATGGGCCTGGCGGTAGCTTGCCCGGAGCCGTTCCACGGAAACGTGGGTGTATATCTGGGTGGTGGCCAGGCTGCTGTGGCCCAGGATTTCCTGGACGGCGCGCAGGTCGGCGCCGCCGTCGAGCAGATGGGTGGCCGCTGAGTGGCGGAGGGCATGCGGTCCCCTGGCCGAGGTGTCGCCGAGCCCCTCCAGCAGTTCCTTGACCACGCTGCGGGCCTGCCGCTGGTCGAGGCGTCCTCCCCGCGCCCCAAGGAAGAGCGCCGGGCCGCTGTGTTCTCCGGCAAGCTTCGGGCGGCCGCGGCGCAGCCAGTCGTCGACGGCGAGCGCTGCCGGCAGCCCGTAGGGAACCGTCCGTTCCTTGTTGCCCTTGCCCAGGACCCGAAGGGTGCGGCGGTCGGCGTCGAGGTCGTCGATGTCCAGGCCGGTAAGCTCACCGACGCGGATACCCGTGGCGTACAGCAACTCCACCAGGGCCCGGTCCCGCAGCGGGACCGGTTCCCCCTCCGATGCGGCGTGGGCGAGCCTGTCGAACATCCGGCCGAGCTGCCCCCGCTGGAGGACGCCGGGAAGGGACTGTTCCCGCTTGGGTGCCTGCAGGCGCACGGCGGGGTCGGCGTCTATCAGGTCCTCGCGCAGGGCCCAGGAGGTGAAAGTCCGGACGGTCGCTGAGTGGCGGGCCAAGGTTGCCCTCGATCGCCCCGCCTCGCTCTGTCCGCCAAGCCAGCGGCGCAGCGTGCCGAGTTCCAGTTCTGCCGGTGTTCTGACCCCTTCGCCGGCAGCGAAAGCGAACAGGCTTTCGAGGTCCGCCAGGTAGGCACGCACGGTGTGCGCCGAACGGGCCCGTTCCCCGTCGAGATAGCGGCGGAACCCGGCCATCGCCTCAACCAAGGCGGCCGGCACCGGCGGAGCCTGGCGGCCGGGGTCGTTCTTGCCGGCCGCTTCGGGCTCGGGGTGAGCGCCGTCCGAATGCTCCAGGTTTGCTGCAGTGTCCACCCTTCAACTTTGCCAGCAGACGCCCGCGTCGCGCGGCACCGCCACGTCCCATCCGTCACCTGCATTTCAAGTTCATGCAATTTTCCGTGCCCGTTTCCAGCCGCCGCGTTCGGAGACAGCCAGGCCGAGCAAGCCGAGCCGGCCGAGCCCGGCCCGGACGGCGTCCTGGCCCAGCCCGGCCACGGTGCCCAGCTTCTCCACGGAGGTCGTGGTTCGTAACGGCAAGGCATCCAACAACACCAGGTCTTCCAGGGTGAGTCCGTCGTGTTCGGACCCAGGGTCTTCCTGTTCCCGCGCCAAGTCCTCGCCGCTTCCACCGGCTAGTTCGGCGATCTCGCCGACGTCGGTCACGCACACAGCGCCGCCTTCGCGCAGGAGCCGGTGGCATCCGGCCGAATTGGCGCTGTGGATCGATCCCGGGACGGCGGCCACCACGCGGCCGATGGATTCAGCGTGGTGGGCCGTGTTGAGGGCGCCGGAACGCCACCGGGCCTCGACGATCACGGTGACGGCCGCGAGTGCTGCGATGAGCCTGTTGCGTTGCAGGAAGCGGTACCGGGTGGGGGCCGAGCCCGGAGGAACCTCTGCGACGACTGCCCCTTGGTTGGCGACGGCGCGCAGGAGTTCTTCGTTTCCGGACGGATAGTAGCGGTCCACTCCCCCGGCCATGACAGCGATGGTTGGGACAGCGCTGCTGCCTCCCGCCAGTGCACCCCGGTGTGCGTGCGCGTCAATGCCGTACGCGCCACCGGATACGACCGTGTATCCACGCTGGCCGAGCCCGTAAGCGAATTCGCCGGCGATCGCTCCCCCGTATCCGGTGCTGTCGCGGGAACCGACAAGGGCAATAGTCCGGCGGGCTGGCGGGAATTCGAGCTCGTGCCCGCGCCACCACAGGCAGAGCGGCTCGTGGAGTCCGAGGTCGGCCAGCTGCTCGGGCCACAACGCGTCGCCCGGGACGATGAGCCGGCCGCCAAGACGCTGGATCGAGGCCAGGTCCCGCTCCGGTGCGAGGTCCGGGACCCGTGGCATCCACCGCTTCAGGGAAGCAGCAAGCCCTGGCCATGAGCCTCCGCCGCCTTCAAGCAGCAGTGCCGCCATTTCCTGCTCAAGCGACGGGCCAGCTGTGAGCTGCCCGGTGGCAATCCGGAGGGCGTCCACTGCTCCTGCGAGGCGTACGAGGGCAAGGCCGGAGGCGTCCTGCGGTTCCATGAGCCGGGACAAGGCAGCACGGGCGACACGTTCGTCTTTCGGTGCCTGGGACGCGGAGTTCGGTTGGCTGGGTGCGGTGTTTGTCGCCATGGCTGGTCCTTTCATGCGGCTGCCACCGCCTGCCGCAGGCTCAGGGCCTGCCCGATGTCATCAAGGCCGGGTTGCTCGCGGTGTCCGAGGTCTGCCAGTGTCCAGGCCAGGCGCAGCACGCGGTCATAGCCCCGCGCGGTGAGCACGCCGCGTTCCAGGGAACTGTCCAGGATGCGCGTGGTTGCCGGCGGGAGTTTGAGTACGCCCCTCAGCAGCCGGCCGGGAACCTGGGAGTTGGTCTCCAACCCGAAGCCCCCCAGCCGCTCCCGTTGCCGGGACCGGGCGGCTGCGACCCGCCGGGCCACGGTGGCCGAATCCTCTTCCCCGCCTGCCTGGCCGAAGTCAGCCAAGGAGACCCTCTCCACTTGAAGCTGGATATCAACGCGGTCCAGGAGCGGCCCGGACATGCGGCCGAAGTAGCGCCGGCGCATGAGCGCGGTGCAGGTGCAGTCCACGCCTTTGCCGCTGGCCTTGCCACAGGGGCAGGGGTTGGCTGCGAGAACCAACTGGAACCGGGCAGGATACGCCGCGGTGCCTGCCGAGCGGTGGATCACGAGCTCTCCGCTCTCCAGCGGCTGGCGCAGGGCGTCCAGGACACGGCGTTCGTATTCCGGGGCCTCGTCCAGGAACAGCACGCCGCGGTGCGCACGGGACGCAGCACCGGGCCGCGGAAGTCCGGAACCCCCGCCGATGATTGCCGCGGCGGTGGCACTGTGGTGAGGGTTCTCGAACGGCGGCCTGCGCAACAACGAAATCTTCTCGATGTGCACGGCCGAAAGGGAGTGAATGGCGGTGACCTCCATGGATTCCCTGTCTCCGAGGTCCGGAAGGAGGCCCGGGAGCCGTTCTGCGAGCATCGTCTTCCCGGCGCCCGGAGGTCCGCTGAGGAGCACATGGTGCGCACCGGCCGCGGCAACCTCCAGCGCGCGGCGGGCGTCGCCCTGACCGGAGACGTCACAAAGGTCAGGCACGGCCACGGGGAGGGTACCGGCGTCGTCGGGGTCTTCCTCCTCCGCGGGGTCGTAGTCAAGGGCGAGGTCCTGGGGGTCCGCACCGAAGTCGAAGGCGAGCCGGGCAAGGGTCTTGTACCCCCGGACCCGTGCACCTGGCACGAGCATGGCTTCCGCCGCATTGGCCCGGGCGACCACAACGTCGGGGTGGCCGGCCCGGACGGCCGCCATCACGGCAGGCAGGATGCCACGGACCGGGCGCAGCCGGCCGTCGAGGCCAAGCTCGGCGATGAACACGGTGCCTTCGGTGGAGCGGATGTCCCCGGCGGCACCCAGCACTGCCATGCAAATGGCGAGGTCGAATCCTGAACCGCGTTTGGGCAGCGACGCAGGGATCAGGTTGGCCGTGATTTTGCGCCGGCTCAGCGGGATGCCGGAGTTCTGTGCGGCCGAGCGGATCCGTTCGCGGGCTTCGTTCAGGGCAGCGTCCGGCAGGCCCAGGATGAGGAAGTTCGGCAGAGTCTGCCCGATGTCCGCCTCGGCCTCGACGATGTAGCCGTTCAGCCCCAGCAGGGCGACGCAGTAGCTCCGTGCGACGCCCACGTCAGCCCACGCCCTTGAGGTGTTCCAGGCTCGGCGTGCCGATGCCGTCGTCGATCACGGCCACGACATCCACGCGCCGGCTGGAGGTCCGCAGCTCATGCGCGTGGCACCACGATGAGGCCAGCCGGTGCAGACGGGCCAGTTTCACCGCGCCAACGGCTTCAAAGGGATGCCCGTAGTCCAGGCTGCGCCGCGTCTTCACCTCCGCGATCACCAGGGTGTCGCCGTCGAGGGCGACGATGTCGATCTCTCCCGAGGAACAGCGCCAGTTGCGGTCGATGATCCTCATTCCGAGGGTCTCCAGATACCCGGCCGCGAGCGTCTCGCCCTGCCTGCCGAGAATGTCCTTCTCTTTCATGTCCACCTCCGCTACCAGCGTGCGGGCACACGGGAGGCAGAGAACAGCGGGAAGAGCGGCTATGTGGGAAACCCGCCGGAATCCGGGCTGTGGAGGAGAAGCCGGAGCGCTGGAAACCCGAAGCTAGGGCACGGCGTCAGTTGCCGAGGTCGCCGAGGTCCCCGTCCTTCGGCAAGGAGAGTTCGTTCCGCGGCAGTTCCTCGACGTTGACGTCCTTGAAGGTGATGACGCGGACGTTCTTCACGAACCGTGCAGAACGGTAGACATCCCAGACCCAGGCGTCCTGGAGGGTCAGGTCGAAGTAGACCTCGCCGTCGGCGCTGCGGGCCTGCAGGTCGACGTGGTTGGCAAGGTAGAAACGCCGTTCGGTCTCGACAACGTAGCTGAACAAACCGACGACATCGCGGTACTCACGGTAGAGCTGGAGCTCCATATCGGTTTCATAGTTCTCAAGATCTTCGGCACTCATAGATCCATCTTGCCCTATCGCGCCGGTGTCGACAGCCCGCGGCCCGGCCGTGCGGACCGGCTGCGGCGCTAGAGGAGGTTCCAGCTGCTCCGGTGGTGGCTGCTGGGGCCGGCGGACCGCAGGGCTTCCCGGTGGGCGGAGGTGCCGTAGCCCTTGTTTTCGTTCCAGGCAAAGTCCGGATATTCGCTGTGAAGGTCAAGCATCATGCGGTCCCGCGCCACTTTGGCCAGGACGCTGGCGGCCGCGACGCTGAGACAGGAAATGTCCGCCTTGACCCGGGTGTGCACCGGGACGTCACACGCCGTCACGCCGGGATCGTCTGCGGTGTCCGCATCGAACAGGGAAACCTGGGCGGGCAGCGAAAGCCAGTCGTGACTGCCGTCCAGCAGCACCACGTCTGGCCGCGTTCCAGCGGCCAGGAGTTCGCTCCAAGCCCGGTTGCCGGCGAGCCTCAGGGCAGCGATGATGCCAAGGCCGTCGATCTCGGCGGCGCTGGCGTGACCGACGGCGGCTGCGACCGCCCAACCCCGCACCAGCGGCTCAAGCCGTTCGCGGTCTTCAGCCTTGAGCAGCTTGGAGTCGCGGACGCCGTCGAGCAGGCCCTGGTCCTGGAGGTCGACGACGGCGATCCCCACCGAGACGGGGCCGGCGAAGGCGCCGCGGCCCACTTCATCGACGCCGGCGAGCAGCCGCACGCCCGGGGCCAGGAAGGTCCGTTCAAAGTCCAGCGTCGGGGCGGCCGGGGAAACCTTCGCACCGCGCGCAACAGCGCTCCCCTTACGCGCACCGGCTTTGCCGCTCCCGGCCTTGCCCGCGCCGGCCTTACCCGCGCCGGCCTTGCCTCCGGCAGCCCGCGTGCTCATTTGCCCGTGGGCGCGGTGCTGGAGCTGCTGTCTTCGGGAGACGGCGCCGGAACGCTCCGGAAGACTTCAGCGTGGTTGTCAAGGACCTGCCAGCGGCTCACGGGCCAGGCGATCACGGCAGCCTTGCCTTCGACGTCGGGAAGGTTGATGAAGCCGCCGTTGATTTCGAGGTGCTCACGGGAGTCCGCCGAGTTGTTGCGGTTATCGCCCATGACCCAAATTTTCCCAGCCGGGACGATCACATCAAAGGGGTTGGCGTTGGGCGGTTCGGCGGGGTTGAGGTAGTCCTCGTTCAGAACGGTGCCGTTGACACTGACCCGGGCCTGCGAGTCACAGCAGACCACATGGTCGCCGGGCAAGCCGATGACGCGCTTGACCAGGTGCTGTTCTGTCTCGTCCGGAAGCAGGCCCACGAAGGCGAGGCTGTCCTGCAGCCATTTGAAGGGTCCTGGGTCTTCCTTCGGGGTGGCCGGGAGCCAGCCCTGGGTGTCCTTGAACACCACAATGTCGCCCCGCTGCAGCGCGAAGGGCTCCGGCACCAGCAGGTTCACGAAGATCCGGTCGTCCTTCTCCAAGGTTGCCACCATCGACTCGGACGGGATGAAGAACGCCTTGAACAGGAAGGTCTTGATGAGGAAGGACAACACGATGGCGATGCCCACCACCGTGCCGATCTCTTTGAGCCAGAGCAGGAACTGATTACCCTTCTTGCCGTCCTCTTCCGGCGTCGAGGCTTCCTGTTCGGGATTCTCCGGCATCTACTGTCCGTTCTTAGAAGGTGGTTCGGCCACGGCAGGCCTTGGCAGTTCTGCCAATCTATCAAGTGGCCAGATGATCCGGACCGGCCTGCCGATCACCCGCTCCACAGGAACCAGTCCGCCGCCCGGGGCGCCCAGCAGGCTGCGGGAATCCGCGGAGCGCGAGCGGTGGTCGCCCATGAGCCAGAGGCGGCCGCCAGGGACCACGACGTCGAACTGCTGCGCGCTCGGCGCGTCCCCCGGATACAGGTAGGATTCCTCAACTGCCTGACCGTTGACTGTGAGCCTGCCGTCCACACCGCAGCAGCGCACGTGGTCCCCCGGGATGCCGATGACCCGCTTCACGTAGGTGGTGTCGCTGCCGGTCAGGCCCAGCCAATGCCCGACGGCGGCCGCCGCGTCTGCCAGTGGGCCCTTGCCGCTGTTGAGGGGCGCAAAGGTCCCGCGGCCGTCGAAAACCACGATGTCGCCGCGTCGGATGGGTTCGGAACCGAAATCGGTGCGGGAGACCAGGATCCGGTCCCCGGTGCCGAGGAGCGGTTCCATCGATTCCGAAGGAATGAAGTAGACGTCGATCCAGAGCGAACGGACCAGGCCGCTGATGGCCACTGCCAGGACCACTCCGAGCAAAACAAAACGCCAGCCCTGTTTCCGGGGCTGGCGTTCTGCGTGGTCCATGATTCGTATCCCTGTTGCGTTGCCGATTGCGCGGCCGGGACGATCACGGGACCCGCTGCGTAAGTCGGAAGACTTACTTGTTGAAGTCGCGCTTTTCCTTGATCTTCGCAGCCTTACCGCGCAGTTCGCGCATGTAGTAGAGCTTGGCGCGGCGGACGTCACCCTTGGTGACGACCTCGATCTTTTCGATGATCGGGGAGTGCACCGGGAAGGTACGCTCAACACCGACACCGAAGGAGACCTTGCGGACCGTGAAGGTCTCGCGGACGCCGTCACCCTGGCGGCCCAGGACGAAGCCCTGGAAGACCTGGACGCGGGAGTTCTTGCCTTCGATGATGTTCACGTGAACCTTGAGGGTGTCACCGGCGCGGAACTCGGGAACATCGTTGCGCAGCGATGCTGCATCTACGCTATCGAGGATATGCATTGATCCACTCCTGGTGGACGCCACAGGTCATCCACTTTGGGTCACGGCGGCCAAGCCCGGAGCTGTCCGGAAATTGCCGCCGAAGTTCAAAAGAGCGGCTCCGCCACTGATCGGCGGTGCCGCGTGTCCGGCTGTTGGTTGCGCTCCCCCTGTGGCAGGTGCGGACCCAGCAGACACAAAGAATAATTTTGCCATACCACCGGGCGCCCGGCCAATTCCCGCACGGCTTTTTCCGGATCGCCTTTCGGCTGTTCCGTCGCGGACTCCCCTCCGTCAGGCCGGCGGGTTGCCCCCTGCGCCGTTTCCGCCGCGCCGGCGCAGGCGGCCGTCGACGACGTCGTACCCGAGTTCGGCGAATGCGGTGCGGTCCGCGCGGTCCAGGGTGCCGGCGTCGAACCCGTCCAGGAGGTCCGGACGGCGCGCGGCGGTGCGCCGGAACTGTTCGTGGCGGCGCCAGCGGGCGATCTTGCCATGGTTGCCGCTGAGCAGGATCTCTGGAACGTCGCGGTCGCGCCAATTGGAGGGCTTGGTGTAGACCGGATATTCGAGGAGCCCGTCCGAATGCGATTCCTCGATGAGCGATTCGGGGTTGCCGACGACGCCGGGCAGGAGCCTTCCGATGGCCTCGACCATGGCAAGCACCGCCACTTCGCCGCCGTTGAGCACGTAGTCGCCCAAGCTCATGGGTCGGACGGTAAAGTGCTCCGCCGCCCATTCGATGACCCGCTCGTCGATGCCTTCGTAGCGGCCGCAGGCGAACACGAGATGCTCTTCTTCGGCGAGTTCGTAGGCGGTGGCCTGGGTGAAGCGCTCCCCCGCCGGCGAGGGAACCACCAGCACCGGCCGCCGGTCGCCCGGCGCTGCGGCGGCCACGGATTCGAGGGCCTGCGCCCACGGTTCAGGCTTCATCACCATGCCGGCGCCACCGCCGTAGGGCGTGTCGTCAACCGTGCGGTGCTTGTCCGTGGTGAAGCTGCGGAGGTCGTGGACGTTGAGGTCCAGGATGCCGTCCTGGCGCGCCTTGCCGATGAGCGAAAGCTCCAGCGGGGCCAGGTAGTCCGGGAAGATGCTGACGACGTCAATCCTCACGCGCGGGCCCCGTCGCCTTCACGCCCGTCGCCCTCGGAACCGGCGCCCTCGGAACCGGCGTCCTTCGTGTCGTCGCTGTTGAGCTCGAACAGCCCGGGCGGCGGTACGAGCAGCACGTAGCCGCCTTCAGGGTTGACCTCGGGGACGATCTCCTCGACGAAAGGCACCAGGATTTCCGTGCCATCGTCGCCTTCGATGACCAGCAGGTCCTGCGCGGGCATGGTGTTCAAGGCGGTGACCCGGCCTACCACCTGCGAGCCGACCCGGGCTTCGAGGCCCACCAGCTCGTGCTCGTACCAGCCCTCCTCGCCGTCGTCCTCAAGCTCTTCGGTTTCGACGAACAACTTGGCGCCGCGGATTTCCTCGGCACGATTGCGGTCCGCGACCTGCTCGAAACCGAGCAGCAGGATGTCCTTGTTCCAGCGGGCGCTGCGGATGGTCAGCGGGCCGAACTTGGCCGGTTCCACGCGGAATTCGGTGCCGGGAACGAAGCGGGCCTCGGGCGCGTCGGTGAGCACCTGGACCGTCACCTCGCCGCGGATTCCGTGGGGCTTTCCGATCCTGGCCACCTGAAGCTGCATGGTTTCCTCTGATTTCCTACGCTGTGCCGCGCCGCTGCGGCGGGCGGCCCGAAAAGTCTGATGGGGGCGAAAAAAGGAATCCGGCCCCTCCACCATTATCTGGCGGCGGGACCGGATCCAAAGTCCAGCTATTGCTGAGCGCGTCTACCGGCGGCGGTCGGTGTCGACGACGTCGACCCTGACCTGCTCGCCACCGGCCAGAGCCGCGATCACAGTGCGCAGTGCGCGTGCGGTGCGTCCCTGGCGGCCGATGACCCGGCCGAGGTCGTCCTGGTGGACCCGGACCTCGAGCGATTCACCGCGGCGGTTGTTCCTGGCACTGACCTTGACATCCTCAGGGCTGTCGACAATGCCGCGGACCAGGTGTTCGAGCGCTTCTGCCAGCAATTTACTCGGCCTCGGTGGCTTCTGCCTCGGGAGCTTCGGCTTCCTCAGCGGCCTCTTCCTTCTTGGCCTTCTTGGTGATGGCTTCGGGGATGATCACGGAACCCTTTTCCGGAGCGACGAAGGCTTCCTTCGGAGCCTTGGTCTTCAGGGTGCCTTCCTGGCCCGGCAGGCCCTTGAACTTCTGCCAGTCACCGGTGATCTTCAGGATGGCGGCAACCTGCTCGGTCGGCTGGGCGCCGACGGACAGCCAGTACTGGGCCCGCTCGGAGGCGACCTCGATGTACGAGGGCTCCTCGGTGGGGTGGTACTTGCCGATTTCTTCGATGGCACGGCCATCGCGCTTGGCGCGGGCGTCCATGACAACGATGCGGTAGTACGGTGCGCGCATCTTACCGAAGCGCTTGAGGCGAATCTTAACGGCCACTTTTGTGGTCACTCCTGTTTCTGAAACGAGGGTGAACCCGTCGTTCTGCACCCGTGGGGCGGGCCGTACTTGAGGGTTCTAAGGACAGGATGCGCGCACGGAGAGAGGGGCCGCACGGATCGAGTACCTGTCCATTGTGCCAGATGGCGGACGGGAATTCGAACCGGAGCGTCCGGGGTGTCGCGCGCGCCGGAGGCGCCCCGGAAGGAACCCGCGAGACCGTTCAGACGGACCAGACGTAGAGCCCGGCCCGTTCGGACTTTTCGACGTCGGCGGCCAGCGCCGCCAACTGCTGGACGTAGCCCCGGGACTCCTCGACGCCGAAGGGCATGTCTTCCTGCGCGGCCCAGCTTGCGGCGACGTCGTCCAGGACGTTGCCCTCGCCTTCACTTTCGTAGCTGAGCAGCTCGGAGAGGGCGCGCACCATGGCGGCAGGCACGCCCAGGAGCGCGTCGCTGGTGACGTCGACCATGGCCAGCTCGTAGTCCGCGCCCGCGGCGTGGACCGCGGTGCCGGCCAGGTCCCCCAGCTGCTCCACTTCGAAATCGCTGATGCCGGGGATGCGGACGGCCGCCCCGGCCACGTCGCCGCCACTTTCCAGGGCAGCCGCCCGCTTGAGCGCTTCATCGTGGGTGGCAACAAAAATTTCGGCAAAACCCATGGAAAACACTCTCATTCATCCGTTCCAATGCAGGCCTGGCGACGGCCGGAAATACCGGAATCGCGCCGTCCCGATCAGCGTAACGGACCGCGTGGCTTAACGGACGGCTACGCGGAGCCGGTTGCGCCACGGATCTTCGAAGCGCAGTTCCAGTCCGGTGTGGTGGGATTCGATTCCCGCGGCCTTGAGGCGGTCTGCCAGCGCCCCGACGTCGTCGCCGGACGGCACTTCGATCACCACTTCGCCCAGGCCCAGCGTGTCGCGGCGCGGGCCGGCACCGCGGCTGTTCCAGACGTTCATGGCCATGTGGTGGTGGTAGCCGCCTGCGGAGACGAACAAGGCCTGGCCGTGCCATCCCGCGGTCCGCTCGAATCCGAGGGTGTCGACGTAGAAGTCCTGGGCGGTCTGCACGTCGCCCACCTGCAGGTGGACGTGCCCGACACCGGCGCCGGCGGCGTGCTGGCCGGCCACCGCTTCCTCGCTCAGGTGTTCCTGGAGGTAGCGCTGCGGCGGCAGCGGAAGGCTGTCCATGACCACGGAGGTGCCGTTCCATTCCCAGCCGTCACGGGGCTTGTCGTAGTAAAGCTCGATTCCGTTGCCCTCGGGGTCGGTGAAATAGAAAGCCTCGCTGACCAGGTGGTCCGCGCTTCCGACGAAGGCGCGCGGCTCGTACTGCGCCGCCGTCGCGATCGTGGCTGCGAGCGCGGCACGGTCTTCAAACAGCAGGGCGGTGTGGAAGAGTCCGGCCTCGCTGCGCCCGGGGATCTGCAGGCCCACAGCCGGGGCGAGGTGCACCAGGGGCTTCCCGAGACGGCCGTAGTAGAGCCCGCCGTCCTGCTCGGCCACGACATCCAGGCCCAGGGCGTTGCCATAGTAGTCGCCCATGAGCTTCATGTCGCCGACCTTGAGCATGACGGTACCCATGGTGAGATCGGCAGGAAGCAGGTCCTGCGTGGATGCTGCGGTCATTGAAACTCCCGAAAAGTGTTGGCGCCGTCGATCGGCGCTTCTACTCTTACTAAATTACTTGAAGCTTCAATTTATTCCAAGGGTTATCTGACAACTTTCCCGCCGAGCACCACATGCTTCAGCCGGGCGACGCTCGCCAGTGTCTGCCGTGGATCCTCAGCGCAGAGCACGACGTCGGCCGGGGCTCCTTCGCTGATGGCCCCGGCGCCCAGCCACTTACGCGCTGACCAGCAGGCGGCGTCGAGGGCCGCTGCGGCGGGGAGCCCCGCGCGGTGCAGTTCGAGGATCTCCTCGGCGATGCGGCCGTGCTTGATGACGCTTCCGGCGTCCGTTCCCGCGTGGATCCGGACTCCGGCGTCGTACGCTTCCCCGATCCGCTCGTGGCGGCTCTCCCAGAGCGCCAGCATGTGTGCGGCGTAGCGGGGGAACTTGGCTTCGGCTTGCCGGGCGATGTCCGGGAACGTGGCGATGTTAACCAGGGTGGGCACGATCGGCACGGCCTGCTCCACCAGGCGCGGGATGTGCCGGGGCAGCAGCCCGGTGGCGTGCTCGATGCAGTCGATGCCGGCGTCGAGCATGTCATCGATGGTGTCCTCGGCGAAACAGTGGGCTGTCACGCGGGCACCTTCGTCGTGGGCGGCGGCGACGGCATCCCTGACGACGGCGGCGGGGAAGGAGGGCCTGAGGTCACCGGCGGAGCGGTCGATCCAGTCCCCCACGAGCTTCACCCAGCCGTCGCCCGCACGGGCCTGCTTCCGGGCTTCCTGCACGAGTTGTTCCGGTTCGACCTCCACGGCAAGGCCCCGCAGGTAGCGCCGGCTGCGGGCGATGTGCCGGCCTGAGCGGATGATCCGGGGGACGCCCGCGCTCCCCTGCAGCCAGCGGGTGTCCGCCGGGACGCCGGCGTCGCGCACCAGGAGGGTTCCGGCGTTGAGGTCTGCGGCGGCCTGCGCCCGGGCGGTGTCCTCGTCCACGGCACCGCCTGGCCCGAGGCCGATGTGGCAATGGGCATCCACAAAGCCCGGCAGGACCCAGCCGTCCAGGACAAACTGCGGCTGCTGTTGCGGTCGGGTGAAGGTGAGCCGGCCGGCCACGGACCACAGCCCGCGGCGTTCCTCGGCGGGCCCGCTCAGTACCGGGCCGCTGAATTCGATGATGCCGGTTCCGGCGTCGACGGTCATTGCTGAAGGCCCCTTTCCACGGCAATCCTGGCCCCCAAGCGGTCCAGCCCGAGCCCTGCCTCATGCACGCCGCCACAGTAACATCCGGGCTTTTCGGTCCCCGCGCCCGGGCCTGTGGTAGCTTCGACTACGACCACACGGGGGCCCATGCATGGGCTGAGATCAGGCTGGCGCAGCCTGCGACCGTTGAACCTGTCCGGGTAATGCCGGCGAAGGAAGTGAGTAATCCTTTGAGTACCTCAGAAGCACAGCACAGCCCTGCCCAAAACGGCTCCGCCGAGGTGACGCAGTCGCTGAAATCGCATTCCCTGGCCTACATCAAGGACCCCGCCGCAGGCATCCGCGTGCCCGTCACGGAGATTGCGCTGGAGCCCTCCCCCAACGGCGAGGCGAATGCGCCCCTGCAGGTCTATCGGACCGCCGGGCCGGGCAGCGATCCGGTGGTGGGCCTGGAGCCGTTCCGCGCGGCCTGGATCGAAGGGCGCGGCGACACCGAGACCTACAGCGGCCGGGAACGGAACCTGCTCGACGACGGCAAGTCCGCCCTGCGCCGCGGCGCCGCCTCCGCCGAGTGGAAGGGCGCCCAGCCGGTGCCGCGCCGCGCCGTCGAAGGCAAGACGGTGACCCAGATGCACTACGCCAGGCAGGGCATCGTCACCCCGGAGATGCGCTTCGTGGCGCTGCGCGAAAACTGCGACGTGGAACTGGTCCGCAGCGAAGTGGCTGCCGGCCGGGCCATCATCCCCAACAACATCAACCACCCCGAGTCCGAGCCGATGATCATCGGCAAGGCCTTCCTGGTGAAAATCAACGCCAACATCGGCAACTCCGCCGTCACCAGCTCCATCGCCGAAGAGGTGGACAAGCTGCAGTGGGCCACCCAGTGGGGCGCAGACACCGTCATGGACCTCTCCACCGGCGACGACATCCACACCACCCGCGAGTGGATCATCCGCAACTCCCCCGTGCCGATCGGCACCGTTCCGATCTACCAGGCGCTGGAGAAGGTCAACGGCGAGGCCAACGCTCTGACGTGGGAGATCTTCCGCGACACCGTGATCGAACAGTGCGAGCAGGGCGTGGACTACATGACCATCCACGCCGGCGTGCTGCTGCGCTACGTGCCGCTGACCGCCAACCGTGTGACGGGCATTGTGTCACGCGGCGGATCCATCATGGCCGGTTGGTGCCTGGCCCACCACGAGGAGAACTTCCTCTACACCCACTTCGATGAACTGTGCGAGATCTTCGCCAAGTACGACGTCGCGTTCTCGCTCGGCGACGGCCTGCGTCCCGGCGCGACGGCGGACGCCAACGACGCCGCCCAGTTCGCCGAACTGGACACCCTGGCCGAGTTGACGCAGCGCGCGTGGGAGTACGACGTGCAGGTGATGGTCGAGGGGCCGGGCCACATTCCGTTCCACATGGTCCGCGAGAACGTCGAACGCCAGCAGGAACTCTGCAAGGGCGCACCGTTCTACACGCTCGGCCCGCTGGTCACCGACGTCGCACCCGGCTACGACCACATCACCTCGGCCATCGGCGCCACGGAGATCGCCCGGTACGGCACGGCGATGCTCTGCTACGTCACCCCGAAGGAACATCTGGGCCTGCCGAACAAGGACGACGTCAAGACCGGCGTAATCACCTACAAGATCGCCGCACATGCCGCAGACCTGGCCAAGGGACACCCGGGTGCCAACGAACGTGACGACGCCTTGTCCAAGGCACGCTTCGAGTTCCGCTGGCGGGACCAGTTCGCGCTGTCGCTTGACCCGGTGACCGCTGAGTCGTTCCACGATGAAACGCTCCCCGCGGAGCCGGCCAAGACCGCGCACTTCTGCTCAATGTGCGGGCCGAAGTTCTGCTCCATGCGCATCAGCCAGGACATCCGCAACGAGTACGGCTCGGCCGATTCGCAGGCGGCCATCGCGGAAATGTATGCCGGTATGCGTGAAAAGAGCGAGGAATTCCTGGCGGCCGGCGGGAAGGTCTACCTGCCCGAGCTGAAGCTCCCGGAAACCTCGGGAAACCGCGGCTAGACCGGCTTAGGCCGGGTGCCCGTAGCCTGGCTGCGGCGCCCGGCCGGCTTCCGCAATGAAGGAGCGGATGATCCGGTCGCCTTCGGGCGAATCATGGGGCCGGTGTCCTCCTGCCGCGACGCGGTGGAGGGCACCGGTTTCGCGCAGGTAGCCTGCGATCTCCTCGTACAGGGGTTCCCAGCCGCCCGTGAGCACCAGGGTGGGGACGCCCGGAACGATGTGCAGCGGCGCATCCCACGGCGGAGCCTGCAGCCTGAGCCGCCGGGCGACGCGCTGCGGGTCCTCGTTCGACGGCGGCCCGGTAACGGCGGAGGCCGTGCGGCGCCGGAACTCCTGCAGGTATTCTTCATCACCCTTCCGGTGCCGGGCACCGAACAAGGGTTCCATGAGGCTCCGGTACGCCATGGTGGCGGGAAGTTCCGCGGTCAGGGACAGGCAGGCCGGTTCCACCAGCACCAGGGTGCGCACCAGTTCCGGATGTTCAACGGCGACAAGCATGGCCGGGATGGCGCCTTGGGAATGCGCCACCAGGTGTCCACCGGCATTCCCATCGCTATCCAAGGCATCGAGGATGATCGCGACGTCGGCAGCAACGGACGGCTCCACAGGCTCCGCCACGGGGTCGAAGCCGTGGCGCCGCAGGAAGAGGGCGTCATACTTCAAGGCCATGCCGTGCTGCTTCGGCCAGGCAGCGGCTCCATATGAACCGCCGCCGTGGACGAAGACAACACGCTGCTTTTCCATTGTTTCACCGTATTCCATGGCCCTGACATCCCAACTGACCGGCAGTAGATGTCGTTTTGAGCCCCCACCACGACGTTGACTGCGACCCAGTGGGGTAGGCGGTGTTACTTGCCGAGGAACTTGTCGAAGCCCTTGGGCAGGTTCAGCTGCGAAGGATCGAAGTCGGCCGCGCCCTGGCCGAAGGCCGCACCGGTGGCCGCGGACGACGGGGCGCTGCGCTTGGCTTCGGCCTCACGCAGCTGCTGGGCGGCCTTGGCCGGGTTGCCGGAGCGGGCCTTCTTCTTGGGCGCGTTCTTGCCGCCCTTGCGGGCACCGCCGCCACCCATGCCGGGCATCCCGGGCATTCCCGGCATGCCGCCGCCCTGGGCCAGCTTCTTCATCATCTTCTGGGCCTGGGCAAAGCGTTCCAGCAGGCCGTTGACCTCGGAGACGTGCACACCGGAACCGCGGGCGATGCGGGCGCGGCGGGAACCGTTGATGATCTTCGGAGCCACACGCTCGTGCGGGGTCATGGAGCGGACGATGGCTTCAACGCGGTCGATCTCGCGTTCGTCGAACTGCTCAAGCTGCTGGCGGATGTTCTGTGCACCCGGCATCATCATGAGCATCTTCTTCATGGAGCCCATCTTGCGGATCTGCTGCATCTGGGCCAGGAAGTCGTCCAGGGTGAAGTCTTCCTGGTCGGCGAACTTCTTCGCCATCCGGGCGGCTTCGTCCTTGTCCCAGTTCTTCTCCGCCTGCTCAATGAGCGACAGGACGTCGCCCATGTCGAGGATGCGCGAGGCCATTCGGTCCGGGTGGAAAAGCTCGAAGTCGTCCAAGCTCTCGCCGGTCGACGCGAACATGACGGGTTTGCCGGTCACGGACGAGACGGACAACGCGGCACCGCCGCGGGCGTCGCCGTCGAGCTTGGACAGCACAATGCCCGTGAAGTTGACGCCTTCGTCGAAGGCCTGCGCGGTGTTGACCGCGTCCTGGCCGATCATCGAGTCGATGACGAAAAGTACTTCGTTGGGGAAGATCGCCTGGCGGATGCGGCGGGCCTGGTCCATCATTTCGGCGTCGACGCCGAGACGGCCGGCGGTGTCCACGATCACGACGTCGTGCAGCTTCTGGCGGGCCTCCTCGACGCCGGCCTTCGCGACGGCGACCGGGTCACCGGTGGGGGTCTCGAGGTCGGAGGTGGTGCCGGGGTGCGGGGCGAACACAGGCACGCCGGCGCGGCCGCCGACCACCTGCAGCTGGGTTACTGCGTTCGGACGCTGCAGGTCGGCCGCCACGAGGACGGGGCTATGGCCCTGGGCCTTCATCCACTTGGCAAGCTTGCCGGCGAGGGTGGTCTTACCGGCACCCTGGAGGCCGGCGAGCATGATGATGGTCGGTCCGGACTTGGCCAGCCGGATGCGGCGGGTCTCCCCGCCGAGGATCTCCACGAGTTCCTCGTTGACGATCTTGACGATCTGCTGGCTCGGATTCAGCGCGGCCGAGACCTCGGCGCCGAGGGCACGTTCGCGGATGCGTCCGGCGAATTCACGGACCACGGGGACGGCAACGTCCGCGTCCAGCAGGGCGCGGCGGATCTCCCGGACGGTGGCATCGACGTCGGCCTCGGAGAGGCGGCCCTTGCCGCGGAGATTCTTGAAGGTTGCTGTCAACCGGTCAGAGAGTGAATTGAACACGCGCCGTGCACTTCTTTCAATGGTCTACGGATGGCGGCCTAAGGGGCACGCCTGCATCATTGCCGATCTTTGTCCCGGACAACCCTGATTCGACGACAACACTGATTCGACGTGGCTGCGGGACCCGACTATCTAGGGTACCAAGTTGCACCTCCAAGATGGCATGCTGGCACAGTGACCAGCGAAAACACTGTGAAAACACTGCTCATCCTCGGTGCTTCCGGGGACCTCACCGGCCGGCTGCTGCTGCCGGGGCTGGCCCGGCTGGTGGCCTCGGGACGGGCTTCGGGGTTGAAGCTGGTGGGCGCAGGCTCGGATCAGTGGACCCCGGCGCAGTGGGCCAAACGGGTCCACGATTCCTTCGCCGAAGCTGCCGAATCCGCCGGCGCAGAGGGCAAGGCGGCCCTCGCCGCCATGGAAAAGGGCACCGCCTACCATGGCATCGACGTCACCGCGGAGGGCAGCCTGGCCGGACTGATCGGCGGGTTGGAAGCGCCCGTTGCCGTGTATTTCGCCCTTCCGCCGCAGGTCAGCCAGAAGGCCTGCGAAATCCTGGACCGGGAGCACCTTCCGGCGGGCACCCGGCTGGTCCTGGAAAAACCCTTCGGTTCCGGCGTCGGCTCCGCGGAGGCCCTGAACCGGACGCTGGCACGGCTGGTCCCGGAGGACCACGTCCACCGCGTGGACCACTTCCTGGGAAAGGCCACGGTGCTGAACATCCTGGGCCTGCGCTTCGCCAACCGCTTCCTCGAACCGGTGTGGAACCGCGAGCACATCGAGAAAGTGGAGATCATCTTCGACGAGGACCTGGCCCTGGAGGGGCGTGCGCGGTATTACGACGGAGCCGGCGCCCTGAGGGACATGATCCAAAGCCACCTGCTGCACATCATGGCCTTGCTGGCCATCGACGCCCCGGCCACCATCGGCGAGCGCGACCTCCGCGATGCCATCTCGACCGTCCTGCGCGCCAGCAGCATCACCACCCCGTACAGGAATTCAACCCGCCGTGCCCGCTACAGCGCCGGAACCATTGGCGGCCGCGACATTCCCGACTACGCGGCCGAGGAAGGCGTGGACGCCTCCCGCAACACCGAAACCCTCGCGGAGGTGCAGGTGGGCATCGACAACTGGCGTTGGAAGGGCGTTCCCTTCACCCTGCGCTCGGGCAAGGCCCTGGGCATCAAGCGCAAGGAAGCCGTGGTCACCTTCCGCCCCGTGCCCCACCTGCCTGACGGTTTCCAAGGCGTGGACGCGCCCAACCAGTTGCGGATCGGCTTCGGCCCGGACACGCTGAAGCTCGACGTCGACGTCAACGGCCCCGGCGACATCTTCAGCCTTGACCGCACCACGCTCCTGGCAGAGCTCAATGCCTCCGAACTGCTCCCCTACGGTGAAGTGCTTGAGGGCGTGATCAACGGCGACCCCCTGCTGTCCGTGCGCGGCGACACCGCGGAACAGTGCTGGCGGATCGTGGAACCGGTCCTTGCCGCCTGGGCCAGGGATTCGGTCCCGCTGGAGAAGTACGACGCCGGAAGTGCCGGTCCCGCGGAATGGCCCACCGCCGTCGAGCGCTGACTCCGCCGCGCCGTCGAGCGCTGACTCCGCCGGACAAAAGACGTGCCGGACAGCAGGACAAGCCGGACACAGAAGAACGGGCCGGGTACCTTGCTGGTACCCGGCCCGTTCCTTGCCTCCGGCGGACAGCCTGCCGATCAAGCGGCGGCTGCGCTGGTCCTTCTAGATAGCGGCTGCGCCGCGTTCTCCGGTGCGGACCCGCACTGCCTCGTGGACGTCCACCGTCCAGACCTTGCCGTCGCCGGCGCGTCCGGTGTTGGACGAGGCGATCAGGACATCCAGGATGTCGTCGGCCTGTTCGTCGGTGGCCAGTACCTCGATGCGGATCTTCGGAAGGAGGTCGACGTTGTACTCGGCTCCCCGGTACACCTCGGTGTAGCCGCGCTGGCGGCCGTATCCGCTGGCCGCGCTGACCGTCAGTCCTTGGACGCCGTAGGCCTCGAGGCCTTCGCGGACAGCCTCAAGCTTCTCCGGACGGACAATCGCGGTGATGAGCTTCATGCCTGGACACTCTCCTTGCTTGCAGTGGTGGCTTCGGTGGTTTCTTCGGCCTCGGCCGGAGCCGACTTCTTGCCGGTGATCAGGTCATGGAGTGGCTGGAAGCTGCCGCCGTGTCCGCCGACGCCGAATTCGTAGGCGGTTTCGGCGTGCAGGCTCAGGTCCGCGCCGGCGATTTCCTGGCGCTCGGAGATCCGGAAGCCCATGATCTTGTGGATCGGGTACGCGATGACGAACGTCATGACCGCGGTGAAGGCGATCGAGGCGAGTGCCGCCAGGACCTGGGCCACGAGCTGGGTGGTGCCGCCGCCGTAGAAGAGGCCGGCAGCGCCCTGGGTGGGGGTGGCAAGGAACCCGATGGCCACGGTGCCAATGACACCGGAGACAAGGTGGACACCCACGACGTCGAGCGAGTCGTCGTAGCCGAGCTTGAACTTCAGGCCGACAGCGAGAGCCGAGGCGACGCCGGCCACCGCGCCGAGGGCGATGGCGCCCAGCGGGGAAACGTTCGCGCAGGCCGGGGTGATGGCCACGAGGCCGGCAACCACACCGGAAGCCGCGCCAAGCGAGGTCGGGTGGCCGTCGCGGATGCGTTCCACCACGAGCCAGCCGAGCATGGCAGCAGCCGGGGCAACGAGGGTGTTGATCCAGATCAGGCCGCCCTGCTCCACCGTGGCGGCGGCACCGGCGTTGAAGCCGAACCAGCCGAACCACAGGATGGCTGCGCCAAGCATGATCAGGGGCACATTGTGGGGACGGTGGTTCGGGTCCTTGCCGAAGCCCTTGCGGTTGCCGATGATCAGCACGAGGATCAGGCCGGCCACACCGGCGTTGATGTGCACCACGGTGCCGCCGGCGAAGTCGATGACCGGGGCGAAGGTCTTGCCGAACCAGCCGTCAGCCGAGAAAAGGCCGCCGCCCCAGACCATGTAAGCCATGGGCGCATAGACCAGGGTGGCCCAGAGCGGGGTGAAGAGGGTCCAGGCCGAGAACTTGGCACGGTCGGCGATGGCGCCGGAGATCAGCGCCACGGTGATGATGGCGAAGGTGGCGGCGTAGCCGACCTTCAACAGATCGGCCGGTTCGGTGAAGTTGTGAAGGCCGAAGTGACTGAAGGGGTTCGCGAAGATCTGGAAGAAGTTGTCCTCGTTGCTGGTGGACATGGAGGCGCCCCACAGTACCCAGACAATGGCCACGGTGCCGATGGCGATGAAGCTCATCATCATCATGTTCAGGGCGGCTTTGGCACGGGTCATGCCGCCGTAGAAGAATGCCAGGCCCGGGGTCATGAACAGCACGAGTGCTGCTGCGACCAGGAGCCAAACGAGACCGGCGGTAAATTCCATGGTCTGCGTCCTCTCTGCTTTATGCGGCAAGTGCCGCCTGTACCAACGCCGTTTGCGTTCTACACAAAAGTTTCAGCTCGCAGTGTTTCGCCCGCGCGGGATTTAGATTGCGCGCCTGTTACAAGAACTTCCCAAACGTAAATGGTGCATATCCTCCGCGTTACAACGATGTTTCGTGGGTCACACCAGGCCGTCGGAGTCATCGGCGCACGGCCTTTGTTACCTTGGAAGCACCGCCCCGAAACCCCGCCAACCTTGAGGTCAGCCGCCGCATGCGAGAAACAACCCGGGAAACCGCTTCCGGTTCCCACACCCCGCTCCGGCGCCCGGCGCTGCCCCGCGACATCAAGGTGATGCTGCTGGCGGCGTTCCTGATTGCCCTCGGCTTCGGTCTCGTGGCTCCCGTACTGCCGCAGTTCGCCACCACGTTCGATGTCGGCGCCACCGCCGCCGCGGTGATCGTGAGCATCTTCGCCTTCATGCGCCTGGCCTTCGCCCCGGCCGGCGGCGCCCTGATCGGCAAGCTGGGCGAGCGCACGGTGTACGTGTCCGGCCTCCTGATCGTGGCGGTCTCGACGGCGGCCTGCGCCTTTGCCCAGGACTACTGGCAGCTGCTCATCTTCCGGGGGCTCGGCGGCGCGGGGTCGGTGATGTTCACCGTGGCTGCCATGGGCCTGCTGATCCGGCTCGCACCGCCCGAAAGCCGGGGCCGGGTGTCCGGCGCCTATTCCTCGGCGTTCCTGCTGGGCAGCGTTCTCGGCCCCGTGGTCGGTGGCCTGCTGGCCGGCTTCGGCCTGAGGGTGCCGTTCCTGGCCTACGCCGCGGCTCTGGTGCTGGCCGCCCTGCTGGTCCGGTTCCAGCTCGGGGCCCGGCCATCCGCCGGCCCTGGGGCCGGGACCGCCGCCCCGGCCATGCCGATGCGCGAGGCCATGGCCAATCCGGCCTACAGGGCGTCGCTCTTTTCCGGCTTCAGCAACGGCTGGGCGGTCTTCGGCGTGCGCATGGCCACGGTGCCCCTGTTCGCCGTCGCCGTCCTCCAGGCAGGAACGGCCTCCGCAGGCTGGGCCCTCGCGGTGTTCGCGGGCGGCAACGCCGTGGCCCTGAGCTTCTCCGGCCGCCTCGCGGACCGGATCGGCCGCAAGCCGCTGATCACTGCCGGTCTTGCCGTCACAGGGCTCGCGACGGCGTCCATCGGCCTGACGGACAGCTTGGCCACGTTCCTCCTTGTCTCAGCCGTGGCGGGTTTCGGCTCCGGTGTGCTCAACCCGGCCCAGCAGGCCGCCGTCGGCGACATCCTCGGACAGGGCCGTTCCGGGGGGAAGGTGCTGGCCACCTTCCAGATGGCTGCCGACGCCGGAGCGATCGTCGGCCCGGTCCTGGCCGGCGTGCTCGCCGACGCCTTCGGTTACGGCTGGGCCTTTGCCGCGACCGGAAGCCTGCTGCTGCTTTCCGCTGCCTGGTGGCTGACCGCGCCCGAAACGCTGCCTGGACGCCAGGCGGCATAGCCGCATGTTTCCTAGGCGGGGAAAGAGCCCGCTTTACATCGTCTAGGCTGGCTGAAGGACCAATCCCACCCTTCCCGGAGGTACTTCACCGTGGCCACCCCTGACCACCTGCCCAGCGGCGGTCAACCCGCCGACCGACGACCACGACGCGCCAAGGCACGCAAGGGCAAAGTAGTCGCCCTGGTCGCCACGGGCGCCCTGGTGGCCGGGGCGGCGATCGCCGTGCCGTTCGTCCTGAATGCCCAGCAGCCTGGCGCCCCAAGCGGAGCCGTAGTGCCGAGCCCGGCACCGAAGTTCACGAAGCAGCCGGGCCTGAGCTACTACAAGCAACCCGGGCCGCAGGCCTCGGCGACCCGCCCGGTGGCCCCCTTGACCGTCAACATCTCGGACGCGGAGCTTGGCACCTCGATCGACGAAGGCGCAGTGGGGCTCTCCCTTGAAGCCACGGACCTCGCCGATCCCGGCCTCAGCTCAGCCAACGCCGATCTCGTGGCGACCCTCAAGGGGCTGGGCAAGCCGCTGCTGCGCTTCGGCGGGAACGCCGTGGACCGGCGCTTCTTCTGGACCTCCTCCGGCGAAGCCATGCCCGCCGACAGGCAGGGCGACAAGGCACACCCCGCGCGGACGGTGACGCCCCAGGACCTTGAACGCGTCAAGACCCTCGTGGACGCCATCGACGGCACGGTAAACCTCACCGTGGACCTCGGCCACTACGATCCCGCCCGCGCGGCCGACATGAGCCGGCACGCGGCCCGGATCTTCGGCAAGCGGCTGGTGGGCCTGACGATCGGCAACGAACCGAACGGCTACCCCAACAACGGCCTGCGCCCCGGAACCTGGGGCATCCCCGATTACCTCAACGAGCTCAAGGCCTACGCCGAGGCGATCAACCCGGCGGCACCCGGTGTGCCCATCATCGGCCCCGGCACCTATTCCGAAGCCTGGTGGAAAGCTTTCGCCGCCAATCCCCTGCCGCAGCAGCGCATCGTGTCCTTCCACTACTACCCGCTCTCCAGCTGCTCCGGCAGCGAGCCCGGGGACGAGCCGACCATGGCGAACCTGATGAGCGACTACATGCATCCCCGGGTGCGGGACTACGACCGCAGGGCGATGCAGCCCGCGACGGCCGCCGGCCTGCCGACCTGGCTCACGGAGACCGGCCCGTCCGCCTGCCCGGGGACCAACCCGACCACCAAGAACCACGCTTCGGCCCTCTGGTACAGCGAATTCGCGATGAACGGACTCCAGCAGGGCATCAAGCGCCTCGGTTTCCACAGTTCGCTGATCACCTGCGTCGGCGGCCCGCCGCTCTCGCCCATCTGCTCAGGCGGCACGTACCTGCAGCCTGATGGCGCGATCGAGGAGAACCCGAGCTACTTCGGCCTGGCCATGGTCTCGGACGTGGGAACCGGCAGATTCCTGAAGCTGGAGCAGTCCGGCGGCGGGCTGAGCTACGCCTATGCAGTCAAGGGCGGGGACGGCAGCACCAGCGTGTACATCGCCAACAAGAACGACCCGCAGAAGGACGGCCAGGTCACGGTCACGCTCAGCCTGCCCGGAAAGCCCAAGGCCGGAACCATGACGCAGATGGCCGGCCCCGGTTACACCGCGGCGGGTGCCACGGTGATCGACGGCAGGAAGGCGCTCCCGGTGGCCGGCAGCAAGCGGCCCATGGTCATGGATTTCGTCCAGGGTTCCAGCGTGCAGAAGTTCCCGCTGACCTCCGGAACCATTACAGTGCTGCACTTCACGTACTGAATCCGGCGCATAAAGCCCGGAGCACACAAAAACCCGGCCGCCCGCAGGATCATTCTGCGGGCGGCCGGGCTTTTCTTCTTCAGTGTTCCCGCCCCCCGGGGGCGTGCGGCTAGTCGAGCAGGGCGCGCCCCCCGGGGGCGTGCGGCTAGTCGAGCAGGGCGTCCACGAATGTCTCGGCCTCGAACGGCGCGAGGTCGTCGGGACCCTCGCCCAGGCCCACGAGCTTGACCGGCACCCCGAGGGCCTTCTGGATCGCGACGACGATGCCGCCCTTCGCGGTGCCGTCCAGCTTGGTGAGGACGATGCCGGTGATGTTGACCACCTCGGCGAAGACCTTCGCCTGGTTCATGCCGTTCTGGCCCGTGGTGGCGTCCAGGACAAGCAGGACCTCGTCCACTTCGGCGAGCTTTTCGATGACGCGCTTGACCTTGCCGAGTTCGTCCATCAGGCCCACCTTGTTCTGCAGGCGGCCCGCGGTGTCGACCATGACCACGTCGACTTCCTGTTCGATACCGGCTTTCACCGACTCGAAGGCGACGGAGGCAGGATCGGCGCCGTCGACGTCGGACTTCACGGTGGGGACGCCGACGCGCTTGCCCCAGGTGGCCAACTGCTCGGCCGCGGCGGCACGGAAGGTGTCCGCCGCGCCGAGGATCACGTCCTTGTCCTCGGCGACCAGCACGCGGGCAAGCTTGCCCACCGTGGTGGTCTTGCCGACGCCGTTGACGCCCACCACAATCATGACGGCGGGGTGGCCGTTCTTGCGTTCGACCTTCAGGCTGCGGTCCATGGTCGGATCGACGAGCTTGATGAGTTCCTCGCGCAGCAGCGCCTTGACGTGTTCCGGGCTGCGGGTGCCCAGCACTTTGACGCGCTCACGGAGGGCATCCACCAGTTCCATGGTGGGTTCGGTGCCGAGGTCGGCAAGAAGCAGGGTCTCCTCGACCTCGTCCCAGACGTCCTCGTCGATCTTGTCGCCGGCCAGCAGGGCCAGCAGGCCCTTGCCGAGAATGTTGTTGGACTTGACCAGGCGGGCGCGGAGCCGCTGGAGCCGGCCTTCCACCGGGGCGGGTGTCTCGACCTGCACGGTTTCGAGCCCGGCGGGCTCTTCCGTGAGGTCCACCTCGGGAGCCTCGGCTGCATCGACGACGCCGGCCGGAGCCTTCCGTTCGTCGACGGCACGGTCGCGCTCTTCCACCAGGGTTCCGCTGGCACGCGGGGTTGCCGGGTCGTTGGCGTCGCGCGTTCCAGGGTACTTGGCGGCGGATTTCCGCGCCTTCAGGAGCACCGGGATCAGCCCGCCGATGACCACCAGGGCAGCGGCTATGGACAGGATAACGGGGAGGAGATCGTTCACTCCCCTAGCTTCTCACAGCCCGATGACGTCCCCCGCCGAAACCGGTTACACCTCGGCGTCGATGCGCTGGCTGATGACGGTGGACACCCCGTCGCCGCGCATGGTCACCCCGTACAGCGCGTCCGCTACTTCCATGGTGCGTTTCTGGTGGGTGATCACGATCAGCTGGCTGGATTCGCGCAGTTCCTCGAAGATCGTGATGAGCCGGCCCAGGTTGGTGTCGTCCAGGGCAGCTTCCACTTCGTCCATGACGTAGAACGGCGAGGGCCGGGCCTTGAAGATCGCCACGAGCAGGGCCACGGCGGTCAGCGAGCGTTCGCCGCCGGAGAGCAGGGACAGCCGCTTGATCTTCTTCCCGGCGGGCCGGGCTTCCACCTCGATGCCGGTGGTGAGCATGTCGTCCGGCTCGGTCAGCACCAGCCGGCCCTCCCCACCGGGGAACAGGCGGGCGAAGACGTGGTCGAACTGCTTGGACGTGTCGGCGAAGGCTTCGGAGAACACCTGCTCCACCCGCTTGTCCACCTCTTTGATGATGTCCAGCAGATCCTTGCGGCTCGCTTTCAGGTCTTCGAGCTGGGTGCTGAGGAACTGGTGGCGCTCTTCGAGCGCGGCGAATTCCTCCAGGGCAAGGGGGTTGACCTTGCCCAGGGCGGCGAGCTCGCGTTCGGCTTTGCGCAGCCGCTTCTCCTGCTCTTCGCGGACGAAGGGCTTTCCAGCGGGGACAGGTGTGCCGTCCTCGTCCACCTCGGCGCGCAGTTCGGCCCATTTGTCCTTGCCATCGGCAGGCAGCGGTACGGGCTGGTCCGGGCCGTAGTCCGCCACGAGCTGTTCCGGGGACAGCCCGAGTTCTTCGACGGAGCGTGCTTCGAGGGCCTCGATGCGCAGCCGCTGCTGGGCCCGGGCAAGTTCGTCGCGGTGCACCGAATCGGTCAGGCCGGCCAGTTCCCTGGCCAGCTCGTCGTTGCTGCTGCGCAGCCCGGCGAGTTCCTTGTCCCGTTCCTCCTTGACGGCTTCAGCCTGGTCCCGGGCGTCAGCGGCGAGTTCCACGGAGACGTCGATAAAGCGCACGGCGTGTTCCACGGCGCGTGCCACGGAGGCGGCCCGGGCGGCCTGGGCCTTGCGGCGCTCGGCCCGGCGGGCGGCTTCCTCACGGGCACGGCGTTCGGTGGCTGCCGCGCGTTCGAGCGACGCCGCCCGGTTGGCGGTGGCGTTGAGCTGTTCCTCGGCACTGCGCAGCCCCAGGCGCACCTCCATCTCGTGGGCCCGGGCGTTACTGGCAGCTGCTGCGAGGGCATCCCGCTGTTCGGTGGACGGTTCGTCTTCCTCCGGGGCTTCCTGGGCCGCGGCGAGGCGCTCTGCCGCGGCCTCGAGTGCCTCTTCGGCGACGGCGATGTTCAGCTCGGCCTTCGCAAGCGAGTCGGCGAGGCGGTCGCTTTCAGCGACGGCGCTGCGCAGCTGGGAGTTCAGGTGCCCGAGCCGTTCAGCGACGGCCGCGAGCCGGGCGTCGGAGTCATGCAGCTTGTCAAGGGCGGCGTCGGTGCGTACTTGTGCCTCACCGCGGCGGGCTTCGGCGGCCGCCAGGGAGAAGCGGCCCCGTTCGAGCCCGGCGGTGAGGGCGGCGAGGCGGCTTTCGGCGTCGTCGACGGCGGCCTGCACCTCAAGCAGCGACGGCGCGTCCGCGGAACCACCGCTGACAGTCAGTGCCGTAAAGACGTCGCCGGCGCGGGTCACCGCGGTCAGCCCGGGGTGGCGGGCGATCAGTTCCGCTGCGGCATCCAGGCCCTCAACGACGGCGGTGCCCGCCAGCAGGGCCGCCGCAACCGAGGCGTCCGCGCTGCCGTTGTTCGCACCGGCACCACTGCTCGCACGGATCAGCGCGGTGGCCCAGCGGGCGCCCTCCGGCAAGACGGGAAGCTGCCCGGCGTCCGGCTGTGCTGCTGCGCCGCCGTCCGCGAGCAGCAGCGACACCCTGCCGCCGTCGTCGTCCTTCAGGAGCTGCACCGCGGCCTTCGCGGCGTCGGAACCGGACACCACCACCGCGTCCGAATGGTTGCCGAGGGCTGCGGCGACGGCGGTCTCGTAGCCGGGTTCGACTGCAAGCATGTCGGACAGCGCGCCGAGCACGCCTTCGGCGCCGGAGGAGAGCACGCGGCCGGAGCCGTCCTTGCGGTTCAGGCCGAGCTGGAGGGCGTCGCGGCGGGCCGTGAGCGCGTCCCGTTCGCGGAGTTGTTCGCGCTCGGTGTTCCTGAGCATTTCGATCTCGGCCTCGATGCCGTCCAGGAGCGCGGTGGCCTCCTCGTACTCGGCGTCCAGGCTCTCCTCGCCGTCCTCCACCCCGGCCACCTGGGACTCGAGGGCGGTGAATTCCTGCTGCGCCAGGCGGCGGCGCTCCTCCCCCGCGGACATGGATTCGCGCAGGCGGCCGCGTTCGGCCTCGGCGGCCTCGACCTTGGACCGTGCCGCACCGAGCTGCCCGACGAGCCGGGCAATGCCTTCGCGGCGGTCGGCGGCGGCACGCAGCACGGCGGTCAGCCGCTTGTCCTCGGCGGCCGCCAGCTCCTCGGCTTCCTGGCGCGAGCGGCCGGCCCGCTCCAAGGCTGCGTTGCGGGCGACGATGTCCTGATCCAAGGCGGACTGTTCTTCCCGGACCCGTGCCGCCTGACGTTCGAGCTGTTCCGGGTCGCGCCCGGAATCGGGCACGGAATCGGAGCTGCCGAGCAGGCGGCGCCGTTCGGCGGCGAGGGATCCGAGTGCACGGAGCCGCTCGCGGGAGGCGGAAAGCTGGTACCAGGAATCCCGGGCCGCGTTCAGGCGGGGGGTGGCTTCGGCGGCGAGCCGCTCCACCTCGGCCTGGCGCTGCCGGCCGGCTCCGAGTTCCAGTTCCACCGCTTCGCGGCGTTCCTTCAGGGCGGCTTCGGTGGCGACGTCCTCTTCCAGGGTTTCGTTCAAGCGGACGAGTTCGTCGGCGAGCAGGCGGGCTTTCGCGTCGCGGACCTCGAACTGCACGGTCTGGGCCCGGCGGGCCACCTCGGCCTGCTTGCCGAGGGGCGTCAGCTGCCGGCGGATTTCGGCCGTGAGGTCGCCCAGCCGCTGCAGATTGGACTGCATGGCCTCAAGCTTCCGGACGGTTTTTTCCTTGCGGCGGCGGTGCTTGAGGATGCCGGCGGCCTCTTCGATGAAGCCGCGGCGGTCCTCCGGGGTGGCGTGCAGCACCCGGTCCAGCTGGCCTTGGCCGACGATCACGTGCATTTCGCGGCCCAGGCCGGAATCGGACAGCAGTTCCTGGATGTCCAGAAGGCGGCAGGGCGAGCCGTTGATGGCGTACTCGGAGCCGCCGGCCCGGAACAGGGTGCGGGAAATAGTGACTTCGCTGTACTCGATGGGCAACGCGCCGTCGGTGTTGTCGATGGTGAGCGAGACGTGGGCGCGGCCCAGTGGCGGGCGCCCCGCCGTTCCGGCGAAGATGACGTCTTCCATCTTGCCGCCGCGCAGGGTCTTGGCGCCCTGCTCACCCATCACCCAGGCGAGGGCGTCCACCACATTGGACTTGCCGGAACCATTGGGACCAACCACCGCAGTGACGCCGGGTTCGAAGTCGAACGTCGTGGCCGACGCGAACGACTTGAATCCCCGGACAGTCAGACTTTTCAAATGCAAGGTGGTTCGGAACTCCTCCAGTGGCAGCGTGTACTTCCAAATCTACTGCCCGACGCCGACAATCACCGGATTTGGGCGGGTCCAGAGGGGTTCCGGGCGGCCTCGTTCCCGGTTCAGGTTCGCGGGCGGCCGCCCGCGCCGGTGCCGCCGAGCAGCTGCTGGGCCTTGTTTTCAAGCCCGTCGTCGACGGCGTCGAAAATGATCGAGGCGAGCCAGACCACCACGGCGGCGAGCACCCAGCCGACCGTCCCGTTGATGCTGAAGCCGCCGGCGAACAGCGTGGTGAACCACAGTACGCCGAAGCTCAAGGCGAGCCCCGCCGCCCCCACCAGCACCTTCCGGGCGGCCTTCGATCGTCCCGGCAGCCCGCCGTCGGGCCGTTGGGCGTCCAGGCGCCGGAAAACGGCGGAGGCGGCCCCGCGCAGCAGAAGGCTGGCCGTGGTGAAGAGCAGCACCACCCAAAGGAAGCCGTCGCCGAGCCGGACGCCGGGCAGGATGGCGGCCGCCCAGAGCGTAATGGCGTTGAACACGAAGGCGATGGCCGTCCGGATGGCCCAGGCTTTCATGCCCACAGTCTGCCACTGGAGACGGTGCCGCGGAACGGAGGTGTCGGAGGGAATCGAACTGCTACCAGCGGCCGTTGCGTGGCCGGGGCTGGCATACCGGGCAGGTGTGCGAGGAACGGTTCATGAATTGCTCACGCTTGATCACGCCCGCCAGCCCTGCTTCGGCGCAGCGCCGGCAAGGCTGCCCCGTCCTGCCGTAGGCGTCAAGCGAGCGGGCGAAGTAGCCGCCCTATTTACGTTTGTGACATTGATGTTGAGGAGAGCTCCCGAGGCGGCGTTTTCCCTGGACAGGACCGAGTACCGATCAAGAAAACGCCAGCGTGACGCACACCGCCCGCACATCAGAGTACGGCCTCCGGACTTCAACTCGGCAACTCCTCGGTCGAAAGAACAGTCAGTCATCCGCAAGCACGGACACGAATCAATCGAGGTCGACACTTCCACCCTACGACGACGATCCGGCTTCGCCTCCCCTACGTCGCTTGGCGTCTCGTTCAAGCAGGTGCTCCGTGAGCACCTGAGCGATGGCTGTCACCTGGTCACGCGTCAACGGCGGAGCGGCTTCTCGGATCTTCCGGACGTGCTCGTCATGTACAGCCGTGCCGAACGCGTAGTCGAGGTCGGACACTCGGATCAGGGTCTTGATGACCGGGCGTCCGTCGCGGCCTCTCACTTTCTCGGTGCGTGCAGGAAGGCTGCTCCGCCATATTCGCCGCCAGATGCTCTTTTTGCTGCAGCTGTGGCGCGCCGCCGCCGCGGCGACGTCGATCCATTCTTCTTGGTGCATCGGTCTCCTTCAGATCTACAGAGCATCCAGTGAACAACTCGAATGCTGTTGTAACCCCGGCGACTCCGCAGTCCATGGATCCTTCGTCGGCGTACTGGAATCGTTTCACCGTATGCCCCGCCCGCAACCTGCCCGGTCACGGGGCCCTAAACGTGTACACTCGGCGTCATGCTTGGTGCGGAGAGGTCTGACATTGCCCAGCACCAAGTATGGGAAAAGGAGCAGGCCATTAAGGCAATCAGAAACTTCGTCACGCGGATGAAGGCGGAGTAGACCATACCAGAGCTGCCTGGCATCGTCGGTGACAAGGTGAATTACGTCGGAAACAAGGCCCCACTGTGGAAGCTGCCACGTTTGCTGCAGTCCATCCGGTTTTCCACCTACTCCATGACTCCCCTACTGGGTGCCTTCGACGGCACACCGAATCCTTCGTCGCGCCACACCTGCAATTCGCGGCGACAAGAGGGCACGTTACAGTCCGAGGTCGTCCAGCACGGGCAGATGTTCTCGTACGATGCTACGGGAGGTGGCCGCGCTCGGGGCTGCAAGTGCAAGGGCGGCAAGCTGCTGGGCCCGGGCCAGCGTAACGGTCTTCAGCACGGCCGCAACGGCTGACAGGGCCCGGGGGCTCATGGACAACGTGGTGACGCCCAAGCCGATGAGCACGGCGGCAAGGGCGGGGTCTGCTGCTGCTTCACCGCAGACACCGACGGGTTTCGCGGTCGCGGTCGCCGCTGCCGCGGTTGCGGCACCATCGGCTGTGAGCTTGACGAGGTGCAGCACCGCCGGTTGCCAAGGGTCGTTCAACGTCGCCAGGGGTCCGAGCTGCCGGTCGGCGGCCATGGCGTACTGGGTGAGGTCGTTGGTGCCGAGCGAGGCGAAGGAAACTTCGGACAGGACCGCCGCGGCGGTGAGCGCTGCCGAGGGGACCTCGACCATCACGCCGGGGGTCTTCAGCCCGGCCTCTGCACAGAGCGCGGCGAAGCGGGAGGCTTCCGCGGCGGTGGAGATCATGGGGGCCATGACCCACACCTCGGCCTCATGCTCCGCTTCGGCAGCCGCAATCGCGTGGAGCTGGCGTTCGAGGACACCAGGGCTGGTGAGGTCGGTACGGTAGCCGCGGACACCCAGGGCGGGGTTGGGCTCGTCGGCGTTGGTCAGGAACGGCAGGGGCTTGTCCGCGCCGGCGTCCAGGGTGCGGACGACGACCTTCTTGTTCGGGAACGCGGCGAACACGGCACCGTACGCGGCGATCTGTTCCTCGACGGTGGGTTCGGTGTCGCGATCCAGGAAGCAGAACTCGGTGCGCAGCAGCCCGACGCCCTCTGCGCCTGCGTCTGCGGCCTTGACGGCGTCCGTGCCGGTGCCCACGTTCGCCAGCAGCGGGACCCGGTAGCCGTCAGCCAGGGCATTGTCACCGGTGAACGCGGCCAGGGTGGAGGCCTGGGTGGCCCACGCCTTCGCCGCGACCCGCAGTTCCTCCGACGGTTCGGTAGTGATGGTGCCGGCAGCGCCGTCCACGTACACCTCGGTCCCGTCCGCGATGTCGTCCACGCCGGGGGCGGCGACGACGGCGGGCAGGCCCAGGGCCCGGGCCAGGATCGCGGTGTGCGACTGGGGCCCGCCGCCGGAGGTGATCAGGGCGATGACCTTGGCCGGGTCAAGGGTGGCGGTATCGGCCGGGGCGAGGTCCTCTGCGGCCAGGATGAACGGCCCCTCCGAGGACGGGATGCCCGGGGCCGGGAGCCCGCGCAGTTCGGCCACGATCCGGGCACGTACGTCCAGGACGTCCGCCACCCGTTCGGCCATGTACCCGCCCAGGCCCTTCAGCGTCTCGGCCACCGTGGCGGCGGCTTCCCAGACGGCGCGCTCGGCCGTCCGGGCACCGCCCGGGGCCTCCGGTGAAAGGAGCTTGACCGCGGACTTGATCAGCATCGGGTCGGCGGCCATCAACGCGGTGGCCTCCAACACCTCCTTGCCTTCACGCGCCGCGGTCGCGGCGCGGGAACGCAGCTCGGCCTGGACGGCCTTCGCTGCGTCCTTCACGCGGGCCGCCTGCGACTCGACGGTCACATCCGTGGGGATGTTCACGTTCGCGTGTGGTTCCTGCACGGGCTTGGGCATCTGCCGCACCGGACCCAACACCCGGCCCGGAGCAACACCAACACCACTGAAATTTTCCTGCATTATGGTCCTTTCAAAACCGAAAAAGTCCCTTGTTGCGGGAGGCTCATACCGAGCCTCGATACCCAGGGAAGAACTATTCTTTTGCCGCCGCCTGCTCCGCTTCCACGTCCGCGACGAGGCGGCTGACGTGGAGGCCGAGGTAGGCGACCTCATCCCGGGTCAGCGCCGTTGAGAGCTTCATTTCGAGCAGATACTGGATTTTCGCCGCGCATCCGACCCCGGCCGCATGCGTCTTTGCAATGGCATCAGCAAGAGTCGAGCTGTCTTCGGTGATCTGCCGCCCTGATGCCACCCTGCTGAACAGGTAACGCAGATGTGTGACGAAACGCGCCGCATTCATGGACTGCTGATCGACTGTGATCGCGAACGTCTGATCGATGATTCCGAAGGTGTGGGTGATGATCTCTGTCATCTGGAAGGTCCGGCTCATCCCGGGCGCAGCGAACTGGGCATTCACAAAATGCAAAGCCAGCGCGACGGCCTCATCCGCTTCGATCTGCACTCCGAGCGCCTGGCGGGCAATCTCTACCGCTTCGCGCCCGGTGGCAAGTTCCTGGGGATAGAGCTGGGAGACTTCCCACGCGAGGGGGAATTCGGCAGGAATCGCCTCTTGAATCCGCTGTACTGCGAAGTGCAGGTGGTCCGCCAGGGGCAGGATGAGGCTTTGGCCAACACGAATGCCGAGGCGGTCCCGTGCCAGATCCGCGATGCGTCCAGCTGCCCTGATGTATTCCAGCGGAATATCTGCCAGGAACTGCGAGAGTCGGTCTTCGCTGCTTCCTTCACTGGCAACGAAGACCTGGTCGATCGCGGATTTTGCCAAAATGTCGCCTGGTTTTCGACCGTGGCCCAAGCCCCGTCCGATCGCGACGAATTCTCGGTTTTCGTCGTCGGTGGCGATAACCGAATTGTTGTTGAGGACACGCTTAACGCGCACCTGGTGTCCTTCCGTTGTCGGGTTTCAATGTCGCTTGCGGCGGGCTCACCCCGGATGCCCGCCGCAAGCTGCGGTCCTATGGATTCAGGGTAGAACCGTTGCTGCTGATCAGTTCCTGGTACCAGAAGAAACTATCCTTCTTTACCCGTGCGAGTTCGCGCAGCTCGTCCTCGGTCCGGTCCACAAAGACAAATCCGTACCTCTTCGAGATGCCTTGGTGGGTGGAGATCAGATCGATAGCGGTCCACGGGCAATAGCCGAAAATTCCCACACCGTCGCTGATGGCCAGATGAATCTGCTCGATGTGGCGGCGCAAATAGTCGATCCGGTAGTCATCGTGGACCCGTCCGTCGACGAGCTCATCGAATGCTCCCAGACCGTTCTCCGTGATGATCAGCGGCAATCGGTAGCGGTCCCAAAGCCGGCGCATCGTGGTGCGCAGCCCCACGGGATCGATCTCCCAGCCGAAGGCGTTGGTCGGAAGGTGCTCGTTCTTTACGGCCCGGTAGAAACCCACTTCGCCGCGGACGATCTGTTGGTCCCCTCCGCGAAGCTGGAGATCACTGGAGTCGCCCGTGGACGCGCCGACCGTCTGGGTCGAGTAGTAGTTGAACGCGATGAAGTCCGGCCGTCCGGCCTCAAGGACCTCAAGGTCGCCGTCGAGAATCTCCGGTTCCCATCCCCGTTCGCTCAGGTACCCCCAGGCGAGGGGGTGGTAGCTGCCGCGGACCGCGAGGTCCAGGTATAGGAGGTTGCGCACAGCGTCCCAGTCATCGGCAGCGATGACGTCTTCGGGCGAACACGTCGCGGGATACACAGAGACGATGTTCGGCGCGGGGCCGATTTTGGCTTCGGGCAGCAGATCGTGGCACAGTGCCATCGCCCGCGCCTGGGCGAGGAACATGTGGTGGTTCTGCTGGTAGATCACCTTTTCCGGCGCGTCGCCGCTGCGCCCGGTGGTGCCGATGGCCCGACCGTGCAGGATCATCATGTTCTGTTCGTTGATGGTCAGCCAGTAGCGCACCTTGGATCCGTACTCGTCAAAGAGGATCCGCGCGTACCGGACAAAGGCATCGATCGTGCTGCGCTCGGACCAGCCGCCGCGGTCGTCGAGCGCTGCGGGCAGGTCGAAGTGGTACATCGTGACGATCGGTTCGATGCCTTTGGCCAGCAGCTCGTCGATCAGGCGGTGGTAGAAGGCGACACCGGCTTCGTTGACTTGGCCGTCGCCGTCGGGAATGATCCGCGTCCAGGCGATCGAGAACCGGTAGGCCTTGAGTCCGAGCTCGGAGAAGAGCTCGACGTCTTCGGCGTAACGGTGGTAATGGTCCGAAGCGACGGTGAAATCGGTGACGCCTTCGGGGCGGTGCATGCTGGTATCGATGACGGACGGGCCCTTGCCGTCCTCATTCCACGCGCCTTCCACCTGGTAGGCGGACGTTGAGGCTCCCCACAGGAAGTCCGAAGGGAAGTCCTTGAGTGTCTTGAATTTCATGGATGGTCCTTTTGCGGGTCAGCGGACGACGTCGAGGACGGGCTCACCGGAGCCGACCTGACCGCTCGCGGCGGCGGTCACGGCGTCGAACTTGTCGTGGTTGGTGACCACCATGATCACGGTGGTGGGGTGACCGGCGGCGCGGATCGCGTCCAGGTCTGCCGTGACAAGGTGCTGGCCGGCCTCGATCCGGGCACCGCGCTGAACTGCGTCGGTGAAACCGTGACCGTCCATGGTCACCGTGTCAATGCCGACGTGCACGAGGACCTCAACGCCATCGTCCGTGCGGATTCCAAAGGCATGTCCGGTGGCCATGGCGACCATGACCGTTCCCGCACACGGTGCCACAATCGCGCCGTTCGCAGGCTCGACGGCGATCCCGGGTCCCATCGTCTCGGCCGAGAAGACCGGGTCTCCGACTTCGCTGAGGGGAACGACGACGCCGGCAACCGGCGCGTTCAGTTCGGTCACCCCGGCACGGACCAGGGTGGCGGTGCCCGTCCCGCCGTTTCGGAGGCTGGCGGTGGTGGGCAGGCTGTCGTAGTCCACGACAAAGCCCTCTTCAGGGGTTGCCGGCTTTTCGTACTTGAGGGAAAGCGCGAAGGTCAGCACGGCTGTGACGATGGCCCCGATCACCAAGGCGATGACGATGTTGATCAGGTGCTGGAGGGTGTTGTCACCGATGTAGAGCAGGACCGCGGGAAGGCCGGAGGATCCCGTGGCGAAACGGCTGGTCTGGGTCAGGCCGGCGTACAAGCCCGCGCAGCCACCGCCGATCATGGCGGCAATCAGTGGGTACCGCTTCGGGAGCAAGACACCGTACAGAGCAGGCTCGGTGATTCCCATCAGCGCGGTGATTGAGCCGGCGGAAGCGATTTGCTTGAGCTTGCGTTCTTTGGTGCGAAGGGCAACGACAAGGGTTGCGACGCCGACGGAGATGTTGGAGACGAGGGCACCGGGTCCGAAGATGTTTTCCCGGCCGGTCTGGGCGAGCTGGACGATGCCAAGCGGGGCGACGCCGTTGTGGAGGCCGAACATCACCATGACGGGCAGGGAGGCACCGATCAGGACTGCGGGAGCCCATGCGGCGTGGGTGCTGAGGAATCCGAAGAACAGGCCGAGCCAGCCGCCGATGATGCTTCCGATGGGGCCTAGGACTGTCATCGCCAAGGTTCCCACGACGAGGAAGGTAATCATTGGGACGAAGACCAGCTTCACTGCGGCCGGAATGATCCGGTCCAGCAGCTTCTCAACCCTCGCCTGGACGAGGACCACCAGGATGATCGGGATGACTGAGCCCGCGTACGACGCAAGTGGAAGTGGAATGACTTCGAACAGGTGGACCGGCTTTCCCTCCTGGACAAGCGCGAGCCAGTTCGGATGCATCATGATTCCGGCGACCCCGGCGGCAAGGATCGGGTTGCTCTTGAGCTTGTTGGCAGCCGAGAACGCGATCAGCATCGGCATGAAGTAGAACACCGCGTCGGCGATGAAGTTGATGATCACATAGCTTTGCGACTGGCGGGTAATGACGTTGAAGACCACCAGCAAGGCAAGAAAGGCCTTGACCATGCCGGCTCCTGAGAGCGCCGGGATGAGGGGCTGGAAGGCACCTGCGACGAAGTCAATGACCGTCGAAACGATGCCCCTTTTCTCGCTTGTTCCATCCTCCTCCGTCTCCGTTACCCTGTGTCCGCTGGCAGCGAGCTGCTGCTCGACCTCTTCGTACACGTCCTTGACGTGCATTCCGACGACCACCTGGAAAACGCCGGCGTTGACGAGAGTCTTGGCCACTCCCTCAACAGCAGCAAGTTTTTCCTGGTCGGCTTTGCCGTTGTCCCGCAGTTCGAAGCGAAGACGGGTCTGGCAGTGGTAGACCGTGGCAATATTGTCCGGGCCGCCGACCAGATCGATGATGTTGCCTGCGAGTGAGGCGTATTGCTTGCTCATGGTTGCTCTTTCTTGTGATCAGGCGTCGTGGTCGGTCTCGAGGATGCGGGACAGCGCATCCAGCGCTGCCTCTGCGTCCGGGCCTTCGGCCCTGAGGACTACGCGATCTCCGTGGTGGATGCCTAGGCTCATCAAGGCGAGAATGCTGGAGGCGTCGACTGCGTCAGCCACGGGTGCGTCCTGGGCCGCGATTGTGATGTCGAGGCCGGTTCCTCGTGCGGCTTCGGTGAATACCGCGGCCGGGCGGGCATGCAGGCCTACCCTGCTTGCAATGGTTGCGATGCGTTCAGCCATCGTGGGGTGCTCCTTTGGACCATAAAGCGGGCTGAGACGTTTTTTGGGCATAAAAAAAGACCCAAGCAATGACGCGATCAGCGTCAGAGCTTGAGTCTTGCCTCGTTCGAAACGAGTTACATGCTCAGGTCTCAGCAGAAAAAATCTACTTCGATAGTAAAGCATGCAAGGTGATGCAGGTCAACACTGACTGTGATCCGGCTTACCTCGGCAATCCTTGCTTGGCCCCGGCGTCTTAGCGGGGGTCGACGCGCACCGTCGCCGCGCGGGTGCGGTTCGAGAGCATCGGCGGCAGGTAGGGGCTGCCTCCGTACTTCTCTGAGTAGGCATCGTCGATCCGGTCGTTGATTCCACCCTCAACAGCTGTGAACGACACCTCGATGTCGAGGCCGCCCGCGCGGACGCGTCCGGCCCGCTGCGCCATTGCGGATCGGTGCCAGCGCGACGCCGTTCCGTTGTAAGCGCGCACGTACACGTTCCCGTCCACGACCACCGACCAGATCCAGGTGGGCGTGCCGGGCGTGATGCCGTCGGCACGGTACGGGGAGATGTGGAAATCGTCGGTCGTGCCGATGTTCTCGAGCTGTTCCGGAGTCAAGGCGTTCATGTCATGGTCCTCTCTCTTCATTTGCCGCTGTAGACGGGGAATCTGCTGTGTTCGCCGTAGTCCTGCGCCGTCATGTTCAATAGGGCGTCCATGTCCGGCTCGGAGATCTCGAAGTTGACCTGGGCGTTGGTGCGCATGTGCTCGGGATTCGCCGTCTTCGGCAGGGACACGGTGCCCAGCTGCAGGGTGTAGCGGATGCACAGCTGCGGCACGGACACGCCGTACTTTTCCGCCACCGCCTGTACCTCGGCGTTCTTCAAGATCCCGCCATGGGCGATCGGCGAGTACGCCTGGACAAGGATCCCCCTGTCCTCGCAGTAGGAAAGAAGATCCGCGGGGGTGTTGCCTGCGTGGACGAGGAGCTGGTTGACGTGCGGGACGACGGCCGCACCCGCCAGGATGTTCTCCAGGTCCTGCTGCTGGAAGTTGGACACGCCGATGGAGCGAATATTGCCGGCTTGATACGCATCCTCGAGCGCGCGCCAGGCTTGGCGGTTGCCATCGGCGTAGTCGCCGCCGCGGAAGTCGCCCCAGGGCTGCGGGCTGTGGATGAGCATCAGGTCGATATAGTCCAGGCCCATGGTCGCCAGGGACCCGTCGATCGCGGCCACCGCGTTGTCGTAGTCTTTGATCTCCGCGGCAAGTTTGGTGGAGACGAACAGCTCGTCACGGGCGACCCGGGACGTGCGCACGCCTTCGCCGACGCCGCGTTCGTTGCCGTAGGCCTGGGCGGTGTCGATGTTGCGGTAGCCGATCTCGATCGCGGCCGTCACCGCGTCGGCCACTTTGTCGTCGTCGATGAACCACGTGCCAAGCCCCAGCTTCGGGATCCCGATGCCGTTGGCCAAGGTGTAGTTCTCGTTCAAGATGCTCATGCGTTCTCTCCGTTCTTCGGCAGCGCGCCGTACACCTCGTCGGTGACAGGCTCGAGCCATTCATTGCAGACGTCCTCGCCTGGGGTGATGAAGGCGACGTGGGAGAACCACGAATCAGCCTTCGCCCCATGCCAATGCTTCGTGCCGGCCGGCACGCGGATCACCGTTCCCGGCTCAAGGCTGACGGGGTCTTCGCCCTCCGCTTGGTACCAGCCGCTGCCAGCTGTGCACATCAGGATCTGGTCGCCTCCACCATCGGTGCCGTGGTGGATGTGCCAGTTGTTGCGGCATCCCGGCTCAAAGGAGACGTTGTTGACCGGAACGCTCCCCGACGCGAGCGGGGCCAGGTAGCTCTGGCCGATGAAGTACTGCGCGTAGGCGTCGTTCGGTGCTCCGAGCGGGAAGATCTGGTCGAATTTGTTTCCAGTCATTGTCCTTTTCCTGCTGCTGCGATCAGCGGTTGACGTAGTTCATGTGCTCGGCGTTGTAGCGGTCTCCGCTGACGCCGATGCGCTGGGCAAGGCTGTCGAGATCGGCGCGCTCGTCCGCGGAGAGGGCGAGCTGGGTGGCTGCCGCGTTTTCGCGGATGCGCTCGGTGCGTCGGGTGCCGGGAATCGGCACGATCCACGGCTGCTGGGCGAGCAACCAAGCCAGGGCGATCTGGCCCGGCGTCGCGCCCTTCGACTCGCCGAGGCTCTTCACATGGTCGACGAGCTTCTGGTTCGCGACGAGGTTGTCAGCTTGAAAGCGCGGAACACGGTTCCGGATGTCGCCCTCGGCGAACGTCGCGGCTGTGTCAATGGTGCCGGTGAGGAAGCCCTTGCCGAGCGGGCTGAACGGCACGAACCCGATGCCCAGCTCGGCCAGAGTCGGCAGCACCTCCGCCTCGGGATCCCGCGTCCAGAGCGAGTACTCGCTCTGCACCGCGGTGACCGGGTGCACGCCGTGAGCGCGGCGGATCGTGGCGGCTGAGGCCTCGGAGAGACCGAAATGCTTCACCTTGCCCTGGGCGATCAACTCGCCCACGGTGCCGGCGACGTCCTCGATCGGCACCTCGGGGTCCACGCGGTGCTGATAGAACAAGTCGATCGCGTCTGTGCGGAGCCGTTTCAGCGATTCCTCGGCGACGCGGCGGATCTGCTCGGGCCTGCTGTTAAGGCCGACCATCTTGCCGTTCCGGATGTCCCAACCGAACTTGGTGGCAATCACCACCTTCTCGCGGATCGGCTCGAGTGCCTCACCGACGAGCTCCTCGTTGACGTACGGCCCGTACACCTCCGCGGTATCGAAAAACGTCACGCCCTCATCGACGGCCGAGCGCAGCACGGAGATCATCTGGGCGCGGTCACCGGGGTTGGGTCCGTAGCTCTGGGACATACCCATCGCGCCGAGCCCGATCGCGGAAACTTCAAGGCCTTGGCCAAGTGTTCTGATATGCATGATCAGTCCTTCGTAGTAGTGGTGTCGTCAAGCACGGGGCGCGACTGCTGCGCGGTCGCGGTGGCGGCGAGGCTCGCCAACAGCTGAAGCCGTTGTTCGCTCGGCGAACCTGGCTCGGCGGTGTAGATCAAGAATGAAAGCCCTGGCTCGGCGGTCAGTTCCAGACCTTCGTAAGTGAGGGTCAAGTCACCGACCTCATGATGGTGAAAGGTCTTCGTACCCGAGCCGTGGCGGCGGACGTTATGTGCACCCCACCGCGTGCGGAACGCATCACTGAGGGTGGAGAGTTCACCGACGAGGTCGTGCAGCTGCCTGTCACGAGGATCATGGCCGGCCTCTGTGCGCAGAATCGCGACGGTGACGTCGGCGGCTGCCTCCCACTCCGGGTAGAAGGACTTGGCACGCTCATCGAGGAAGCAGAACCGGGCGAGGTTCCCCTGACCGGGCCCTTCGAAGACCTCATCGTAGAACGCACGGCCCAGGGCGTTGGTTGCCAGAATGTCCATCCGTCCGTTGCGTACGAACGCCGGGCCGTTCACGATGACCTCCAGCGCACGAGTCAGGCTCTCCCTCGCCACCCACGTCTTCGGCTTGCGCCGCCGGACGGGCTGCGCGCCACCGTTTGCAGCCCGCGCGAGATCAAAAAGGTGCTCACGCTCGGCATCGTCCATTTGGAGGGCACGGGCTACGGATTCCAGCACAGAGTCGGAGACCCCCACGAGGTTGCCTCGTTCGATCTTGGCGTAATACTCCGGGCTCACATCAGCGAGCATCGCGACCTCGCCCCGCCTCAAGCCCGCCACGCGACGGTGTCCCGAGACGGCCAGCCCGGCCTGCTCGGGGCTGATGTTCGCCCGACGGGACATCAGGAATTCCCGTGCTTCGTCCCTGGTGTTCATGCAGACAACGCTAATTCGGCCAATCCTTGGGAGGGAGTCTCCACTGGTACACCCTTCGCTGGAGACTCCCTCCCCTACCGGCGTGGCGATGGAATAGAGGCATCCGAGCAACTACGACGAAGGTGAAAGATCATGAGTAACGAAAAGCAGAGCACCGGCTGGAGCGGCGGAAAGAACGCTTTCGGCGACTTCGCCCCTGGAATAGTCCATTACACCGACAAGGTCCTATTTGATGAGGTCTGGGAACGCGAGGACCTGTCCAAGCGCGATCGCAGCCTGATCACCGTCGCTGCGCTGACGTCCCTGGGCAAGATGGACCAGTTGAAATTCCATCTCGGTTTCGCCCGCCAGAACGGCGTCAGCGACGAGGAACTGAAGGAAGCCCTGCTGCACCTGTCCTTTTACGCCGGCTGGCCCAACGGGATGGGCGCAACGGCGGCGCTGAAGAACGTCATCGAAGACGCCTGACACCGGGTTCTAGAACCACTCGATGTGGTGGGAAACCCCCACGGCATCGGGCGGGCACCGGCCTTACGGAAGGACAAAGAATGTCATCGCAGAAACCGCTCGGAACAGCAGAGACACCGCCCTCTCTCAGCGGGGCCACCCGCTTGTTCCCCATCATCGGAGACCCCGTCGCACATGTGCAGTCCCCCATATGGCTCACGCGGACCTTTACCGAGCGCGGCCACAACGGGATCTGCGTACCGATGCAAGTACAAGGAGGCACACTCGATGCCGTCATGGCCGGACTGACGGAGACGCGGAACGTCGACGGGATCCTGGTCACGATGCCACACAAGAACGCCGCTTTCACTTATTGCTCCACCAGCACCGACCGTGCGAGTCACTCCGGCGTCGTCAGCGTCATGCGCCGCAACCCGGACGGCACCTGGCATGGGGACATGCTCGACGGCCTTGCCTTCGTCAAGGCCCAACTGGACCATGGCGCGACCATCCACGGCGCACGGGCACTGCTGATCGGTACCGGCAGTGCGGGCAGGGCCATAGCAATCGCACTCATCGAAGCAGGAGTACGAGAGATCGTGGTCCACGACGCCGACCTCTCGCGCGTGAGCAGTTTGCTGGACCTGCTGGAGGCGATGGATTCTGGCCGGGCGAGTGCCGGGACGGCAGACCCAACTGGCTTCGACCTGGTCTTCAACGCGACTCCTCTCGGGATGGAAGACAAAGACCCGTTGCCGGTGGATCGCTCATTGCTGACCTCCTCAATGTTCGTCGGCGACGTCGTCTCCGGACACGGCACTACACCTCTCATCGCTGCCGCCCGTTCCCTTGGCTGCGGAACTGCCGCCGGTGTGCACATGGTTGAGGCCGTGCAAGATCTTATGGCTGATTTCATGCTGGGTCGCCGAAGTGAACAGTGACCGCTCCCATTGCACCGCAGAATAGATCTAAGGAGACATGATGAACCATTCGCACCCACCGCTCCGGCGCAGCCCCCGCGGGCAGGCAATGGCCCCGACAACTATGCCAATTCGTGCCGAGGCCTTCGATGACCCACACGGCACAGTCCTTTACTGGCTCGGCATGGCGGGATACTTGATCAATGCACGGGGGACGCTGATTATGGTCGACCCGCTGCTCCAGGACTTTGACATGCCAGTGCTCATCGACTTCCCGCTCCAGGCGGCAGACGTCCCCCGACTCGATGGGATCCTGGTCACTCACGCGGACAATGACCACTTCAGCGTGCCGACATGTACGGCCTTGAATGAAGTCACTCAGCAGTTCCACTCGACCCGCTACGTCGCCGATCTGATGCAGGAACTGGGCATGCCCGCCAACGGCCACGGCATCGGCGATGCCTTCTCCGTCGGTGGGGTCCAGGTCACGGTCACGCCGGCCGACCACGCCTGGCAGAATGCCGCGCCCCAGCCCGGGCAGCGCACCTTCCATGATGAAGACTCGTGTGGCTTCTGGGTCGAGACCCTCGACGGCGTGATCTGGGCACCAGGGGATTCACGGCTGATCCGCGAACACCATCTGACCATGCCGGCCCCGGACGCATTGCTTTTCGACTTCTCGGACAGCGAGTGGCACTTCACCTTCGACGGCGCGGTCGAGATGGCCAATGCCTACCCCGACGCGGACCTGCTCCTGCACCACTGGGGCAGCGTAGATTCTCCCGAGTTCGCCCCGTTCAACGCCGACCCAGCCACGCTCCGGGACGTCGTGGTCAACCCCGACCGCATCCGTGTACTCGCACCGGGCGAGCCCTTCCGACTGGGCGGCACATCCGCGAAGGCGCGACGCAAGCAGCGGTTGATGTAGCTAAAATGAGCGGCCGTGACGGCGGCCGCAGCCATTGTCGTGCTCGTCGGTTTTCTTCCCGAGCTGAGGTGTCAGAGGACCCTGACGGATTCCCGTTCAACGAGCTGGGTAGCAAGCACGGTTCCTTCGGTCTTCCCCGGTCCTCCCTCGATCCGGTCCAGGAGCATCGAAACCGCCGCGGCTACCTTGGCTAGGATGTCCTGGGCGATCGTGGTGAGCTGCGGGCTCGTGTATTTGCTGATATCCCGGTTGTCGAATCCGACGACCGAGACATCCTCGGGGACCTCAGACCAGCAGACTGCAAACCGCTCATCAGGGCCGGCCGCGAGAAGGTCCGCCCAGGCGAAACCAGAGCACGTCAACGACGAAGGCACTCGCAATACATTGATGTGCTGCGGATCGAGGCAATCACACCACGACCGAGGGCCGCAGGCCACTCTTGGTCGCGTTTGAGACGAAGACTCAGCTAGCGTTTTCGCTGGCAAACCGGGCAAAAATGGCTCGACCGGTTCATGAACCGCTCGCGCACGATGGGGGTTCCGCAGCGCTTGCACGGGTGCCCGGCAAGCCGATAGACACTTAGACTTCGGGAAAACCAACCGGAGTCGCCGTTGACATTCACGTACAAGGAGTCGAAGCTGGTGCCGCCGGCGGCCAGGGCATCAGTCATGACTTCGCGCGCCGCGTCGACCACCCTCAGGGCATCGGCCCTCCGCAGGGTGTCGGTGGCGCGGGCGTAGTGCAGCCGGGCCCGCCACAGGGCTTCGTCGGCGTAGATGTTACCGATGCCGGAGATGATTCCCTGGTCCAGGAGGGCACGCTTGAGGCCGGTCCTGCGGGACTTGAGCTTCCGGTAGAAATCTTCGAAGGAGAAATGCGGGTCCAGCGGGTCCCTGGCGATGTGCGCGGCCTCCCCGGCAATCTCGGGAAGGGGTGCCTCCGCCAAGCCGCCGGGGCCGCCGTCGGCCGTGGGTACCAGCGAGGTGACGAACAGTCCGCCGAAGATCCGCTGGTCCACGAAGCGCAGCTGTTCGGGCATGCCGTCCGCTTCGCTGAGCCGGAGCCGGACCTTGAGGTGCTTTTCGTCCGGAACCTGCGGGTCCTGCATGAGGAGCTGGCCGCTCATGCCCAAGTGCGCCATCAGCGCAACGCCGGTGCCCGGCTCGTGTACGGGGGTGCCCGCCATGGCGAGCGGCATCCACAGGAACTTTCCGCGGCGGACGACGTCCAGCACCGTGGCCTGTTCGAGGTTTCCGGCGAAATCTTCCGGGCCCAGGGCGTGGCGGCGGATGGAACGGGGATCGAGGACGTCCACGGAGGTGATGGTACGGCCGCGCACCCAGCGGGCCAGGCCGCGGCGGACCACCTCGACTTCGGGCAGTTCAGGCACGGGAAATCAGCCGGCGCCGGGGGCGTCGCCGGAGCCGGCGTTCGCCTTGGTGGTGCTCAGGGTCCGCCAGGCATCGGCTGCGGCTTCCTGTTCGGCTTCCTTCTTGGAATGGCCGGTGCCCTTGCCGTAGCCGGTGCCGTTGATCTGCAGTTCAGCGGTGAAGATGCGGGCGTGGTCCGGCCCGGTGCCCTCCACTGCGTAGAAGACGACGCCGAGCTGACGGCTCGCGGCCAGTTCCTGGATGCTGGTTTTCCAGTCGGTGCCGGCGCCGAGCGCTGCAGCATCCGCCAGAAGGGGTCCCACCAGGCGCATGACCAGCTGGCGGGCAGTCTCGATGTCGTTGGAGAGGTAGGTGGCGCCGATGAGCGCCTCCATGGTGTCCGCGAGGATCGAGGATTTGTTCTTCCCGTTGGTGAGTTTTTCGCCCTGGCCAAGGTAGATGTACTCGCCGATGCCCAGTTCGCGGCCGATCACCGCGAGGGCGCGGGTGCTGACGACGGCGGACCGCCGCTTGGCCAGCTCGCCTTCGGGAAGGTCAGGGTTCTCCCGGAAGAGGAAGTCGGTGACGGAGAAGCCCAGGATGGAGTCGCCAAGGAACTCAAGGCGTTCGTTGGTGGGGATCCCGCCGTTCTCGTACGCGTACGAGCGGTGTGTCAGAGCAAGACGAAGCGTCTCGGCGTCAATGGTGACGCCGAGACGCTTCAGAAGCTCTTCAGTTGAAGACATCCTTTAATCAGCCTGTATGGCGGACTTAGGCGTCTGCGACCTTGCGGCCCTTGTACTCAAGGAACAGCGCGGTGCCAGCAGAGTCGGTAACGACCTTTGCCTGGTGCGGCAGGCTGTAGACAACCTGGCCGTTCTCGATGGTCTTTACCAAGTTGGGGGCAGAAGCCTTCCACTGGGCACGGCGGGCGCGGGTGTTTGCGCGAGACATTTTCCGCTTGGGAACAGCCACGGCTATCTCATTTCTCTCTTAGACGAACACTTACTAATCAGTTTGCCGGTCAGTCTTAGCCAGTTCAGCTAGGGCAGCCCAGCGAGGATCCAGGACCTCGTGGTGGTGCCCCGGCTCGTCTTCCAGGCGTATTCCGCATTCGGAACAAAGGCCCTGGCAGTCTTCCCGGCACACCGGCTGGAACGGCAGCGTGGTCACGACTGCGTCCCGCAACACCGGCTCAAGATCGATCAGATCGTGCTCGACTCGACGTTGCTCTTCATCGTCTTCCCCGTCCGAAAGCTGAACGCCTTCATAGAGGAAAAGTTCTTGCACATTGACCTCAAGGTCATACGCAAGGGGATCCAGGCATCGTCCGCATTCGCCCTTGACTTCGGCGAACGCGGTTCCGGATACCAGAATTCCTTCGTGTACGGCCTCAAGCCTCAGGTCGAGCTCGATGTCCGAGCCTTCCTGAACGCCAATGAGTGCCACACCAAGATCGCTTGGTGCAGGTACATGTTCTTTGAGTGTCCGCATGGTTCCCGGGCTGCGCCCGAGGTCCTTGACAAGCAGCATCAAGGGCGAACTTGCATCTCGCTTAATGAGAACTCCTGTAGAACATATGACCGACGTACCATCTTAGCCTGAACGTCCGAGCGGACTCAAACCGGGGCCACCGCACTGGCAGCGGCCCGAGGCACCGGTCCAGCTTACCCGTTCCGGCGCTGATCCGGCGCCGACTCGCCAGCGAGAATCCGCTTCAACACGGACTTGGGCACGAACTCCGACACATCGCCGCCCAATTGGGCCACTTCCTTGATGAGCGTGGAGGACAGGTGGATGTAGTGGGCCTCCGCCGGAAGGAAAACAGTCTCGACGCCCGTGAGTTGGCGGTTCATGGTGGCCATGGGCAGTTCGTAGTCGAAATCAGAGGAGGAACGCAGGCCTTTGACGATCGCCGTTGCACCGCGCTGCCGGCAGTATTCGGCCAGCAGCCCGTCCCCCATGGGCTCGACGATGATGCCACGCAGCGACGCGAGGGTTTCCCGGGCCATGTCCATCCGCTCTTCCAGGCCGAAGCGGTACTTCTTGGTGTAATTGGTGGAGACGGCCACGATCACTTCGTCGAACAGGCCGGCGGCCCGGGCAATCACTTCAAGATGTCCGTTGTGGATGGGATCAAAGGAGCCAGGGCACACTGCGCGTCTCATGCCTCGAAGCTATCGCATCCCCCGGCGGGATACCATGACACACACCGGCGGGCCCTGCCGGAATCCAGCCCCACCAGGAAGGCGGACCCGCGTGACGAGCCCCGTCCCCACCAGCCCCACCAGCATCACCCAGGACGCGTCCCAAGCGGCCGCGGCCCCGTGGCAGCGGGCGGCCACCGGCGCCAACCTACTGTCCGCTGACGGCTCGCTGGGTGTGACGATCTTTGAAGAGATGACCACCCTGGCCGTGTCCACCGGCGCCATCAACCTGGGCCAAGGATTTCCGGACGAAGACGGCCCCGCGGAAATGAAGGCCGCTGCCCAAGCGGCCATTACCGCCGGCGCGAACCAGTACGCGCCAGGCAAGGGCATCCTGGAACTCCGCGAGGCGATCAGCGCCCACCAGGAGCGCTTCTACGGGCTGACGCCGGACCCGCACACCGAGGTGGTGGTGACCACCGGCGCCACCGAAGCCATTGCCGCGTCCCTGCTCGCCTTCGTCCAACCGGGCGACGAGGTGCTCACCTTCGAGCCTTTCTACGACTCCTACGGCGCGATCATCGGCCTGGCCGGGGGCGTGCACGTCACTGCTCCCCTGCTGGCCCCGGATTTCATGCCGGACATGGACCGCCTGGAAGCGGCGTTCGGCCCCCGGACCAGGGTGGTGATGCTGAACAATCCCCACAACCCCACCGGGGCCGTATTCCCGCGTCCGGTCCTGGAACGGATCGTGGAACTGGTCGAAAAGCACAACGCCCTGATCGTCAGCGACGAGGTCTACGAGCACCTGACGTTCGGCGTGCCCCACATCCCGGTGGCCACGCTGCCGGGCGCCGCCGGGCGGACCATCACCATTTCCTCCGCCGGCAAGACCTTCTCCTTCACGGGGTGGAAGATCGGCTGGCTCAGTGGCCCCGAACACCTTGTGGCGGCGATCCGCACCGTCAAGCAGTTCCTGAGCTACAGCTCCGGCACGCCCTTCCAGGGTGCGGTGGCAGTGGGCCTGGGCCTGCCGGACACCTTCTACCAGGAGATCGCCTCCACGCTGCAGCGCAAACGGGACATCCTGGCCGAGGGCCTGCGCGCTGCGGGCCTGGGCGTCTACCTGCCGCAGGGAACGTACTTCATCAACGTGGACACGTCCCCGCTGGGAATCCGCGACGCCGTCGACCTCGCCCGCAGGCTGCCCGCACTGGTGGGGGTGGCCGCCATCCCGGTGCCTGTCTTCTGCCACCCGGAAGGAGCCGAACGGACCCGGAGCCTGTTGCGCTTCGCTTTCTGCAAGCGGGAGAGCGTGCTGGCCGAAGCGGCCTCGCGCCTGGCCAGCCTGCGCGACAAGCTCCAGGCATGAGCACGGCCGACGGTCCCGGGGGCCGGCGTTTCCTGCGCTCGAGCGGCCTGCACGCAAGCATCGAACAGGACGGACTGGTGGACGGCGCCTACGTGCTGAGCATAGGCGGGGCCGAACAATCGCATGTGAACCTGGCCCGGCCGGAGGACGTCTTCTACGAATACCTGCGCCGGATCGCCACCGTGGTGGACCTGGTGCCTCCCGCCGGTGCGCCGGTGAGCGCCCTCCACCTGGGTGCCGGAGCCCTCACCCTGGCCCGCTACATCCAGGCGACGCGCCCCGGATCGCTGCAGTACGCCGTCGAACTTGAACGCGAACTGCTGGACTTCGTCCTGCAGAAGCTCCCCATGCCCGAAGGCACCCGGCTGGAGACGCGGATCGGGGACGCCCGCGGCGAACTTGCCGCGCTACCCCCGGAACTGCTGTTCGACGTCGTCATCCTGGACATCTTCTCCGGCCCGGAAGCGCCGGAGCACATCGCCTGCCGGGAGTTCTACGAGGAGGCCGCGGCCCGGCTGGGGCCCGACGGGCTGCTGGTCATCAATGTCGGGGACGAGGCGGCGCTGACCCTGGTGCGCAGCCAGGTGGCTGCCATGCGTGAAGCGATCGGGTCCGGGGCCTTGGCGGACCTGGTGGCGTTCGCGGAAACCGGGATGTTCGCCGGCCGCTACCCCGGGAACATCATCCTGGTGGGCAGCAAGCAGCCGTGGCAGGACTCGTGGACCCAGTCCCTGCTGGCCAGCGGCCCCCATCCGGCCACCGTCCTCCGGGGCGTGGAGCTGGATCCGCTGTCCGACTGACCCAACCGACTGGCGATAAGGTACTCAGGCCGGTTCTGCGAACCAAAGCATCGTTTCGCCGTACTTCTTCCCGGCGAAACGTTCGAGCGTGTCCGGCCAGTCCGGTTCGGGCGAGCGGGAGGAGCGCTCGACGACGACCACCGCGCCATCGTCCAAGTGCCCGGCGAGCTTGGCCAGCACCGCCTGCAGCGACGGCTCATCCAGCGGGTAGGGCGGGTCCAGGAATACCAGGTCCCAGAGGGCGTCCTCCCCTGCCCTTTCCAGGAAGGACTCCACCTTTGACCGGTGGACCGAGACGGTCTTGCGGGCCAGCGCCTGGTTGACGATGTCCGCGTTGCGCTGGCAGACGGCCGAGGCGCGGGCGTCGAATTCCACGAGTTCCGCAGAGGCGGCGCCCCTGCTGGCCGCCTCGAGTCCAAGAGCGCCCGAGCCCGCATAGAGATCCAGCGCGCGGGCGTCGTCGATCACCCCCAAGGCTTCAAGGCGGGAGAAAAGGGCTTCCTTGACGCGGTCCGTAGTGGGCCGGGTGGCGCTTCCGGGCACGCTCTGCAAAGGGTTGCCGCCGGCAGCCCCGGCGATGATCCGGCTCAACGGCGTCGCTCCACGGGCATCACGCCATCCGCGTCCGGGCTATCCGCGTTCAAGGAAGGCCTCCTTCTCGGGGTTGAGGTATTCGTCGATCGCAGCCGCAAGGGTCTCGTGCCGGCCCAACTCCGGGTCATCGGCCACCAGCCGTTGGGCATCGCTGCGGGCGCGCTCGATCACGTCCCCGTGTTCCAGGACCCTGAGCAGCTTGAGAGTGGACCGCCCGCCTGATTGAGAGGCACCCAGGATGTCGCCTTCGCGCCGCAACTTGAGGTCCTCCTGGGACAGCTCGAAGCCGTCCGTCGTGGCGGCCACGGCGTCCAGGCGGCGGCGGCTCGGGTGCCCGGGCTCCAGGGTGGTGACCAGCAGGCAGGTCCCGGGCAGCCCGCCACGGCCCACCCGGCCACGCAGCTGGTGCAGCTGGGAAATGCCGAAGCGGTCGGCGTCGAGGATCACCATCAGGGTGGCGTTGCGCACGTCGACGCCCACCTCGATCACGGTCGTGGAAACCAGCACCTGGGTCTCGTTCGCCACGAAGGAGGCCATGGTTTCCGATTTGAGCACCGGGTCCTGGCGGCCGTGCAGCGGTTCGATCCTAACTCCGCGCAGGGCATCCTCCTGCCGCAATGCTTCGACGACCGCGGTCACGGACGCGAGCTCGCGGGCCGCGCCGTCCTCCGCCAGCGGATCCGGACTGCCGTCCGGCAGGTACACGGGTTCGTCTTCGCCCGGGGTGAAGTCGCCGTCGTCGTCCGTGCCGATCTTGGGGCACACCACATACACCTGGTGGCCGGCGTCGATTTCCTCGCGTGAGCGGGCCCAGATCCGCGTGGCCCAGCCGGGGTTCTCGGCCAGGCCCACCAGATGGGTGCTGATCGGGGCCCGGCCTGCGGGCAGTTCGTCGAGGACGGAGGTTTCGAGGTCCCCGAACACGGTCATCGCCACGGTCCGGGGAATGGGGGTGGCGGTCATGACCAGCAGGTGCGGCGGGCGGCTCGCCTTGGCACGAAGGGCATCGCGCTGTTCGACGCCGAAGCGGTGCTGTTCGTCCACCACGATCAGGCCGAGGTCCTGGAAGCTGGTCCTGTCGCTGAGCAGTGCGTGGGTGCCGATCACGATGCCGGCGTTCCCGGACGCCGCGTCCAGCATGGCCTGCTTGCGCGCGGCGGTGGGCATGGAACCGGTCAGGAGCGTCACCTGGACGGAGGCGGTGCCGGGCTCCTGCCCGAGCATCCCGGCGCCGCCGAACATGCCGTCCCTGGCCAGCGGTCCCAGCGTGCGCCGGATCGATTCGTAATGCTGGGCCGCGAGGACCTCGGTGGGAGCCAGCAGCGCAGCCTGCCCGCCGGCGTCGACCACTTGCAGCATGGCGCGCAGGGCCACGATCGTCTTGCCGGAGCCCACCTCGCCCTGGAGCAGCCGGTTCATCGGCGAATTCTGCGCCAGTTCCTGCGAGAGAGCCTTCCCGACGGCGGCCTGGCCGGCCGTGAGGGTAAATGGCAGCTGGCGGTCGAACGCGGTGAGCAGTCCGTCCGTTGCCGGCCGTCGCGCCGTGGCCTCTTCGGCGGCCAGCTGGGCACGGCGGCGTGCGAGGGCCGTCTGCAGCACCAGCGCTTCCTGGTAACGGAAACGGTCCCGGGCGTGCTTCCAGTCCATGGCCGTTTCCGGGGAATGGATCAGCTGGTAGGCCCGGCCGATGTCTGCGAATCCTTCCCGGTCCACGATGGCGGCCGGGAGGGGGTCTTCGATCCGGTCAAGGTCGATGGTGTCCAGCAGGGTGGTAATGACCTTGTGGATCGACCAGCTGGTGAGTTTGGCCGTGGCCGGATAGACCGGGATAGGCATCGCCGCGAGCTTCTCCGGGTCAGTCGTTTTAAGACCTGAGCTGCCGGCGGCTTCCGGGTCTTCATCCAGCAGCATGAAGTCCGGGTTCGTCATACCGAGGGCACCGCCGTAGCGGGTGACCTTCCCCGAGAACATGGCCCGGCGTCCCGGCTGCAGTTCGCTGCGCGCACGGAAGCCGTTGAAGAAGCTGATCTTCAGCGTTCCGGGCCCCTTGGAGCCCGCGACGGCTACTTCGGCACGGTTCCCGCCGGCGTCGTCGGTCACCACGACCTCGGTGAGCGAACCGCGGCGGGCGCGCATCTGCCGGGTGTTGTTCGAGATGACGCGGGCAACCAGGGTGGCTTCCTCATCCAGCGGGAGCTGCGCGATGGGCGTGAGCTCGCCGCGGGTGAGATACCGGCGGGGGAAGTAGTTCAGCAGTTCGCCGACGGTTTCCAGGCCAAGGTGCTTGGTGATCACGGAGGCCGAACGCTTGCCGATCCTCCGGTCCAGCGGCAGGCCCAGTTCGGGGTGTGCCAGCTCAGGACTCATGCCGGTGATGGCCTTCCAGGGGCAGCGGAGGCGACGCCGGAACCGGCTTCCGGGCTGGCGTCCGGATCGCGCGGCAGGGCCAGCTGGCTGACGGAAATATCGCTCGGCTCCCCGAGGGCGCGGATGGCCTCCACCGCGGGACCGGCTTCCGGGACGTGCACGTGGACCCGCCAGCGGTAGCTTGCCTCGATGCCGTCGACGTCGTCGTCATCCTGCTCGTCGCCGTCCTGGCTGCCGGACGCGGTGACGCTGCCCACCTGGCTCATGATGACGGAGTCGCCCAACTCATCGAGCTTCTGCCGGAGCGTGGCGGCGGCCAGGGGTGAAAGTTCGATGGTGCACATGACTTCCACGCCCTCGTCGTCCGGCAGCCCGGTGTGGATGTGCGGGTCCTGGACGTCGTAGCCATGCAGTCCATCCAGCAGCTCGTCCTGCAGTTCCTCACCCAGCACGGCCGAGCGCAAGCAGTCCAGCACCAGGAGCATCCCCACGCCGCCGGCATCCACCACATGGGCATCATGCAGGGGCGCCAACTGCTCCTCGGTGCGAACCACGGCCCGGAGGGCGGCATCCACGGCGGCGTCCAGGGCGAGGCCGAGGGCATGGTTGCTGTCGTCGCCGTTCTGGGCGGCGTCCACCTCGCCGGCTGCCTGGGCAGCGGCTTCGAGCACGGACAGCATGGTCCCGGAGACGGGCTCGCTCAGCGCCGACCACGAACGGATCTGCGCCCGGTGCAGGGCAGCGGCCAGCAGCGGGGCGCTGAGCCGGCCATGCCCGGCGAGGGGCTCCGCCATCGCGCAGAGGAAGACGGCGAACAGGGTCCCCGAATTGCCGCGGGCCTGCTCCATCGCCGCGCGTCCGGCCGCCGCCAGCACCGCGCCGACGTCGTTGGCCTGTTCGGCCTTGAGCTGTTCGGTCTTGGCCTGGCCGCTTTCGGGGCTGCGGGCTTCCTTGCCATCCGCTGCGCTCAGGGCTGAGACGGCGGCCCGAACGGTGAGGTACAGGTTGGTGCCGGTGTCGCCATCGGCCACCGGGAAAATGTTGATGGCGTTGAGCCGGTCGCTGTGGTTGCCGAGAGTAGTCTCCGCTTTGCCCAGCCAGCGCTTCATTGCATGCACATTGGCGGCGATCTTAGTCTGCAAAGTGATCCCATCCCACGGTGTCGGCGGACTCCCCGGCTATCCGGACGCCCACGCGTTCTCCCCCGGCAGCGGCCCTGACTGAGCCTACCGCAGTGAAGGGCTCCGGGAGCTCAACTCCGGCCGGAAAGGCTGCCAACAGGCCGTGGTCCTCTCCCCCGCCGAGCACCCAGTCCATGGGGTCGACGTCCAGCAGCGACGCCGCAGCTTCGAGGGCGTGGGCCTGGGCCTTCAGGGCAACCGGATCAAGGTCCAGGATGACGCCGCTGGCTGTGGCGAGGCGGCCGCCGTCGCGCATCAATCCGTCCGAAACGTCCATCATGGCGGTGGCCCCCGCTGCCGCTGCCCGCGGGCCGGCGGCCAGGGGCGGCACCGGGCGGCATTGGCGGTCCACGAGTTCCCGCTGTTCCGGGGTGAGGGATTCGAGCGGCACCGTGCTTTCCAGCAAGGCCAGGCCCGCGGCCGCGCGGCCGAGGGTTCCCGCGAGAGCAAGGGTGTCCCCCGGCTGCGCTCCGGAGCGAAGCACCGGAGCCTTCCCGTGCAAGGTCCCGACGACGGCGACCGTCACCGCGATCTCCCGCCCCCTCCCCAGGTCGCCGCCGGCCACCGAGCAGTCCGAGGCGCCGAGACCGGCGATGCCGGCGGTGAGACCGTCGGCGAAATCCTCCACCCAGGACACCGGCGTCTCCGGGGGCATCGTCAGGCTGACGACGAGGGAGGTGGCGGTTCCTCCCATCGCGTTGATGTCGCTGAGATTCTGGGCTGCGGACTTCCACCCGACGTCGTAGCCGGTGGTGCGGTAGCCGTTGTTCCAGTCCAGTCGGAAGTCCTGGTCCTGGGTCTGGGTATCGATGGAGATGACGGCCCGTCCGTCCGGGGCCGCGACGACGGCGGCATCATCACCTGGTCCAAGCAGGACACTGCTGCTCGACTCGAGGCGCGGGAAGATCCGGGCGAGCAGCCCGCTCTCCGACATGTGGGCGACAGTCAGTACTTTTTCCGGCACGCTTCTACGCTAGCCGCTCGTGCTGACATTCGGTGAGCGGGCGGGGCGCTGCCATGCCTGCTTTTAGACTTGCAGGGTGCAACAGAAAAACAGGAGGCTGACGAGGTATCTCTCAGCCGGCGCCGCGGGCCTCTTTGTTCTCTGGTTTGCGGTCTCCCTCCAGCTTTTCTGCCTTGTGTCGACGCCGGTCCCCCCGCCCGTCGATGCCATCGTCGTCCTGGGCGGCAGCAGCGATGAACGGCTGCCCGCGGCGCAGGCCCTGGAAACGGCGCAGGCCCTGGCTGCCCAGTCCCGGGCCGGCCAGGCTGCGGCGCCGGTGCTGGTCCTCTCCTGGACCGACACACGGGGAAACGCCTCGGTCGATGCGCTCTGCAACGCGGCGTCCTTTCCGCAGCAATCACTGATTTGCTTCCGGCCGGAAGGCATGGACACACGCGGCGAGGCGGCCTCCGTCGCGAAGCTGGCCAAGGAGAACGGATGGCACTCGGTGGCCGTCGTGACGTCCTCTTACCACGTGCTTCGGGCCGGGACATTGATGCGCCAGTGCACCGCGGCGGATGTCCACATGGTGGCGTCGGAACCGGCCCTGGATTCGCTGCAATGGCTGCGGCGTTTCGTCATCGAAGAAGCCGGCTTGCTGGACGTGAACCTGCGCCCCGAGTGCGGTTGAAGCCACCCCGTGATGGCCCTCGTGCAGGCATCCGGCGCCGCTCCCGGCTAGACTCGTTGCGGACCTTTACGGAATCGGACGCGAAAGGAGCAGCCGCTGGACACCCCGCAAGACAGTGCATCGGAGCTTCTTTCAGCCCCCCGGCACGTGCACCGGAGGCGCTTCCGTTCCGACATCCCGGAAGACATGTTCGTCGACCTTCCGGTGCCGCAGCCACAGGCTGGAAACCGCGCGGCGAAGCCGGAACGGCGGCCAAGCACCTTCGGCCGCAAACGCCTCGTCGCCTTGGCCGTGGTGGCTGCAACAACGCTCGCAGTCCCTGCGCTGGTCCTGGCTTTGCTGTTCATCAGATAGCCGAAAAACGGCGCCCGCCGTTCATCTTGGAGCCGCTTGCGCATTCCTTGTCACAGGGGGATGTCAAGTAACATTCAGGATGTTGTCAATTATCCAAATACCCGGGGGAAGCAATGCCCACTGTCATGCCCATTTTCGGCACCAGGCCCGAAGCCATCAAAATGGCACCCATCGTTGCCGCCCTGCAGCAGTCGGACCTTTTCGATTGCGTTGTCACCGTGACAGGCCAGCACCGGGAAATGCTCGACCAGGTCAACGAACTATTCGGGATCGTCCCCGACCACGACCTCAACATCCTCCAGCAGCGTCAGTCCCTCTCGGCGATCATGACGCGCACCATCGACGGTCTCGACAAGCTCTTCGCCGAGCGGAAGCCCGACGCCGTGGTTGTCCAGGGTGACACCACGACGTCGACTGCCGGCGCAATCGCCGCCTTCTACCACGGGATTCCAGTGGTCCATGTCGAGGCCGGCCTGCGCAGCGGCGACCTCTTCTCGCCCTTCCCGGAGGAAGCGAACCGCAAGATCACCAGCCAGATCGCGAGCCTCCACCTGGCGCCGACGAGCGTCAGCAAGGCCAACCTGCTGGCCGAGGGCGTCAACGACGAAGACATCGTCGTCACCGGCAACTCCGTCATCGATGCGCTCCTGACCACCGTCGGGAAGCAGATTCCCTTCACGGACCCGCAGCTTGAAGAACTCGCCTCCAGCGGCCGGAAAATCCTCCTGGTCACCACGCACCGCCGCGAGAACCAGGGCGACGCGATGCGTGGCGTCGGACGCGCCCTGGCCCGGATCGCCGACGCCGAGCCTGACATGGTGATCGTGCTTCCGGCGCACAAGAACCCGGTGGTCCGTGAAGCCGTGCTGCCCGCGCTCGAAGGCAAGGGCAACGTGGTGGTCACGGAACCCCTGGCCTACGGCGAATTCACCCGCATGCTCTCCCTCGCCCACATCGTCCTGACCGATTCCGGCGGAGTCCAGGAGGAAGCCCCGAGCCTGGGCAAGCCGGTCCTCGTGATGCGCGACAACACCGAGCGTCCCGAAGCCGTGGCCGCCGGAACGGTGTCGCTCATCGGCACCGACGAAGACCGGATCGTTGCCGAGGTCGACCGCCTCCTGCACGACGAGGCGCACTTTGACGCGATGGCAAACGCCGTCAACCCGTACGGTGACGGCAAGGCGTCAGAGCGCACCGTTGCCGCCATCGCGGAACTGCTGAGGATCGGCAGCCGCATCGATGAATTCGGCTCCGAACTCGACGAACGTGCCGTCCGCGTCTGATTGATGCGCCCCTTGAAAGTCTTCTCCTATGGCGGAGGCCCTGCCTCCGCCATAGTTGACCATTTTCCCGGCGACGCCGTTCAGCAGGCGGGCCTGGTATCCCGCCAGTCGCTGATCAGCGCCATGGGCGGGCCGAGCGGCGCGGTGTTCGCGGACGCCGCGGCGCGCCCGGCTGCCGTGCGCGTCCTGCAGGCCGACATCGCCGCTTCCTTGCGGAACGACGTCGAGGCCCGCCTGCCGGGTATCGATATCGTGCTGTGGGATCTGTTCGACGAACGCTTCGGCGTGGACCGCCTTGTCGACGGGACATACCTGACCCGTTCCCCCGAGCGGGTCAAGCACGTCACTGCCGGCTCCGGTGCGATGCGGACCATTGTGTTCGGCACCGATGAACACTTCGGGCTATGGTGCGAAGCGGCGGAAAAGTTCCTCGGTTTCCTGGCGAGGAAAGCACTCCTCCAGCGCACCTACGTCCTGGATCTCGCGTGGGCGCGCACCGACGAAAACGGCCTCGACGCCGAATTGCCTTTCGGCCTTTCCTCGGACAAGGCAAACGCCGAATTCTCCCGATATGCCGCGTACCTGCGCGATCGCGGCGTCCAGGTACTGAGCCATTCCAGGACGTGGACCTCACGCAACCACAAATGGGGCCCGGCGCCGTACAACCTGCACGACGCCGTCTACGGAGAGGTAGCAGGGAAGCTGCTTGGTCTGCTGCCGGAAGAGCTCCTCGAACCGCCTGCCTCCGCCCCCGTCAACAAGGTTCCCGTCCACGGCTTTCCCGTCCACGACGCGCGGCACAAGGCACCGATCCTGGCGTGGGCCGGACTCGATGACTTCGACGCGTCGCAGGAAGGGCGGACCCACCACAGGATTGCGCCCGCCGCCGGCGAGCTCTACGGCCTGTGCAGCCTTATCCAGAACAACGGCTCGGACACCCTGCTGGTGGTAAGCCACGGCGCCCTGAACCGGGAAAAGTACAGCCTGCCCCGCTTCGAGTGGCTTGCCACACTGGAAGGCCGGCCCGAGAACCTGATGTTCCTGGCCGACACCGCGCTCGAACCGCACAACGACCTGGAGTTGGCCTGGTTCACTGGTAGTGCCGCGGACGACCTCACCGAACGCTATGCGGAACTGGTGAAGCGGGCCGCCCGCCAGCTGGGGGCCAGGAAAATCGTCTTCATGGGCGGCTCGGGCGGCGGGTTCGCCTCCCTCGCCCTGGCGTCCAAGACTCCGGGAAGCCGCGCCCTGGTCTTCAACCCGCAGACAAACATCCAGCGGTACTGGCTGAAGTCGGTACGGAACTACGTCAGGCGGCTTTTCCCTGAATTCGCCTCCGAGAAGCAGCTCAACCGCCTCGGGGGACGCTGCGAGCTGGCCACCGCGTATGGAGCGTCGCCGCAGCTTGAGCACCAGGTCCTGTACGTCCAGAACGACGACGACCCCCACCACATGGAGAACCATCTGGGTCCTTTCGCCGCCGCCCTGGGCATGGAACCCCGCACCGGGGTTTCGCCGGACGGCAAGGTGAGGATCGTCGTCGAACGCTTCGCCGAAGGGCACAACATGCCTTACAGGACGGTGCTGAATCCTTTCGTTGACCTGGTCCTCTCGGGATGGGACGCACCCTTTGTCCAAGGCCCGTTGCCTACGGTGGAACCGGCAGGGCGTGCGGTTTCCGGCTAGGCTCAGGTGCTCGCAAACTTGTGGCTCTTGAGTATGAACGGGTAGCTGAGGGTGCTGCCGACGGAACTTGTCCCGATGTCTGTGTATTTGACGGCGCCATTGGCGTCGATCCAGACGATTCCGTTGAGGTCCGGGCGGTGGCCGTAGACGGGTGAGAACGCCGTCATGGCCGAGAATCCTCCGGTGCTGAGCCGGACCGGGGTAGTGGAGACCGTGCCGCCGTACACACGCGAGTAGCGGTAGAGCGAGCCGGCCTGATTGACGATGAGGGACGTGCTGGTGGCCCGCGACGGTACCATGAGGACGAAGTTCCTGCCCTGCCAGCCTGTTCCGATCGTGGCCGGCGTACCCAAGGCGCCGGTGCTGAGGACCGGCCAGGCCCGCAGGATTCCGCTGGCGGGATCCATCGCGATGACCGACAGGGACGTGCCCCAGATTCCCACGGCGAGGTCGACGGCGGCCCAGCCGGATGGCCCCACCACCGCCGGCGGCATGAAACCGCCGTTTGGGAGGCCCCGGTGGAGCTGCAGCGTCCCGTCGCTGTGGTTCGTCAGCACATCGAGGATGCCGTCCCCGTTCCAGTCCACGACGTGCGCCGACCGCACATATCCGCCGAACCCGGAGTCCGCGCGGATCGGGTTGCCGAAGCTCCCATCCCCCGAGGACCTGCACACATACAGCCAGGCGTTGGGCCCCACCGTGACCAGGTCCGCCCTTGAACGGATCGTGGGCCGCTGCACCGCGTCGACTTCAACGATGTTCGTGGTGTTTTCGACGAAGAACAGCCGGCTCTGTTTGTTGACCACCATTTCCGTGTACGGGCCGCGGAGGACTTCCTTGCGGGTTTGGCGGAACGGGTCCAGGACCGTCACCGTTCCCCCGCTCAGATGAATGATGCCGCTTGCCTTCGGGAGGTACTTGATGGTGCTGGTCCGGAAGCCGGGAGAGGCCGAGCGGTAGAGGAGCTGATAGGTCGCCACCGGCGAACCGCTGGCCTTGTTCAGCCGGATCACGCCGTTGTTCGTGCTCACATAGAGGATCCCGTTGATCATGATCGGGCTGTTGATCTCCACCTCGCCCGTGAAGGGACGCGCCCAGAGCAGGCGCCCCTGGGGCACATTCCACGCAAAGACATGGGCGGGCTTGGTATCGTAGTTCGACCCCAGCCCGCCCATGATTCCCGTCGTTCCATAGACGATGTCGCCCTCACCGACGAGGCCCAGCACCGACTGCCCGGCCACCGGGCCGGACACAACTTTGATGTCCGTGTCGTCCGCCGGGTTCAGGATGGCGAGCGCCCCGCCGTTCCGGCCATAGTCGGGGATGGTCCCGGCCACCACCCTGTTGCCGGCGGTCGCCCAGCAGATCGGCCTCGACTGGTAGTAGGGGTAGCGCAGTTCGATGAGCTTGGTCACAGCCTGGGTCACCGGGTTGAAGCGGAGCAGCACACCCCCTGTGTAGGAGCCGACATAGATCGTGGACGCGTCGTATTCAAACATGCCTTCGATCTGCGCAATCCCGGTCCCCAGCGGTGACCTCCAGGTTGTCCGTGTCGTGATGTCGACGCTTCCGATGCCGTCGCCCGTGTATCCGCCGAAGTAGATCTTGTCTTCGGACTGGGACGCCATGAGGGCCTGCAGTTTGAAGGTCTGGGCGGCGAAATTCGGTGTGACGTCCCGGATGACCGCCTGGCTGCCGACGGAAACCCTGATGCAGTGGTACTGGCCGTCGCTCCCGCACAGGATGTTGACGAAGGTGTCCGTGTCGGACACTTCGACGTCGATGGCCCGGGCGGTGTCCGGGACGAGGCACACATACGACGCTTCCAAGGTCCTGGTGTCGATCCGCATCAGCTTGTGGACCCCCACCGTGTTCCACACGGCATAGGCATCCAAGGAACCGGGCGCCGACCCACTGGTCATCGCGGAGGGCATCCAGTCCCACGGACGGGTGACCCACGTGTCGTTGGACGTGCGGTAGACCTCGAACCGGAGCATCCCGTCGGCGCCATCGAAATAGATGAAAAGAACGTCCCCGTGGGCGTCGATCCGGTGGACGAATCCGGTGGACCGGGCATCCGGGAGGGGAATTTCGCGGATCTGATCCGGGCTGTCGGTGTGCCAGGTGAACACGGTGGGCTTCTGCGAGCCGGTTCCAACATAGACCCACCCCGGCCCGTCGATGGCGAGTGAGCGGATGTACTGGGTGTCCGGGCGGATCCGGGCGGTATGCAGGGTTGCGCCGGTCCGCGGGTCGAAGCGGGTGGTGTTGCCCGTTGGGTAATTACCGTTCCACACCCTGTCCTTCGAGTCCACGGCGACCGCGAAAGCCGCGTTGGTGGACGTCGGTGCCGTCTGGTAAGCATCCGTAACGGTCCCGGAAAGCGTGACCCTCTTGACGGTGTCGTCCGCGCCGAAGGCAAGCAGTGCCCCGGTTCCGGCTTCGACGGCAGTTTTCCCCACGCCCCCGCCGCTGGCCGGGAAGGGGACAAGGGACAGCTCCCGGACACCCGTGGCGGCATCGAGGATCTGGAGTTGATCAGTCAGCCCGGCGCTTCCGGCGGCAATCTTCAGCGCTCCGGTGCTCGTCCGGAAGAAGGCTGCGTTGACCTGCGGAATGCTCGAAAAGACGTTGCGGTACCGCCTCAGCACGGCTGAGGGTTCCGTTCCGACCGTTGTCAATGCAACGTCGGAACCGAATGCGGTGTCGAGGGACGCGGCCGCTGCGGGTGGAGCACTCGTTGCAACCCGCCCAAGTCCTGCGCCCGCCCCCAGGACGACGGCTAGGGACAGTACGGACCGTCTGCGGATATGGGGAGTATTGCTGGCATGTGCCTCGTGGTCGTTCATGGTCTTACCTACCTAGTCATCTCCTGTCTCACGCCGCGAGCAATTGCGGTGCCTGGACCAGTAGTTCGCCGCCGGAAACGGGTGTGAGCTGGACCCGGACGGTCCGTGTCCCTGTCAATGGCAGGGTGACGTACTGATGCAGCGCGGTGTTGGTTCCTGAGCCGCGTACGGTGACGTACCTCGCCGCGCTGAACCGTGCGGGCGATTCGGCGTCGAACACCTCGAGCTTGAGCCGCACCCCGGTGCCGGAACGCACGGACATCCGCAGCTGCCGGGTGGAACCTGCGTACACGCCAAGCGCGCAGTCTTTGGACAGCGCGGTCGAGCGCGTTCCCCTGCGGGCGTAGTGCCCGCCTTGTTCGGCACGGAGGGACCACTTCGCGGACAAACCGTTCCAGCCGTTCCAACCGTTGCTGAACCCCTGGTCCCCGCCCAGGAGGTCATGCCGCGACGGGCCGTCGAGCTGCGCGAGCATGAGGCCGCCCACGGTCAGGATGTCCAGCCGGCCAGCGTCCCGTTCGGCCGCGCACCAGGCGAAAAGGTCTTCGACGGCGGCAAGGCCGGCGGCATTGAGGGAACTGGGGTGGTACATGAAGCACACGCCCTTGTGCTGCCTCCGTGCAGCATTGACGAAGTCCTTTCCGCGCCACGCGACGGCCGCGTCATCGATCCGTATGTGGCTTCGGCCCATGTTGAGAAGCGCTTGTCCCGTCATGGACCAGTACCCTGGCATGTACCCGGTGGAAAGCGCATGCTGCTGTGTAATGAGCCGGCCGGCCAGGTGTTTCTGGAACGACGACCAGTTGGCGCCGCCGTCAAACCCCCGGTAGTTCGTGCCGCCGACCCCGGGGGGAACGAACAGCTCGATCGGCAGCTTGGGCAGCGAGCGCGCCAGGGACCAATGGGCCTCCACGATTTCCTCCGTGAGGCGCAGATCCGTGGCGGCATCGCGATGCGTGGCGCTGTGGTTCGCCACCTCAATGCCGTTCTCCAGAGCACTCCTCTCCAGGAGCGGGAAGGGCATCAGCTCGCTTCCTGCGGGCCCCTTTTCAACCGCAGTCATCTGGGACATCGCTGCAATAGTCACCGGTATGGCGTATTTCCGGTGCAGGGGCAGGAGATCGGCCTTGAACCTGTTCAGGTGGTGGTCACAGCGGAAAGCGACAGCCGCACGCCCCGCCGTCCCGATCGCTCCGCCGCGGCGTGCAATGAAAGTATCGAGAAGCGTTTGGTTGAACGCGAAGGGGTACGGAGCCGGTGAGTCCGCCGCGTGTGCGGATCCGAGACCGGTCAGGAACACAGGGGTGGCCGCAAGCTGGCCCGCAAGAAACTGCATTGCCCGCCGACGGCTGAAGGGTATGAGACCATCGTGCATGAGCTCCCCTGACACTGCACCCAGCATGCTTGACGTCCGTTGAGCGTTCGGTTATAGGCTAGCCCTCGTTCCGCCGGGGCGAAAGGGACCGCGGGTCCTTACAGGGAGCACGTCGGATGGCCTCAGGTGCTTGCCAGCTTGTTGCCCTTCAGCAGGAACGGGTAGGCGATGTTGCTGCCCACTGAGCCTGGCGCGATGTCCGTGTACTTGACGGCACCGTTGGCGTCGATCCAGCCGATTCCGTTGAGGTCCGGGCGGTGGCCGTAGACGGGTGAAAACGCGGTCATGGCCGAGAACCCTCCGGCGCTGAGCCGGACCGGGGCCGTAGTGACCTTACCCCCATAAACGCGCGAGTAGCGGTACAGCGAGCCGCCCTGGTTGACGATGAGGCACGAACTGGTGGACCGCGAGGGAACCATGAGGACGAACTTCCGGCCCTTCCATCCGGTGCCGATGGTGGCCGGCGTTCCCAGGGCGCCGGTGCTGAGGACCGGCCAGGCCCGCAGGATGCCGCTGGCCGGATCCATGGCGAGCACCGACAGCGAGGTGCCCCAGATTCCCACAGTGAGATCCACGGTGCCCCAGCCCGTTTTCGCCAGGACAGCCGGCGGCATGAAGCCCCCCCGCGGCAGGCCGCGGTGCAGTTGCAGGGACCCGTCGCTGTGGCTTGTCAGGACGTCGAAGATACCGTCTCGGTTCCAATCCACCACGTGCGCGGACCGTACATAGCCGCCGAACCCGGAGTCCGCACGGAGAGGATCCCCGAATTTTCCGTTGCCGAGGGAACGGCAGACACTCAAACCGCCGGTAGGACCCACCGAGACCAGGTCCGCTGCGGTGCGGATCGTCGGCCGCTGCACGGTGTCGACCTCGGCGATGTTGGTGCCGTCTTCGACGACGAACAGCCGGCCGTCCTTGCTGACCGTCATTTCGCTGTAGGCACCCCTCAGGATTTCCTTCCGGGTTTGCCAGTAGGGGTCCAGGAGGGTCACTGTGCCGCCGCTGATGTGGAGGATGCCGCTGGCCTTGGGAAGGTACTTGATGGTGCTGGTCCTGTACCCGGGGGCGACGGAACGGTTGAGGAGCTGGTAGGTCGCCACCGGCGAGCCGCTGGCCTTGTTGAGCCGGATCACCCCGTTGTTCGTGCTCACGTAAAGGATCCCGTTGACCAGGATGGGGCTGTTGATCTCTACTTCGCCGGTGAACGGGCGGGCCCACAACAGTTTGCCCTGTACGACATCCCAGGCGAAGACGTGGGCGGGCTTGGTGTCGTTGCTCGCGCCTTGTCCGCCCATGATCCCTGTGGTGCCGTACACGATGTCGCCTTCGCCGGCCAGGCCCAGCACGGACTGCCCGGGCACGGGTGCGGACACCACCTTGATGTCGGCGTCGTCGGCCGGATTCAGGATGGCAAGCGCACCGCCGTTCCGCCCATAGTCCGGGATGGTCCCGGCCACCACCCTGCCGCCGGCCAGGGCCCAGCAGATCGGCCTCGACTGGAAGTAGGCTTTCCGCAGCTCAACCAGTACTTTGATCGTTTTCGTGACGGGGTTGAAGCGGAGCAACACTCCGCCGGTGTAGGAGCCGATGTAGATCGTGGACGCGTCGTATTCGAGGATGCCTTCGATCTGCGCGATCCCGCTCCCCACCGGCGACCTCCACGTGGCCCAGGTGGCGAGGTCGACGCTGCCGACGCCGTCTCCCCTGTAGCCGCCGAAGTAGACCTTGTTTTCGCTTGCGGAGGCCAGGAGTCCCTGGACTTTGAAGGTCTGGGCCGCGAAGCCGGCCACCACGTCCGAAAGGACCGCCTGCGCAGTGGCGGAGACCCGCACGGACCGGTACTCGCCGTCGCTCCCGCAGAGGATGTTCACGAAAGTGTCTGTCCCGGAAACCTCGACGTCCATGGCCCGCGCCGTGTCCGGGACGAGGCACACAAACGTCGCCTCCATGGTCCTGGTGTCGATCCGCATGAGTTTGTGGACGCCCGCGGTGTTCCAGACGGCGTAGGCCTCCGGGGAGCCGGGCGCAGAGGCAGAGGTGCGTGCAGAAGGGATCCAGGTCCACGGCAGGGTAAGCCACGTGCCGGTTGAGATCCGGTACACCCTGAACTTCTGGGTTCCGTCGGCGCCGTCGTAATAGACAAAGAGCACGTCAGCGTGGGCATCGACACGTTCCACGAACCCCGACGCGTTGGCGTCGGGGAGGGGGATTTCGCGGATTTCGTCCGGGGTGCCCCTATGCCAGGTGAACAGGCTCGGGTTCTGGGACCCCGTTCCCGCAAAGACGTTGTCGGAGCCGTCGATCGCGAGCGCCCGGACGTACTGGGTATCAGGGCGGACACGCGGGGTCTCCAAAGTCGTCCGGGTCAGCGGATCGAACCGCGTGGTGTTCCCGGTGGGATAGTTGCCGTTCCACACTCCGCCCTTGGAGTCGACGGCGACGGCGAACGACGAGTACGTCGAGAGGGGCGCCGTGTCGTACGCATCGGTGACGGTACCGGAGGCCGTGACCCGTTTGACGGTGTTGTCCGCGCCGAAGGCAAGCAGGTCCCCGGTTCCGGCGTCGATCGCGGTGTTCCCTACGCCGGCCCCGTTCCCCGCAAACGGCGCCAACGATGCCTCCCGGACACCCGTGGCGGCGTCAAGGATCTGGAGCTGGTCGGCCAGGCCGGAGCTTCCCGCGGCGATCTTCAGTACGCCGGAGCCTGTCCTGAAGAACCTGGCGGTCACTTGGGGGACGCCCTGGAAGACGTTCCGGAATCTGCGCAGGAGGCGGGACTGCTCCGTTCCGACGGTAGTGAGCGGGATTCGTTGCCCGAAGCTGGTCGCAAGGGACTGCGCTGCAGCCGGAACCGTTCCGGCGACCGTGAGTCCGATCCCGGCGCTGGCTCCCAGGACAACGGCCAGTGACAGGACGGATCTCCGCCGGATCAACTTCCCGGCGCTCATCGGAGCAGCTCCGTCGGCGCATGGCGCGGAACTGGCATAGCGAGATTGAAGAGACCGCACATACCGAGACCCCCAGGGACCAGAAGCCGGTCTTGGGGACCAGCCATGCTCCATTGGAGCCGTCGCGGTGAAGGCCCGTCACGAGTAGTGTGTACTCCACTTTGTACGGTCGCCCAGGCGGAAAATGGGGCGAATAGTACTCAATTCGGGGTGTCCGCAGGGGGCCGACTACTCGGTCCTGCACCGTGCCCTGAGTAGCGGCGGGGACGGCCGCGGACGTAGCGTCCCCGCCGACTGGGAGAGGGGTACCCGGGCCGGGCAGGGGAACCGGCCCGGCCTGCGCGGCCCTCAGGCGCCGACAGCCACCTCGACGATGTCTGTGCCGTTGTCGACGAGGAGCAGTTTGTTCTGCTTGGAGACGGCTAGATCCGAGTAGGTACCCCGCAGGAGCTCAGTACGTGTCTTTCGGCCGAGATCCAGCAAGGTCACTGTGCCGCCGCACAGGTGCACGATCCGGTTGTGCCCCGGGAGTGCTTCGATGCTGCTCGTGCGGTATTTCGCGGCCGCCCAGCGCTCAAGAAGCCGGTACGTGGCCAGCGGCGTTCCGTCGGCCTTGCCCATCTGGACCACCCCGTTACTGGTGCTCACGTAGAGCGCGCCGCTCACCAGGAGGGGGCTGTTGATCTCCACTTCGCCCGGCAGGGCCTGCTTCCACAGCATCCTCCCCTGCGCGACGTTCCAGGCGAAGACATGGGCGGGGGTGGCATCGTTGGGTGCGCCGTGGCCGCCCTTGATTCCGGTGGTGCCGTAGACGACGTCGCCGTCTCCGACCAATCCCAGGATGGACTGCCCCGGGACCGGATCCACGATCACGCGGGTCGAGTCGTCCGCCGGGTCGATGAGGACCAGGGCGCCGCCGCTGCGGCCATAGTCCGGGATGGTACCGGCGACGACGCGGCCCCCTGCCGTCGTCCACGCGATGGGCCGTGATTGCAGGTACTTGTCCCGCAGTTCGATGAGCTTCTTGACGGACCCGGTGGCGGGGTTGAAGCGGAAAATGACCCCGCCGGTATAGGAACCGATGTAGAGCGTCCTGGCGTTGTAGGCCAGCATCCCTTCGATCTGCCGGATGCCCGCCGCGGGGGTAGAGCGCCAGGTCCGGCGCGTAACGGGGTCGAGGCTGCCGATCCCATCTCCGAGGTAGCCGCCGAAGTAGACTTTGTTGCCCGCGGGGGCGATGAGGGTTTGCAGCTTGAAGATGCGCGGGGCGAGCTCGGCCGGCACGTCACGGACGCTGTTCCCGTTGTCGAGGGAAATCCTGGCAACCCGGAAACCCTTGCCGCTTCCGCACAGCAGGTTCAGGTAGCCCTGGCTGCCGGACGCCTCGAATTCCATCGCCTCGGGCGGCCCCGGAACGAGGCACACGAAGGCCGCATCGAGCGTCCGGGCGTCAATACGCATCAGCCGGTGCGAACCCGCGCCGCTCCAGACTGCGTAGACGTCGGCGTTGTCGCCGGAAGAGGCAGTGACCATTCCGGACGGCAGCCATCTCCATGGGGGCGTCAGCCAAGTGCCCGTTGACGTCCGGTACACGCTGAAGATCGTCTTCCCGTCCGGCCCGACGACGTACACAAAGAGGAGGTCGCCGTGGGCTTCGATGCGCCGAACGAAACCGGTGGGGGTCCGCCAGGGCAACGGAATCTCGCGAACGTTCCCTGGGGTGTCAGTGTCCCAACTGAAGATGGCCGGATTACTGGCCCCCGTCCCCGCGTAGACCGTGTCCGAGGAGTCGATGGCCAGGGAGCGGACGTACTGGGTGTCGGCGCGGAGCCGGCCGGTGTTGAGGGTGGCTCCGCTGGCCGGGTCGTAGCGCGTGGCGTTGCCGGAGGGGTAGTTGCCGTTCCAGATGCGTCCCTTTGAATCCGTAGCCACGGCGAAGGATGCGTTGGTTGTCCCCTTCGCCGTGCTGTACCCGGTGGAGACCATCCCGGCGGAAGATACCCGCTGGACGATGTTTTCGGCCCCGAAGGCGAACAGCGTGGCACGTGCGGCGTCATACACTGTTGCCCCGACACCGCCGCCATTGCCGGGGAACGGGTTGATCTGTTTCTCCCTGACGCCGGTGGCGGCGTCGAGGATCTGCAACTGACCGCTCAGGCCCGCCGCGGAAGCCGCGATCTTCAGGACGCCCTGCCCGGTCCGGAAGAATTCTGCGGTGACATCCGGGTCACCCTTGAACACGTTCCGGTAACGGCGGAGCGGCGCACTGGGTTTCGCCATCCTGGTGGTCAAAGCGACTGCCTTGCCGTGCGCGGTTTCAAGGGACTTCGTGGGCATCGAGGGACCTGGCCGCTGGGCAGGAGCGTCGAGGACGGACCCGGGGTCGGCTGATGGCTGGTCCACGGAATTGGGATCCGCGGCCGCGCGGCCGGGCCCGGGCCCGGCGGTGGAGCGGGTGAGCGCGGTCCCGGCGCCCAGGGCAATGCCGAGCGACAGCACCGTCCTGCGCAGGAGCCCCTTGGATGCGGGCACCTGCTCAGGCGGCGAGGAGTTCGGGTTGCCGGACATCAAGATCACCCCCGACTGCGGTCGCGGTGATGCTGAGGCGGAGGGTGTCCGTGCCCGTCAAGGGCAGTGTGAGGTACTGGCGGACGGGAACGAAACCGGGCGAGCCCTGCAGCACCACGTCCTTGGTGACGTTCAGGCCCGCTGCAGAGCCGGCGTCGAACACGCGCAGCCGCACGCGGCAGCCTCGGAGGGAGCGCAGGGAGACGCGCAACTGCCGCGGCGAGCCGGCGTGCCCGTCGAGCGGAATGTCCCTCCCCAGGACGGCGGTGGGCGTGCGGCTGCGCGCGAAGTCCTGGCCGTCTTCCTGAAGCAGGGTCCATTGCTCGTCCGGAACGTTCCAGCCGTCCCAGGCGGGTCCGCCTACCCCGGGAGCTGTCAGCAGGTCGTGCCGGTCCGCGCTGTCGATCCGCGCGGTCATCAGCCCGCCGACGGTGAGGATCTCAAGGCGCCCGGCATCGCGTTCCGACGCGCACCATTCGAAGAACCCTTCGAGGGCGGTGAGTTCGGCCGCGTTGAGGCCGCTGGGGTGGTACATGAAGCAGGCGCCCTGCCGCTGGCGTCGGGCGAGCTGGACGTAGCCCCGTCCGCGGCTTATCGCGTCGAGGCTCTCGAAGGGGATGTGGCCCCGGCCCAGGTTCGACAGGGGTTCGCCCGTCATCGACCAAAAGCCCCGGATGGTTCCGGTCGACAGGGCGTGCTCCTCCATGATGAGCCGCCCCGCCGGATTTTCCGAGAACGCTTGCAGGGTCGCTCCGCCGTTGAATCCCATGTAGTTCGTACCGCCGACTCCGGGCGGGATGAACAGTTCAATGGGCAGCTTCGGCAGGGATTGCGCCAAGGAGCGGCGGGAGTCCACGATCTCCGCGCGCAGCCGCGGCTCGGAATCCGCGTCGCGGTGGGTGGCACTGTGGTTTCCGATCTCAAACCCGTTCTCCAGCGCGTACTGCTGGAGCTGAGCAAACGTCACCGAGTCGCTGCCGTTCGGTCCGCGTTCGACGGCGGCCATCTGCGACAAGGCCGCGATCGTCACCGGAATCGAGTACTTCCGGTGCAGGGGCAGCACATTGCTGACGAACTTGTTCAGGTGGTGGTCGCAGCGGAACGCGATCGCCGACTGGCCGTCGGTGCCGATCGGCCCGCCGCGGCGGGCGAGGAAGGCATCGAGCATGGACGCGTTGCCCGGGACGGGCTGCGGGCCTGCGTCGTCCGACGGCGTGCACCCGCTAGCCGAAAGAGCGGCCACCGTGCCCAGCCCGGCGAGCGCCACGAAGCGCCGCCGACCCAGGGTTCCACGTTCCAATTCCACAATTCTCCTGTCCGGACGGAGCTAAACCCAATGCGTGGTGAAGGCACGGACGGTGGCCCCTGGAACAGACCGGCGGAAGACCCGCGCACGCACCTGCCCTTCGTCGTCGGACAACGGGAAGGTGAAGTCCGTGTCACCGCTCGGCGGACGCTGTTCGAGGATGCCGGCTTTGCCGAACAGGTGGACCGCGAGGGTTTCTCCGTTACCGGGCCAGCATTGGAGGGTGACCGACCCGGGTTGGCGGGTCAACGCGTAGGGCAACGGCTCCTGCCCGCTGCCCTGTTCGAAGTCGGCGACTTCGGCGGACAACAAGTGTTTGAAGACCTGGCCGATCTCGCTGTGGGGCAGGCCGGGCAGCACCAGGCTCGCGGGTTCGTAACCGGCAGCGCGGGCGTCGTCCAGGAGCGGTTCCACGTGGGAGGCCAAGTGGTGGTCCGCGGAACCAACCGCCACGCGGATGGCGGTGGTGCGGTGCCCGTTGGCCAGGATGCCCCTGGCCTTGTCATTGAGGAACCGCCGGTGCTCCTCCGTGGCCCCGCCCGTCATGAAGTCCAGGATCTGCGGGGCAGCGTGGAACAAGTAGTCCCCCACCCGGTACTGGGGCGCACCCAGGACGACCTTCCCGACTCCGAGGGTCACGCCGTGCAGCAGGGCCGCGGTGGCGCCTTTTGAGGAGCCAGCGAACATGACGTCTGCAAGCGAAACGCCGAGCTCTTCGACGAGCGTGCCGAGCAGGCCCTGGGTCTCGTGGAAGATCGAGTCGTCGCCGTGGTCCATCCAGTAGTAGGACCCTTGCCGGCCGAAGTCGTCCATGATGAAGGCCTTGGACAGGCGGCTCTGTTCCAGGGATGCCCGGTAGTTGAAGGTGAAGTCGTATTCGGCGCCGATGGCCGAGAAAACCACCAGGAGCTTGCCTGCCGATGCCCCGTCGGGACGCTCCGCACTTTCGGCCCGGTCCAAGAGGTAGTTGAAGGAGCGCCCGGAATCGTGCCGGAGCCAGTTCATGCCCGGGCGCCCGATGCCGCGGTCCTTCAGCAGGAAGCCGTCCAGGTGCAGGCGGACCCGCACGCCGCCCCCGTCGCCGGACAGGGCAAGCCGCTGTCCACCGGGACCTGCCTCAACGGCCAGCCGGGCCGGCGTCGCGCATTCGAGGTGCAGTTCGCCGAACTGCACCTCGTCCGACCAGAACGCCGCGCTGTGCCCGTGGGCGACAACCCTCACCCCTTCGGGGATGCCCACCCGGAGGTCCCAGGGGCCGCCGGAACCGGCGTCGCCTTCAAGGACGAATCCCGCGGGTCCGCCGGGCGGCAACTCCGCCAGGCTCGGGCTTTGGCCGTGGAACCCGGACGCGGCGTCCGCCGCACCCCGGAACGAGGCCGCGAGCAGGTCCCGGGCAGAACTGTGGAGCAACACCAAACTACTGACCGCCATCCGTCCGCACCGGCGCCCCCAGGATCCGGGCGCACAGGGCTGCGAGTACCTCGTCCTTGCTGAAACGCTGCTGGACGAAGGCCTGTGCCTCGGCCGCGTTGGCGCGCCAGTCTTCCGGCGAAGCGGTCTTGTCCTCGATGTGCTGCACCATTTCGTCGACGCTCGCGGCGAGCCACGACGTCGGGTAGATCTGGTCGGCACCGGGCCAGGCGAGGCTGGCCGGTACGGCGCCGTTCATGGCACCGTCGGCAAGGGTCAGGTGGAATGATTCGAAGTCGCTCACGGACAGGACCACGCCGATCTTCGCGTACCACTCCGCCATGTCGTTGCCGTGGGGGTCGAAGGTGACGCCGCCGGCCAGGTCCGGGTCTTCCGCGATCCGCGCGTACTGCTCCTCGTAGAAGCGCATTTCCTCGGGCCGTTTGGCCATCCAGGCGAATTCCTCGGGCCGCTTGCCCTTGACGAAGAGCCTGTAGCGGTTGTCCTTGGCCCGGAGCGCCTTGAGCACATCCAGCGCCCTGTCCAGGTGCTTCTGGGCCGGAACGATCCCCACCAGGCCGAGGTGGAATCGATGGTCGTCGTCCTTGGCCTGCTCCTCACCGGCCGGATTCACCGGGTTCGGCACGATCAGCGCCTTCTTGGAAGGCACGTTGTGGTCCCGTACGGCGATGTCCGCGATGTGCCGGCCGACGAAGACCACCGAATCGACGGCGCTGAAGGCGACGTCCTTGAGGTACGGGCGGAAGATCTCCTGGGAGTGGACCCGCAGCACCAGCCGCTGATGCGGAAGCTTGTTCTTCGAGTACCACAGGGCGTTGCCGAGTCCCCATTCGCAGAAGACGACGTCGGCACTCTTCAGCAGCGCTTCGCTCTGCTGAGGATCGTGCTTGTTGTGGTCCCGCCACTGGTCGAAGACGACGGTGTGTCCGCGGTGCTTGAGTTCCTCGACGATGCCGCCGGCGAACTTCAGGTCGTGGCCGGCGACCAGGACCGTCTGCTTCCTGGGGGCCGGGTCGTCGACCACCGCCGGGCGTTCGCTGCGGAGCAGGGTCCTGCGCACGGTCAGTGCCGCATCTCCGCTCCCGTCCCCGCCCGCGTTGCCGGTGGCTGTGAGCGCGGGCAACTGCGGGTTCCCGGCGCCGGGCTGGACAAGGCCGAGGCCCTTGGTTTCGAGGCCGCTTTCGCCGTAGCCGATCCGGTTCCAGTCACCGAACGTGGTGGCGGTAAGGAGGTCTTCGAAGGCGGTCCGGTCTGCGGTGTCGCCCGGCAGGGTGCCGAGGAAGCCGATGCCTTGTTCGGCCGCCTTCCTGCGGGCGTCCTCGATGTCGACGGCGGCGCTGACGCCGGCGGAACCGGACGGGGCGTAGACAGTGCGCGGCTGGACGGTCTGCGCGTCCACCCTGGCCCGCTGCTCGGCCGTGGCCTCGGGGAGGAAGACGGCGTAGGACGGAAGCTCCGGTGCGCGGACCACCAGGCCGGCCGTGCGGAGGGCGAAGGCCAGTCGGTGGCCGGCCGTGTGCCCGCGGTGGACATAGCGGTACGCCAGCCAGGCATCGCGCAGCCTGACTGCTTCGTTGCCCATCCACTCTTCGATGATGAGTTCGGCTTCGTCCTTGCTGGAAACCACCGGCACCAGGCCGTTGAGGACTTCGCGGACACCCCGGCCCGTGCCGCTGACCACGGCACCGCCGGAGGCCGCGACTTCCATGACCCGCCGGGAGAACATGGTGGGCGAAGCGTCCACCGAGTTGACGTTGATGTGCACCGGGTGCGCCTTGTACGCATCCACCATGTCCCCGTAAGCCAGGCCGCCGCGGACGTAGCCCGCCAGCTCGGCCGGGAAACGGTAAGGGCTGTCAGGGTTGAGGTGCTGGCGGTCGTAGATCGCCAGGCCGAAGTTCCGTGCAGCACCGAGCAGGCGCGCGAGCTCGGTGGACCGCTTCGGGTACTTCTCGCCGTAGTAGGAACCCGCGTAGGCGACGGAGTGCTCGTAGGGCCGCTCCGCCGGCAGCGGGTTGTGAAGGCGCGGCTGCGCGTAGAAAGGCAGCGAAGCCACAGTCTTCAGCCGGCGGCCGGCGCTTTCGAGGTACTTCGGGATGCATTCGGCGTCGGTGGTGAACACGTGGTCGAAGTACTTGGCCGTGACCCTGAAGCGGTTGAAATGCACAGGGTCTTCCTTGTTCCAGAAGACCGTGGGCACCGCATTGGCGTTGCAGTAACGCAGCAGATCTCGCAGCACGGCAAAAGGCTCATCGCCATAGAACCCGACCTTCTGCCGCCACAGGCCGCCGACGCCTTCCCAGGCGGACTCGACGAACAAGGCATCGATGGGGTTCGCCGCCAACTGGCTCCGCCAGGTGGCGGGCTCGAGGACCACGAACCCGGCTTCGGGAAGCAGGCCTTCCGTGGTGAACTGGTCCGCGATGATTCCGATGCGGTGGGCCTGGAGTGGCTTCCCGGCGTCGTGGGCGCCGTAGCTCGAACGCGCCTCCGCGTGTGTGGCCGCTGCCGTTTCCGAAGCCTGTGCCCACGTCCTGTGCCCGATGGTCCAGAGACGGGCGCGGCGGCCCATTTCCGACCGCAGCTGGGCGTCTTCGGCCAGGCGGCGCAGGACTGCGGCAAGGGAAGCGGGGTCGCCCGGGCTGCAAAGCAGCGCACGGTCCTGGGCCTGGCCGGCAAGGTCCCGCAACGGTCCAAGGTCGGACAGGACCACGGCCTTGCCGCTGGCCATGGCTTCGAGCGGCTTGAGGGGCGAGACCATTTCCGTGACGGGGAAACGCCGCCGCGGGCAGGGCATGATGTCGAAAAGGCTCACGTAGTCCTTGACCGACTTCGCCGGGACCCGTCCGGTGAAAATGACGTGCTTGCCGAGACCGAGTTCCCCGGCGGTCTTCTTCAGTTCGCCGAGTTGCGTGCCGTCACCGACGATCACGCAGCGCACATCCAGGCCCTGGTCCACCAGGATCCTGGTGGCTTCCAGGAGGTCGGGCAGGCCCTCGTAGGCGACGAGGCTGCCGGTGTAGCCGATAACGATCGAGTCTTCGGGGAGGCCGAGCCGGGCCCGGAGGTCAGCCTTGGGCGGCATCGGCTTGAAGGTATCGGTGTCGACGGAGTTGGGCAGCAGCTCGATCTTGGCCTCGTCGGCGCCCCTGCGGATCAGTTCCTCGCGGACCTGCCGGGTGATCGCCAGCACCCGGTCGGCTTCCTGGACCACCAGGGCTTCAAGCTTCACCGCAAGCCGGTAACGGTCGCTTTCGTTCCACCACGGCCTGTTGGAGAGTTCGGTGATCTCCCAGATGCCCCGCACTTCGTAGACGAAGGGAAGCCCGAGCCGCCGGGCAGCCATGAGCGCCGGCAACGCGGTGACGTAGTTGGAGGCCGCGTGGATGACAGCGACGCGGTTGCGCTGAGCTTCCCGGACGATCACATCCGCAGCGTTCATCAGGTAGTGGTCGAGGCGGTCCTTCGACAGGTCGGGGCCCGGATTGAAGACGTGCGGGACTCCGGCAATCTTGCGTTCGAACCTGCGCTGGCCGGGAGCAGGCACGTCGGTCCGTGCGTCCCACGGATAGCCCGGACGGGCCGCGACGACAATGTCCTCGCCGTTATCCACCAGGCCGGTGACGAGGCCGGCGGTGCGGGTCGAATATCCGTTGCTGTTGAAGTGCCCGGTGCTGTGTGCGCAGTACAGGACCCGGCCGCGTTCAACCAGGTACCCGGGGTTGGGCTGCTTCGGGGAGACGAAGATCCCTGATTCCAGGAGTGCGTTCTGTCCCTCGATGTTGTCGAGGATCTCCTTGTCTTTGGCCGTCAGCCCCGTCAGCAGGGTCCTGTGTGCGGAAATCCTTGAGGCGGGCAGCGCGAGGTCGCCCCGGACGAAGTACTCATGCATCACCAGTTTCAGCAGGCTCCCCTTGGAAGGAGCGGACTGGAACTCGGCGAGAAGCTGCTCGTAGGCGGGGACTTCCTGGCGCGGTGCGGGCTTCGAAACTGCGGGCTTCGAAACTGCCGGTTTCGACGGCGCGGCCGCCGGGTTCTTCGCGGCCGCCGCGGGCTTCGCCGTCGGGAAGAACGACGACGGACGGAACGACGACGCAGCCGCCTTCAGCTTTCGCGCGGCCCGCTTGGCGATGGCGTACGGTGCCGTCAGGGACCGCCCGAGCCGGAGGCTCCGGGATTGCCGGAGCCTCCGAAGGGTCGTCTTGAGCTGCGTGTTTTCCGATTCGGCCCGGTTGAGCCTGTCTTTGAAGCCGTCCCTTGCACGGCGCATCGCCCGGAGATCCTTGTCGAGGTCTCCGGCCTTCCTGGCTTGTCTCTTGGCTTCTTTGACGACGCGTTCGTAGTCACGGATCAAATCGTCCGTGTCGCTCGCGTACCGTCTGCGCTTCGCCAGCTGCAAAGCGGAAGTCTGTGCCGATTCGTCAGGGTGCTTCATCAACAGGTCTCCGAGTCCTCCGTTTCTACTGCCAGATTCCGCGGGTGTCGATCACGGCCTTGCCGCCGAGGACCGCGCGGTCGATCTCCTTGAAGTCGTCGTGGTCCACGAGCAGGAGGACGGCGTCCGCTGCGTCGATGGAGGCCGCGGTGTCACCCAGGGTGACGTTGGCAAGGCCGGCGAGCTGGCGGGGCAGGCTCTCGACGTGGGGTTCCACGACCAGCAGTTCCGCGCCGTCGACCTTTGCGCTCAGCTTCTCCACGATGGCCACGGCGGGCGACTCGCGCAGGTCATCGATGTTTGCCTTGAAGGCCAGCCCAAGCACTGCGATCTTCGGCGCAGCCTTGTCACCAACGGCGTCGAGGACCTTCTTGACGACCCATTCGGGCTTGGCGTCGTTGGTCTCGCGTGCCTGGCGGATCAGCTGCGCCTCTTCGGGCGCTGCCGCCACGATGAACCACGGGTCCACGGCGATGCAGTGGCCGCCGACGCCAGGGCCGGGCTGGAGGATGTTGACGCGCGGGTGGTGGTTTGCCAGCTTGATGAGCTCCCACACGTTGATGCCGAGCTTGTCGCTGATCACGGAGAGTTCATTGGCGAAGGCGATGTTGACGTCGCGGTAGGAGTTCTCCACGAGCTTGGCCATCTCGGCCGTTGCCGCGTCGGTGACGAGGATTTCGCCCTGGCAGAAGACGGCGTACAGTGCCCGTGCCAGTTCGGCTGCCTTGGGCGTCAGGCCGCCGACGATGCGGTCGTTGGTCACGAGCTCGACCATGATGCGGCCGGGCAGCACGCGTTCCGGGCAGTGGGCCACATGGATGGCCGGCTTGCCGTCGGCACCGTCCAGGCTCAGGTCGGGCCGCAGGCTGATGAGGTAGTCGCCCAGCAGCTGGGTGGTACCGGGAGGGGACGTGGACTCGAGGATCACGAGTTCGTCGCCCACGAGCTGCGGGGCAATGGCGCGCGCGGCGGCCTTGATGTAGGTGACATCCGCGGTGCGGTCCGGGTTGAACGGCGTGGGAACAGCGACGATGTACGCCTGTGCTGCCGGGGTTTCCAGCGACGCGCTGAGCTTCTTCTGGCTGACCGCGCCGGCCACGTACGAGGCGAGGTCCGGTTCAACGAACGGCACCTCTCCGCGGTTGACCGCGTCCACGGTGCCCTGGTTTACATCAACGCCGATGACGTGGATATCGTTTCCGGCCAGAATTGCTGCAGTCGGCAAACCGATGTAACCAAGACCGACGACCGCTACGTTTTCGATTGTATTCATTCCAAACACCCCCGTTTAGACAGAGACTTCGTCCCTGTAGTTTCCAAAAAATTTCAAAGAACCACTGGCGAGCAGTTCGGAATCGCTTACCTTCCATGTGTGCCCTGAGCCGGCACGTTGTTGACAGTAGTTGAACCGGTCAGATGAATAGACGGTGAGCCCGTTAGCCACTGCATCTCTGAGGAATTGGCTGTCCTCGCCGCTGCCAAGCGCAGCGAAAGGAGTGCTCCGGAACGTGTCGGCCGAAGCCATGATGGTTGGGCCCATGACCGTTCGAGTATAACGATGCTCCCACTCCGGGAAGCGAAGCAGCGTGGCGTTCGGCGCTTCCAGGTACATGTAGTGGGCCTGTTTTCCCACGACGTCGGCGGCCGAAAAGCCCAATGCGTGCAATTGGTCACTCAGGTATGCCGGCCCGTAATAGTCGTCGTCATCCATCTTGGTGAAGACGTCCCCGGAGGCCGCGGAAACGCACTGGTTGAGGCACTCCCCCAGGCTCTTGTCCGCGCCCGCGGAAAGCAGGGTCACCTCGGCCAGCCCGTGCGTTTTGCGGAGGCGGTCAAGCTCCCCGGGCGCGAGGTCGAAGCCGTGCGTCAGCAGCACAAGTTCGACGTCGACGTCGCGCTGGTCCGACACGGTCCGGAAGACGTGGTCCAGCTGCCACGGACGGATGGTCGACACCAGGGCGGACACGGAGGGCCGCCGCGTGGGACGGGCCAGATGCGGTGCAGCGGCCGCCAGGACCTGGTTGCTGCGTGCGCGGTAGGTGTGGTCGCGCCAGATCCGGCGCTGGGCCCGGTGCAATTGGCGGTCGCCCAATGCGGGATTCCGGGCGAGCGCTTTGAGGAGTTGTTCCGCTTCAGCCTGGTTTGAGACGGTGAAGATTTCATCGTCGGAAAAGTAATTCCCGATCGCTTTGCTGGGGGTGGTGACGATATTGGCACCGGCCGCCAATACCTCGAATACCCGCCGGGAACACATGGTGGGCGAATCCACCACGGAATTCACATTGAGGAAGGTCTTGTACGCCTTGTAGGCGGTGAGCATCTCCGCGTAGTCCAGCGAGCCCACCACCCGGTCTTCGAACGCTTCCGGGAAGCGGTATTTCGGGTCGGTGCCGGCGTGCCGCGCGAAGATCTCCAGGCCGGTCTCCATGGAGGGCGAAGCTGCGACGGCGGCGGACAGCAGGAGGTCGAGCTGCTCGCGTCGTTCCGGGTACTTCCCGGCGAAATACATCCCGGCAAACGCGACGTCCCGCTCGTGCCAGCCGTACCGCGGCCGCACGGGGTTGTGGATCCGTGGCTGTGCCGCGAAGGAGAGCACGTCGACCCTGTCGTGGCCGAGGTCTTTCCGGTAGGCGTCCAGCCGGCCGGAGTCGCTGGTGAAGACGACGTCGAAGAGTTTCGCGGCCGCGATGAAGTCGTCATAGTGCGGCGGATCTTCCTTGTTCCAGAAAACCGAGGGGATGCCGTGTGCCCGGCACCAGGAGGTCAGCTCGGACAGGGCGGAGTCGTTGGCGGCGCCGGAGATCTTTCCCGTCCAGCGTCCGCCGTTCCCGGCCCAGGCGGATTCCACGAACAACAGGTCAACCGGGTTTCCGGAAAGCCGGGCCTCCCAGTCCCGCGGTGAGAACTGGATGCAATTCCACTCTTCGCCGAAGGCGAGCAGGGAGAAGTCGTCAAGGATCACCGCCACGTTGACGGGAGGCTCCGCTGCGTCCCGCCGTCGCCGGGGCTCCGCGGGCCGGAACCTGAGCCGCTTCCGGCGGCCACGGCCCACCCAGGCGCCTTCGGCGCCGCGGACCGTCTCAAGCTTCCGGTACCCGGCTGCAGCGGCCTCGCGCTCAAGCCATTTCCTGGCTTGGGCGGGGCCGCCGGTCCGCAGGTGCCAGAGGAACTTGCGAAGGGAAGCGATACCTTCGTTCACGCGCGGGACCGCCTCAGGGAATTGCGGTCGGCGACATCGGCGACTTCCAGGTCGTTGATCATCCGGCGCCGGAGCTTCATGGCGGCGAAACGATCGCCCTCGGCCAGTTTCTGGGTGAACATCCGGTACCACTTGATGATGTGGTCCGGGTCGCCGTCGGCGATCAGCTCACCCTGGTCGATCCAGATCGCCCGGTTGCACAGTTCCTTGATGGTGGGCATGCTGTGGCTCACCAGGAAGACCGTACCCGCCTGGCCCAGCAGTTCGAGCATCTTCTTGCGGGTCCGGTCCTTGAACTGGGCGTCGCCGGTGTTCAAGGCTTCATCGATGATGAGGATCTCAGGATCGATGCTCGCCGCGATCGCGAACCGGAGCCGCGAGCTCATGCCCGCCGAGTAGGACTTCATGGGCATGTGGATGGCCTCTTCGAGGCCGGAGAGTTCCACGATCGCCTCGTACTTGGCGTCGATCTGCTGGTGGGTCATGCCCATGGCCAGGCAGCCGAGCACGATGTTCTGGTCGCCGGAAAGCCCCGGGATCAGTGCTGCGTTGACGCCGAGCATCACGGGTGTCGAGGTGGCGTACACCGCACCGGAGGTGGGCGGAACCTGGCCGCCCACGAGTTTGAGCAGCGTGCTCTTGCCCGAACCGTTGCGGCCGATCACGCCCACCGACTCCCCGTGTTCGACCACGAGGGAAAGTTCCTTGAGCGCAGGGACTTCCACGGCTTTGGTGCGGTTGACGGCGGAGCGGAACCCTTTCCAGCGGACGGCCGGCGCGGAGGATCCGTCCCGGCTGCGGCTGGTGGTCCGGTAGGTCATGCTGACCTTGTCGATGACAACGGCCGGAGTACCTTCGATGAAGTTCAGATCAGAGCTCTCGGCCATAGGACTCCTCCCCCTTCCAGAAGAAGACCATTCCGATGGCGAGGGTCGCCAGGGACCAGAGTGCGAGGATCGCCCACGCCCGCCAACTGCCGAGGCTTCCGTAGAGCACACACTCACGGGCCAGGTGGACCACGTTGTAGAGCGGGTTGTACTCCATGACGCCCTTCAGCCACGGCACCGAGTCGAACTTGTCGATGGAGAAGAACAGGCAGGACATGTACATCCACAGGCGCAGCACGTAGGAGATCAGCTGGTTCACGTCGTTGAACATGGAGACCAGGCGCGCCAGGATCAGTCCGAGTCCGAGATTGAACAGGAACTGCAGGCCCACCACCGGAACCAGCATCAGCCAGCGCAGGGAGATTTCTTCGGCGGGCGGCAGGATGATCACCAGGACGAGCATCGTGATCAGCACCGGGATGTTGGCGAACAGCTCCCGCAGGTTGGCCGCCAGGACCAGGCTTGCGCGCGGGAACTGGAAGGCATGGATGACGTTCTTGTTCCCCGCAATGGCCCGCGACGAGACCGAAATGGCACGCGACGACATCTGGAAGAGGAACACGCCGATCACCAGGTAGGCCACGAAGTTCTCGATGCCGTGCCCGGACTTCAGGAGCACACCCATGATGAGGTAGAACATCAGTCCGTTGAGGAGCGGGCTCAGGACGAGCCAGGCCCGGCCCAGCTTGTCCTGCTCGTTGCCGGTCTGCACGCGTGCCTGTGCGTCGTAGTACACGAAATGCCGGTAGTCCCACAGTGACACCAGGTAGTCGAGCAGGGGTGGGCGCGCCCCGACCCGGCGCAGGCCGCGCAGGTTCACGGAGGTAGCCACCGCGGTTGGCTGGGGTCCCTGGGGTTTCGCGGGTGTTTCCGTGCTCAACGTAGTGCCTCCATCAAATTCGCATAGGCCGAGGCCAGGGCCCTGGCGTTCGCCTGCCAGGTTCTCGTTTCCAGGACGGCCTTGCGCCCTGCCTCGCCGAACGCCGTCCGCAGTTCCTTGGAGGCGAGGAGTTCGGCGATCCGCATGGCCAGGCCGCCCGGATCTTCGGGTGCCGCCAGGAATCCGGTGATGCCGTCCTCGACGATCTCGCCGAGCGCGGGGAGCCGGCTGGCCACGACCGGACGGGCGCAGGCCATGGCCTCCACCGGCTTCAATGGCGTCACGTCCCGGGCGACCGACAGGTCCTTCCGGGGCACGACGAACACATCCAGGGCCTGGTGGTATTGGTGGGCCCGGTGCCGCGGAACCCGTCCGGTGAACACCGCCCGGTGGTCCAGCCCGGCGGCGCGGACCTGTTCACGCAGTGCCGGCAGCGCCACGCCGTCACCGACTATCAGCAGCGTCAGGCGCGGGTGCCGCGGCGCCAGCAGCGCGAACGCAGAGACCAAGTCGTCCAGGCCTTCGTAGGCCACCAGGCTGCTGACCGTGCCGATGTACAGGGCGTCCGGGTCCAGGCCGAGTTGCGCGCGTGCCTCCGCCGCCGGCCGGGGTTCAGCCAGGAAGTCGCCGCCCACCGCATTCGGCGCCACCAGGACCTTCTCCCCCGGTACGCCGGCGGAGACGATGTTTTCCTTCATCGCCGAGCCAAGGGTCACCACCAGGTCCGCCGAACGCATGGCCTCCGCTTCACGCTCCCGGAAGAGGCGGTACCGCTGGCTGTTCTTCGCCTCCGGTCCGCGGGTGGAAGCCCAGGTGTCGGCAAGCTGGCCGCGGACCTCATAGACCCAGGGAATGCCAAGTGCTTCCGCGACCGCGCGGGTGACGAGGGCGTTCACATAGTGGGTGGTCGTATGCAGCACCGCCGGCCGGAAGTCGAGCGCCAAGTCGAGCAGCGCTTCGGCCTGCTGCTGGAGGCGTCCATCGACAGTCGCGGCCAGGCGGGCCGGCAGCAGCCTCTGGTAAGTGATGCCGTCCACAACATCGCGGTGGCGCGCGGCGAGCTTGCCCACCTGCACCGGATAACCCACCCGGGTCACCGCCATGGTGTCCCATCCGGCATCCTTTTGGGCCAGGAGGACCGAATGCGAGCGTTGGGCATATCCGCTGGCGGTGTGCGGCAGCGAGTTCGTCAGGACGTGCAGCACCCTGCGGCGGTGCGGCTCGTACGGCACGGGTGCAAGGGTGGGCGTCCAGCCTTCAAGGAGCCGCAACTCTGCTGCGAGCCGCTGGCCCTGCCGGCGTTCAGCACCGCTGGCGGCGCCGTCCAGGATCCCGACGGCGGCACTGACCTCGCCGTCGTACCAGAACCGGCGCGCCTGGGCGGCGCGGTGGCGGCGGGCTCCGGCTGAGTGGCGGAGGAACGAATCGGCGAGGTCGGGGCGGTTGGCGACCAGCGCGACGTCGGCCATTGCCCTGCTGTGCTCCGCGGACGGGCCGGCGTCCGCAAGGGCCGCTTCCAGCCGCCGGACCACATCCTGGTCCTCGCCCGCCATCAGACCGGCCAGCAGCACGGGTCCCCGCGACGAACCGGGCCCGGCGGCCCGGATCGCGGCTTTCGCGAGGGTGCGCACCAGGCGGGACGGCATCCGCCGGGACACCTGGAGGGCCAGCAGGGCCGGATCATCAGCCAGGTGTTCGCGTGCGGCCCCCGCCGCGAGGCGAAGATTACTCAGGAGCTCTTTCATCGGCGGCGCCTCCGGGAGGTGGCAAGGACGCCCTTGATCAGGTCCATGTAGCGCGCGGCGAGGAAGGGGTAGTCGGCGTGCTCCTTCACCCATTGCCGGCCATCGCCGTTACGGATCAGCCGGCCCCTGTCCTTGGCCAGCGAAGTCCACAGCGACGCCAGTGCCTCCGGGCTGCTCGCCACGATGTCACCGGCGCCGGCGTCTTCGATGATGCGGGCGGCCTCCCCGCGGACCACAGCGGTGACGTGGCGACCGACGGCGAGCACCTCGTAGGTCTTCGACGGCACCGTGGTCTCGAAGGATTTCCAGTCATCCCTGAGGGAGACCAGGCAGGTATCCGCCGAAGCGTAGCGCTCCATGACGTCCTTGCCGTGCATCGGGTCATGGAAGGTGACCGGCGCGTCCAGTTCGAGGGCAAGCTGCTCCAGCTCGCGGCGCTTCACTCCGCTGCCCACCATGTGCAGGTGCATGGAATCGCCCACCAAGGCGCTGGCCCGGATCGCGACGTCGAGCTTCTGGCTCCTGCCATGGTTGCCCAAGTACAGGACTTCGAAGGTGTCCCGTTCGAGCGCGGGGGGCGCCAGGGTGGGGATCTGCTCCAGCCGGACACCGTTGCTGACAGTGGCCACGTTGGCCAGTCCGCGGGCCCTGAGGGTAGAGGCGAAGCCTTCGGTGACGGTAACCACCAGGTCCGCCCGGTGCTGCACGAACTCGACGGCGTGTTCGGCCAGGCTCTTGACCTTGCCCTGGACGAGACGGGCGTCCCGTGCCAGGTCCGGCCAAGCGTCCCGCATCTCGACGATCAGCGGAACCCGCCGCAACCTGGAGAGGACATACCCGGCGCCGAGCGTCGGGAGGCTGGGCGCGGTGACGATGACGACGTCGGGCCGCCGGGTAAGCAGGCCGAGCGGAACGGACAGCACCGCCGAATAGCACTGGTCGAGGAAGCGCGCGAGGTGGGAGGCACCGTGCCGCAGGTAGGGTACGCGCACGATCAGCTCCGAGTTGGGGCCCTCCTGGCTGCGCATCGGCCAGCCGGCAGTATCGCGGGGAAGCTCCCGGCGTCCGTGGGGTGTGTGCGCAACCGGCGCGACGACGTCGACGTTCCAGCCGGCGGCGGCGAACTCCTTGATGAAGGCGGTCCAACGGCGCTGCGGCGGGCTGCTCTCAGGCCAATAGGAGTGGGTGACGAGAGTAAGGCGCGGCGTATCCCCGCAGCGCTGTTGCTCAACGCCTGTTTGTGTGGCGGTCTGCATCGGGTTTACTTATGGCTCCGGAGCGGCGTCCTCCGGGACTTGGAGCCCATGAACCGGAAGTAGGCAAACCCGGCCCCGAGCAGGGCAAGGACGGTGATGATCTGTACGTGCAACGGGCTGCCGGTGGCGACTGAAACCACGGAGTCGAGGGTCTTCGCCACCGGCTCGGGGATGGGCACCGGAGCCGCGGTCTTGGCGGGGGCGGCAGGCTTCGGAGCGGGGGCGGTACTGCTGCTGCCGGTGGGGTCCGGAGTCTCCGGCAGGGCCGGGACCTCCGCGGTACCCGGATCCTGGAGCTGCCCGGCGGGCTGCTCGACGATGAAAGGGAACGGCGCCGGGGACGCCGGGGCCAGGGGTGCCGGATTCGGTGCGGGCTCCGCCGGATTCGTGGCTGTTCCCCCGCTTCCTCCGCCGGGAATGATGGTTCCGGGAAGATTTGTCACCGGACCGCTCGTTTCGGAACCGGAAGGCGCGGGATCAGTCGTGCCGGGATCCGTCGTTGCGGGATCGCCGGGAGCGGGCCCGGTTGTCCCGCCGAGGTCGATGGGATCCGAGGGTCCGGGAATGATGGTCCCCGGGTCGAGCGTGTTGTCGATGATCGGGGCGGGAGTCTCTTCCGCGTGTGCGGCGCCGGCCTGGATTCCCAGGGTCAAGGCAAGCGCAAGCACCGCGGCGCACTTGCGTGCCCCGCTGCAATACTTCCTCATCGTTGCCCCCCGCAGCGATTGCGGCAGGTCCTGCCCGCCGCTGCTGCGGCTGGCGAACCCGGCCGGTTAGTCAAAGCGAATCAGTCGGTCCAGTCAATAAGATCCTGATCAGCATAATTCACTCCGCGGCGCGAAGCCGCATCAAAGTCCTTGATGTGGACTAATTGGCAATCCCTTCGGCTTTAAGGTACTCGCCCACTTTGTCCTCCTTCAGGGCCTTCTTGAGGGCGTCGATCGCGGCCTGGTCGGCCACCACAATCGACTGGCCATCGGCAGACCAGCCGGTTCCGCTGTTGGGAAGTGTGAAGCTCTTCACATCGCCGGAGCGAACGTTCCGGAGTTCGATGGCGAGCTTGCCCACGGCCACGGCATCAAGGGTCTCGTCCACTGAAACATAGGGGGAAACCTCGTCGACCACGGCGCTGATCTTGCCCGGGTCGGTGAGGGTCTCTGTGGTCAGGAACTTGCCCAGCAGGGCCTTCAGGAAGAGCTGCTGGTTCTTCACCCGCTGGTAGTCGCCGTCGGCGAAGGCGTAGCGTTCGCGGACGAAGACCAGCGCCTTGTCCCCGCTCAGCACCTGCTTGCCCTTGGCGAAGTCGAAGTTCCGGGCGCTGAAGGCAATGGGGACATTGACTTCCACCCCGCCCAGGGCGTCGGTCATGGACTTGAAGCCCTCGAAGTCGATCACGGCAACGTGGTCGATGCGGGTATCAAGGATGCCTTCCACGGTCTGCACCACCAGCGGAATGCCACCGAAGGCCATGGCCGCGTTGATCTTGGCGCTGCCATGGCCCGGAATATCCACCCAGGTGTCACGCATGATGGACGTGATGAAGATGTTCTTCCGGTCCGCGGGGATGTGGACGAGCATCATCGAGTCGGAGCGCTGGTCCGACGGGGCCCCTTTTTCCGCGGTATCGACCGAGGCGGAGCGGGAGTCGCTGCCCAGCACGAGGATGTTCGTGGCCTCTCCCCCGTTGGGAAGGGTCGGCTTGGTGGGCCGGGTGGACTCCTCGGGGAAGGCGTGCTCGATCTTCTGGGTCTTGGTGTTGAAGCTGTTGGCGAGGTTGACCAGGTAGACGCCGCTGATCGTTCCCGCAACCAGGACAACAGCCAAGAAGGCCAGCAGGACATTCCGCGCGGTGTGCGACTTCTTCTTCCGCGGCCCCTGCTCATCCTGCGTAGCGTCGGGCAGCATTTCGTCGTTGTGCATCCGTGTGTTCCTTTGTTCCCCAAGGCAAAACTGTTCACGCCATCATCCCATGCCCCGCGAAAAAGGCCTTCCAGCCTTCCCCCAGCTTCGTTCCGGGCGCGTGGGGCACGTAGGCTTGAGGGGTGAATTTTCCGTCCGCGCAACCTTTCCCCCCGAAGATCGCGGCGCTTGCCGCGGCCGCGTCGCTGCTGGCCCTGTCCGCCTGCTCAGCTGCCGTGGACGTCAAGGCGGCGTCCGATGCCGCCAACCCGGCCTGCGCCCCAATGATGGTGGCGCTTCCGGACGCGATCGGAGACGCCAAGCTGCGCAAGACGAACAGCCAGGCCACCGCGGCCTGGGGCGAGCCCTCCCAAGTGGTCCTGCGCTGCGGCGTCAACGTCCCCGGTCCCACTACCGACCGCTGCGTCACCGTCAACGACGTCGACTGGGTGATCAAGGAGGGCAACCCCGTGTGGACGCTGACCACCTACGGCCGGGAGCCCGCCACCGAAATCCTCATGGACCCGAACGTCATCAGTTCGGCAACAGTCCTGGCCGATCTGGCCCAGGCCGCCGGCAAGATCAAGGCCGTCCGCCACTGCGTGGGCCAGGAGGACCTGCAGAACCTCCCGAAGAGCAAGTAGGCCCTACCAGGTGGTCAAGCGCACCGGGCGGTACCGCCGCAATCACGGCAGCGGCAATCGCGACGGCGGCACGCGCCTTCGGGTGTGCTAGCGCAGGCCCGTCTTGCGGTTCAGGGCCAGGTAGATCAGTTCGTCGATCAGCTCCGCGTACGGCAGGCCCGAGGCGGCCCACATCTGCGGGTACATGCTCTTGGGGGTGAACCCGGGCATGGTGTTGATCTCGTTGATGATGAGCTCGCCGTCCGGGGTATAGAAGAAGTCCACCCGGCTCAGGCCCTCCGCACCGACGGCGTCGAACGCCGCCGCGGCAAGCTCGCGGACGCGGGCGATCGCTTCCTCGGGCATGTCCGCCGGGCAGCTCAGGGCGGCGGCGCCGTCCTCGACGTACTTGGCGGCGAAGTCGTAGAACTCGTGCCCGCCCGACGTCACGGCGATTTCGCCCGGCATGGAGGTGCGCGGGGCATCGGTGCCGCGCCCCTCGAGCACGGCGCATTCGATCTCTCGGCCGGTGATGCCGGCTTCGATCACGAGCTTGAGGTCATGGCGGCGGGCTTCTTCGATCGCGGCGTCCAGGCCGTCGAGCGAGTCCACTTTGGAAATCCCCATCGAGGATCCGGCGCGGGCCGGCTTCACGAACACCGGGTAACCCAGGCGGTCGACCCGCTTGCGGACGGCCTCGGCATCGTTGCTCCATTCGCGGTCGGTGACGGCCACGTAGGGCCCCACCTTCAGCCCGGCAGCTTCGAAGACCACCTTCATGAAGTGCTTGTCCATGCCGACGGCGGAGGCGAGCACGCCGGCACCTACGTAGCGGGTGTCCGAAAGTTCCAGCAGTCCCTGGATGGTTCCGTCCTCGCCCCACGGTCCGTGCAGCAGCGGGAAGACGACGTCAACGGAGCCGAGTTCCTGCGGGACGGCATTGGGTTCGGTGACCACGAGCTGGTGGGTGCCGCCGATTTCGGCGAGGGTTACCGTCTTGCCCGAGGGGGCGACTTCCGGCAGTTCCGCCGAGCTCAGCGACCACTGGCCCGGATCTCCGCTGGGGAGCACCCACTGGCCGGTCTTGGCGATCCCGATCGGGATGACGTCGTACTTGCTCTTGTCGATCGCCCCCATCACTCCGGCCGCCGTCACGCAGCTCACGGCGTGCTCGCTGGAACGGCCGCCGAACAGCACGGCGATGCGCGGCCGCCGGCCGCCGTCGGGAGTTCCGGTGGTCTGGGTCTTTTCGGTCACAGTCAGTAATCGCCTTCGGACTTCAGGGAGCGGGCAAGGAGCCGGGGCCCGAGTTCATCAACGGAAAGTTTGCCTTCCAGCACGGCCACCACGGCCGCGGTGATCGGCATGTCGACGCCGAGGCTGACGGCCAGCTCGTTGACAGCGTACCCGGATTTGATGCCCTCCGCCGTTTGGGTCATCTTGGCCGTGACCTCGTCGAGGGTCAGGCCCTGGCCCAGGAGCCGGCCCGCGGTGTGGTTGCGGGACAGCGGGGAGGAACAAGTGGCCACGAGGTCGCCGAGCCCGGCGAGGCCGGATATCGTGTGGGCCTCTCCGCCCAGGGCGAGGGCCAGGCGCGAGGTCTCGGCCAGGCCGCGGGTGATGACCGAGGCCTTCGTGTTGTCGCCCATCTGTTTGCCTTCGCAAATTCCGACGGCGAGGGCGATGACGTTCTTGACGATGCCGCCGATCTCCACCCCGACGACGTCGGTGCTGGTGTACGGGCGGAAGTAGGGCGCGGTGCAGCAGTGGGCGATCGCGGCCGCTGTGTCCTCGTCGCTGCAGGCGACCACGGAGGCCGTGGGCTCCTGCCGGGCGATTTCCATCGCCAGATTGGGGCCGGAGACCACTGCCACGCGGCATTCAGGTATGTCCAGTTCCTCGGCGATCACCTGGCTCATGCGCGAATCGGTGCCAAGTTCCAGGCCCTTCATGAGGGAAACCACGACGGCGCCGGGTGCCACGAGCTCCTTCCATTCCTTGAGCTGTGGGCGCAGGGACTGGGCGGGAACCGCCAGGATCACCAGTTCCGCGCCGTCCAGGACCTCGGCGACGTCGGTCGATGCAGTGATCGACAGGGGCAGCGGGGTGTCCTTCAGGTACTGCTCGTTGAGGTGCAGGGTGTTGATCTGCTCCACCACTTCGGGGCGGCGGCCCCAGATCCGGATGTTGCGTTCCTTGCCGGCGGCCGTGGCTGCGTCGGCGATCACCTTGGCGAAGGTGGTCCCCCACGAGCCCGCACCCAGGACGGCGACGACCGCGGGTTCCCAGTCGGTGCCGGCGCCGCTCACTTAAGCTCCCCCGGTTTGGCCGTGCTTCCGGGCTTCATTGTGCTTCCGGGCTTTTCGCTGCCCCGGGCCTGGAAGCGGCCCTGCTTGGACTGGTTGTGCGCCGCGGGGTCCCAGCGTTCAGCCGGGGGCTCTTCGCCGCGGAGTTCGGCCAGGAGCTTGGTGATGGCGTCCATGATGAGCTCGGTGGCCTCGTTCAAGGTGGTGCGGTCCAGCGTCCGGCCCGCGAAGCTGCTGAGGTCCAGGGGCTCACCGACCAGCACACGGGACGTTTTCCGCGGAAAAATGTGGAAGCGCTTGGCGTACCTCGGGAACACTTCGTGGGCTCCCCAATGCGCCATCGGCACCACCGGCGCGCCGGTCTGGATGGCCAGTCGGGCGGCACCGGTGTGCCCCTTCATCGGCCACAGCTCCGGGTCGCGGGTCAGGGTGCCTTCGGGGTAAATGATGATGGCGCCACCGGCGTCCACCACCTCCTGGGCCGACTGCAGCGAACGGTTCGCACCCGCCGTCGAGCGTTCCACGGGAATCTGCTGCGTGGCACGCAGCAGGAAACCGACAATCGGGGCCTTGAAAAGCCCCGCCTTGGCGAGGAAGTGCGGGTGGCGTTTCTGGTTGTAGAGCATGTGGCCGATCACGATGGGATCGATCTCGGTGCAATGGTTGGGTGCGGCGATGAAACCACCCTTCGGAAGCTTCCCGGTGCCTTCCCATTTCTTGGCCATCAGGATGTTCATCAACGGCCGTGCGATCCCCGCAAGGAGCACGAACGTGGCACGGCTCTTGGCCGATTCCTTCAAAGGGTCCCCCGCTTACTTGGATTCGGTGATGTCGAAGTCTGCGCCGAGGCCGGCCAGCTTCTCGGTGAAGCGCTCATAACCGCGGTTGATGATGTCGATGCCTGTGACGCGGGAGGTACCGGTGGCCGCAAGGGCTGCAATGAGGTGGCTGAAACCGCCCCGCAGGTCCGGGATGTCGATGTCGGTGCCCTTCAGCGGCGTCGGCCCGGAGATCACGGCCGAATGCAGGAAGTTGCGCTGGCCGAAGCGGCACGGGACGCTGCCCAGGCATTCGCGGTGCACCTGGATGGTGGCGCCCATACGGCTCAATGCCTCGGTGAAGCCGAAGCGGTTCTCGTACACGGTTTCGTGGACGATCGACACGCCTTCCGCCTGGGTCAAAGCGACGACGAGCGGCTGCTGCCAGTCGGTCATGAAGCCGGGGTGCACGTCGGTTTCCAGGACCAGCGGGCTCAGCTTGCCGCCGGGGTGGTAGAAACGGATGCCGTCCTCGCGGATGTCCATGCCGCCACCCACCTTGCGGTAGGTGTTCAGGAACGTCATCATGTCGCGCTGGGAGGCGCCTTCGACGAAAATGTCGCCGCGGGTTACCAGTGCAGCCGAGGCCCAGGACGCGGCTTCGTTGCGGTCAGCCAGGGCCCGGTGGTCGTAGCCCCCGAGGTCCTTGACGCCTTCGATCCGGATGGTGCGGTCCGTCTGAACGCTGATGATGGCGCCCATTTTCTGGAGCACGGCGATCAGGTCGATGACCTCCGGCTCGGTGGCCGCACCGCTGAGTTCAGTGATGCCTTCGGCGCGGGTGGCGCTCAGCAGCACCTGCTCGGTGGCGCCGACGGACGGGTAGGGCAGGGAGATCTTGGCCCCTTGCAGGCCCTTGGGCGCCGAGATGTGGATGCCGCCCGGGCGCTTTTCCACAACGGCGCCGAACTGGCGCAGCACGTCCAGGTGGAAGTCGATGGGGCGGTCACCGATCTTGCAGCCGCCCAGGTCCGGGATGAAGGCTTCACCGATCGCGTGGATCAGCGGGCCGCAGAACAGGATCGGGATGCGGGAGTCGCCTGCATGGGCGTCGATCGCCGTGCTGGACGCGGTCTTGGCGTCCTTGGGGTTCAGGGTCAGGTCACCGGTGACGGGGTCCTTCTCCACGGTGACGCCGTGGAGTTTCAGCAGGCTGGTGACAACCTCGACGTCCTTGATTTCCGGGACGTTCCGGAGCACTGAAGGCTCATTTCCCAGCAGGGACGCGACCATGGCCTTGGGCACAAGGTTTTTCGCACCACGGACGGTTACACGGCCGGCCAGCGGCACACCGCCGCGGATTGTCAGGACACTGCTCATCTATACCGTTTCCTCACGAGTTGATGCCCCCATACTGCCGAGGGCTCAAGCTAAGCATAGAAGCTGGGGTTAATGATCCGAAATGCGGGCGGGCCCGGCCGGGAGCGGCGCGCCCCCGCGAATCGGCGCTGCTAGGCGACCGCGACGCCGGAGGCCGAGTCCTCCATCTGGCGTGCAATCCACTGCCTGGCGGCGGAGCCGAAATGGTACGGAGACTGGCCCCATTTGTGGTCGGCCTGGGCCACCCGGAGTTCCTGTGGGAGGGTCTGGACGGTGTAGCCGAGGCCCTTGATGTGCGCACAGCATTCGGCGAAATAGGCGTTCAGCTCAGCGTCGGTTTGCTGGTCCTTGAAGGGCGGCACGGCCTCTCCGGTCTCCGTCACCTGCGCCCACGGGGTGCCCAGGACGAGCGTCTTCCCGCGCAGCCCCATGGCCGTCAGGGCGCCGAAGAGCCGGTTGGCGGCGGACTCCCACAGGGTCCAATGTTCCTCGGTGACCGGCTCGATCAGACGGTACCTTCCCGCAATCCCCGCCAGCCGGCCGGACTGCATGAGTTCGGAGGAACGGGTCACGTACGTGCCGTCGGGGAGGCGGAAGACGCCCAGCCTCTCGTCGGTCAAATCAATGACCAGCAGGTCGATGTCCGGTGCGTAGCGCCTGAGTGTCGGCAGAAGGTTCGACTTCAGGTCCCCGTTGAGGGAACGGTTCTGGGAAGAGGAAGCCAATGCCTCGCCGTCGAGGAGTTCCGTTGGCCGGGAGAGTGCGCTGATCATGGACTGACGAGCAACGTAGCCGAGCAATGCGTAGTCGGAACCGAGCTCCTCAAACGGGTCCCTGGACACACAGCTGCCGTAGATCATCAGGTTTTTGTGCATTAGAGAACCTTAACAGAGGGCTGCCTCCCGGCCGGAATCGGCGGGCCGCAGCGGACGGCACGAACGCCGCCGCCGAATTGCTGATTCGACGGCGGCGCTCTTTCATTTCGCACCGCAGCAGGTGCGGATTCAGGGTCTGGAGAGGCGTCAGCCGCGCGCGGGGAGCGTCTTCGGCTTGAAGGACGGGCGGGTGGCCTCGTAGGCGGTGATGTCCTCTTCGTGCTGCAAGGTCAGGCCGATGTCGTCCAGGCCTTCCAGCAGGCGCCAGCGGGTGTAGTCGTCGATCTCGAACGGTGCCACGACATTGCCGCATTCGACCGTCTTCGAGACCAGGTCCACCTTGACCTCGGTGCCGGGGTTGTTTTCCAGCACCTTCCAGATGAGCTCGATGTCGTCCTGGGCCACCTGGGCGGCCAGGAGTCCCTGCTTGCCCGAGTTGCCGCGGAAGATGTCGGCGAAGCGGGAGGAGAGGACGGCCTTGAAGCCGTAGTCCTTCAGGGCCCAGACGGCGTGCTCCCGGGACGAGCCGGTGCCGAAGTCGGGACCGGCCACCAGGACGGAGCCTGCATTGAATGGTTCCTGGTTCAGGATGAAGCTCTCGTCCTTGCGCCAGCCGGCGAAGAGGGCGTCTTCGAAGCCGGTGCGGGTGATGCGCTTGAGGTAGACGGCGGGGATGATCTGGTCCGTGTCCACGTTGCTCTGGCGCAGGGGAACACCGATGCCGGTGTGGGTGGTGAACTTTTCCAAGGGGTCCTCCTAGGCGGCGTCGCCGGCGGCGACGGAGACGGATACCAGGTCAGACGGCGAGCTGAGCGTGCCGCGGACTGCGGTCGCTGCGGCCACCACCGGCGAGACGAGGTGGGTGCGGCCGCCCTTGCCCTGGCGGCCTTCGAAGTTGCGGTTCGAGGTGGAGGCGCAGCGCTCCCCCGGGGCCAGCTGGTCCGGGTTCATGCCAAGGCACATGGAGCAGCCGGCGAAGCGCCATTCGGCACCGAAGTCCTTGAACACCTTGTCCAGGCCCTCGGCCTCGGCTTCCAGCCGGACACGGGCGGAGCCCGGCACCACCAGCATGCGCACGTTCGGGTCCTTGGCGCGGCCGCGGATCACGTCGGCTGCGGCACGCAGGTCCTCGATGCGGGAGTTGGTGCAGGACCCCAGGAAAACGGTGTCCACACGGATGTCCTTCATGGGCGTTCCGGCTTCCAGGCCCATGTACTGCAGGGCGCGCTCGGCGGCCAGCTTGGCGTTCTCGTCGCCGAAGTCCTCCGGCGAGGGCACGGCGTCGTTGAGCGAAACGCCCTGGCCCGGGTTGGTTCCCCAGGTCACAAACGGCTCCAGGGTGTCGGCGTCGAGGTCCACCTCGACGTCGAACGTGGCGTCGGCGTCGGTGTGCAGGGTGTTCCAGTATTCGACGGCGGCATCCCAGTCGGCGCCTTCCGGAGCATGCGGGCGGCCCTGCATGTAGTCATAGGTGGTCTGGTCCGGAGCCACCATGCCGGCACGGGCCCCGGCTTCGATGGACATGTTGCAGATGGTCATGCGGGCTTCCATGGACAGTGCACGGATGGCCGAACCGCGGTATTCCAGGACGTAGCCCTGGCCGCCGCCGGTGCCGATCTTCGCGATCACGGCCAGGATGATGTCCTTGGCGCTGACGCCCGGGCGCAGGGTGCCCTCGACATTGATGGCCATGGTCTTGAACGGCTTGAGGGAGAGCGTCTGGGTGGCCATGACGTGCTCCACCTCGGAGGTGCCGATGCCCATGGCCAGCGCGCCGAACGCGCCGTGGGTGGAGGTGTGCGAGTCGCCGCAGACCACGGTCATGCCCGGCTGGGTCAGGCCGAGCTGCGGGCCGACGACGTGGACAATGCCCTGTTCCTTGTCGCCCAGCGAGTGCAGCCGGACACCGAACTCCTTGCAGTTGGCGCGCAGGGTCTCGATCTGGGTGCGGCTGGTGAGGTCCGCAATCGGCTTGTCGATCTCCAGGGTGGGCGTGTTGTGGTCCTCGGTGGCGATGGTGAGGTCCGGGCGGCGCAGCCGGCGTCCGGCCAGGCGCAGGCCCTCGAACGCCTGCGGGGAGGTCACTTCATGCACGAGGTGCAGGTCGATGAACAGGAGGTCCGGCTGGGCGTTGGCTCCTTCGCCGTCACCCTTGCGCACCACGTGCGCATCCCAAACTTTCTCGGCCAGTGTTTTCCCCACGGCCTGCTCCCTTCACTGCGGTTGGATTGTCTACATCCACTGAACATGAGCGCCGCCAAGTGCGCCACTGAAACAACTTGCATCTCAGATATTGAGACGGCAATATCAATACATGGACAATTCTAGTGGAGTCGGTGTCATTGATAAAGCGGCCCAGGTGCTGGACGCACTTGAGGCCGGGCCTACCACGCTGGCGCAACTGGTGGCCGCCACGGGCCTCGCCCGTCCCACCGTGCACCGCCTTGCCCTGGCCCTTGTCCACCACCGCCTGGTCAGCCGCGACATCCAGGGCCGCTTCGTCCTGGGCAGCCGTCTGGTGGAGCTCGCCTCGGCCGCCGGCGAGGACCGGCTGATCGCTTCCGCCGGCCCCGTCCTGATCCAGTTGCGCGATGCCACCGGCGAAAGCGCACAGATCTTCCGCAGGCAGGGTGACTGGCGCGTCTGCGTCGCCTCCGCCGAACGCCCGATCGGCCTGCGCGACACCATCCCGGTGGGAACCCAGCTGTCCATGAAGGCCGGTTCCGCGGCGCAGGTGCTGCTCGCCTGGGAGGACCACGACCGCCTGCTGGACGGCCTGCAAAACGCCCGCTTCACTCCCACCGTCCTGGCAGGAGTACGACGCCGGGGCTGGGCCCAGAGCCTCGGCGAGCGCGAGCCGGGGGTCGCCTCCGTTTCGGCACCCGTGCGCGGACCGTCGGGCCGGGTCATCGCGGCCGTCTCGATCTCCGGGCCGATCGAACGCCTCACCCGTCAGCCGGGCCGGCTGCACGCCGAAGTAGTCTGCAACGCCGCCCGCGTCCTCACCGATGCGCTGCGCAAGGGCAACGACTGAGCCGTCCGGGTCTGGATCCCTGCGGGGAAGGTGACGTGACCGCTGTTCCGCCGCCCGGGGTTTCCGGGAGCATGAGGTCGCCGCCGCGCGCCTCGGCGATCGTGTGCAGCCGCGAAAACCCGCCGGGAACGCGTTGTAGGGTGGGGCGCATGGACAGCTATGCGGTATTCCTGCGGGGAGTCAACGTAGGTGGAATCAACATCAAGATGGCCGATCTCAGGACGGCCCTCAGCGGGCTTCCCTTCGAAGGCGTCAAGACCCTGCTGGCCAGCGGCAACGTGGTGCTCAGGAGCGGGCTCGCGGCGCCGGACGTCAAGCAACAGTTCGAAAAGTGCCTGCGCGGCTCCTTCGGCTACGACGCCTGGGTGGTTGTCCTGAGCGGCGCGCGCGTGGCCGAACTGGTAGCGGCGTGCCCCTATCCCCCGGATGACAGGTCCACCCACAGTTACATCACGCTCTCCTCGGATACCGCGGTGCTGGATGAGCTGTTCGACGCCGGATCTGCCCTTGGCAGCGCGGCCGACGGCGGGGTGGACCTTGAGCGGCTCGGCCCCGAGGCGATCGCCTGGCTGGCTCCTGCCGGCGGCACCCTCGACAGCCCCTTCAGTAAGATCACCGCGAAAGCCCGCTACAAGGCGGCGACCACCACCCGGAACCTGCGCACGATGATCAAGGTGCGGGACGCCGTCGGGGGCCTCTGACGAAAGCCGCGGACAGGGCCGCCCCGTTGGACATCTGGCAGGACCCCGGGAGCGGAAGCGATAGCATTGCATGACGTTGCGGGAGGCTTCCCGTTGTGCGGGCAAGCGAAGGTCCGGCCCAGCACGTTGCGGCGAAAGCCGGACAAATCGAGCGCCGGGTCCAAAAGGAGCTGGTTGAAATGGCAGAAGGATTGATGAAGTCCGATATTGTGACAGTCCGCGCCGGCGAGGTCGACGTCAGATTTGCCTTGCCGTCGCATGTAGACCACATCAGCAAGGTCATCAGGACCACCGGCGACTTTTACGAGCGTCCGTTCCTTGACGCGTTGGCCCCGATTCTTTCACCAGGAAGCCTCGTGGTGGACGTCGGTGCAAATATCGGAAACCATTCGCTGTACTTCGCGAAACTTCTCCGCTGCAACGTCATTGCTTTCGAGCCGGTTGAGACAACCTTGGAATGTCTGCTGCACAACGTGGAAATCAATTTCGCGGATGCCAATATCGAAGTCCGTCCGTTCGCGGTGGGAAGTGCACCCGGGCAGGCACGAATCAACACATTCGATGAATCGAACCTGGGCGCAACCACACTCGTCCAATCCGAGGACGGCGACCTCCCCCTGACATCCCTTGACAACGAATCCATCAGCGGCCGCGTCTCCCTCATCAAGATAGATGTCGAAGGAATGGACCTGGAGGTTATCCGCGGAAGCCTGGCCCTTATCGAGCGGGATCGTCCGTTCATTTCATGTGAGTTGAACGATCCGGCCGAGCTGCAGGCGCTGGAAGACGTCCTCGAAACCATCGACTATGTCTGCCTGGGCGTCTACAACGCCACCCCGACATACATTCTTGCGCCGGCGCGAACCACACCGGAGCAGGCGGCGATCGTGAGCTTCCAGGGGCGGCAGCTGCAGGCCATCCGGGACATGCACAAGGACTTTGATTCCCGGCTCCTGAGGTCCAACAGGTATACGGAGCGCCTCCACCGGGAGGCCCTCCAGGAAATCAACAGCCGGATGGAGTCCCGGGACAGCGAACCACGGAAGCCCGCTCCCGTTGCCGGTGCGGCGGAAAGCGATCAGATCACCGAAATCCGCGCGCTCCTGGAGGAACTGCGCAGCGTCCAGGAGTCATCTGCCCGGAGGATCGCGGAACTGGAAAACGAGATCTCCGAACTGCGAGGGACAAAGCAATGACATCCAAGCTCGAGCGAAACTACGCGCGGTGGAAAACTCCGCATTTCACGTGGGAATCGGTCGCCGCCTTTTGCGGGGAAGACACCTGGCAGGACGGGGTGCACACCATCGGGCTCGATGCCGGGCCGAGCCTGGATCTCATCATCAGCGGCCAGCCGTTCGACCGTCCTTCCACTGCCCTGCCCGTGTTCTTCTCGGGTGCCGTGCAAAACCGCGAAGCCAAGGCCGGGCCGTTCTTTTCCGGCGGGAATGTCTCGCTTTCGGGCGACTTCCCGTACATTTCAGTTTCCGACCCTTCGTTTGAACTGCACGAGACCCTTGGCCTGGCCTGGTACACGGGCAGCGAAGGCCAGCACCTGCACGAGCCATTGCTGGAAATCCTGAAGGGCATATCCGATACTGCAGGAGCCGAACTCCTGCTCGTGGGAGGATCCGGGGGAGGCTACACGGCTCTCTTCTACGGCCAGAGACTGGGCGACCGCGCCTCGGTCTTCGTATGGAATGCCCAGACTGACATTCTCGAATACAACGAGAAGTTCGTACGGCACTACTTGGAGACCGCGTTTCCAAACCGCACAAGCGCAGCGCTCCAGTCCGAGGACTGGAAGTCGCAGGTGCGGCGGGAGCTCGCCGACGCCGGAGTGCCGCTTTCCCTGCTTCCGGATACCGCCGCAGGCCTTCGGCCCAGGCGCACCGTGTTCATCCAGAACGCAACGGACTGGCATGTACCCGTCCACACGGCCCCGTTTATCCAAGCCGGCAGCTACAAGCACCTGGGCAGGGGCCTGTACCACCACGGGGTCAACCACGCCGTCTGGATCACCCACTTCGGGGCCGACCATGCGGCGCTCCCGCCGGAGTGCGTCACCTCGCTCGTGAAAGACCTGCTTGATCCTGCACGGACCGCCAGGGACGTAGTCTCGGCCTTCAAGGAGTCCGGCCTCGTGCCCGGTCAGCTTCCCGGGCAAGAGCCGAGGGATCTGCGTCACCTGAAGGACGAACTCGAGGGCCAGCTGTCGCTCGACCTGGACATGAACGACGACGGCGGCCCCCTTGCCCGCGTCAATCTCGGTGACGTGCCGTTGGGGTACGGCGGGCTGCGTTTCGGCTTCTTCAAGCAGGAGGCCGACGGCGCGGCGACGAACACGAAGTGGTACTCACCCGACACGGACTGCATCTTCCCGGCCGACGGCCCACACCCGGGGTTCACCGTACAAGTCCGCGTACGCGACGGGTTCAACAATGAGCTGTTTTCCCTTGGAGCCTCCGCGCCGCATGAGGTGGTCCCTTCGCGGTTCTTCATCTACGGCAGCTGCGTCACCCGGGACGCTTTTGCCTTCGATCACGGCTTCGAACTGGTGAACTACATTGCGCGTTCACCGTTCGGCAGCGCCTTCGCCCAGGTGCCGAAGGAGATCGATGTAGAGCTCCACTCCATCGAGAGTCCGTTCCAGCGGCGCATGGTCAAGGCCGACGTGAACAAACAGCTCGAGGGCCTGCTCCGGGATTCTGAGTTCGACTATTTGCTGGTCGACCTCATCGACGAACGGATCCGGTTGCTGCCGTATCAGGACACGGTGATCGCATATTCAACGGAACTGCAGAAGACGGGGACGTCAGCCACGTCCGAGCAACTCATGCGCGTCGGCTCAGAGGACTACTACGAGCGTTGGAAGGCAGGCCTGGAACGGCTGCTGGCCGCATGCCCTGCCTCCAAGATCATCGTGAACCGCGTCTTCTGGGCCACCATCACCGACGACGGCACCGAGCTTCCCAACCAGGCCGACATCGCGCACCACAACAGTGTCCTCAACCGCTTGTACGCCGACCTCGCAGTCCACCCGGAGATCCGCTTCATCGACTATCCGGAGCAGCTCCTCGTGGCCGACAGCAAGCACCGGTGGGGGCCCGCCCCGTACCATTTCGTCGACGGGGTATCCACTCACCTCTTGGACGAGCTTGCAAAGATCTCGGGCCACTAGGCCGAAGGGGAGCCAGCCGGCCGGCTGGCTCCCCTCTTCGTCCGTGCCGGCAGGCCGGCTGCCTAGAAGGACGTGAAGTGCTTGGCGACTGAGTCTTGCCGCGCGCTTCCGGCAAGCTCGGATCGGTCCATTCCCGAAGGCGGGACGAACATGCCTTCTTCCCCTTCTTCCAATTCCTCGAGGGGTCGCTGGGCCTTCAACCGCGCCAACGCAATCTCGGCATCCCCCGGCCAGCACATGGACGGGATGCCGATGTGGCCGTCCCCAACGTACGGCCGTGAAATCGTGATGCGCCCGTCCAAGGCAAGGAACGCCCCGGAGGACTCGCCAAGCTCGGCGAGGAAGGGTTCAAGATGCTCCACCGTGTGCCAGGTGTCTCCCGCATTGTGGACGTACGAAATCAGGTTTCCCCTGTTCCAGCGCGGATCCGTGTAACGGTCAGCAATGCGGAACCGGTGCGGGAAGTCCGCCATGATCTCGTCATAGGACATGCCCGGCCACGCCGCCCGCAGCGTTTCCAGGACCGGAGTACGGATGGAGTACCGGAACACATCGGTCTGCGGAATGCGCGGCACCGCGATTGAATTGCGGAACCGGGCTCCCATCCGCATGGCGACAAATCCTCCGGCGGACGAGCCCTCCAGCACCAGGTAGCGCGCACCGGACGCAGCCATCACCTTGCGGATGATCGCCTCCATCCAGTCATCGGGATCAACCGCGGGCGTCCCGAGATACCAGGACAACCTGTTCGCGGGGGCAAGCGTCAACGTCGGGTCGGAAAAGAGCACAAACGGAGACCGGGAATTCCTCGAAATGGCAACCGGCGCAAAATAGCGGCCATCAGGCGTACTTGGCCCTTTTGCGGCGTGGAATCCGGCCCGCATTTCGTTGCGGACGCTCTTCTGGCAATTGACCAGGAAAGACAAGGTCATTCCGTCGCCAATGGCGAGCGTGTAGATCCTTTCCTCATCCGCCGTTGTGGGCCTGAAGTCGTCGATGCTCCCGAGGTGGACAACTGGTACACCGTAGAACTCGTCGTGCTCTTCCACTAATTTGTCGCTCTCTCGTGTTACGGGCAGGGCTTCCAAGGGTTCAGAGGCTCCCTTGCCTAGCTTCTGGCAGGGACGACAACCCACGTCAGGGCGGACTGCTCCGTTTCCGGCGTCCCGGAACCGACGCGCCGGATTTCGGCAAACGTTCCAGTGCGCTCCAATTCAATAATGGGACCGCCGGGCTCTGCGCCTTCTTCAAAGGGCCGTGCCGACAAAACGTCCCAGTCACCAAAGCGGGTGGCGTGCAGGAGATCCTCGAAATATGTATCGTCCGGCACGTTGTTCCAGGTCGCCAGCCAGTCCACGTCGATGCTTTCCAGCTCGGACTCCGGCGCCACAAGGATCCCGTGCTGCTCCAGCTTCGTGCGGTCGCCGGCGTCGAGATGGTCCGCGAATACTACCCGCGGGCGCCAGGTTTGACGTGTCATGGCTTCGATGTCGGCCGAACCGGCCGCCGCGGCCACCACCGCATAGGACGGCAGCACCGGCGCGACGACGGGGATGCCGGCGGTCCGCATCACGATGGTCAGTGCCTGGTCAGCCAGGTGGGACCGCGTAATGGTACGCATCTGGTTCCATGCCTCTTCCAGCCGCAGCTTCTCATCGGTCATCCATCCGGCCAGCAGTTCCGCCCAGCGCTCATCCGAATCGCCCGCCTCGATGCCCTGGATCTGCTCCGTGATTCCACGGCCGCGGCCGCTGAGGACCACGGACCCGCTCGCGGCAACTTCGACCACGCGCCGGGAGAACATTGTCGGGGAATCGTTCGCCGAGTTGACATTGATGCTCACCGGATGGGCCTTGTAGACCTTCAGGACCTCCTGGTAGGGCACGCCTTCCCGGACGAACGGAGCCAATTCCGCCGGGAACCGGTACGGCGAGTTGGGTACGTTGACCTGACGGTCGTAGATGGTCAGGCCATGGAGCTTGGCAGCGTCAAGGATCCGGTGGAGTTCGTCTGAGCGTTCCTTGAAGCGGTCACCGTAATAGGTGCCTGCATAGCTGACCGTATGCAGATAGGGCCTGTCCGTGGGCATCGGGTTGTGGATCGCAGGCTCGGCGTAGAACGGCAGCGAGGAGACCGTCTGCACCACGGATTCTTCGTTCTGCAGGTACTTGCCCACCATGTCAGCATCGGTAGTGAAAACGTGGTCCATCATGGCCGCAGTGCGCTCAAACGCACGGAAATGTACCGGGTCCTCCTTGTTCCAGAAGATCACCGGAATGTTCCGCGCACGGGCCACCTTGATGATCCGTTCAAGGTCGACGATCTCATCCGGGTAGTAGGCAACCCCGCGGCGCCACTGGTAGTCGGGGCCTTCCCACGCCGACTCGACAAAGATTGCGTCAAGGTCAAGCGAGGCCACCTGGACAAAGCCTTCGGTCCTGGACAGCGGCACGGTCTCAAAGGAGTGGGCGATCGTGGCGCTGGTGAACTGGTCGGCAATGACACCGACCCTCATCGACGCCAAATCGCGCTGAATTGCGGGTGAAAGGGCCGTTGAGTAGCTCTGTTGCGCTTGCGTGATACACGTCAGCGGGCTGGAGGCAGACGCGAAAGTCGCGTCGGCTTGTGCAGCACAGCGTGCCGACAGCTCCTCGTCACGGCGGCCTTCGGGGACGTCGCACAGGTCTTCGCTCAGGAAGGGAACACCAAGGCGACGCGCTGCCAGCAGCGCCGGCAGCGCCACCCAGAAGTCCCCTTGCGCGGCGATGGCAGCCGGCCGGAAGGCGCGCGCCTCCCGCACGATCGCGTCAGTTGCTGCAAGGACGAATTTCGGCAACCGCAGTCCGGCGGAGTTTCTCAGGGGTATGCGGACCGCCGCGACGCCGCCCAGTTCGATCTCTGTGCGTCCTGCGTCCTCGGCGTCGAAGGCGGGATTGATTGCCGCGGAGGCGACACTCACCAGGTGCAAGGAGCCGGACTCGACGTCGTCCGCTACGGCAGTGGGCCAGGAGTTGCCCGCCGCCGCGCTGCGGGTTTCGTCGACCACAAACAGGACACTCTCGGGCCTGACAAGATAGGCGGCACCCTTGCTGCGTTCGGGTATCTTCGGCAACTCGTCCTTCAGCGCCTCGATTCCTTCCTTCCAGCGCCGGTCGAAAAGGTAACGCTGCGAGGGGCGGTCCACGAGCTCGGGGTGCTCGACAGCCAGCTGACGGATCCTGTCCAGTTCGCCGTCGCGCTCCAGCACAGCAAACAGCCGCGCCAAGGAGACGCTGTTCGGTTTCGCCAGGAAACGCTGCTCGGAAGCCTCGGCGGAGATGTTCTCGCCGGGGGTGGCCGAGTGGGTTCCTTCAAGAGTCAGAAGGAGCCGCAGCCAATCCTGTCCGTTCTTCACCAGGTCGAACTGCCGAGCATGTGCAACCGCGGCGTTCGAAGCCTCGGCGTAGTCCTCGGGGCTTTCGTTGATCCGCTTGATGTAGTCAACCGCAGCCGCCGTGTCCTCGTGGACCCATTCGTCGCCGAAGATCTCCCGCGCACCCTCCCGGTCCCAGACCACGGGTACCGCGCCGGAAGCCATGCCCTCGACGGGAGCCAGGTGGAATGTTTCGCGGAAACTGGGCGACAGCATCCACCCGATGTTCTGGAACCAGCGGCCCATGTCGGGACCGAACTCATCGAAGGCGATCCTGCGCCGCAACCCGGGATTCAGGGCGATCCGCTCATAGAAAGCCTCGTAAGCCTCACGGATGACTTCGTCCTGCCACATCCATCCGTAGTCCCAAGGCGCGCGGCCACGGATGTGGACCGTGTACCGGGGATCCGCGGCGAGCAGCCCCTCCAGGATGTCCAGGGCGCGATCGGGCCGCTTCAGGATCGGAACAATTCCTGCGATCCCGATGTGGAAGCGCGCCCCGTCTTTCTTGGGACGGTTCAAGTCCAGGACGTCGACCACGTTCGGGATGACGGAGGTCTTCTCGCGGGGCCAGCCCAGTTCCTCGACGACTTTGTTCCGGTAAAACTCGGAGACAAAAATGATCCGGTCGACATTCGCAATGTTGATTTCCTGGATCCACGGGGAAAACAGTTCATATCCGTGGAACCTCACCACCAGGGTTTGCCCCGGCTGTTTCTCCCACGAGTACCACACGGCGTTATGGGACGCGAACTCACAGAAGATGACGTCGGCCCAGTCCAGGAGGGTCCGGCTCTGCGTTTCATCCTGCTGGTTCTGGGCTACCCAATGGTCTGCCCGCAGTTCCACATCCTGCCTTTGCGACAGCACGTCAATAAGCTCGCCGGCAAACTTGAAATCGTGGCCGGCCACGAGGATGCGCCGCTTGGCAGGGAGGAACGGAACAGCCGCATAATCCGCGACAGCCCTGTCGAGGTAGTCACGGAAAAGTCCGGCGTCCGATCCGGCGTTTGCTGCAGATGAAGACGTTGCGTCCATGCCGACGGCAAGCGACGGAAGCAATACTCCCTTGGACGTCGCCGCCGGGATCCTCGACTCAAGGACAGCCCTGGCGTCGTCCCTCACAAAGACAAGGCGCGACGCAGTCTCCGCAAACTGTTGGAAAAGCTGCCTTGACCCGTTGAATTCATCCAGGCTTTCAAAGTCAATCAGTGGCCACAATTTACGCCGCAGGACGCTATTGGTGAACCCGGAGACCACCGTTTCCAGATCGTCGGTGAGGACCGCGCAGCAATCGAGATCGGATGAGGCCACGGCAACATGCCAGGCCGCGAACCGCGGCAGTAACCGCTCGTTCTCAACCTGGTGCCCGGCCGTAGCAGGCTGCAGCACGGTGATGTGGGGGCTGTCCTGCTCCACGGAACCAAAAATGGATTCTCCGTCGTGGCACAGGAGGATCACGTGGACGTCCTCGGAGGCCACAGAACGTGCCATCCGGTAGGTGCGGCTGGCCCAGTCCACCATGTCCTGAACCCCGGGCCGCCTGTACAGCAGGACCCGGCGCTGCGCCCGTTTCAAGGCGTGCATCCTCCGGGCGTCGCAGTCGTCAATGAGATGGACCCGGTGATTGGCTGCCGGGACAGCCTGCCGGAGCACGTGCCGCTGGCCCGCATCTTCCACGAGGGTGAACGCGGAATACTGCACAACGGCTTGCAGGTCTTCGAGTCCGCCCCGGGCAGCGTTGCTGCGGGAAGCTACGTCGGCGGCCGGAAGGAAGGACCAGAGGCGCGCAGCGGGGAACCCCCGCCGCGCAAGTTCCTGGTTAAGAAGCAGGCCGTCGGCAAGGACGAGGTCGAAGCCGTCTTGTTCGAATCGGTCGTGTACCACCGAAGCGTACGCGCGGATGAACTCGGCATCCGTTCCGGTTTCGGTCCCGGAATGGACGAATGTCCCGGCGGGCGGCGAGTCCAGGAGTTCCTCCAACTCCGCCGATGCTGCGACCATGGAGTACCCGGCGACCCCGAGCGTTCCCAGGAACTTTCCAACTGCCGCGAAATGACTGCGGCCGGCTTCCACTGACTCCGGCGTATACGCCGAGCAAAAGAGCACCTTCATGTCAGATTCCGCCTTCGTTCGTCGGTGCATACGGCGCCTTGGCAGACCGAAGCGCTATCTGGAATATTGCGCGCCGGGGAGCTCCTTCCGGCACGCTGCTCCGGGAGTGCTCGGAAGGGAAGATTTCCGTGGCGATTTCCCGGAGCATGTTTGTGAAATAACCGTCGGGAGTTCCGTTTTCAATGAACAGGACCGGTACCTGGCGCTTCCGGCTCCACGGCAGGAGCCTGCGGATTGTGTCGACCGCAGCTCCGCCCGTGGCGTCTTCAGTGCCGAACCATGGCCCGTCCTGGAACGCGGAGCGGTGGATCACGATCATCCGCGGCTGCCCGGCATCGACGGAATTGACCAAAGTCGAAGGCAGGAGCGGCATGACGGAGTAAGACTTTTCCAGCTCGTCGTACAGTTCATCGTGAACGATCGTGGCGACTTTGAGCCTGGGGTGGTTCGGAGACGCCGAGTGGTATCCGATCCGGAGCATGTCGGCGAGCCTGATCTTGGCGTCATTCGGCGGCGGCGGGGTGGATGACCGCCCCCTCGTGGCAAGCAACCGTTCAACGCTGCCGATGCCGGGGTCGAGTTCTTTGTCTTTAACCATGCTTACGCGATTCTCCCCAGTAGATTTCCCGACCAGTGCACCGTCGGCCTTTCGCGTTCGAGCACGCTGTGTATGTTACAAGATCCCGGTGCACACCGTTCAAAACCGTGACAGACCGAGCCGTTCTTGAACTCTCTGCGCCAGGACCGGATTACTTGACTTTTATCCGCCTGCCGGACGTAGTAGAGGCCACGAACCGGCGGGGCACATCAATACCTAAGAATGGCTGGTGCGAAAGGAATCCAATCCCGATATTCGCCGGAATTGAAAAACGACCCCGGGCAATTGCCCGGAGCCGTTTCATGGTGACCCCAGCGGGATTCGAACCCGCGTTACCGCCGTGAGAGGGCGGCGTACTAGGCCGCTATACGATGGGGCCAAGTACTTTTCTGATTGCGTTTCCCGCAATCAAGCTGAACTATTGTTTCATACATTCAGCTTCGTTCCAAATCGGCGAACCGCTTGAAACTTCCGAATCGGCCTCGTTTTACCTCGGCTTATTCAGAGCTGGGATACCAGGACTCGAACCTAGAATGACGGTACCAGAAACCGTAGTGTTGCCAATTACACCATATCCCATTGTCGCTTTCAGGCCGGACCCGAAGGCTTCAACCTTCCGCTCCGTGCCCCTCAGCACGAGTAATTACTTTACCCGAGACTCCCGGCACGCACAAATCGGCTGGCGGCCGGTGATCTGCAGCATCCAGGGGTCCGATAGCGCACCACGCGGAACCCCTTGATCCGGCGGCCTGCTTAAGTTTACTCTCGGTAAGTTACCGCTCGGTAACCAGCATCCGAAGCCCACCTTGCGGACGGGGTCCGGATGCCGACCATGCCACATGGGGGTCTTTGCCTGCAACGTCGCAGGCATGGAGACGTCGAAAGGAAAGCCTTTGACTCGTAACCTCAGCCAGACCTTGCCACGAAGCCGTGGCCGGAACACCGTCATCTGCATCCTTGTCCTGCTCCTCATTGCTTTCGCGGCCTTCTACGCGATGGTCACCGGCAAAATCACCGCCGGCGCCGAACGGCTCAACGCCGGCGCCGGCCAGGCCTCCGCAGGCGCGGTCCAGCTCAAGGACGGCGCCGCAAGGCTGGCCCACGGTGCCGGCGAGGCCGAAGCTGGCGCCGGCAAGCTCGCGGCAGGCGCATCGACAATCCGCTCCGGCGTCGAAAACAAGCTGGCGCCCGGAGCTGCCAAACTGAATGAAGGCGCCGGGAAGCTGGCAAGCGGGGCCCTCAAGATCCAGGACGATGTGCGGGCAAAGCTGGCCCCCGGTGTCTACAAAGTGGACGACGGCGCACAGCGGCTTGCCGCGGCCGCGCGCCAACTCTCCAGCGCCCTTACCCCCAGCAGTACGGGAAGCGCCGAGAACAACCTCGCCGACGGCGCCACCCGGCTGAGCAACGGTGCCTCCCGGCTCGAGGAGGGAGCGGCGCGGCTGGACGACGGCGCGCGCCTGCTTGATGACGGGGCGACCCGGCTCGCCGCGGGTACCGTCCAGCTCAGGGGCTACCCGGGCGCCAACAACGATCCCGCCCAAGGCAGCGGCACGGCGGCCCTGGCCCAAGGCCTCCAAAAACTCGCCGACGCCGCGAACGGCGCACAGGGCATGGTGCCCCTTGGCCTGCTGAAGGAACAGATCAATGCCCTGAATGCCGGAGCCCAGCGCCTGGACAGCGGGGCTGCCCGCTTGCAGGCGGGCGCCGCGAGCCTGGAATCAGGGGCAGCGCAGCTGCACGCCGGCACCACGCAGCTCGCCGGCGGCAGCGGCGAGCTGGCAGCCGGTTCCCGGAAACTCACCGCCGGCTTCTCCACCTTGGCAGGCAAGCTCAACAGCGAGGACCCTGCAGCTCCCGGGCTGGTCTTGGGAACGAGGCAGCTGGCCGAGGGGACGTCAAAGATCAGGACCGGCATGGACGGGGTACCCGGGAATCCGGAGCGTCCGGGTTTGCTGAAGGCGACTGCCGGCATGACGGACGGAACCGCCCGGTTGGCAGAAGGAAGCCAGGCCCTGCTTTCCGGTATCACCGGAGATCCCCAGGACCCGGCCAGTCCCGGCCTCCTTGGCGGTTCCAGTGCGCTGGCCGCCGGCGCGGCGAAGCTGTCGGAGGGCAGCACCCGGCTGGCGTCGGGGTCGGAACAGCTCTCGGACGGCGCCGCGAAACTCGCGGACGGCAACGGCAGGATCGCCGCGGGAACCTCAGAGCTGCACCGCGGTGCGGCGGCTGTGTCGCCGTCGTCCATGGCGGACGGTTCACGCACGGCCACGGCGCTCGGAGTTGTCGGCACCCTGGGTGCCGGGTCCATCGGCGCGTTCGTGGTCCTGCGGCGGCGCCGGAGTACCCTCTGAGCAGGACCACGCCCTGAGCGGACTCCTGACGCACAAGAAAGCCGCCCCCGGAAGGGCGGCCCTCTTTCGCAGCAATCAGCCCAGCAGCCGCGACAATGAATCGATCTCCCTGCCGGCAAAACCCTCCACGGTCTCCCCGACCCGGTTGAGCCAGATTCCGCGCAGGCCCGCGGCGGTGGCGCCGTCGGCGTCGAGCAGGCGGTTGTCCCCCACGTACAGGGTCTCTTCCGGGCGGGTGCCCAGGCGGCGGACCCCTTCGAGGTAGATGGCGGGGTCCGGCTTCGGAACGCCGACGGTGTCGGTTCCCACCAACACGGAGATCCGGGACAGTCCCGCGCTGTCCAGCTTCACCCGCTGGTAGTCATGCACGTTGTTGCTCACGGCTCCGTACGGAATCCCGGCGTCGTCGAGCGCATCCAGGACGGGAGCGACGTCGTCGAAAGCGCGCACGTAGCTTGGCTGCAACCGGGCATACTCGCTGAGCCAGGCGTGCGACTGGTCTCCTTCTTCGAGTTCGACGCCGAAGTGCCCCAGCGCCGCCCGCCCGCGGAGCAGCCGCTGCTCATTGAAAGTGAGCTCGCCGGCGAGATAGCGGTCGTAGAAGTGCGTGGTCTCGTGGGTGAAGATCCGCCCGAACTTCTCCCACCCGGCCGCGTCGAGGCCGGGCAGGAGGTGTTCGCTGACATCGCGCAGCGCGGTGGTCATGGAGTATTCGAGGTCAACGAGGGTGTCGTCGATGTCGAAGAGGACGCCCCGGACAGTGCCGAAGGAAGCCAAGGCGAAAGGACCTGCGCCGACGGCGCCCGTAGCCGCTGATTGTGCCGCTGTGCCGCCCATTCCGCTCCTAGCCGCGGAAGGCGCGCAGCCGGGCAAGGGAGGATTCCTTGCCCAGGATGACCATGGATTCGAACAGAGGCGGGGACACCCGGCGGCCGGAGATACCGGTGCGGACGGGTCCGAAGGCAAGGCGCGGCTTGATGCCGAGATCTTCGACCAGGGCCTGCTTCAGCGCGGTCTGGATGTTCTCGGCGTTCCAGTCCTCGATCGGCTCCAGCGCTGCCAGGGCCGCGTCGAGGACCTCGCCGAGGTTTTCCGGCAGCCCCTTGCGGGCGTCGTCCGCGACGTCGACGGCGTCGTCGGACTTGAACAGGAAGGCGAGCATTTCCGGGGCCTCGCCCAGCAGGGTGATGCGTTCCTGGACCAGCGGTGCGGCCTCGATGAGGATCTCTTCCTGGCGGTCAGTGAGGATCTCCCCCACCAGTCCGGCGTCGCGCAGGTACGGCACCAGCCGCTCACGGAAGTCTTCGGCCGCAAGCATGCGCACGTGGGTTCCGTTGATGGCTTCGGCCTTCTTCAGGTCGAAGCGGGCCGGGTTGCCCAGGACGTCGTGGATGTCGAAGTGCTCCACGAGCTGCTCCACCGTGAAGATGTCCTCATCGGCGGACAGCGACCAGCCCAGCAGGGAGAGGTAGTTCAGGAGGCCCTCGCGGATGAAGCCGCGTTCGCGGTGCAGGAAGAGGCTGGACTCGGGATCACGCTTGGAGAGCTTCTTGTTGCCCTGGCCCATGACGTAGGGCAGGTGGCCGAACTCCGGCATGTACTCGGCGACGCCGATGGCGTAGAGGGCACGGTAGAGCGCGATCTGGCGCGGAGTGGAGCTCAGCAGGTCTTCGCCGCGGAGCACGTGGGTGATGCCCATGAGGGCGTCGTCCACCGGGTTGACCAGGGTGTACAGGGGGGCACCGTTGGCGCGGACCACCGCGAAGTCCGGCACGGACCCGGCCTTGAAGGTGATGTCGCCGCGCACCAGGTCGGTGAAAGTGAGGTCTTCGTCCGGCATGCGCAGGCGCAGCACGGGCTCGCGGCCTTCGGCCTTGTACTGGGCGAGCTGCTCTTCGGTCATGTGGCGGTCGAAACCGTCGTAGCCGAGCTTGGGATCGCGGCCTGCGGCGCGATGGCGGGCCTCGATTTCCTCCGGAGTGGAGTAGGACTCGTAAATGTGGCCGCCGGCCTTCAGCCTGGCGATGACGTCCTGGTAGATCCCGCTGCGCTGGGACTGCCGGTACGGCTCGTGCGGGCCGCCGACCTCGACGCCCTCGTCCCAGTTGATGCCGAGCCACTTCAGGGCTTCCAGCAGCTGGTGGTAGCTTTCCTCGCTGTCGCGGGCGGCGTCCGTGTCTTCGATGCGGAAGACCAGGGTGCCCTTGGTGTGCCGCGCATAGGCCCAGTTGAAGAGGGCGGTGCGGATCAGGCCGACGTGCGGGGTTCCGGTGGGCGACGGGCAGAAGCGGACGCGGACCGGGGTTTCGGCGGTGACGGCAGGAATGGCGGCAGAGTTCGACGCGGGAGCAGTAGTCATAGTGCTTCCAACTTTACCGCCTGCACGCGCGGCGCCCGGACGGAATCCGGGCGTCGCGCGCCTCACATTCAGCGGCGGACGACGGGGTTGGACAGGCGTCCGATGCCTTCGATTTCGATCTCGTAGCGGTCGCCTTCGCTGACCAGTCCGACGCCGGCCGGCGTACCGGTCATGATGACGTCACCGGGAAGCAGGGTGAAGGCCTGCGAAACGATCGAAACGAGCTCGCGCGCGCTGCGGATCATGTCCCTGGTGTTGCCGTCCTGGCGGAGGTCGCCGTTGAGCCAGCCCTTGACGTCGAGGTCATCGGGGTCAAGCTCGGTTTCGATCCAGGGGCCGAGCGGCGCGGAGGTGTCGAAACCCTTGGCACGGGCCCACTGCAGCTCGGTCTTCTGGACATCGCGGGCGGTAAGGTCGTTGCCGCAGGTGTAGCCGAAGATCACGTCGTCGACGCGCTCTTCCGGCACGTCCTTGCAGATGCGGCCGATGACCACGCAGAGTTCGGCCTCGAAGGAGACCTCCTCGGAGAACTCGGGCAGCACGACGGGATCGCCGGGGCCCACGACGGCGGTGTTCGGCTTGAGGAACAGCAGCGGCTGGGCGGGGACCTCGTTGCCGAGTTCGGCCGCGTGCTCCGCGTAGTTGCGGCCGACGCCGATCACCTTGCTGCGGGGAATGATGGGGGCCAGCAGCCGAACATCCTCCAGCTTGTGCTTCACGGAGGTGCGCTCGACGCCGTTGAAGAAGGGATCGCCGTGGATGACAGTGACGGTTTCACTGCCGGGCTCCCCCTCCACGACGCCGTACATGGGATCAGAATCAACAACAAACCGGGCGATACGCATGCCCCCAAGCCTACCGTCGCAGGTAGTCCAGCTGCGCCGCCACCGAGTTCTCGGCGGCGCGGCGCACGGAAGGATCGACGTCGGGATAGACGGCGTCGGTGACGGCCGCGACGCCGGCGTCCGGCCCGAGCTCTGCCAGGGCGCCGCGGATCTGGTCCAGTCGCATGAGCCGGTGGGCGCGGTATTCACGGCAGATGGCGTCCGTGGCGGTCAGCACCGGGCCGTGGGCGGGCAACAGCGTGGCCGGGCCGAGGGCTTCGAGCAGGTCCAGGCTGCCGAGGTAGTCCGCCAAGCGGCCATCCGGGTAATCCAGCACGGTGGTCCCCCGGCCGAGGATCGTGTCCCCGCTCAGCACGGACCCGTGCGGGCCGTCGCCGGGAAGGTGGAAGCACAGTGAATCGGAGGTGTGGCCGGGGGTGGCCAGGACCCGGATCTCGACCGACCCGGCGTGCAGGGTTTCGCCGCCGCGCAGCGGTTCGCCGCCGTGGCAGTGACGCGGGTCGGCCGCGCGGACCGGCGCACCGGTCAACTCGTGGAACCGTGCCGCGGCCTCCGTGTGGTCCGGGTGACGGTGCGTGATGAGCACCAGTTCCACCTTCCCGGCACCGGCCAGGGCGGCCAGGTGTTCCTCGTCCAGGGGGCCGGGGTCCACCACCACGGTTCCTTCCGCGCCGGGCGCAGAGATCACATAGGAGTTGGTGCCGTCCAGGCTCATCGGCCCTGGATTGGGCGCCAGCCGGGAACGGGTCAGGCGGCTGCTTTGCAGGAACTGGGGATCCGGGGTCATGGTCCTATCTTGGCATCCGCGTCCGGCGGCCCGCTCCGGCAGTCACAGCAGGAGCAGGACCGCAACGACGAGCGGCAGCAGGCTTTGGCCGATACCGCTGACCCACAGGCGCCGTTCCGAAACCACCAGCACGATGCCCAGGATGACATGTGCCACGCATGCGAACAGGAGCACGGCGTGGCCGGCCTGATGGTTGGCGCCGCCCAGGAGCAGCGCACCGGTGATCGCCCCGGCTCCCCACACCATGTTGTAGAAGCCCAGGTTCACCGTCCACAACCGCACGGCAGCCGTGTCCTTGGGTTCGATCAGGAAGATTGAATGGAAACGCTGGTCCCGGAAGAAAAACGATTCGAGGACGCCGACAACGATCAGCACGGCGCCGAAAACCACGCCCAGTATCTGGATTGCCCCTGTCATGGTCACATTGTGCCCGTGCCTGTGGCGCCCGGACAGGGGGCGGTCCGGAAAAGCACGCTTAACCCGCGACGGCGGCCTGCCCACTGGGTGGGCAGGCCGC
>NZ_QRCU01000024.1 GCF_003369445.1 Arthrobacter silvisoli
CCGAGCGAAGCGAGGTCAGGGAGGCGGTTGGGCCCACGCCGCCCGGGTTCCCTGGCCGAGCGAAGCGAGGTCAGGGAGGCGGTGGGGACTAGCCCTCGACGCCGAGCTTCTCCAGGATCAGCTCGCGCACGCGGCCGGCGTCGGCCTGGCCGCGGGTGGCCTTCATGACGCCGCCGACGATCGCGCCGATGGCCTGGACCTTGCCGCCGCGGATCTTCTCCGCGACGTCCGGCTGGGCGGCCAATGCGGCGTCGATGGCTTCGAGCAGCGGGCCGTCGTCGGACACGACGGCGAGGCCGCGCTTCTCGACGATTTCCGCCGGGGTGCCTTCGCCGGCGAGGACGCCGTCGAGGACCTGGGAAGCCATCTTGTTGTTGATCTTGCCTTCTTCGACCAGGCCGTTGAGCTCGACGATGGTCCGGGGGCTCACCCCGAGTTCGGCGGGATCGACGTCGGCAGTCTTGGCCCGGCCCACGATCTCGCCCATCCACCACTTGCGGGCCACGGAGGCGCTGGCACCTGCGGCGATGGTCTCCTCGATGGAGTCCATGACGCCGGCGTTCACCACATCGCGGAACTCCAGGTCCGAGTAGCCCCAAGCTTCCTTGAGGCGCTTGCGGCGCTCGGCCGGCGGCTCGGGCAGCGTGGCGCGCAGTTCCTCCACCCACTCACGCGAGGCGACGACGGGAACCAGGTCCGGCTCCGGGAAGTAGCGGTAGTCGTCAGCGTCGGACTTGGCACGGCCTGACGTCGTCGTCCGCGTGTCCTCGTGCCAGTGGCGGGTCTCCTGGATGACCGGCTGGCCGGCGTCGAGGACGGCGGCGTGGCGCTGGATCTCGTAGCGGACGGCGTGCTCGACGGCGCGCAGCGAGTTCACGTTCTTCGTCTCGGAGCGGATGCCGAAGCGTTCCTGGCCGTGCGGGCGCAGGGAGACATTGGCGTCGCAGCGGACGTTGCCGCGCTCCATGCGCGCGTCGGACACGCCCAGGTTCTTGACGATTTCGCGGACCGCGGCCACGTAGGCCTTGGCGAGCTCCGGGGCACGGCTGCCCGCGCCCTCGATCGGCTTGGTGACGATTTCCACCAGGGGCACGCCGGCGCGGTTATAGTCCACCAGAGAGTAGTCAGCGCCCTGGATGCGGCCCGCGGCGCCACCCAGGTGGGTGAGCTTACCGGCGTCCTCTTCCATGTGCGCCCGCTCGATCTCGACGCGGAACACGGTGCCGTCCTCGAGTTCGATGTCCAGGTAGCCGTCGTACGCGATGGGCTCGTCGTACTGTGAGGTCTGGAAGTTCTTCGGGGTGTCCGGGTAGAAGTAGTTCTTCCGGGCGAAGCGGCAGGACTCGGCGATCTTGCAGTTGAGTGCCAGGCCGATCTTGATGGAGGACTCGACGGCGGCCTTGTTCACCACCGGGAGCACGCCCGGCAGGCCCAGGTCCACTTCGTTGACGTTGGTGTTGGGGTCGTCACCGAAGACGTTGGGGGCGGACGAGAACATCTTCGTCTTGGTGTTCAGCTCCACGTGGACCTCGAAGCCGAGGACGGGATCGTACTTCTCCATGGCTTCTTCGAAGCTGAGGATGGTGTCGACGGACATTAGTTGGAACCTCCCACAGTGTTTGCGGCGTCGAGCGCGTGCAGTTCAGGGGCACGGTCAAGCAGCGGGCCGCCCCACTTCTCTTCGAGCAGCGATTCGAGGACGGCACCGACGCGGTAGAGGCGGGCATCCTCACGGGCGGGTGCGAGCAGCTGGATGCCGACGGGCAGGCCGTCCTCATCGGCGAGGCCGCCGGGCAGGGACAGGCCGGGAACGCCGGCCATGTTCGCCGGAATGGTGGCGACGTCGTTGAGGTACATGGCCAGCGGGTCGTTGAGCTTCTCCCCCAGCTTGAACGCCGTGGTGGGCGCCGTCGGGGAAATCAGCACGTCGGCCTGGGCGAACGCGGCGTCGAAGTCGCGCTGGATCAGGGTGCGCACCTTCTGGGCCGAACCGTAGTAGGCGTCGTAGTAGCCGGCGCTCAGGGCGTAGGTGCCCAGGATGATGCGGCGCTTGACCTCGTCGCCGAACCCGGCGGCGCGGGTGGCCCCCATGACCCGTTCAATGGTCATGGGTCCTTCCTTCGGCAGCACGCGCAGGCCGAAGCGGACGCCGTCGAACTTGGCCAGGTTGCTGGACACCTCGGACGGCATGATCAGGTAGTAGGCGCCCAGCGCGTACTTGAAGTTCGGGCAGGAGACCTCGACGATTTCCGCGCCGGCATCCTTAAGCAGCTCAAGGGACTCGTTGAAGCGGTTCTCGACGCCGGCCTGGTAGCCCTCGCCGTGGAGTTCCTTGATGATGCCGATCTTCATGCCCTCGACGTTGCCGGTGCGTGCGGCCGCCACGAGGTTGTCGAAGGGATCGGTCAGGGAGGTGGAATCCTGCGGGTCGTGGCCGCCGATGACTTCCTGCAGCAGCGCGGAGTCGAGCACGGTCCGGGATACCGGGCCGATCTGGTCCAAGGAGGAGGCCATGGCGATGGCACCGTAGCGGGACACGGCACCGTAGGTGGGCTTCACGCCCACCGTGCCGGTGACGGCGCCGGGCTGGCGGATGGAGCCGCCGGTGTCCGTGCCGAGCGCCAGCGGCGCTTCGAAAGCGGCGACGGCGGCCGCGGAGCCACCGCCCGAGCCGCCCGGAATGCGCTCCAGGTCCCAGGGGTTGCGGGTGGGGCCGTACGCCGAGTGTTCCGTGGAGGACCCCATGGCGAATTCGTCCAGGTTGGTCTTGCCGAGGATCGGCATCTTCGCAGCGCGCAGCTTCTTGATGACGGTGGCGTCGTAGGGGCTGTGCCAGCCTTCGAGGATCTTCGAACCGGCTGTGGTGGGCTGGCCGATGGTGACGATCAGGTCCTTGACGGCGATCGGGACGCCGGCGAGTTCGTGCAGTTCCTCGGCGGCAGCCCCGCCAGCGGCGCGGATGGCGTCCACCTCGGCGGCGACGGCGAGCGCTTCCTCACCGTTGACGTGCAGGAAGGCGTTGACCTGGCCGTCGACGGCGGCGATGCGGTCCAGATAGGCCTGCGTCACCTGCACGGAGGTGACGTCGCCGGCGGCCAGTTTCGCGGCGAGGGCTGCGGCGGAGAGGCGGATGAGTTCGTTGCTGTCAGTCATCGTCTTAGTCCTCGTCCAGGATGGCCGGGACCTTGAAGCGGTCCTCCGCGGCGTCCGGTGCACCGGACAGCGCCTGCTCGGCGGTGAAAGTGTGGCCTACGACGTCCTCGCGGAAGACGTTGCTCAGCGGGATCGGGTGGGACGTGGCCGGGACGTCCTCCCCGGCGGCTTCGCTGACGGACTTCACCGAGTCCACGATGACGGCGAGTTCGCCCGCCATCCGGTCCAGCTCTTCGGCACTCATTTCAATGTGAGCGAGCCGCGCAAGATGCGCCACATCGTCACGGTTGATCGCAGCCATGGATCTCCCCTGCAAGTTCAAATGGTTTTCCCGACCAGTCTACTTTGGTTGGGCTGCCCTACTGCACGGCGGCCGCCCCACGGGCGCCGTGGGTGGTCGGCTTACGGCTGCGGGCCGGACGATCCTTTGGCTGCTGCTCCTTCGTCGCTTTGACGCAGCCGGCAGGATGTCCGTCCCTCCGCCGGTGCGCGTCTGTCACCTCGGTGCTCCGGCACGTCCTTCGCAGGCGCCTATCAACATCGCAGGACGGCGAGCGCACCGTGTGCACTTGCCGTCCTGCTTTTGTTTTAGGGGTTTAGAGGACCTTGCCCTGGGCTGCCTGGAGCATCCGGGCGCGGTATTCCGGGGTGTCTGCCGGTTCGCTGGTGCCGAAGATGGCGCGCATCCAGTGGCCGTCCGTGTTGTTCGGGAACAGGATGAAGTCCCGGCCGAAGCGTTCGGCGTCTTCGGTGGCCAGGGTGCGGCGCTCTTCGACCGACTTCACGTAGTAGCGGCGCCGGAAGTCGTTGAGGTTGTCGCCGAGGTATGCGATGACCTCGTGCTTGTCCGCAATGGCCTGCTGGGCCGGTTCCTTGTTGGACGATTCGCGCTGGAAGACCGCGTGCGCGTCGTCGGCAAACGCGAGACCGGCGTGCCGCAGGTTCGCGACGCCGATCTGCTGGGTGTCCGGTCCCTGGTCGCGCTGGGAAACGTAGAAGACTTCCACGCCACGGCTTTCGGCATAGCGGGTGAATTCGACGGCGCCGGGCGTGGCGACGGGACCGTTTTCCCTGACCCAGGCGTCCCAGAGTTCGTCATCGAAGGCCTGCTTGCCGGCGGCGATCAGCAACTCCCAATAGGGGTTGGAGGACAGCACCGTGTCGTCGACGTCGGAAATGAAAGCCAGCGGCTTGGCTCCGTGCCGCTGCTGCCCGACACCCCGGAGTGCATTGTCGAGCCGGTCACGGGCGATGTTGAACGCCTGCCGGTACAGCATCTCCCGCTCGGCCGCGGTGACCCGCCACGCCACGGCGGCGGAGAGGATGTTCTGTACCTCCGACGAAGCGTCGGCCTTGGCCGGGCCGGCAGCGAACAGCGCCAGCCCTCCTGCCGCGCCACCTGCACCCAGCCCTTTCAGCATGGTCCGGCGTTCGATACCCATTGAGCCTCCTTGATCACGGTGACCTCGTTGTCACGCTCGTTAGTAAACCAATGTTTATTAGGAGTAACCAGATTCGCTTGGAATATGTCAGCCCCGGCAGGGACCCAGCCGACTATTCTGGCATCGAGCCATGGAGGTGCCCGATGACAGAAAAGACCGACTTCAAAAAGAGCCTCGATTCCTATCAGGCGAAGCCGGGCGAATTCCGGGTGGTCGACGTGCCCGACATGAACTACCTCATGATCGACGGCCATGGAGACCCCAACACGTCACCGGACTATGCCGGTGCGCTCGGGGCCCTTTATCCGGTGGCCTTCAAACTCAAGTTCGCCAGCAAGCGGGAGTTAGGGCGCGACTACGTCGTTCCGCCGCTGGAGGGGCTGTGGTGGGCGGACGCCATGGAGGCCTTCACCTCGGCGAGGGACAAGTCGCAATGGCACTGGACCATGATGATCATGGCGCCGGAGTGGATCAACCACGAGATGTTCGCCGCCGCCGTCGCGCAGGCCGGGGCCAAAGACGGTCCAGCCCGCCTGCCCGACGTCCGATTGGAACTCCTGTCCGAAGGACGTTGCGTTCAGACTCTGCACATCGGCCCTTTCGATGACGAGGCCCCGCTGTTGGCCCGGATGCACCACGAGTACATCCCCCGCCGCGGCCTGGCCATGACGGGCCGGCACCACGAGATCTATTTCAGCGATCCCCGCAGGACGGCGCCGGAAAAGATGCGGACCATCCTGCGCCAACCGGTCACCGGCAATGCCGGGTAGGACCAACGCAAACGGACACCTCCGAAAGAGGTGTCCGTTCGCGTTGATGGCACAGGGAGCCGGGGCTCAGCCGATGCCGACGGCTCCGGTCAGCATGCCCACGCCGAGCATGACCACCGAGACGGCTGCGGCGCGCCAGAGGACCTTCTTGTGGTGGTCGCCCAGTTCCACCTTGGACAGGGAGACCAGCAGGAGGATGGCCGGGACCAGCGGGCTCTGCATGTGGAAGGGCTGGCCGGTGATCGAGGCGCGGGCCATGTCGGCCGCGCCGACGCCGTAGTGGGCGGCGGTTTCGCTCAGGACCGGCAGGACGCCGAAGTAGAAGGCATCGTTGCTCATGAAGAATGTCATCGGGATGCTGAGCAGGCCGGTGATGACGCCCATGAACGGGCCGAGCTCGGCGGGGATGATCTGGACCAGCCAGGCGGACATTTCCTTCACCATGCCGGTGCCGTTCAGCACACCGGTGAGGACCGCAGCGGCCATGACCATGCTGACGACTGCGACGATCGACGGGGCGTGGGCGATCAACTGGGCGCCCTGGTCCTTGACCTTCGGGAAGTTCACCAACAGGGCGATCGCAGAGCCCACCATGAAGACGTAGGGCAGCGGCACCAAGTCCAGGACCAGCATGACCATGACGGCGGCGGTGAGGCCGAGGTTGAACCAGAACAACTTGGGGCGCAGGGTGGGGCGGTTCGGGTCCAGGGCGGTGTCCGCCATGGCCGAGTCCTGCTCGTCCACGAGCAGTTCGGTGCGCTCCAGGACGGCGACGCCGCCACCGTCGCCGGAAACACCGTCGCCGGAGGGACGGCGGCGGGAACCGCCGCGGGAGGTGCCGTGGGCGGCGCTGCCGCCCTTGCCGCCGTCGAACGCGTCATCGAGGTCGGCGAACTCGCCCCAGATTTCCGGAGCGGAAGCGCGGAGGCGGTTACGCTCCTGCAGGCCCATCAGCCAGGCGAAGACGAAGACCACCAGCAGGCCGGCGATGAGGGACGGAACCATCGGGACGAAGACGTCGTTCACGTCGATCTTCAGGGCGGTCGCGGCACGGGCGGTGGGACCGCCCCACGGCAGGATGTTCATGGTGCCGTTGGCCAGGCCGGCCACGCAGGTCAGCACCACGGGGCTCATCTTCAGGCGCAGGTAGACCGGCAGCATCGCGGCGGTGGTGAGGATGAAGGTGGTGGAGCCGTCGCCGTCCAGGGAGACCGCGGCGGCGAGGATCGCCGTGCCGAGGACCACCTTGGCGGGGTCGTTGCCCAGCTTGCGGATGATGAACTTCACCAGCGGATCAAAGAGTCCGACGTCGATCATCAGTCCGAAGTACACGATTGCGAACATCAGCAGTGCGGCCGTGGACGTCATGGACTTCATGGAGGTCATCACCATGTCGCCGATGCCAAGGCCGGCGCCCGCGAACAGGCCGAAAACGGTGGGGACGATGATCAGCGCCAGCACCGGCGTCAACTTCTTCGTCATGATCAGCGCCATGAAAACCGCGATCATGGCGAATCCAAGCAGTACCAGCACGGCCGGCTCCTAACTATGAATGGCATCACATCGGTGTGGTGCGCATTACGAATGTAGGGCGAGCCAGGTCACATCCCGGGGTTTGCCGGATTTGATTGGCATACTGCTCATTGCCAGCATTCTGCTCGTTTTGCTCAGTGATTCAATGGAGGGGAAGTCCCCTCCACGCCAGCGCCGCCGCTGAAGGCTCCGCCGGCCCGGAAACAGTCCACGCAGGCGGAAAGGTCACCCATGCCACGGCTCGCCATGCGGTTCTCCACGCAGACGCTGCTGCTGCAGCTCGGCGTCGTCCTCCTGGTGGTTTTGCTCAGCGGCGCGGTGCACGCCTGGCTGGTGTACCAGCGGATCGGCGCGGAGGCCGAGAACCAGGCACTCACGCTGGCCCGCACCGTGGCCTCGGCTCCGGAGATCCGCACCGAGGTGGACGCGATCAGCAGGCAGAGCGGCACACCCCCGGCCAGTGAGCTGGCCAAGGGACCCATCATGGCCGCAGCGGAAGCCGCCCGGGCCCGCACCGGCGCGCTCTTCGTCGTGGTGACGGATGAAACCGGGCTGCGGCTCGCCCACCCGGAACCCGAGCGCCTCGGCGAGCGCGTCAGCACCGACCCGTCCGAGGCACTGGCCGGCAAGGAAGTCACCACCCGGAACACCGGAACGCTCGGCCCGTCCGCCGGTGCGAAGGTGCCCGTGTACGCGCCCGGCTCGGGCACCGTGGTGGGCGAGGTCAGCGTGGGCTACTCCATGGAATCGCTGAGCCAGAGCCTGCGCCAGGACATCGTGCCCATCGCCCTCACCGCCGCCGGGGCGCTGCTGGCGGGCGTACTGGCCTCGTTCCTGCTGCGCCGCCGGCTGCAGCGGCTCACCCTGGGCCTGGAACCGGAGGAAATCAGCACGCTGGTCCACGACCAGGTGGCAGTCCTGCAAGGCGTGGACGACGGCGTCATCGGAGTCTCGGCCGACGGCCGCATCACGGTGTTCAACGCCGCCGCCCGGCGCCTTTTGGACGTTCCGGAGGAGGAAGGGAGCGACGACGGCGGCACCGCCTCCCCTGCCACCGCGTCGGTGCGGATCGGGCAGCCGTGGGCGGCGGCCGCTGTCCCGGAGCAGCTGAAAGAACTCACCCGGGATGCCATGCACGACGCAGAAGCGGTGGAGGTCCTGGCCGGCGGGCGCGTGCTGGTGGTCAACGCCCGCAAGGCACTGCACCGCAAGGAAGACCTCGGCTGGGTGGTCATGCTGCGTGACCGCACGGAACTGCAGCAACTCACCCGGCAACTGGACGCCGTGGGCACCATGTCCACGGCCCTGCGCGCCCAGCGCCACGAATTCGCCAACCAGCTGCACACGATCGCCGGTTTCCTGAGCATCGGACACAGCGAACAGGCCAAGGAGTATCTCGCGAAGATCTCCGAAACCGGACCGCTGACCTTCCCGGTGCAGCAGGCCGGGCTGCTGCAGGACCCCTACCTGCAGGCTTTCATCGGGGCCAAGAGCGTGGGCGCGGACGAGCGCGGCGTCGTGCTGCGGATCGGTCCCGAAACCCTGGTGCGCGGCACCGTCACCGACCCGCAGGACGTCACCACCGTATTGGGCAACCTGATCGACAACGCCGTGAACGCCGCCGTCGCCGGTTCCGCCGCGGACCGCTGGGTGGAGGTGGAACTGCTGGACGAGCCGCCCGCCGCAGACAGCGGGGCCGACGGCGGCACGCTGCACATCGTCGTCGCGGACTCCGGGGACGGGCTGGGCGCAAGCGGACCGGAAGAAGTGTTTGCCGAAGGGTTCACGACGGCGGAGCCGCGGTCGGTCGAATCCCGGTCTGCGGACGCCGGGCCAACCGGGCCGGGTTCAACGGGTGCCGGCGGCCACGGCCTGGGGCTCGCTTTGAGCCGGAAGCTGGCGCGCCGCCGGGGCGGCGATGTACGCCTGCTGGACCCGGGAACACCAGGCGGACCGGGAGCGGTCTTCATGGCATCATTGCCGGGCACCACAGCCGCCGTGCCCGGCACGGACGGCGAACAAACGGAAGAGGAAGAATGAGCACGGACCTGAGGGTTCTGATTGTCGACGACGACTTCCACGTGGCCCGGCTGCACGCGGCGTATGTGGATTCGGTAGCCGGATTCCTGGCACTGAGCCCGGCTGGATCCACCGCGCAGGCGCTGCAGTCGGTGCACAGCCTGCGGCCGGACCTGGTACTGCTGGATGTCTACCTGCCGGACGGTTCGGGCCTGGACCTGCTGGGGCAGTTGGACGTGGATGCCATGATGCTCACGGCCGCCTCCGACGCCCTGTCCATCCGCACAGCCACCCGCCGCGGGGCCCTGGCGTACCTCCTGAAGCCCTTCACCGCCGAGGCCCTCTCCCAGCAGTTGCGGGCCTACGCCCGCTACCGGCGGATCCTGGACAGGCAGCAGTCGGTGGACCAGGACACCATCGAGAAGGCCCGGCGGGCGCTGTTCGCCGGGGAGATCTCGTCGTCGGGCAAAACGCGCTCGGCCACCGAGTCCGCGGTGCTGGAATCGCTGGAGCCTGGCGAGCAGTACTCAGCCGCGGAGGTTGCGGAACGGGTGGGGGTGTCCCGGGCCACCGCGCAACGGTACCTTTCCTCGCTCGCGGACGATGGCGCCGTCGAGATCCAGCTCCGCTACGGCACCACCGGCCGGCCCGAGCACCGTTACGGAGTGCCCGGCCGGCGCTGACGTTCCCCAAGACAAGCGCGGGGTTGGACCTTAGTTCGTGCTCTTCTGCGCGACCAGCTCGATCTCGACGAGCATCTGCGGATCCAGGAACGGCAGCACATGCACCAGGGAGAGGGTGGGGCGGATCTCGCCGAAGACCTCGCCGTGGGCGCGGCCGGCGTCTTCCCACTTGCTGATGTCCGTCAGGTACAGCTTCGACTGCACCACGTCCTCGTAGGAGAAACCGGCGTCGGCCAGCACGGTTCCGAGCTTCTCGAGGATGTACTTGCTCTGGGAGTAGAAGTCATCGCCCACAATGCCGTCCGGGCCGGAGGCCGCCGTGGCGGAAATGTACAGGGTGTTGTCCACCTGCACCGCACGCGAGTATCCGAGGGACTGTTCCCAGACCGAACCCGTACCGTAAGTCTTGCGCATGCCGCGCTTCTCCTGTCGCCGCGCCCGGCCCGGTGGCCGGGGTCTACGGTGAAACTTTAGGGCTGGCCAAGCTCGCACCGGTAAACGAACAGCTTTATGTCGGTGCCCGGTACGAACCAGTCCCGTTCCGGAACCCGCTCGAATCCCGTGGCCCGGTACAGGGCGTTTGCGCTCTCCCAGGTGGCGCCGGTGGTCAACGCCACCGCATTGATGCCGGCCCGGGAGCGGGCATGGTCCATCAGGGCCTTGACGAGCGTCTTGCCGGCGCCGGAACGCTGCACGGCCGGATCCACCACGAGGGTGCGCATTTCTAGTTCGTCGTCGTAGGCGATGTCCGCGAAGGGACCGCCGGCCGCTGCCACGGTCACGGACCCGATCACTTCGCCGCCGCGCTCGGCCACCCACACGTCGGCGTGTTCGGCGCGGCCGGCCACGTCCCGCAGTTGGCGCAGGTACGGGTGCTCCGGATCTCCGTAGTAGCCGGCGGCGACGTACGAGTCGATCGTGATGCGGGCGACGTCGTCATAGTCTGCGGGCCTGGCCGGACGGACGGTGATCGGTATTTGCACCGATCCATCGTAGTGGCGGCACCTGCCGCAGACCCTCGAAACGGGCCTTTCAGTGACCGATCTATCACGTGCCGGCGCCCGACGGCGGTCCTTCCGTTGCGTCGCCGTGCGCCTCGCCGCGGGTCTTCCCGCGTTGCTTCCCGCGTTGCTTCCCGGGTGCCTTCCCGGGTGCCTTCCCGTGTTGCCCTGAATGGCGCCGTGTTGAGTCCGGTTGCGGGCCGTTAAGCCCGGTTTCCCGCTGTTTCGCGAAGATGTCGGATCGCTGGCGCAGGCCACGGCCGGCATGGTTGATTGGCCGCCAGGACCCAGGAAAGGACCCCCAATGAGCACTTCGCGAACCCTCCACCTCAATGCCTTCCTCATGAGCACCGGCCACCACGAAGCCTCCTGGCGCCTGCCGGAGAGCGACCCCACCGCCAACACCAAGGTGGCGCACTACCAGCGGCTCGCACGCATTGCCGAGCGCGGCAAGCTGGACTCGGTGTTCTTCGCCGACTCGCCCGTGCTGTTCGGCGAGGTCGGGCGCCGGCCCGCGGGCACGCTGGAGCCCACCGTGCTGCTGACCGCCCTCGCCGGCGCCACAGAGAAGATCGGACTCATCGCCACCGCCTCCACCACCTACAACGAGCCCTTCAACCTCGCCCGCCGCTTCGCCTCCGTGGACTGGGTGAGCGACTGCCGTGCAGGCTGGAACGTGGTCACCACGGCCGGGCCCGACGCCGCCCGGAACTTTGGCGTGGACGACCAGCCTGCACACGCGGTCCGCTACGAGCGCGCCGCCGAGTTCATCGAGGTCGCCCGGAAGCTCTGGGACAGCTGGGACGACGACGCGATCGTCGCCGACAAGGCGGAGGGCGTGTGGGGCAGCGCCGGCCGGATCCGCACCATCGACCACGAAGGAAAGCACTTCCGGGTCCGTGGACCCCTGAACCTGCCCCGCTCACCGCAGGGCCATCCGCTGATCGTGCAGGCCGGCTCGTCCGAAAGCGGCAAGAACCTCGCCGCCCGCTACGCCGAGGCGGTCTTCACGGCGCACCAGACCTTGGCCGACGCGCAGGCGTTCTATGCCGGCCTCAAGGCCCGCACGGCCGCCGTCGGGCGCGATCCGGAAGGCATCAAGATCCTGCCGGGGATCGTCCCGGTGATCGGTTCCACTGAGGCCGAGGCGCTGAGGCTGGAGCAGGAACTGGATGGGCTCATCAAGCCCGAATACGCCCGCGAACAGCTGGCCAAGACGCTCCGCGTTGCCCCGGAGGACCTGCCATTGGACCGGCAGTTGCCGGCGGACCTGCCATCGGAGGACGAGATCGAGGGTGCCAAGAGCCGCTACACCCTGATCGTGGAGCTCGCGCGCCGGGAGCAGCTCACCGTGCGGCAGCTGATCGGACGCCTGGGCGGCGGCCGCGGGCACCGCACTTTCGCCGGAACCGCCGAGCAGGTGGCGGACGCCATCCAGGAATGGTTCGACGGCGGAGCGGCCGACGGCTTCAACATCATGCCGCCGGTGCTCCCCTCAGGCCTGGAAACCTTCGTGGACCAGGTGGTGCCGGTGCTGCAGGAACGCGGCCTCTTCCGCCGCGAATACACGGCGTCCACGCTCCGCGGCCACTACGGCCTGGAGCGGCCGGCCAGCCGTTATGCCGGCATCGAGGCGCCACAGCTGAGCTCGATCGGTTCCGGATTCTAGCCGGAGAGATCCGCGCCGGAGCAGTTCCGCCGGGGCCCTCCGGCGTCAGATCGGGAACTTGCCCGAGAGCTCCAGGGGCCCGGCACACGTCCAGGCGGACAGCCTGTCGTGGTCCTCGGGTCCGCCGTCCACCGGGCTTTGCAGCTTGGGGCGGCGGACCCAGCAGCCGGCTTCCTCGGCGATCAGGGCGCCGGCGGCGAAGTCGTGCTCGTTGAGTCCGCGTTCGCCGAAGGCATCGTGGCTGCCGTCCGCTACCAGGCACAGGTCCAGCGCCGCGGAGCCCAGGCGGCGGACGTCGGCGAATCCGTCCATCATGGCGGGCAGGCCGCTGAGCTGGCTGGAGCGGGTGGCGGGGTCGTAGCTGAAGCCGGTGGCGAGGATGAGTCCGGCGCGGCCCGGCACCGGCCCGCTCAGCCTGCTCGTCTGGCCGGCGACCTCAAGCCAGGCGCCATGTCCGCGCGCGGCCGAATAGACCCTGCCCAGCGCCGGAGCGTGGACGACGCCGGCCAGCCAGGTGCCGTCGGGGCCGGCGACCGCCACGGAGGTGGCGTAGTAGACGATGTTGCGGATGAAATTGGTGGTGCCGTCGAGCGGATCGATGGACCAGCGGTAACCGCTGTTTTCCTCCGGCCGGGTGGTGCCGTGCTCCTCGCCGGTGATGGTGTCGTGTGGACGGGCGGCCGAGATCGCGGCGCGGACGGCTTCCTCCGCGGCGACGTCGAACGCGGTCACCCAGTCGCCCGCGTCGCCTTTGTTGCTGACGTCCAGGCCGGCACCGCTGCTTCCCGCGGCGGAGCGGGTGGCGAGCACTGCGGCGCCGGCCGCGGCCGCGCTCTTGGCGACGGCGAGGAGTTCCAGGACGTCAGTCATTCGGCAGTTCCTTCGCTGGATCCGGCGGCTTCGGCGGGTACAAAGGCCTCGGGGTCGGCGTCCTCGGAGTCCTCAGTGGACCCCGCACCCGTCAGCGTGCCGTCAAGCAGTGCCCGGAAGCCGTCCTCGTCCAGGACCGGAATGCCCAGCTGTTCTGCCTTGTCGAGCTTCGAACCGGCGCTTTCCCCGGCCACAACGTAGCTGGTGTTCTTCGAGACCGAACCGGCAGCCTTGCCGCCGCGGATGATGATCGCTTCCTTGGCTTCGTCGCGGCTGAAGTCGGGCAGGGTACCGGTGACCACGATCGTCATGCCTTCCAGGTTCCGCTGCACCGAGGCGTCGCGCTCGTCCGCCATGCGCACGCCGGCGTCCTTCCACCGCTGTACGATTTCGCGGTGCCAGTCCACGGCGAACCATTCGATGAGGGCGTCGGCGATGATCGGGCCGACGCCGTCCACCTCGGCCAGTTGCTCCCGCGCATCGGGCGCATCCAGGGCCTCGAGAAGGGCATCCATGGAACCGTAGCGGGTGGCCAGCGCGCGGGAGGCGGTGGGACCCACGTGCCGGATGGACAAGGCGACGAGTACCCGCCACAGCGGCTGGGTCTTGGCCTTTTCCAGCTCCTTGAAGAGCTTCTGGGTGGTGGCGCTGGGCTTGGACGGGGACTTGGCGGTGGGCTTGGTCCAGAAATACGGAACGAGTTCCCACTCTCCCGTGCCCGCGCCCTTGCTGCGCTTCTCACGGCGGATCATCACATCCCGCAGATCATCCGGGGTGAGGTCGAACAGGCGGGCTTCGTTCTCCAGTGGCGGCACCTCCGGGGCGGCCGGCTGCGTGAGGGCGATGGCCGCTTCCCAGCCCAGGGCCTCGATGTCGAACGCTCCCCGGCCCGCGACGTGGAAGACGCGTTCGCGCAGCTGGGAGGGGCAGGACCGCGAGTTGGGGCAGCGGATGTCCACGTCCCCTTCCTTGGCCGGGGCCAGCGGGGTGTGGCAGGACGGGCATTCGGTGGGCATGACGAATTCGCGCACCGGCGGGTCCTGCTGTTCGCGCAGGGCCAGGACAGGTCCGACGATTTCGGGAATGACATCCCCCGCTTTCCGCAGGACCACGATGTCGCCGATCATGACACCTTTGGCCTTCACCACATCCTGGTTGTGCAGCGTGGCCATCTCCACCGTGGACCCGGCCACCTTCACCGGTTCCATGATGCCGAAAGGCGTGACGCGGCCGGTGCGGCCGACGTTGACCTGGATGTCCAGCAGCTTCGTGTGGACCTCTTCCGGCGGGTACTTGTAGGCCACGGCCCAGCGGGGAACGCGGGAGGTGTAGCCGAGGGCCCGCTGGGTGGCGAAGTCGTCGATCTTGACCACGATGCCGTCGATCTCGTGGAGGAGGTCGTGGCGGTGCTCGCCGAAGTGCTTGATGAAGTCCAGGACTTCCCCGAAGGAGCCGAGGACCTTCAGGTACGGGCTGACGGGCATGCCCCAGTCGGCCAGCGACTTGTAAGTTTCGGACTGGCTGGTGGCGTCCAGTCCCTCGCGGGCGCCGATACCGTGCACGAACATCCGCAGCGGACGCTTGGCGGTTTCGGCCGGGTCCTTCTGGCGCAGGGAACCCGCCGCGGCGTTGCGCGGATTGGCCAAAGGCGCTTTGCCGGCTTCGATCAGGGCCTCGTTGAATTCGGCGAAGTCCTTGGAGGGGATGAAAACCTCGCCGCGGATTTCCACTTCAGCCGGGAACCCCGGACCGCTGAGCTCCCGCGGAATCTCCTTGATGGTGAGCACATTGTGGGTGATGTCCTCACCCGTGGTGCCGTCGCCGCGGGTGGCGGCCCGGACCAGCTTGCCGTCGCGGTACAGCAGGTTCACGGCCAGGCCGTCGATCTTGAGTTCGGTCAGCCACCCAATGGGCGGCACGCCGGAACCGAGCTTCTCCACGGAGGCCTCGGCCTTCCGCACCCAGGCCTCGAGTTCTTCAAGGGAGAACACGTCCTCCAGGCTGTACATCCGTTGCAGATGCTCGACGGCGGCGAAGGCGGCCGAGACCTCGCCGCCCACTTCCTGGGTGGGCGAGTCGTTGGAGACGAGTTCCGGGTGCAGGGCCTCCAGCTCTTCGAGCCGGCGGTACAGGGCGTCGAATTCGGCGTCGGAGATGATAGGCGCATCTTCCTGGTAGTACGCGTAGCGGTGCTTGCGGACGAGGTCAGCAAGGTTGTCGTACTCTTCGCGGACCGACTGTGCGGGGACCTCCCCGTCGGCGACTTCCACGGTTCCGGGCGTGCGTCCACTAACGCTCTCTGCTGTGCTCACCCTCCTATCTTGCCGTAATGCCCCGACATTTCACGGCAGAGCACTCACGGCAGAGCAAATGGAGGGCGGAAAAACGGAGGCTCAGTGAGCGCCGATCCGGTTCTTGCTCCACAGGGCGAAGGCCAGGCCGCCCAGGCCCACCACCAGCACGCCCGCCATGATGGCGAGGATCCCGAAAATGCCGTTGCCGGATGCCGGCTTGTCGCTGACGAGCGCGGCCTGGGTGGCTTCCTTGGCGTCGTCGATGGGCTTGGTCCAGTTCGAATCGACCGTGGGGCCCGCGCTGGGAGTCCAGCGGCTCGCCGCCGGCGCCGCGGTGGAGGTGGGAATGTCCGACGGCGCCAGGCTGGCCGCCGTCGTCTCCTCCGGCGTCGTGCTCGGGGCGGGCGCCCGGACCACCGGTGCCGGGGTCACAACGGGCGGCTTCGCCGGGGCCGGCTTCTGGATGACCGGGGCCGGGTCCGCCGGCGCCGTCTCGCTGGGTGTGGGTGCCGGAAGCACCGGGGCCGGGGTAACTCCGGGAACCGGGCAGACCTGCCCGGGAGGGCAGGCCTTGGCCGTCTCGGCGGCATGCGCGGCCAGGAGCGGGAAAGCGCACAGGACGAGCGCAAGCAGCACGGCGGCCAGGGACGCGGCGAACGGGGTCCGTGCCGCCGTGCGGGCGGCAGGCTGGTGCTTCGGGGTGGGGCGAACGGTCATGATGGCCTCACGGGGCAGCCATGCTGCCCGGACTTGGGGATGGTTCCGGAATTTTCCTACACCCGGGAAGCCCCCGCAAATCCATTCACTGGCGAAACCCGCTCCCGCCGGGGAACCGCCGCTAGTTGCGGTTCTCCGGCGGCAGCGCCACCTGAATCTTGCGGACCTTGCCGCGCCCCACGATGTACCCGCGGCCCGGGATGAAGTCCGGGCTGATCCTGCCCAGCGAAGTGCTGAGCAGGCTGTCGCCTTCCACGTCCGAGGGGTTGAGCAGCAGGCCGCGCCGCCCGGACTTGAAGGGTTGGGCCAGGGACCAGGCCTGGGACCAGGTGGAGCTTTCCGATTCGCCGACCACCCACTGGTCCGCCTTGATCGAATCGGTAACCAGCTTGTTGATGGACATTTCGGCGAGGGAGTCCGTGAAGTCCGTCAGGCCCTCGATGAAGATCGCCATGGTTCCCGGGCGCTCGGTGGACCGTTCGGTGAGCTCCTCGGCAGCCTCCTCCACCTCGTCGGGCCCCACGAGCGAACGGCTCCAGACCTTCAGTCCGGCCACGGCCGAGCGCCGCGCTCCGATGTAGACGAGTTCCGTGTCCGGGTTGGAGCGGCGCAGCGCATAGGCCATGGTGACGAGTGCAACCGTGCGGCCGGCGCCGGGCGGGCCGGACACGAGGAGAGGGCCCTTGGCGGCGATGGCCGCGGGGTCCAGGGACTCGTCGTCGACGCCGATGACCGGCTGGTCGAAGCCGCCGGCGGGGAGGATGTCCAGGTCCACCTGTTCGGGCAGGCGCTGGATCCGCGGCGCCTCTTCCATGCCCTGGCGCTGCATGGCCTGCGCAAGCTTGGTGACTTCGCGGGCCTGCAGGGCGAGGTTGGAGTTGCCGCCAAGCACGGCCAGCTGCACCTCAAGGTCGCCGAGGAGCCCGCGGCCGGGCGGTGACGCCGGGCCGAGCACGTCCTTGGGCACGTCCAGGGTCATGTAGTCGTCCTCGGAGCTGAGGCGCAGGACCAGGCGTCGCTGGATCGAGGCGAGCAGCGAGGCCGGCACCGAGTTCGGCCGGTCGCCGCTGACCACCAGGTGGATGCCCAGGGGGCGTCCGTCCGTGGCCAGTTGCAGGAAGATGTCCCACAGCGCGGACAGGCGGCTGTATTCGTAGGCTTCGCGGAAGGCGGACATGCCGTCCACCAGCACGAAGATGCGCTTCTCGTCGGGCCGCTTGGCCAGCTTGCGGTACTCGACGATGGTGGAGGCCCGGACCTCTGCGAAGCGGGTGGAACGGTCCTCGGCGATGTCGCGGAGCCAGCGCAGCAGGCGGCCGACGCGTTCGACGTCGTCGCCGCCGATGATCTCGCCCACGTGCGGCAGGCCGTCGAGCATCTTCAGGCCCGAGGAACCGCAGTCGATGCCGTACACGTGTACCGGGCCGCCGCGCGGAGTGACGGCCGCGGCGATGGCGATGCCGCGCAGCGCCGCGGACTTGCCCGAGCCGCCGGTGCCGTAGACGGCCATGTTGCCGTCCTTGTCCGGTTCGTAGAACACGGTGGGCTGGTCCTGGTGCACGGGATCGTCGGCCACGCCGAGCAACAGCCGTTCGTCGGTGCGCGGATTGGGCAGCTTCGAGAAGTCGTAGGTGGTGGCCAGTTCGTTCAGCCACGGCTTCCGGGGCGGGTTGATGCCGAGCGAGTCCGCTGCCCGGATGATGTTCGTGGTCATCCGCGATATGTCGTTCGGGCCGGCCGGGTCTTCCTTGACGGCGTCCACCGGGGCCGGCGCCTCCCAGCTCGCCCCGGAGCCGAAGGCCATCTCCACGATGTCGATCCGCGGCCGCTGGGGTTTCTCGGTGGTCCAACCGCCGGCGTACCCGGTCTGGAAGCCCTGGATCCGGCCGGGGCCGGTCTTGGCGGCGCCGCGGCCGGGAATGGACGGGTCGAAGTACGCGGCCAGGGGCACCCCGAGGATGTCCGTGGCATCGTCTTCGTCGGCCATGCGCAGCGCGACCCGCAGGTTGGTGTTGGCGCGCAGGCTGTCCTTGATGACGCCGGCGGGGCGCTGCGTGGCCAGGATCAGGTGCACCCCGAGGGAACGGCCGCGGGCGGCGACGTCCACCACACCGTCCACGAACTCGGGCATTTCCGAGGCCAAGGCGGCGAACTCGTCCACGATGATGATCAGGTACGGCGGCGCCTCGGGATCGGCTTCGCGCTGGAGGGCGAGCAGGTCCTTGGCCTTCTTCCGGTTGAACAGGTGCTCGCGGTAGTGCAGTTCGGCGCGCAGCGAGGTGAGCGCCCGCCGCACGAGGTGCGGCGACAGGTCAGTCACAAGGCCCACGGTGTGCGGAAGCTTCACGCAATCCGCGAACGCGGCGCCGCCCTTGTAGTCCACGAAGAGGAACGTGACACGATCCGGGCTGTAAGCCGAGGCCATGCCCATCACCCAGGACTGCAGGAACTCGGACTTGCCCGCGCCGGTGGTCCCGCCGACCAGGGCGTGCGGGCCTTCGTTCTTGAGGTCCAGATAGAACGGTTCCACGCCTTTCGATCCCACCAGGGCGCGCAGGCTGCCGTTGTCCTTGCGGTTGGGCACGGCGGTGGAGTGCACGGAGTTGTTCTCCTGCCAGCGTTCGGCCACCGCCTGCGGCACGTCCATGAAGTCCTTGCCCACCAGCGTCACATAGGACACTGCGCGCGGCAGGTCGGAGTCGTCGTCGACCGGCTTGCCCACGTCCACCAGGGGCGACATCATGCGGGCCAGCTGGGTGGCAAGCCCGGCTTCAACACTTTCGCAGCTCACCGGGTACGTGTGGCGCCCGAGCCGGACCTGGCCGGTGGTGGTGCCGTGGTCGCCGTCGACCGCCATGAAGTCGCGGCAGGCGGCCGGCAGGGCCTGCACATTGGCGGCGACCCACATGACGTGGACCCCGGAATCGGGGCCACGTTCCACCAGGCGGGTGAGCCGGCCGCGGTCCACCGGAGCGTCATCTTCCACGACCACCAGGACTGAGGGCAGCACCGGCCCGGCGAGCTCGCCGTGTTCGTTGGCCAGGGACGGTCGTGGCAGCGGCCGCGGATCCTTCGACGCGGCTTCGCGCTGCTCCACAAGGTCTTCCAGCTTGGCCAGCAGGGAGGCACCGGCGCCGGGTCCTGCCGCGAGGTGGTCGCCGGACAGCGGGCTGTGGCCGGAGCCGACATGGGGCAGCCACTGCAGCCAGTTCCAGCGTTCCCGGGAGCGGCCGGAGGTCAGCGAGGTGACCACGAGTTCGGCGGGCGAATGCAGGCCCACCAGTTGCAGCACCATGCCGCGGGCGACGTCGTCGACCAGTCCGCGCTCACCGGCGACGCCGAAGGAGCCTGAGGTGCGCAGCTGGGAGACGACCGGCACGCCGTCGATCATCCGTACCTGGGCCAGGCATTCCTGGATCTCGCGCATGTACTGCGCTTCGGTGTCGTTGCTGGCCGGCTCTTCGAACGGAATGCGCGACGGCGCCGTGCCCAGTCCGAAGCGCACCCCCAGGAAGCCTTTGTGTTCCGGGCGGTGGGTCCACAGCAAGGGGCCGAGCTTGTAGATCGCGTCCACGGTGTCGCTCACGGAGGGCGATTCCTGCAGCCGGACCGAGCGTTCGATGTTCTGCTGCTCGGCGATGTCTTCGCGGAACGCCAGCATGGAGGCACGGAAGTGCTTGATGCCCTCCTTCAGCTGCCGCTTCGACTGGACCTTGTGGTCCACGTAGTGGCCGATGATGAACAGCGGCATCATCATCATGAACACTACGGAGAGGACGTTCTGGGTGATGGCGAACATGATGCCGCCCATGAGGAGCGGCGCCATCAGCATGATGTACGGGAACGGCTGGTGGTCGGGGCGTTTCGGGCCGGACGGGACCACTCGTTTCGGCGGGTCGAAGCGGGGCACCACGCGCGGGGAACGGTTGAAGTCCACCAGCGGTGAGCTGGGTGCGGCGCTGTGGTTCCGGGACAGGGCGACGACGCCCACCGTGGTGTCGCCGAGGGTGACCGTGTCCGAGGAGTTCAGCGTCGCCCGGGCCACCGGCAGCCCGTCCATGAGCAGGCCGTTGGCGGAGTTGGTGTCCGCGATTTCGACGGTCTCGGCGACGGTGATGCGGGCATGCCGCTTCGAAGTCATGGGGTCGCTCAGGCGGATGTCGGCGTCCCGGTCGCGGCCGATGTAGCTGGTGCCGAACGGCAGCGAAAACTCGCTGCCGGAGTCCGGGCCGGACAGCACGCGGAGGGTGGCCGCCGTCGGGCCGCGGTGTCCGCCGGGGGTGGCGAACTGTTCGCTCACCTGGGTCAGGGACACCGTGGATCCGGGCCGCAGCCCGGATTCCAGCAGGTTCCCGGCAGGGTCCAGCACGATGCCGCTCATGCCGGCCCCGACGAAGGCCTCATCGACCTTGAGGGACAGGTTCGGCGGGACGTCGCTGCCCTGGCGGTCCGGGTCGGCTGCCCAGAGTTCACCGGCGATGTCGGCCACCGTGGCCCGGCCGTCCACCGTGACCGCGAGGTCCTTGGCGGCGGCAGGGTCGCGGCGCAAAGTCAGGCGGAACTTCATCCTTCGTCAACGCCCCTCATCTTTTCCAGCAGGAACAGGTCTTCCGAGGTGACCAGGTGCGAGGTGACCGCGTGCTCCACCAGCCGGGCGCGCCGGTTGGTGGCGAGCTTTCCGCCGCCGCCGCGCAGGCCCACCACGCCCACGCGGTCCAGCTTGTCGCAGACGTTGTCGAGCTTGCGGTTGAACCGGGTCAACGCCCAGCCCAGGCGCTTGGCGGCTTCCGCGGAGGACGGGATCGAGCTGAAGCCGGTCCCGTCGCGGCGAAGCATCGGCTCTGCAAGGGCGACGATCAGTGCCTTCTGCGAGTCGGTGAACACCACCGGACCGATCGTGGTGTCGCCGGCCGAGTCCTCGTCGCGGACTTCCTGGCGGAAGGACGGCGTCTTCAGGTGCACGGCGAACTCATAGGTGGTGGGGCCCGCCGTAAAGATCACCTTGGTGTGGCTGAACACGAGCGGAATCCGGGCGCCGGGTGCCAGCCAGGCCTGCATGCCACCGGAACCGTCGGCGATGGTGGCCGAGAGCATGCTGCCCACGTTGCTCAGCCACCAGATGCCGTCGTAGCGTGCGATCTGCAGGAAACGGCGGTGCAGGTAGGGGTTGTCGTCGACCTCCAGGTCCCCCTCGCGGCCGATGCTGAAGACGTCTTCGTCGGACGGCTCATGCCATTCCCCGCAGAAATCTATCGCCAGATCTCCCATGCCAGGCCTCCTTGGTCCTCGTAGCTGTGTGTCATTACTTCCCGATAAAGCAGTTGATGGAGTTCTCGCCGGCCGGTGAGGCGTTGCCGTCCGAGCGGACGATGATCACCTGGATGCAGGTCCGGCCGCCGGGGCTCTCTGTGATCTCCATCGCGGGGGCCTTCGTGGCGTGGTAGGCGGCGTCGGCCGTGAAGGCGCGCCGCCATTTGTAGGTGTCGCCGTCCTGCGGCTGCGGGTTGGTCCACGTGAAGCGGAGCTTCCCGGCTGCGGTGCGCTTCGCCGCCAGGTTCGCGACGTCCGGCACCACCCCGTTGTCGAGGGCGTCCGCCGGCGGCAAGCTGCGCGTTTCCATCGGTTGTGCCTTCTGGGGCGCGTTGGCGCCCAGGACGATTCCGACGACGATGGCGACAACCAGCACGGCGGCGCCGACGGCGGCGAGCACGAGGTTCCGTTTGCGGTGGTCGGGTGCCGCGGTTTCCCCGCCGTCGCTCTCCTCTTCCAGCTTGGCTGGCCGGTTGACGGTGGCCGCGAGGTCCGCCTCGGAGTGGTGCGAAGCCGGCTGTGCGGTGAAGGCGGGCGGGGTGTAGGCCGGGGCGCTGGATTCCGGCGCGCCCTGTTCCGGAGCGCCGGGCGTCCAGCCGCGCAGGATGGTGGACTCGTTCTGCTCCTCCTGCGGGGTTGCTTGAGGAGTAGCCCGCTGTGCGGCATGTGCGGCCACGTGGGGACTGGCCGGGGGTGCCGGCCGGGAGGCTGCCCGGGGTGCGGGCGGCTGGGTCCTGGTATTCGGGAACGTCCGGGCCGGGAACGTCGGCGAGGTACCGGTGGGCGAGGTGCCGCCGTCGGGATCGATTGCGGCGACGCTGCGGACCCGGGTCTCCTCGAAGTTGTCGTCCGGGTGGACGTCGTCGGAGCCGCCCGGCTCGGCGAGGACTTCGAAGGGTGTCACCGAAAGGTTCAGTTCGGCCTGGATCCGCTGCAGCGCCAGCGCGAAGGCGTGCGCCGAGGAATACCGGGATTCCGGGGCTTTCGCCATGGCGGTGGACAACACCAGCTCCAGGGACTCCGGAACATCGGCCCGCCCGAGCCGCGGCACCGGCGAGTTGGTGATGCGGGAAATCAGTTCGCGCTGCGAGTTGTCCTGGCCGGGCATCACGAAGGGCGAGCGGCCGGCGAGCAGGGTGTAGAGCGTGGCTCCCAGAGCCCAGACGTCCACCGGCACGCCGTCCACCGGGCCGCCCCGGAACTGTTCCGGGGGCGACCACGGGATGGACATGCCGGCGTCGTCGTCCGCGTCGTCACCGATCGTGCCCGAAATGCCGAAGTCGGTCAGTGCCGGCCGGTTGTAGTCGGTCACCAGGATGTTCGCGGGCTTGATGTCGCGGTGCACGATTCCTGCGCGGTGTGCCGTCTCGACGGCGGACGCCACCTGGATGCCCACCGCCAGGACCTCGTCCACGCTGAAGCGCTGGCGGCGGTAGCGCACATCCAGGCTCGGCCGTGAGCAGTACTCCATGGCCAGGTACGAGTGTCCGTCCTCGGTGGTTTCGGCCTCGAAGATGGTCACGATGTACGGGTGCGAGGACAGCTGCGCCATGAGGTTTGCTTCGGATTCGAAGCGACGACGTGCGTCCTCGGTCTTCAGGTCCGAGAGGAGCACCTTCACGGCCACCCGGCGGCGCGGCCGGTCCTGCTCGTAGAGGTAGACGTCTGCAAAACCCCCGGAACCGAGGTGGCTGATGTATTTGTACCCGGGAAGGGGCGGCGGCGGTGCAGGGGGCCGCTTGGAACTCACAGAATCTCCTCGAAACGCAATGAAATGTTGTCGCCCAGCTCGGCGATGTCGCCATCCAGGACGATGGCCATCTCGTTCTGGGCAAGCCGGCGCGGCGCCTGGCCTTCCCGGACCAGGACGGTGCCGTTGGTGGCCTTCAGGTCGCAGAGCATCACGTGCCAACCCTCCAGGCGGACCTCCACGTGCGAACGCGAAATGTCACCGCCGGGGCTCTCCACCTGGACCAGGGCAGGCATGCCGCCACTCTGGACCCGGGATACCGATGGCTGGCGCCCGATGATCAGCGAACGGTCAAGTTCGATGACCTCGCCGCTGGACAGCCGGACCTTGCCCAGGCTCGGCCGTGGGACCTGGACGCCGTCGCCGGACAGCGTGCTCCCGCAGGACGGGCACTGCCCATAGCTGGGCGGATTGGCGTGTCCCTGCGGGCAGACCCGGGCCAGGACGAGCGGGCGCTTCGTACCATCCGGCAGGAGGTCCCCGTTCCCGCCCGCGGACGCCGCCGGAGCCGGGGCAGCCGGAAGGTCCGCCAGGCTGCTCTTCATGACCGTGTGGCCGTCGTGGTCGCTGTCTTCGTTCCCGACGCCGGGCACGAAGGCACCGCGGCCGGGTGCGGGGGGCGCGGGCGGGGTCCACTGTTGCGGGGCCGGGGGCTGCGGAGCCGCAGGCGGCGCGGCCGGGGCGGGGTTTCCCGACAGCCAGGGCACGGAGGAAATCAGGCCACTGGTTTGCGGCGTTGCTGGCTGCGGCGCCGGCGGTTGCGGCGTTGCCGGCTGCGGCGCCGGCGGGTGCGGCGTGCGAAGCTCCGGTGAGGCCGGCTCCGGCACCTGGGGCCGGGCTTCGGGGGCACGGACCGCCGGGGCAGGCTCCTCCTGCTCCTCCTCGTCCGGGTTCACCCGCACGGCGGCGTCCTCGATGTTGCGGATGACGGTCCGCTCCCAGAGGTGGTCGTAGCTACTGGTCTGCTCCAGGTTCGGGACCAGTTGGTCAGTGGTGGCACCGGTGTCCACCCCGACTTCCGCAGCGGGGGCCTCCTCCGCGGCATCCGTACCGTCGTGGAGCTGGCCGGGCGCGATCGTCAGTTCCAGGTCGTCGTGAGCTGCGTCGTCCTGGGCAGCATCATCCTGAGCTGCGTCATCCTGCCCTTCGTCGGCGGGCACTACCTCGAGTTCGGGCAGTGCGTCCCGCATGGGCTCAACCTCGGGCTCGAGCGCGAAGATCGTTTCGACCGAGGCGGGCTGGTCCGTCGTCGGGGGCCCGGCAACGGGCGGAACAACAACGGGAGGAACAGCAACGGTTTCCGCAGGCTTCCCGGCGAGGGGCTCCGGCGACTGCTTTCCAGGTTCCAGCACGGTGGCCCGAACCGCGGGTGCGTCGCCCCCGGTGAGTATGGCCTCCAGGCCGGAGAGCAGCACTACGCCTTCCTGCAAGGGCAGGGAACCCACCCCAGCAGAAGGAGCTCCGGCGACGTCGGCGGCGCCGATCCGCAGGCGGTAGGAAGCGGGCAGCTCCATGCGCCGCTCCGTCCAGGTGGTGACGTCGCGGCCATGGATGGTGTGCGCCGCGGCGTCCGCGGTTTCCAGCTCAAGGTCGCCACGCAGGACAACCCGCAGCGCGTCCTTCGCGTCGACGATGCCGAACGCCGGAATCCGGGTCAGCGACACACCGAAGGCCTCTGTGACCTCGTTCAGGATCTCGTGGATCTCCGGGCTGCGCCCCAGCAAGGTCCACAGGGAGTCCAGGAGCTCCGGTCCGGTGCCGGGGCCGAGCACCACCACGGTGCCGGAACGGACCACGCCGAACCAGTCGCCGGGAACGTAGCTATTCAGCGCCATTGCCACCGGCCCCCCGCCCGTCCCCACCGACCGCTGTACCGCTCGTGCCGCCGTCGCCGGTTGCTTCCGCGGCGGTCACCTCCTGGCGCGGCAGGGTGTCCTCATCCTCGGCCTCGGCCCCCGGCCGGGGCGCTGTGGTGGCCACACCGGCGTCGTTCAGGACGTTCTTGGCGTCCACCACAACCACCGTCACGTTGTCCCGTCCGCCGGACCGCAAGGCAGCCTGGATCAGGGCATCCACGGCGTCCTGGGGGTGGCCCACGGTGCTGAGGATCCGGAAGATGTGCTCGTCCGCGAGCTCACCGGTGAGCCCGTCGGAGCAGACCAGGATCCTGTCCCCTTCATGGATGGGCAGGAGCCAGAAGTCGGCCTCGGTCTCGTCCCCGGTGCCCAAGGCGCGGGTGACGACGTGGCGGCGCGGGTGGACGTTCGCTTCCTCGGACGTGATGCTGCCGGCGTCCACCATTTCCTGGACCTCGGAGTGGTCCACGCTGATCTGCGCGAATTCCCCCTGGCTGAGCAGGTATGTGCGGGAGTCCCCGATGTTCATGACCAGCCAGTACGGCAGTCCCATCTGTTCCACCACCACGACGCCGGACAGCGTGGTCCCGGCCCGGGCGCCGGTGGCACTGCGGATGCGTGAGTCCGCAGCCAGCAGGCAATCCTGCAGCACCGCCGCGGTCGCGGTGCGGGTACCGGTGGCAAGCTGCGGGGAACCGCCCAGCGTGCGGACGCAGAGGCCGCTGGCGATCTCGCCGGCTTCGTGGCCGCCCATGCCGTCGGCCACCGCGAACACGGGATCCGCAGCGATGAACGAGTCCTCGTTGAGTTCGCGGCGGAGGCCACGGTCCGTGCCGTAGCCGTAGCTCAGCCCGAATCCGGACTCGTTGGCGGTCGCAGCTGCGGCTGCGGGCTGTGAATTCATGCCTGTCCTAGGTGGAAGAAACGGTCGCCGAACCGGACGGTTGACCCGGGGCGGACGAAGACGGGCTCGCCGGGAAGCAAGCGGCTTTGCTTGCCGTCCGGAGTGGTGACGGCTGAACCGTTGGTGGAGTTGCGGTCCGTCACCCATACGCCTTCGCCTTCGCGGCGGAGCTGCAGGTGGGTCTTGGAAATCGAGCGCCCGGGGTCGGACACGGAGACCAGGTGCTCCACGGATTCCCCGGCCATGGCGGCGGGGTTGCGTCCGATCAGCAGGGAGGCCCCCACTTCGAAGTCCTGGCCGTCGTCGAGCCGGATCCGGAGCGTCGCCGGGGCGGCGGCCTGGACGCCGGGGCGCAGCTGGGTGCGATCGACGTCATCGTCCGGGTGGACCGGGAGGGACTCCGCAGGGGCGGCTGCTGCCTGGCCCGGACCTGCCTGCACCGGGCCTGCCTGCGCCGCCCGTGGCGGGGCAGAGACCGGCGGCTGCCATAGGTTCGGATTGTGCTGGGGCAACGGGCTCTGCTGTGGCAACGGGTTCTGCGGGGGAACCGGTGCTCCTTGGGGCACGGCGCCCGCCGGGCCTCCCGGCTGCGGGATCTGCAGGGGCCGGCCGGGCTGCTGGACCGTTTGCTGAATGGTGCCCTTGGCGGCGGGCATCGCCACCGGAGACACCACCTGCTTGACCGGAGGCAGGTCCATCGGTGCGAAGTTGTACTCGCCCGCGATGCCGCCGCTCTTCACCGGGTTGCGGCCGGCAGAGACATCGAACACCAGGGCCTTGGACGCCTTGTCGTGCCAGCCCCGCAGCCTGCCCTGCTTGTCCCAGGCGTTCGAGACGACAACCATCACGGCCCACGCGAGCGACAGGACGAGCAGCGGAGCAAGAATGAGCAGGGCGACGCCGAGCCAGCCGAGGGCCAGCACCAAGGCGGCCGCGATGACCGTCAGGATCAGCACACCGCCGGTGATCAAGCCGCGCAGGAAGACGATGCCGCCGCCCGGGGCGTATCCGTCGGCGTCGGTGCTGCGGATGCCCATCAGCCGGTTCCCGATCGTGGCGCCGGTGCGGGCTTCAATGCCGAGCAGCACCATGGTGTACACGAGGGTCAGCCCGACGCCGATGCTGCCCAGGAGGACCAGCAGCCCGGTGTCGTAGACGATGAAGCCGTTGCTGCGCCGCTCCGTGATCCCGGCTGCCCCGACGCCGAAGGCAATGCCGAGGAGGACAGCGGGGCCCAGCCAGTCGAGCACCGCGGCGCCAAGCCGTTTGCCCGTCGACGCCGGAACCAGCTCAGCGTTGTTGTTCATGGTCGCCCCTCCCCCTGGCATGTGCGGCACGCGCTGCCCCGCCGCAGCCGGTCCTGTAGCACCGGGCGGCGTAGGCGCTATGGCGATCCTACCGGCATCGCTTCCGGCCTGGGCGGCGGCCGGATCACGCCTGGCCATCCGGGCATGGCTGATGTTGCGCTCGATCCGGGCACCGCGGTTGCTCAGCGGCGAACCGCACTGGGTACAGAACGACGCACCGGGTTTCACGGGCTGGCGGCAGGCCGGGCACCGTTCTTCGTGGCCGTTCGTCACTGCTGCTGTTCCTTCCGTGCACCGTTATCCGGCCCGGTGCTCTCCATCCCGGTGTTCTCCGGGGAGGTGTTCCTGCGGAACAGGGCACGGAGGCGGTGCGGTTTGAGGTTACCGTCCCGGAGTGCGGTGCGTGTTTCGGCCAGCAGGGAGCGCGGCGAGAACCGCGCCTGCTGGCGTTTCCAAAAGCCCACGTTGGCGGTGATGTCCTTGAGGGAGCCGTCCACGATCTCCCAATACTTGCGGACCTCCTCTTCGCTGGGCTGCCCGGCCCCGAAGATGGCGGCATCGGCGCGGCCGGCGAGCATCGTCGTCGTCGAACTGTTCACCGGGAACGCCTCGGCGATCACCTCGGCCGACTCCCTGCGGGTGGCCTTGCCGTTGATCGCGGCGCCCATGTCGGTCGCGAGGCTGACCACCTCGCTCCATCCGCCGCCGACGCGCTGCGCCGGATGGCCAGTGCCCCAGCGGTTCTTGCGGCGCCGCAGCTTCAGCACCAGGATCAGCACCAGGGGCAGGGCGAGGACCACCAGCGGAATGAGCGCAGTGCCGACCGCGGCCAGCAGCGCGCCCCAGAACAGCCAGGGGTTGTTCTTCTTCTCGTCGGCGTCCAGTGCATCCGGGGTGGAGTCCGGCGGCAGCTCGGCCGGCTCCTGCGGCGGGGGCGGCGGCTGCAGCACCTGCGGCTTGGGCTTGGACTTGGTCTGCGGGTCCGGCGGGATCGGCACGTTGTCTTTGGGCGGAGTGGGGTCGAACGCCACCCAGCCCACGCGGTCGAAGGCCACCTCGACCCAGGCGTGCACGTCCTTGCCCTTGATCGGGATGTCCCCCGCACCGTTTTCCGGGCTCTTCGGATCCGGGTAGAAGCCCATCACCACGCGGGACGGGATGCCCAGATGCCGCAGCATCAGGGACATGGCCACGGAGTACTGTTCGTCGTCGCCGAGCATCTGCTTGGCCGTGAGCAGGCCGCGGATCCGGGCGGCGCTGTGGCCCGGCAGGCTGGGAAGCTGCCCGTCGGCCACCAGGCCGTTACTGAACGCCCCGGACTTCTGGAAGTGGGCTTCGATCTGGCGCACCCTGTCGATCGCCGTGGGCGCGTCGGCCGACAACTCATTGGCCTGCGAGCCGACCACCGGTGGAACCTCTTCGGGTGCCGGCAGCGTCAGCTTGGCGAAGTCGTACTGGGTCAACTGCCCGTGCTCGAGCGTGCCGGGATCGGAAACCCGCACCGTGTAGTTGTCGCCCTGGCTGAGGCCCTTGGTGGTCACCGCCGTGTCCGTGCCTGCGTTGAAGTAGAGACCGGACGCGGCCTGCGAGCCGTTGGCGAAGCTGATGCCGGTGGTGTGGCGGCCGCCGGGCACGAAGTAGCCCTGGTAGTCCCCCACCGTGATGTCCAGCGTATAGTCGCTCCCGCCGGCGGTTTCCTCAGGCTGGCTGTTCAGCGCGCGGGAATCGCCCACTTTGTTGAAGCTGCCCGAGCCGTTGGGGTCCATGTTGTAGTTCAGGCCGTTGAAGGAGTCCAGGGCGGCCAGGCGCACCCGGCCGTCCTTGGGCAGGCCCTTGACCGTGAAGAGCGTGTCGTCCTTCTTGTCCTTGACGAATTCCCGGAAACTGGCCAGCGGCGTGATGTAGTCACGCGGATCGAACGGCGGGACGATGCTGTTGCGCAGCACCTTGCGGTCGTCGGTGGCCGTGATGAGCGGCGAGGCGACGGCGGTGATCCCGACGGCGGCCACGATCACCACTGCTGCCATCCCCAGACGGCGCAAGCGCCCGCGCTGTGCCACCCGGGCGTCGGCCTCGGGACGGTTCGCGGACACCCTGCGGGTGTCGTTGCGGCGCAGCACGTCGCGCCGGAAGCTTGCCCAGGCAATGGCGCCGATGGCGACGCCCACACCGCGTTCGACGTTGAGGAACGCCGCGCTGGTGCTGAACAGAATGCCGGTGACGAACAGCGCCATCACAGGCAGCAGCGGCCAGTACGGGCTTTTCAGCCGCCAGGCGAGCAAACCGGCCGCCACAGCGCAGATCAGTGCGCTGAGGAAGGGCACGATCAGCATTCCGCCCGCAGTGCCCACCGGGACGCCGACCGTCAGCATGTCCTTCCAGGCGAACACCACGCCCAGCAGCAAGGTACGCAGGGACTCGAGGCTCGGGAGCACGGTAGCTATGGCGGAGTCCGGCACCGCCAGGACCGTGCCCAGGATCATGTAGGCCCCGAAGGCCAGGGCCACGGTGATGAGCAGGCCGAGGCGGTAGTGCGCGTTGGCCGCGGCAAGCGCCAGGCCGATCACGATCCCGCCGAATCCGGCCAGGAGGTAGTGCGGATCGCCGCCGAAGCTCTGGCTGAACCCGAGCACGCCCAGGCCCAGCAGCAGGACCAGGGCGCCGGCGTCGAGCGCGGAATGCCACAGCGGACGGCCGTCCGCGAAGGACGATTGGACGGGCTGCTTCCTCGAGGCGCGGCGCGGGCGGGAGGTCTGGGCGGAGCTCATGCGGCCGCCTTCCGGAGTACCAGGGCAAGATCGTCAAGATCGCCGACGGTCAGGACGGTCAGGTCTGCGATGTTCGCCCGCGCCGCGGGGGCGCCTGCCTGTACGCGCACGGCCAGGCTGCGCACGCCGGCGGGAACCGATGCGGCCGCGGAACGCAGTTGGGTGGCGGTCACGCCGCTGCCCACGACAAAGAAGACAACGGAGGCGTTCGGTACCGTGTCGGCCAGGGTCCGGGCGAGGTCGACGGCGTTGCGCCGCAGGGGAGCGCCGACGATCCTGGTCATGTCGTCCAGCATGTTGCGGCCGGTTTCGCAGCGCAGCGGCCCCTTCTGCGTCAGCACATCGAGTTCGCGCTGTTCGCGGATGGCCTGCCGGCCGATGGAGGCGGCCACCGAGATGGCGAGCTCGAACTCGGCCTCGGATTCGTACTCGTCCGTGTTGATGGACAGCGAAATGGCCAGGTGGGCGCGCCGGGTCTCTTCGAACTGGCGGACCATCAGCTTGTTGGTGCGGGCCGTGGTTTTCCAGTGGATATGCCTGCGGTCATCCCCTGGAACGTAGTCGCGCAGGGCATGGAAGGACACGTCGGCGCTGGAGAGCTCCGTGGTGGGCATGCCTTCGAGGTCGCGGATGAAACCCGCGGCCGACCCCGCCAGGGCGGTGGTTCTCGGGTGCACGTACAGGTCCACCGGGTCGGTCCACAGGACGCGGCGGCGCAGCAGGTGGAGAGGATCGGCCCGCACCGAGCGGACCGGACCGACCACGATCACGGCACGGCGCGCCGTCGGGATCGTGAAGAGGTCCTCATGCACCTGTGCCGGCTTCATCCGGGGCAGGTGGAACACCGCGGTGTTGCTGCCCACCGGCAGCTCGAGGTCCGCCGGGAGCAGCGGACGGGAGGACGTGTTGGAGACGGCGATGCTGCCGACGGCGTCATCGCCCACCGCTACGCGGGTCCGGGACATGTCGAGCACCACGCCGTAGGCGGAGCGGCCGAGGATGAAAGCCACTGCGAAGAGGAACAGCAGGAAGGCCACCAGCGCTGCCGACCTGGCTTCCTGCCACCCCCAGGACTGGCCGGCGATCCACAGCAGCACGGTGGCAGCCAGCACCACCCAGCCAAGGATGCTGACCACGGACAGCGCCGGCCAGGCGTAGGCGAACCAGAGGCTGCTCATCTTCTTCCAGGACGGGGCGAGCCATTCGGCCAGGGCCTGGGACGCTTCGCGCCAGACGGCTGCCGGGTGCAGCTTCGGCGGGATCCTGCCGGGAAGGGTGTCCGCTGTTGTGCGGGCCCCTCCCCCGAGGGCGCCGAGACGCTCCCCGAGCGGGCCCAGGGAGCGCTTGACGGTTGCAGCAGCCCGTTTCAAGGGTGTGCCGGTAGACATGTTGAGACCTTTGTTTTGCGGAACCGGGAGGGTCAGGCGTTGGCGCGCTGCTGCGGGGCGGCGACGTCGTTCAGGACGCGGTGGAGCACGGCGTCGGCAGTGGCGCCGGAGAACTCGGCCTCCGGGTCCATGACGAAGCGGTGGGTCCAGACGACCCCGGCCAGTTCCTTGATGTCGTCCGGCAGGACAAAGTTGCGTCCCTGCCCGGCCGCCCAGACCTTGGCCGCGCGCACCATGGCCAGCGCGCCGCGGACCGAGACGCCGAGCCTGGTTTCGGGGGCGCTGCGGGTCTCCTCGCACAGGCGCGAAATGTATTCGAGCACCGCCGAATCGATGTGCGTGGTGGCTGCGAGGTCCGCCATGTCGGCCACGGCCTGGGTGGTGATGATCGGGTTGAGGTCGCGCGAACGGTCCTTCAGGTTGCTTCCGCCCAGCAGTTGCACGGTGGAGGCATGGTCCGGGTAGCCGATGGAGGTCTTGATGAGGAAGCGGTCCAGCTGGGCCTCGGGCAGGCGGTATGTGCCGGCCTGTTCGATCGGGTTCTGGGTGGCGAGCACCATGAACGGCCGGCCGGCCTCGTAGGTGGTGCCGTCCACGGTCACCCGGGACTCCTCCATGACTTCCAGGAGCGCGGACTGGGTCTTCGGCGAGGCACGGTTGATTTCGTCGGCCAGGACGATGTTGCTGAAGATCGGGCCCTTGTGGAACTCGAACTTCTGCGTCTTCTGGTCGTAGATGGTCACGCCGGTGACATCCGAAGGCAGCAGGTCCGGGGTGAATTGGATGCGGTTGTGGGAACCCTGGACCGTGGCCGCGAGGGCACGGGCGAGGGAGGTCTTGCCCGTACCAGGGGCATCTTCAAAGAGGACGTGGCCCTCGGCAAGCATGGCCATGAACGTCAGCCGGATGACATGGGACTTGCCCAGCACGGCCTGGCCGACGTTGCCGACCAGCTTCTCAAAGGTGTCCGCAAACCAGGCCGCCTGCTCGCTTGTCATTGTCATGTCGTGGTCCTTCGTTAGGTGTTGCCCGGGCGGCTGTGGTGGTGGCCCCGGCCGGGGTTTTCAGTTCGTGTTTCGAGGTTGTGGTGCCGGGGGCCGGAAGGGTTTCCGGCCCCCGGCACCACAACTAGCAGCGCAGGTTGCCGCTGGTGACATGGACGGTGTCGGCCCGGACCCAGCGTCCTGCGACCTTTCCGCCGCTGACGTGGTACCAGCCGCCGCCGCTGGGGTTCCAGGGGCTGCCGCAACGGTCCACCGCCACGCTCCCGTCGGAGACACTCAGCCATGGCCACGGCGCACCGGGGCCGCCCGGGCTGGCCACGCCATAGCAACGCCTTGGCGGGCCGACCTGGTAGCCGCTGCCGCCGCCGTCGGGCTCGCTGCAGGTGTTCACGTCGGCGCTGTTGACCGCAACCTTGTCCGACGGTGGCGGGGGCGGCGGCGTCGGGTCGTTGCCGGTGGTGGCGTTGGCGCTGCCGATGCCGCCGTTCACCACGGTCACCGCCCGGACCCTGAGCTCATGCTGCTTGTCCCAGCCGCCACCGCCGCGGTCGTAGCGGTTGGCCGTGCCCACATTGATCCACCCTCCGCCGTCGTAGCTGACCTCGAAGTGGTTGAGGGGGCGCCCGTTCATGTTCGGGTTGTTCCAGGTCCAGTGGACATCGCCGTCGCCGGTGGCGGACTTGCCGCCGTTGACGTTCGGGGCGTCCGGCGGGCCATAGGGATTGCCGCTGCCGATGGCCTTGGCGTCGCCGGAGATGTTGGCCTTGATGGAACGCGCCACGATGTTGACGGTGACGTCGGTGCCGTTCGGCTGGCCGCCAATGACCCCTCCGCCGGGCGCAATGGGCCCGGAGCCGTAGGCGGTCCGCCAGCTGTATTCGATCTCGCTCTCCTGCGAACCGTTGCGCTGCGCCGCAGTCAACGGGGTGAAGGTCAGGCGCAACTGTCCGCTGGTGCCGGTGGCCGCCACGGTGCCGCTGTTCACCGTGCCGGGCTTGCCGGCCGCCCGGGTGGGGGCAGACGGCTGGCTGGTTCCGCTGGTTCCGGCCTTGTTGGTGGCGGAAACCCTGAAGGTGTAGTCCGCCTCCGAGTTGTCCACCACGACGTTCTGGGCCGTGCCGCCGACCTTCTGGCTGCTGACCACTGACCCGCCGCGCAGGGTGGTCAGCGTGTAGGCCGAAACCGCGTCACCATTGTTGTCCGGAGCGTTCCAGGTCACCCGGAGCTGACTTTGGCTGCCGACCGGCTGGGCGCTGGCCACGCTCGGAGCCGTCGGCGTCGCGGGCACGCCCGCAGGCACCTTGGCGGCGGAGTACGGGCTCCACTCGGAAGGATCCTTGGCATCATTGCGTGCCAGGACGCGCACCTTGTAGGACACGCCGTTCGTCAGGCCCTTCCACACGTAGGTGGTGGAGGTCAGATTCTGGATCTGCGGATTCTGGCCGGCCGGCGCGGGCGAGATCTCCAGGTCGTAGGACTTGATCGGCGAGCCCTTGCTGGCCGGGGCGGTCCAGGTAACCGTGAGCTGCTTGTCGCCGAACTTCAGGCCGGGTGCCAAGGGGGTATCGGGTTTGACATCGGGGCGCACCTCTGCGGAGGCGGGCGAGGCATCCGACTCGTCAATCGCGTTGGTCGCAGTCACGGTGAAGTGGTACTTGACGTTGTTGGTCAGGCCGTTGAGCGTGCAGGTATTGGCCGGGCAATCCTGCTGGAATCCACCCTCGCCCCGCACCGTGTACTTGGTGATCGGCGAACCACGGTCGGCCGGGGCCGTCCAGGTCAGCAGGGCCGTCTGGTCCCCCACGCTCTGCGCCTGCGGCGTGGCCGGACGCATCGGCTTGTCCTTGACGCTCAGCCGAATGCGCGCAGTGGCCTGCCGGGAGGGGTCGCCCGTCTTGTCCGCCACGGTGTAGGCGACGATCATCGAGCCGGTGAAGCCTGATGACGGCGTGACTGTGACGGAATCACCGTTGGCCACGGCCGACCCTTCGCCTGTCTCCGTAACCGCGCTGACGATCTTCAGCGGCGTGTCCGGGAACGGGTTGGAGTCATTGGCCAGCACCTTGACGGTCACCGGTTTGCCGGCAGCTGCGTTCTCCTCCACGTCGTCGCTCGCCACGGCCTTGGGGCGGTTGGACGCGGTCACGGAGAGCTTGTAGGTAGCGGTCGCTTCCAGCCCGCGCGGGTCTTTGGCCTTGACCTGGACGCTTCCCGTCACTCCGGGCTTTGCTTCCCCCTTGGCGCTCACCCGGAGGGTCCGCCCGTCGATGCCGGCATCGAAACCCAGCGGGCTGTTGCCGACGACCTCATACTTCATGTTCGCCACGTCTTCGCCGTCCGGATCGCTCGTGAGGCGGCCCAGTTCGATGCTCGCGGAATCGTTCTGGGGCACCTCGAGGGAACTGCCGAGCAGGGTCGGAGGGTGGTTGCGGTTGGGATCCGGCAGCACCTTGGTGCGGATGCTCAGCGTGGCCTTCTGGCCGTTCGGGTCATCCGTTCGGGTGCCGTCAGTCACTTCAAAAGTGATGGAGCCGGGGCCCACATAGTCCTTGCCGGCGGTGTACTTGATGGCGGTTCCGTCGTTGGCGATCGGGTCGCCGCCGTCGGCGCCGATCAGCTTGATGCGGTCAGCCTGGCTCAACCGGGGGCTGTGCCCTTCGCGCACCTTCACCCATTCGTTGAGGTCGACGGTGACGGACTGGCCGGCGATGACTTCGACCACTTCGTCCTTGGCGAGGGTGGGAACCTGCTGGCCGATGCCCGGGACCCAGATGATCGCGGTGGACTTCTGTCCGTCCACGTCCTCCACGGTGTAGGGCACCAGTTGCGGGCCGTCGGTCAGCTGGATCACCACGTTGCCGTCGCTGCCGGGCTTCGCGGTTTCCCCTGCGGTGGCGACCTTCAGGTTTTCGCCGACGCCGTCGGGGTCTTCGTCGTTCTTCAGGACCGGCACGTCCACGGCCTTCTTGCCCATGGTCTGGGCCGAGGTGACACGGTCGTCGCGCGCAATCGGTGCCAACAACGGGACGTTGGCTTTGACGTTGACCCGGATCGTGGCACCGGCCGTGGCCCCGCGCTCGTCGACCACCGTGTACCGGACGTTGACGATTCCTTCCTTCGCCGGCGCCGTCAGGAGGATGCGGCCGCTGGCCTTGCTGACGCTGGCCTGGAGGGCGGGATCGGCTTCGATGCCGTCGGCCTTGATGGCGATCCGGTCGCCGTCTGGATCGGAGTCGTTCGCGAGGGCGTCGACGGCGATCTGCCGGCCCGGGCGTACGGAGACGGTGTCGTCCACGGGTGCGGGTTTCTGGTTGTCCTCACCCTGCGGGGCGATGCCCACCGTGACCGTTCCGGAATTCACGGCGCCCTGGCGGTCGATCACCTTGTAGCGGAAGGTGTCCGTTCCCGCTCCGTCGCCCGCGGCCACGAAGTCGATGAAGCTGCTGCCCACCGTCGCAGTGCCCATCCCCGGCGTGCTGTCGATGCCGGTCAGCTGCACGGAGTCGCCGTCGGGATCGATGCCGTCCAGCGGAACCGGGATGCGGACGGTGCCGCCGGCCACCACGCGGGCGGTCAGGTTCTGCGGCTGTGGCCGGGAGTTCTGTGCGCCTTCCAGCGGCAGGATGTGGATGGTCACCGCTGCGGCGCTTTTCTGGCCTTGCGGGTCCACCGCGTTGTAGATGGCGCGCACGGTCTTGGGCACGGAGCCGGCGATGAAGCGCAGCTTGTCCTCGGAGATGAAGGTCTTGCCATCGGCTTCCGGGACGGTCTGCGCCAGGACCGGGTCCACGTGCAACTTCTCGCCCTGCGGGTGGGTGTCGTTGGCCAGGACCGGGACGGTGACGACGTCGTTGACGCGCACGTTTACCTCATCCGGTTTCGGCTGTGGTGCTTCGACGACGGCGGGAGCCGGCACCGGGACCACGGAGACCGTGCCGTTGGCGGACTTGTGCCCGTTGGAGATGGTGTAGCGGAAGATGACCGGCTGCTGGGTGCCCAGCACGTCCGTGACCCGCAGGACGCTGTGGTCGATGACGCTGACGGACACCGAGGCGTCTTCCGGCAGCGTCACCGACTGAAGCACCAGCACGCCGCCGGAGGGGTCGGAGTCGTTGGCCAGCGGGTCCACCAGGACGTTGCCGCCCACGGGCAGCAGCGCGACGTCATGCACGGCCACCGGGTTGCCGGCGTCCTTGCCGGATTCGACGTCCACCCGGATCAGGCCCTGGGTGCTTTGCGGGCCGTTGCTGGCGATGTAAGTCAAGTACACCGGGCCGGGCGTGTTGCTGCGGAACGTGAAGGTCCCGCCGTCCGTCACCGGACCGAGCTCGGCCGGGCCGGCCGCCTCCACGTGGGCCAGGCGCAGCGCACCGCCGTTGGGGTCGACGTCGTTCTTCAGCGGTGCGATCACGAGGTCCTGCCCGACGACGGCGGTCACGTGGTCCGCGTTGACGACCGGCTGCAGCGCTCCCGGCGGCCGGACGTTGATGACCACGCGGCCGGTGGCCGTGGCGCGGCCGTCCCACACCGAGATGGTGACGTTCTTCTTGCCGGCGGTGGCGCCGGAATCCTGGTAAGTGAGCAGGCCGTCGCGGCGGATCTTGACCTGGTCCTGCGGGTTGTCGGCCTTCGCGTCCATCAGGACGAGGTCGTCGCCGTCGGGGTCCATCCAGTCGGTAAGGATGTTCTGGCTGACGGATTTGCCCTGTTCCACGAGCAGCGTCGTGGGGCTGGCGCGCTTGAAAACCGGTGCTTTGTTCTCGTCGGGACCCACCACGTGCAGCGTGATCTTGCCGCCGGCGGACAAGCCCCGGCCGTCCGCGGCGTTGTAGTCGATGACTTCGGTACCGGGCTTGGCGTCGGCGGGAACGGAAATCTGGAACGCCGAACCGCCATAGATGCTTTCGATCGCACCGGACTTGGGCGCGTTGCCGCCGATCGAGGCGGTGAGGACGTCGCCGTCGGGATCGGAGTCGTTGTCCAGCACGCTCATCACGGTGGTCCGGCCCGGGCGGGCGCCGATCTCGTCCGGCTTCGTTTCCGGCGGCCGGTTGGGCTTGGTGCGGTCCGGCAGCACGTTGATGGTGTTCTCGTCCGCGGAATCCTCGTCCTGGTCGTCTGACTGGTTCTTCGGCGGGATGACGTCGTCCCAGTTGTTGACCAGCTGCATGTTCTGGTTGACCATCCAGACGTTGCCGGAGTTCACGTCGTTGAGGACGACCAGGTCACGGTTGACCCGGAAGACGTAGCTTGGGGCGCCGCTGGCCTTGGGCACGTCTGCGGTCTTGTCGTCGGCATCGGACGTGCAGTCGCGGACGTACTTGTTGGCACCGGCCCAGGCCGAGTGCGTGCAGCCGGCCACCTGCACCGGGGCGGCGGGCACGCCCTGGCCGCCGAAGGTCACCACGGCGGCCGTGGAGCCGTCCAGCGGCTGCTTGATGAGGGTCTTCGGGGTGGCGATCGCGACGTAACCGCTCGCCTCGCCGCTCTGCTGCAGCTTGGCTTCGCGGGCGTCCTGGAGCTGGAGCTTGCGCCCGCCCGGCAGGAACAGATTTCCGCGGGCGGCGTCCAGGACCGCCGGCTTGTCGCCGACAACGGCGAGCTGGATGTCGCCGGCGCCCTTGAGCTCATCGATCCTGGTGGTTTCGGAGTCCTTGCGTTCGCCGTTGGCGTCCACCGAGGTGACGGTGATTTCCCCCTTCTGCGGGTCCGCCGTGTAGATCCGGTTGTCCTGCCCGACGGCGGAGACCGCACCGGAAGAGGCGAGCAGCACCGGCTGCGTGCCTTCTTCGTCGAAGCTGTTGATCGTGGACGGCGAAAGGGCCCAGACCCGGCCCTTGACGGGGTCGGTGACGGAAAGCACCTCGGTGCCGAAGCTGACCCTCGAGGAGGACGGGAGCTGCTTGTCCCCGCCCAGCCGCAGGTTCGCCGCGGAGACCTGGTTCACCGTCGAACCCGTGCTGTCGTCGACAAAGACGTCGCTGGAGTTCTGCAGCACGTCGAAGGTGGTGCTGGCGGGCGTGACCGCGCCGTCGAGCACCCGGGATGGATAGTTCAGGCGGCCCACTGCGTTCTTGGTCTTGCTGACCACCCACACGCCGCCGTCGTTCAGTTCGAGTTCCGCGGTCTTGAACCCCGGGTACAGCACAGCGCCCGTCACCAGCAGCGCGGTTGCCGCAGTGAATCCGGTGGTGGCGATGAACTTGTTTCGGCGTTTCCTAAGCCCCAATTTGCCGAATAAAGACGTCACAGCTTCAATTCCCTTGCATCACGGCCGCCCCCAGGCAGCCTCGAACCGAACGGCCTCCGACCGGTGATCATGCGATTCCGCCGTACCCCCATACGGCGGCGGAATTTGTCCCTACGACTATCGCATGGGCGTCCCCCGGTTACCAAGGGAGCCAGATAGCACCGGCGCTCCAGAATAGTCAGGGACTCACGGACGCCGCGATGGGGAAAGGTACCCATCGCGATGGCCGCGGAACAGCGCCTGCTGACGAAAAGCGGATGCCGCCGGGGATAAGTCTATCAATTGGCGGAACTGTGATTTTGGCCGCGGTTTTGACCGTATGACTTCGGGTGCGTGATTTCAGCCGCGAGCGCCGGATTTGCTCAGGACCTGTCAGTCCAGGACGAGCCCCTTGCCCCGGCCCGGCGACAGCAGGACCGGGGTGATTTCGCCGAAGCCGCGGACGTTCTCCGTGGCCTGCGGATCGAGGACGAAACGCTCGTCCTGGCCGAGGGCCGCTGCGGTGGTCTGGTCGACCAGGACCGTGCCGGGTTCGGCCAGGGCCGTCAGGCGCGCGGCAAGGTTGACGGTGGGTCCGTAGATGTCGCCAAGCCTGGAGAGGATGCGGCCCCACACCATCGCCACGCGTGCCTGGGGCAGGATTTCGTCCTCGCTGAAGGCTCGGGACAGGGCGAGCGAGATTTCGGCGCCTGCCGCCGGGGTTTCGGCGATGTAGAGCACTTCGTCGCCGATGGTCTTGACGAGGCGTCCGCCGCCGATGGAGATGATCTCCGCGCATTTGTTCTCGAAACGCTGGACCATTTGCGCCAGGGTCTTTTCATTCATCCGGCGGGACAGGCTCGTGTAGGAGACGAGGTCGGCGAAACCCACGGCACGCGCCAGCGGCAGGGGCGCGTCGTCTTCGTCTCCTTCGCGGCCGGCCTCGCTGGCGCGCAGCCCGGCCTCGGCCCTGACCGCCAGGCGCTGTACGCCGGCATTCATCTGGCGGCGCCATGAATAGACCAGGATCTCTTCCATGGCGTCCAGCAGGCTGGGAAGTTCGCTGACCAGTCGCTTGCGGGCCACGGCATCCGGGATGCCCTGCTGCATCACCATGTCCTCGATCAGGGCCTCGATCTGCCAGACCACCATGCGGTCGGTCATCTGCCCGATCGCCCGGGTCACGGAGATCGCCGCCTCTTCGGTCAGCTTTCCCGCACGCACCAGGTCCAGGATGGTGGACAGCGCGGAGAGGTCCTGGTCCGTGAAGGCAACATCCTCGTCCCCGAAGTTGGGGAAGCCAAGGGCGCGCCACAGCTTGCGGGCAGAGAGCAGGGAGACGCCGGCCGCGGCGGAAACTTCACGACGCCGAAGCTTGCGTTCGCCGCCAAGGAGCCTGGTCTCAAGGACCTTCATCGCGATGCGTTCGGCCGACATTACGCCCGTGGGCGGGGAAGCCTGGACGTCGGGGGCCACGGGGAGAGGCCTGGTGACGGGCTCGTCAAGCGAAGGCTCCGGCAAGGAATCGCTGCCGTCCTCCGGGTTCCAGGGCTGTTCACCACTCATCGTGTCCACCTTCTCTCCTTGCCCAAGTATTTCCGCTGTCGTTCGCCGATACCGGCGGCAGGCCGTCGATGGCCTCAAGGATGAAGTTCCGAAACCGCGCGGCCTCCGGAACATCGGGCATCAGGGTTCCGCCCGGCTGCCCGGTATCCAAGGATATATTCCCCGAACGCAATGTCCGCTGGATCAGGGACTGCCTGAGACCGACGTTACGTACTGCCGCGAGGGAAAGCTGCCAGTCGTGGCGTCGAAGCATTCCGAAACGGGCAATTATCCTCCGGCTCGTGAGGATGTACTGCACCGCGAGCCACTCAAGGTACTTCGGCAGGCAATAGCCCAGGAGCACCACCACGGCGAGGAAAACGCAGGCGAGCACCAGCCACATTGTCCACTCCGCGCCCGTCATCACGGGCACCACCTTGCCCGGCCCGCCCTTGACGATCCAGGCGCAGGCATAGGCGGCGAGCGCAGGGGTGAGGATGAATGCTGCCGCCGGGAAGAACAGCCGGCGCCCCTGTTGCCGGGTCACCACGATCACTTGTTCACCCGGCAGGAGCTGTTTACGCATATCCGCCATCTGTGGGCCGCAGATGCACCACGTCCCCGGCCGTCACGACATGTTCACGGCCCGCGTGGTCCACCACCAACAGGGATCCGTATTCGTCCAGGCGGGAGGCGTGGCCCACCAGTTCATGGTCGCCCGGAAGCTGCGCCCGGACTTCGCGGCCCAACGTCACCAGCACGGCTTCCACCCGCTTGTGCAGGGAAGGCCCGCCCGCCAGCCCGGCGGAGGGATCGCCGTCGGCATTGCAGAAGCTGCGGTAGAGAACCGCGAATCGGGAGAGGTAGTTCTGCAGGATGGCGGTGCGGTCCAGGGTGTGCGAGCCCTCCACGAGGAGGGACGTGGCGGTCGGAACCGGCAGTTCGTCTTCGGCGAGGCTGACGTTCAGCCCCGTGCCGAGCACCACCGCGGGAACCGTACCGTCCCCCATCGGCCCCAGCTGGGCCAGTATTCCGGAGATTTTCCGGCCGCGGACCAGGACGTCGTTGGGCCATTTGATCTCCGCAGGCAGGCCGCAGAATTCCAAGAGCGTTTCACGCAGGGCCAGCGCGGCGAGCAGCGACAGCCATGAGTAGCTCTGGGTGGGCACGGGCAGGCCTTGGGCGTTGACGGGACGCAGCACGATCGACACGGACACCGCGGAATGGTCGGGCGCTTCCCAGTGCCGCTCCAGGCGTCCCCGCCCCGCGGTCTGGTATTCGGCGGTCAGCACGGACATGTCCGGCCACTCCTTGGGTTCCACGGTGACCGCGCGCAGGAGGTCCGCGTTGGTGGAGCCGGTGGTTTCAACGACCTCCAGGCGGGAGATGCCGGAGCTTAAGAGGAAGTCCCCGTTGAGCAGTGCGTCCTTGTCGAGATTTGCCCGTTCCATACTCTGAATCCTAGCGATCCCTGCAGCCGCGGACGTAGCCCTTCTGCCTACAGGAAAATGTCCGGCACAAGCTGTTCTTCCGGGGCCCCGAGGCTGTAGGGCCGGAAGTCGTCGACGCCGGCCGCACGCAGCACCTGTTCATCGGTGTAGAAGTTCCCGCTCAAGGGTCCCGCAGCGCCCGCTCCCCCGCTGAGGACGGCATGGGCGGCATCGGCCATGATTTCCGGGCCGCGGGCGGACCGCACGATCCTGTCGCCGCCGGGCATGTTCCGGATGGCGGCGGTGTCGATCAAGGTGCAGGGCCAGAGCGAGTTGACCAGCACGCCGTCGTCCTTCAACTCTTCGGCGAGGCCCAGGGTGGTGAGGCTCATCCCGTACTTGGCCATGGTGTAGGCCAGGTGCATGCCCGCCCATTTGGGATCCAGGTTCAGCGGCGGGGACAAGGTCAGGATGTGCGCGTGCCCGGGATTGCCCGGCGTGGGATTGCCCGGCGCGGAGCGGCGCTGTGCAGACCGGCGGAGGGCGGGCAGCGCGAGTTTGGAGAGCAGGAAGGTGCCCCGGACGTTGATGTCCTGCATGAGGTCGTAGCGCTTCATGTCGACGGCGTCAGTCCGGGACAGGTCGATGGCCGAGGCATTGTTGATGACGGCGTCGATCCCGCCGAAATGTTCGACGGCGGCGGCCACCGCGGCGGCGACGTCCCCGTCGTTCCTGACGTCCCCCACGAGGGCGAGCGCCCTGCCGCCGGCGGCTTCCAGTCGGGCGGCGGCGGTGTGCACGGTGCCCTCCAGCTTGGGGTGGGGCTCTCCGGTCTTGGCCAGGAGCACGATGTTGGCGCCGTCGCGGGCTGCACGCAGGGCAATCGCCAGGCCTATTCCCCTGCTGCCGCCGGACATCAGGAGGGTGCGGCCCTTGAGGGTGCCGGTTGCCCGGTACGGGGTGGCGGCGCGTACTGAAGCGTCGTTGCTTGAGGTCATGGGGACACTGTAGCCGATCCAAGTTACTCGCGGGTAACATTGCTGGATGCTCGACATGGAGACGGAAAATTGTAGGGTTTCTACAGCGGTATCCGGGTTTTGCGTCACTAGACTAGCCAGCAGGGGCCGCATTTTGTACGGATGCTACTTAAGAGCGCATGCCCAGCAATGCAGTGCCAGCGTAAACAGCTACAGAGCCGGAGACACTTGATGAGCCACGATCTGACCACGACGGCGGGAAAGATTGCCGATTTCCGCGACCGCCAGGCCCGTGCGGAACAGCCCTCCGGCCCCGAGGCGATCGAAAAGCAGCACGCCCGTGGCAAGAACACCGCCCGCGAACGGATCGACCTGCTCCTGGACGAAGGCTCGTTCGTCGAGTTCGATGCCCTCGCCGTCCACCGCTCCACCGCGTTCGGCATGGAGAAGAAGAAGCCCCTCGGCGACGGCGTCGTCTCCGGCTACGGCACCGTCGACGGCCGCCTGGTGGCCATCTACAGCCAGGAATTCAGTGTCTACGGCGGATCCCTCAGCCAGGTCAACGGCGAAAAGATCGTCAAGGTCCAGGAGTTCGCCCTCCGCAACGGCTGCCCGATGATCGGCATCAACGATGGCGGCGGCGCCCGCATCCAGGAAGGTGTGGCCTCGCTGGCGATGTTCGCGGATATCTTCCGCAACAACGTCCACTCTTCGGGCGTGATCCCCCAGATCTCCCTGATCATGGGCCCCTGCGCCGGCGGTGCCGCCTACTCCCCCGCCCTCACCGACTACGTAGTGATGGTGGACAAGACCTCCCACATGTTCATCACCGGACCGGACGTGATCAAGACCGTCACCGGCGAGGACGTGGACATGGAAACGCTCGGCGGTGCCCGCCAGCATAACGCCACCACCGGCACCTCCACCTACCTGGCAAGCGACGAAGCCGACGCCATCGAATTCGTCCGCGAACTGCTGGACTTCCTGCCGTCGAACAACCTCTCCGAAGCCCCCGTGCTGGAGCACGAGCAGGAGCTGGAGGTCGACGACGACGACCTCGCCCTGGACACCCTCATTCCGGATTCGGCCAACCAGCCCTACGACATGCGCAAGGTCATCGAGCAGATCGTGGACGACGCGCATTTCCTGGAGATGCAGTCGCTCTACGCCCCGAACGTCATGATCGGCTACGGCCGCGTTGAAGGACACACCGTGGGCATCGTGGCCAACCAGCCCATGCAGTTCGCCGGCACCCTGGACATCGCGGCATCGGAAAAGGCGGCACGCTTCGTGCGCCACTGCGATGCCTTCAACATCCCGATCATCACCCTGGTGGACGTCCCCGGCTTCCTGCCCGGCAAGGACCAGGAATTCCAGGGCATCATCCGCCGCGGCGCCAAGCTGCTCTACGCCTACGCCGAGGCCACCGTCCCGAAGCTGACCGTCATCACCCGCAAGGCCTACGGCGGGGCGTACATCGTGATGGGCTCCAAGAAGCTCGGCGCGGACCTCAACCTCGCCTGGCCCACCGCCCAGATCGGCGTCATGGGTGCCCAGGGCGCCGTCAACATCCTCTACCGCCGCGACCTCGCCGCGGTTGCCGAGACCGGCGGCGACGTCGAAGCCCGCCGTGCGGAGATCATCGAGCAGTACGAAGAGGAACTCCTCAACCCGTACCAGGCGGCGGAGCTGGGCTACGTGGACGCCGTCATCGCGCCGTCCGACACCCGGGTGCAGATCATCAAGGGCCTGCGCGCCCTGCGTGACAAGCGGGCAAGCCTGCCCACCAAGAAACACGGAAACATCCCGCTGTGAGTACCGAACCCATGAACCAGGACCCGGCCAAGCAGGACCCGGCGCCGGAAGCGCCGGAGACGCCCCTGCTTTCGGTGGTCAAGGGAAACCCGACGCCGGAAGAGCTCGCCGCGCTGACCGCCGTCGTCGCTTCGCTTTCGGTACCCGCGGTGCCGGCGCCGGAGAAGCCGAGCGTCCGCCACTGGGTACGGCGCCAGCGGCTCGGCCTGGACCCGACTCCGGGCCCGGGCGCCTGGCGGCGCAGCAAGGGCTGAATGTTCAGCAACCCTTTCAGGAAGCCGTGCCCACGGTTAAGCTCGTCAGGTGACTACTGAAAACACCTCACCGGAACGTTCCCGGACCGCGATCGACGCCGTGGCTGACGCCTACACCGAAACGTACCTGGCGTTGAACCCGAGCCTGGCCACCACCCTCGGCATCCCGGGTCACGAAAGCGAGTACCAGGACTTCTCGCCGGCGGGCGCCGCAGCCTTTGCCGCAGCCGCGCGCGACACCTTGGACAAGCTCTCCGGCCTGGAACCAGCCGACGACTCCGACGTGACCACCCTTGACGCCATGCGGGAGCGCCTGGGCCTGCAACTTGAGTTCCACGCCTCGGGCTGGGACGCGGCGGAACTGAACAACATCGCCTCCCCCGCCCAGGACATCCGCGCCGTTTTCGACCTGATGCCCACAGCCACCGGGCAGGACTGGGAGCACATCGCCGGCCGCGCCGCCAACGTTCCCGGGGCTATCGAGGGCTACATCGCCTCCCTGCGCTCTGCCAAGGACGCCGGAAGGGTGGCGGCCGCCCGCCAAGTGCGGACAGTGATCGAACAGACCAGCAAGTACGCCGCCGAAGACGGCTTCTTTGCCAAGCTCGCCGCGGACGCGGCGATCGACGGCAAGCCGTTGCCTGCGGACCTGCAGGAGAAGCTCGACGCCGGTGCCGCCGTCGCGCGTTCGGCCTATGCGGGACTTGCTGCGTTCCTCGAAGCGGAACTGCTGCCACTCGCCCCCGACAAAGACGCGGTGGGCCGCGAACGCTACGCCCTGGCTTCCCGTACCTTCCTGGGCGCCACAGTGGATCTTGAGGAAACGTACGCGTGGGGGGTCCAGGAACTGCAGCGCATCATCGCCGAGCAGGAGCGCGTGGCGGAAGAGATCAGGCCCGGCGCCACGATCGAAGAAGCCAAGGAGATCCTGAACAACGATCCTGCCCGGCAGATCAAGGGCACCGACGCCCTCCAGGCGTGGATGCAGGAGCTGTCCGACCGGGCCGTGGCCGACCTCTCCGGCGTCCACTTCGACATCCCGGACGTCATGAAGACCCTGGAGTGCAAGATCGCCCCGACCGACGAGGGCGGCATCTACTACACCGGACCGGCGGACGATTTCTCCCGCCCCGGACGCATGTGGTGGTCCGTGCCCGCCGGCGAGGACACCTTCACCACCTGGGCGGAAACAACGACGGTCTTCCACGAGGGTGTGCCAGGCCACCACCTGCAGGTGGCCACTGCCGTCTACCGCCGCGAGCTGCTGAATGACTGGCGCCGCAATATCTGCTGGGTTTCCGGCCACGGCGAAGGCTGGGCCCTGTACGCCGAGAAGCTCATGCTCGAGCTGGGCTACCTGAAGGATCCGGGCGACCACATGGGCATGCTGGACATGCAGCGGATGCGCGCCGCCCGCGTGGTCTTCGACATCGGCGTGCACCTTGAGCTGGAGGTCCCCGAGGCCTGGGGCAGCGGCACGTGGACGCCGGAGAAGGGCTACGACTTCCTCCGTGCCAACCTGCCCATCAGCGAAGGCCAGCTCAAGTTCGAGTTCACCCGCTACCTCGGCTGGCCGGGCCAGGCCCCCTCCTACAAGGTGGGCCAGCGGCTCTGGGAGGAGATCCGCGCCGAGCTGGAAAAACGCGAGGGCTTCGAGCTCAAGGCCTTCCACACTGACGCCCTGAACATCGGATCCGTGGGCCTCGACACCCTCCGCCGGGCGCTGCTCGGCTGAGACATTTGCCACAGCAAGTGGTGGAATAACGTGAGACTTCATTGATGTGGCGGCCATCGCTGGTATCCCAGTGGCGGCCGCCACTTCATCTTTGCCGTCATATTTCTCAACGTCCACTCGCTCTGGTATTCCAATTCCTCCTAGCTTGTTCGGGTGAGCAAAACATCCAACCTTTCGACCGCCCCCGGGAAGACCGCGTCCACGTTCCCCAAGTGGGCCACGTCCTTCGGCGTGCAGATCATCGCCGCCCTCATCGTCGGCCTGGCCCTCGGCCTCATCGCCAAGTACACCGGCAGCACCAAGACCGCTCCCAACGGCCTCGGCGCAACCCTGCAGACCATCGGCTCGAGCTATGTCTCGCTGCTGCAGACCGCCGTCGTCCCGCTGATCTTCACCGCCGTCGTCAGCTCGATCGCCAACCTCCGCCAGGTCTCCAACGCCGCAAAGCTCGCCTGGAACACCCTGCTGTGGTTCGCCATCACCTCCCTGATCGCGGTGCTGATCGGCATCGGGCTGGGCGTTCTCTTCCAGCCGGGCACGGGAACCGGCATCAACAGCCAGGGCGAAGCCCCCGGCAAGGTCGGCAGCTGGTGGGCCTTCCTCACCGGCCTGTTCCCGAAAAACTTCCTGGGCCTCGGCGCAAGCACCACCATCGCCGATGACGCCGTGACCACCGCGGTGAACTTCAACGTGCTGCAGATCCTGGTGATCGCGATCGCCGTCGGCGTGGCCGCCCTCAAGGTGGGCAAGCAGGCCGAACCCTTCCTGACCTTCAACGCCTCCGCTCTCGCCGTGATCCAGAAGGTCCTCTGGTGGATCATCCGGATCGCCCCGCTGGGCACCATCGGCCTGATCGGCAACGCCGTGGCCATCTACGGCTGGGACACCATCGGTTCCCTGGGCAAGTTCACGGTGGCCATCTACGTCGGCCTGGCGCTGGTGCTGTTCGCGGTCTACCCCGTCCTGGTCCGCAGCCACGGCCTGTCCGTGAAGCAGTACTTCTCCGGCGTGTGGCCGGCCGTGCAGCTGGCTTTCGTCTCCCGTTCCTCGATCGGCACCCTGCCGCTCACGCAGCGTGTCACCGAACGGAACCTCGGAGTGCCGAGCGGCTACGCCTCCTTCGCCGTGCCGCTGGGCGCCACCACCAAGATGGACGGCTGCGCCGCGATCTATCCGGCCATCGCCGCGATCTTCGTAGCCCAGTTCTTCGGCATCAACCTGGACTTCAGCCAGTACCTGCTCATCGCCCTCGTTTCGGTGCTGGGCTCGGCCGCCACGGCGGGCACCACCGGCGCCGTGGTGATGCTGACCCTGACGCTGTCCACCCTCGGCCTGCCGCTGGCCGGCGTCGGGCTGCTGCTGTCGATCGATCCGATCCTGGACATGGGCCGCACCGCGGTCAACGTCGCAGGACAGGCCCTCGTGCCCACCATCGTGGCCAGGCGCCAGGGCATCCTGGACGAGGAACTGTACAACGCACCGCGCCACGGCACCGCGTTCGCGGACGAGGCCGACGCTGCTGAGTCCACGGCCCCCGGGTCCGCAACCCCTGCAGCGGACCGCGAGCTCGCCGGCGCCGCATCCTAGGCGCGCCCCAGGGCATGCCGCCAGGGCACGCACCCACCGGATGAATCCCGGGGAATTCCCCGGGATTCGTCCGTTTAAGCAGGCTCCCCGGTAGGCTCGGCGCATGCTGATTGTCACCTCCAACGAAATCCCCGGCCACCGCATCGACGCCGTGTTCGGCGAGGTCATGGGCCTCACTGTCCGGTCGCGCGACATCGGTTCGCAGATGCTTGCCGGATTCCGCTCCCTGGGCGGCGGCGAGCTTCCCGAAATGACCAAGGCCCTCTATGAAAGCCGGCAGGACGTCATGGCCCGCATGGTCAATGAGGCACAGCAACGCGGCGCCAACGCCATCGTGGCCATGCGCTTCGACACTTCGGAAATGGGCACCAACTGGACCGAGGTGTGCGCTTACGGCACCGCCGTCTTCGCCATCCCGCTCAAAGAAGACGAACCCGGGGCAACCGGCCAGTCGATCTACCTGAGCAACACGGCCGGGCAGCAGGCAGGACCACAGCCGACGGCGCCCTGATGCCCGCCTGGAACTTTAACTTGCGCAGAGTGCAAAAATGCACTTAGTGTAAATATGTGCCTGTAACCGCCCCCGCCAACACAGCGTCCCGCCGTGAACTGAACAAGGTCGCCACCCGCCGCGCGATCGCCGACGCCGCACTGGCGCTGCTGCGCAGCAAGGGCGCGGGCAACTTCACCGTGGAAGACATCGCCGCCGAGGCGGGAGTGTCCCGGCGGACGTTCTTCAACTACTTCACCGGCGTCGACGCCGCACTGGCGTCCCTGGCCGACCGCTTCCTCGACAACGTCCTGGAGCAGTTCAGGCTCCGCCCTGCGGATGAACCGGTCCTGGAATCCGCCCGGGCCGCCCTGATGGAACTGGCCGACCCGATGACCGCGGCTCCGATCGCCGAGCTCTTCAGCCTCACGAACTCCAGCCAAGGGCTGGGACGCTGCGAGCTCGAGGCCTGGGAGCACTGCACCGAACAGATCATCGCCGCCGCGCGCGAACGCCTCGGCGAAGCCGCGGACGAACTCCACCTGCGCGCCATGGCCGGCTCGATCATCGCCTGCGGCAAGGCCGCGATGGGCGTCTGGTTCGAAGAACGCGGCGCCGACCTTTCCCCGGAGTCCCTGGCCGTCTTCCGCCAGCACCTCGTCACCGCCGTGGGCCTGCTGGCCTCCGGCTTCAACGCACCCGCCACCGCCTGACCGCGCGGAACCTACCGCCCACCGCCTGACAACCCAGAACAGATCGGCACCACCATGGCTACTTTGCTCTACCGTCTCGGCAAGTTCTCCTATCGCCACCGCTGGCTGGTGATCTCCCTGTGGCTGGCCGTCCTGGTGGCCGTCGGCGGTTCCGCCGCGGCCTTCCACGGCACCATGTCCAACAACTTCCAGATCCCGGGCACCGAGACCCAGCGGATGCTGGACAAGCTCAAGAGGGACCTGCCCGAAGCGTCCGGCGGCTCGGCCGGCATCGTCTTCGAGGCCGGCAGCGGCGGCTTCGACCAGGCCGGCAAGGATGCGGTCGCGTCCGCCTTGGACAAGCTCAAAGAGCTTCCCACGGTGCAGTCCACCGTCAACCCCTTCGACGTGCAGGCCGAACTCGACAAGGCGCCCGCCGCCGTCGAGCAGGGCGAAAAGCAGGCCGCCGCGGGCAACGCCCGACTCGAGCAGGCCCGGGCGCAACTGACCGCCGGGGAGGCCCGGCTCAAGACGGCGGAACAGCAGATGGCGGGTGCCGGAATGCCCGCGGCCGCGATCGACGCGCAGCTTGCCCCGCAGAAGGCCGAGCTCGCCGCCGGGAAGGCAAAGCTCGAGGCCGGCGAGAAGCAGGCGGCCGAGGGTGCGGAAAAGCTCGCGCTGGCGAAGCGGCAGCTTGAGGCGTCCCAAGGCATGCGCTTCGTGTCCGAAGACGGCAAGGCCGCGATCGCCCAGGTCCAGTTCAAGACCTCCATCAACGCCCTGACCCCCGCCGATCGCCAGCAGGTCCAGGACGTCGTCCACGGTGTATCCTCCGCCGGCGTGACGGCCCTGGCCAGCAAGGAAATCACCGAGGACGTCTCCCAACTGTTCGGCATCGCCGAGATCGTCGGCATCGCCGTCGCAGCCCTGGCGCTGATTGTGATGCTCGGGACCCTGATCGCCGCCGGTCTGCCCCTGTTGATGGCCGTTGTGGGTGTCGCGGTTGGCGTGGGCGGCACCTTCGCGCTGACCGGCGTCATCGACATGAGCTCCATCTCCCCCATGCTCGCCCTCATGCTCGGCCTGGCCGTGGGCATCGACTACTCCCTCTTCATCGTCAACCGGCACCGGGGCCAGCTGCTCGCCGGGATGGATCCGGAGGAATCCGCGGCCCTCGCCACCGGCACCTCCGGCAACGCGGTGCTGTTCGCCGGCCTCACGGTGGTCATCGCCCTGGCCGCCCTGGTGGTCCCCGGGCTGCCGTTCCTTGCCGTGATGGGCCTTTCCGCCGCAGCCACGGTGGCTGTCGCCGTCGTCGTCTCGCTCACCCTGACCCCGGCGATGCTGTCGCTGATCGGCCGCCGCCTGATCTCCAAGCGGGCATGGGCGAAGGCTGCGCGGCACAACGCGGAACCGGGCCACGAGGCCGCGGACCGGGCCGCCGACGCGGCCAAGAGCAACCGCGGCTGGGGTGCCCTGGTGACCCGGCACCCCGTGTGGTTCCTGCTCGCCGGGGTCGTGCTGCTCGGCGTCCTGGCGCTGCCGGCCGCCCAGCTGCGGCTGGCGCTGCCCGACGGCGGCTCCGAACCAGTCGACTCGCAGGCCTTCAAGGCCTACGACCTCACCCGCAAGAGCTTCGGCGAAGGCGTCACCGGACCGATCGTCGTCGTCGGCGAACTCCCCGGAGGCCTCAGCGACGCTGCCGCGGTCAACAAACAGCTTGACGTCGCCGCGGAGCTGCGCAGCGTAGACAAGGTGGTGGCCGCCGCGCCGGTTGCCCTGAGCCCTGCCACGGGAAGCGATGGCCACCGCACAGCGGTGTTCCAAGTGATCCCGCAGGACGGACCGGCCAGCGAGAGCACCGTCCAGGTGGTCTCCGAACTCCGGGCCAAGGGCAGCGATATCAAGGCCGACACCGGCGTCACCATCGGCCTGACCGGCCAGACGGCCGGCAACGTGGACGTCTCCGGCAAACTCGGCGCGGCCTTGCCGCCCTACCTGGCAATCGTCGTCGGCCTGTCCGTGATCCTGCTGCTGCTGGTGTTCCGTTCGCTGGTGGTCCCGCTGCTGGCCACCGGCGGATTCCTGCTCTCGCTCGCCGCGGCGTTCGGCGCCGTAGTGGCCGTGTACCAGTGGGGCTGGCTGGGACCCGTGTTCGACGTGGCCAACCCGGGCGCGGTGCTGAGCTTCCTGCCGATCATCCTCATCGGCGTCCTGTTCGGCCTGGCGATGGACTACCAGGTCTTCATCACCTCGGGCATGCGGGAATCGTTCATGCACGGCGAGAGTGCCAGGCCGGCCGTACGCAGCGGTTTCAGCCATGCCGCCGCCGTGGTCACCGCCGCCGCGATCATCATGGTCAGCGTGTTCGCGGGCTTCATCTTCTCCCACCTGACCATGGTGCGGCCGCTCGGATTCGCGATGGCGTTCGGTGTACTGGTGGACGCGTTCGTGGTCCGCATGACGATCCTGCCCGCCGCCATGTACCTGCTGGGCGGGAAGGCCTGGTGGCTGCCGCGCTGGCTGGACCGCGTCCTGCCGGACGTCGACGTCGAAGGTGCCTCGCTCGAGCGGACCGGTGCCCGGGTGAGCGCCGCGGACGACGCCGGGGAAGCGAAGGAACCGGTGGCCTGAGCGGCGCTGCTGCCTGACCTGGCCCGGCCCACGCGGCCCTCGACGCGCCGCCGGATCAGGAGGAGGATTAAAGGGCAGTCACCAGAAGGAGGCCTGTGATGTGCTACGGGTACAGCAAGGATTTCCGTTGGGACACCAAGAAAGATGCCTCACGGGAAACCGAGGAGCACAAGGAACCACACGTTGACGCGAAGGGCACGTTCTGGGCCTTCCCGCGCCGGCGCCGCGATTTCACCACCCCGCGGGAACCGGTCATCGATCGCACGCGCGAGAGGGTTTAGCCCCTGAAATGGAAGGAACGTCCCCACCGGGCGTTCCTTCCATTCGTTTCGCTGGTCGTTTCCGCTGGCGCATCCGCCGCGGCCCGGCAGCGGATAACCTTGAACGCGTGACCCGACTTATCCTGGCCTCCCAGTCCCCCGCCCGCACCAAGCTCCTCACCGAGGCCGGCATCCGGCACGAAGTCCTCGTCTCCGACGTCGACGAGGAAGCAATCCAGGCGCACTACGGGGTCACCGACCCGCACGACACCGCCCTGCTGCTCGCCCGTGCCAAGGCCGAAGCGGTCGCGGCACTGCCCGAAGCCGAAGGCGCCTTGGTGATCGGCTGCGATTCGGTCTTCGAGTTCGACGGCGAAGCGCACGGCAAGCCGTACACCGCCGAGGTCGCCAGGGAGCGGATGCTGCGGATGAGCGGCTCCTCCGGCGTGCTGCACACAGGGCACTGGCTGGTGGACTGCCGGGACACGGCCGCCGACGTCGAGGACGGGGAACGCGCCGACGGTACCGGGGCGACCCTCGGCGCCGTTTCCAGCGCCGAAGTGCATTTCACGCCGATGAGCGAGGCGGAGGTGGACGCCTACATCGCCACGGGCGAGCCGCTGCACTGCGCCGGCTCCTTCACCATCGACGGACTGGGCGGGGCGTTCATCCGCAAGGTCGACGGCGACCCGCACGCCGTCGTCGGGCTGTCCGTCTCCACGCTGCGCGAGCTGCTTGGCCAGGCACAGGTGCGCATCACTGAGCTGTGGGCAAGCGACGGGGACTGCGCCGTTTTGTAGTAAACCTACAAAGAGGAGGCGCCGCACGCACGGATTCCCCCATCAACATGGGCGGAACCCTCACAATCACGCTAGTCTCCTTTGAGGACAGAAGGAGTCAAGTTGACAGCACAGCCGGCGCAGCCCGTTTCCAACCCGATCACCAAGGTACTGGTGGCCAACCGCGGTGAGATCGCGGTACGCATTATCCGTGCAGCCCGCGACGAAGGCCTCGCCTCCGTTGCTGTCTACGCTGACCCGGACCGGGATGCACTGCACGTCCGGCTGGCAGATGAGGCCTACGCCCTGGGCGGAAACACCGCCGCCGAGTCGTACCTCGTCATCGACAAGCTGATCGACGTCGCCAAGCAATCCGGAGCCGACGCAATCCATCCCGGCTACGGCTTCCTCGCCGAGAACGCCGAATTCGCCGGCCGCGTGATCGAGGCGGGCATTACCTGGATCGGCCCCTCCCCCGAAGCCATCGACGCCCTTGGCGACAAGGCGAAGGCCAAGCACATCGCCCTGGCTGCCGGCGCTCCGCTGGCACCCGGCCTCAAGGACCCGGTCAAGGACGCCGACGAGATCGTCGCCTTCGCCCAGGAGTACGGCCTGCCGGTGGCCATCAAGGCCGTCTACGGTGGCGGCGGCCGCGGACTCAAGGTCGCCCGCACCCTGGAAGAGATCCCCGAACTCTACGAATCCGCGGTCCGCGAAGCGTTGGCCGCCTTCGGACGCGGCGAGTGCCTCGTGGAGAAGTTCCTGGACTCACCCCGCCACGTCGAAACCCAGTGCCTGGCCGACGCCCACGGCAACGTCGTCGTCGTCTCCACCCGTGACTGCTCCCTGCAGCGCCGCAACCAGAAGCTCGTGGAGGAAGCCCCGGCGCCGTTCCTCTCCGAAGAGCAAAACCGCCGCCTGTATGAAGCGTCCAAGGCCATCCTGAAGGAGGCCGGCTACCTCGGTGCGGGCACCTGCGAGTTCCTGGTCGGCCAGGACGGCACCATCTCCTTCCTCGAAGTCAACACCCGCCTGCAGGTTGAGCACTGTGTCTCCGAGGAGGTCACCGGGATCGACCTCGTCCGCGAGCAGTTCCGCCTGGCCCGCGGCGAAGAACTCGGCTACGGCGACCCCGAAGTCCGCGGCCACTCCTTCGAATTCCGCATCAACGGCGAGGACGCCGGCCGCAACTTCATGCCCGCCCCCGGCACGGTGGAGACCCTCCGTTACCCCACTGGCCCGGGCATCCGCGTGGACTCCGGGATCCAGGCCGGCGAGGTGATCAGCGGCAACTTCGACTCCATGCTGGCCAAGCTGGTGGTCACCGGTTCCAGCCGGAAGCAGGCCCTCGAACGCTCGCGCCGCGCCTTGGCCGAGCTGGAAATTACGGGCATGCCCACGGTGACCCCCTTCCACCGCACGGTGGTCTCCGACCCTGCCTTCGCTCCCGAGGAGGGCCCGTTCTCGGTCCACACCCGCTGGATCGAGACCGAGTTCGTCAACGACATCCCCGCATGGTCGGGTGCTGTGTCCGCTGAAGCCCCCGACGCCGGTGAGCGCCGGCGCTTCGTCGTCGAGGTCGGCGGCAAGCGCCTTGAGGTCGCCCTCCCGGCTGGCCTCGGAGCCGCGTCCTTGAACGGCGCCTCGCCGAAGGCGGGCAAGTCCAAGAAGCGTGCCCGCGGCGCCGCTGCGTCCGCGGCCGCTTCGGGCGGAAACGCGCTGACCTCCCCGATGCAGGGAACCATCGTGAAGGTGGCCGTGGCCGACGGCGACGTGGTGGCCGAAGGCGACCTGATCGTGGTGCTCGAAGCCATGAAGATGGAGCAGCCGCTCACCGCCCACCGCGCAGGCACCATCCACGGCCTGGTTTCCCAGGCAGGCGAGACAGTGTCCGCCGGAGCCGTCATCGCCACGATCGAAGATTAGTCCGCGAGGGCCCCGGAGGGCGCAGCGAAGTTTGGATGAAAAGGCTCCGGCCCCGCACCGTGTGGTGCGGGGCC
>NZ_QRCU01000036.1 GCF_003369445.1 Arthrobacter silvisoli
GTCCCGCAGCACCCTGCCAGCATCCAGCAGTGATGTCGGCTCGACAACCCGGGCGATCACCAGGTCCCGGAACACCTCGTCGTCGAGGCCATCGAACCCCAGCGCGGTGAACACTCCGGCCAACGCATCGAACAGGATCCGCGAGTCCGTTCCGACCACGCGTCCCGGACCGTCACGACCGGCTGGCGCCACCGCGCCCGCCGGCTCGAACAAGCCCGGTCCGAGAGGCGCAATCAGGCCTTTCACCGCAGGGGTGGGCTCGATACCGAGATCGAGGACGCCCTGGGCGGGATTGTCCAGCAGCTCATGGGCGCGCTCCAGCAGCATGCCGAGTTCGGCCTCCGTATGCGCCGAGCCGATGTGCTCCACGATCCGCTGACGACCACGCAAATACTCCGCGATCTGCACCGCCGTCGCGCCCGACGCCGTCCGCACCCTCCTGATGAACGCCACAACGTGACACTAAAACAAAACCCCATTAGTGCGTGAAAAAGCACCATTCTGCTGGCATCACTGCAGGTCAGCGCGTTGGCCGCCCACGAAACAGAGACCCGTGAGCCAACTCAGGGGCACGGGCCCGTCACGGCTGCTGGACATGGTCGAAGGGCGCTCCAAACAGGTCTTCGCCGCCTGGCTCACCGAGCGCCCCCAGGCCTGGCGGGACGGGATCGAGGTCGTCGCGATGGACGGGTTCACCGGGTTCAAGACCGCCGCTGCCGAGGAACTGCCCGACGCGGCCCCGGTCATGGATCCCTTCCACGTCGTGCGCCTGGCCGGGGACGCGCTCGACAGGTGCCGGCAGCGCGTGCAGCAAGCCGTCCACGGCCACCGGGGCCGTGCCGGGGATCCCCTCTACAAGGCGCGGCGGACACTGCATACCGGAGAGGGACTGCTCACCGACAAACAAGCAGAGCGCTTGATGGTCCTCTTCACCGACGACCACCACAGCGAGGTCCAAGCAACCTGGGGCGTCTACCAACGCATGATCGCCGCTTACCGGGAGCCCGAGAAAAAGAACGGGAAAACAATGATGCAGGCCGTGATCACTGCCCTCTCACACGGCATCCCTGCCGCGCTGACCGAGCTCACCAGCCTCGGCCGGACACTGAAACGCCGCGCAGCCGACGTCCTCGCGTTCTTCGACCACCCCGGCACCTCCAACGGCCCCACCGAAGCGATCAACGGCCGCCTCGAACACCTCCGCGGAAGCGCCCTCGGATTTCGCAACCTCACCAACTACATCGCCAGATCACTCCTGGAAACCGGCGGATTCAGACCCCGACTACACCCTCAATTCTGAAGAGCCGCTAATCCCTACGATTCGGCAGCTGACTGTGACAGGTTTGTTTGGCCCCGGTAGGACGGTTATTTCTGGCCCCACTTCCTGACTCGCCGGTGTGGTTGTGACGGTCCGAGGATCCGGCGGCCGCCCGGGAGCGGGTGCGGAACGCGGTGCGGCTGGTGTTCGAGGGGGCGGCGCGGCGGGAGTAGGTTGCTATTTCCGCGCTTCGGCCCAGCCCAACGCCGTCAGTTTCCAGGTCCCGCGGCTGGGCCGTTCAATCAGGCCTTCTTGAAACATGAGACTGCTGGATTTCCTGGCGCGCGTAATCCACTTCTTCACGCCTCTGGAGTGCTCTTCCAAGTCAATCTCATTAAGCAGGTGACCGTACCGCTCTTCCAGCAGTCTGAGGCATTCCTCAGCAGTCAGTGTCCCGTCAGCTTGCTCCGCCAACAGGGTCAAGATTCTCGAGCGGTGGATGGGTTCTTGGGTTCTCAACATCTCCGGGCCCCTGCTATCAGCCGGCTTCATCGGCTAGTGTCCAAATCTGTTTCAGCGGTAGTTCCTGTCGGACGCGTGCAGGAAATTCTGCATAGTGATTCTGGACTTGGCTCACAAGTTCGTCCGCGTCCCAAACGCGAATGGCGAACCTCTGCGAATCCACCAGCTTTCGGGCTGCCCTGGTAAGTCCTCCCCAGGCTACGAGGAGGCCCTGGTCAGCCTTGTGGATCGATAGCGACCCGTGTAGCTGGGATACGGTCGGAGCGTCCACTGGGCTGGCTTGGCTCTTCACCTGAACGATGACACGCGGGCTATCCAGGCCCAGAAGCCCCTTCCCGGCCACGAGATCGATGCCGTCATCAGTTCCTTGTCCATGTTCGGTACACACGAATCCGTCGGCTTTGAGGATTTCGGCAACCAATGCTTCCATCTTGTGCCCCGCAAAAGTTTCGATGAGACGGCTTGCTATCGAATCAGCTGCATAACGTGAAATATCCACAGGCACGTTCTCTTGCTCTGTTTCATCGACCGAAAAGCTGCCGCCTCTAGAAGGAACTTCCTGCATCTCCAGTCGGGCTCCCGGGTCCCTGCCAGTCGTCATGGCAGTGCGCAGCCGGAATTCAGCATCGTTCCGTTCGATCCGGCAGACGGTTGAAAAGGCCCCGAGGGAGTAGAGCAGATCCTGATTTATCCGGGAACGGGCAATGTCAGGGGCATCCCATCGAACGCGGCGGATGTGGCGACGTTCTGGATCCGGTTCGTTGGAGTCGTACTCATACGGGCCTTCGATTATTCCAATAGCGACCGCAGCTGAGCGCTTCAAGGGCATGACCACGAGGTCTCCGAGCTCCATGCGTCCTCGCAGAGCCCAAAGTTGGGCGGCGAAATTCCGGACGGCTCCGACCTTTTGGCCGGGGATTCCTGCCTCAACTTTTGAGAAGACTTTTTCCCTGGTGTCTGAGTCTTGAAGAGAGTCCACATCGCCATACCCGGCGCCCGTGACCGACTTACTGAGAGCCCATTGTTCCCGCTCCCCCGTGCTTCCTGCCCGAACCAGCCATGCAGTCATCTACTCACGTGCCTTTCGAAGCTCATCATGCTCTAACCAACACCCGGGTATGCCACTCACCGCCATTCTGCCAACTTCGTGGGCCTTTCGCCCGCGAAGCTGCTTCCGGGCTGCGGCCAATGGACGACGGGCAGTCACGGACAGGAGTAGTCGTAGCAGGACGTCCGGAAGGGGCCTACCCTGTGCCAGTCGCCGACGGGTAGCTACTTATCACATCCAATGCCGTCCCCGTCCCTGTCGAGGTGCTTCCCATAGCCGGGTGTTCCCTCGTAGACCGGCGCCGCCCCCGCCGCGCGAGCCTCGGTGCAGTTCTTGTAGTAGACAGCCGCAGGTGGGGCTGCAGGGACAGCAGGTGTGGCTTTTGCTGCCGCTGCCTGTTCGGCTGCCAATTGCGCTGCAGCACGATCGGCTGCCGCCTTCTCAGCCGCGCGTTTTGCTGCCGCAGCTTTTTCCGCCGCGAGTTTGGCGGCAGCGACCTTGGCTACCGCTGCTTTTTCCGCTGCCGCTTTGTCCGCAGCAGCCTTCTCAGCAGCCGCCTTGTCCGCGGCGGCCTTTTCGGCCGCCTCCTTGTCCTTGTGCTTGACGCCGAGGTGTACGGTGGAACCCTTTGTCAGCTGTGCACCCTCGACGGGATCTTGCGACGTTACCTGCCAGTTCTTCTTCAGAATGATCGACTTACCGTCGACGGTGTCCGCAGCCTCGACTTTGAGCCCGAGATCTTTCAGTTCATCCATTGCTTTGTCCAGGGTCAGGTTCACCACGTCTGGAACCGTGACCGTTTCAACTCCTGCCGGCTCCCCTGCTGCGTGCTTGCCGCTGCACCCGGTCAGCACTAGGACGGTCAGCACAACGAGAGTCAGCGCAGCTTTTAGCTTTCCCCTGTCGGCGTTAGCCCTACCTTCACGGGACGCTGTTGGAATTTGGCTCTTCATCATTTTTCCCCTTGAAAACTTTGAAACTGTGGAGTCATCCATTCGGCCTATCCTTCGCATGCGATCCCGTCCTTATCGCGGTCCAGCGCCGCCCGGTAGCCGGCCTGTCCCGCGTAGATCGGGGCAGCTCCGGCGGCCCTGGCGGCTGCACAGTTGGCGTAATAGGCAACTGCCGGCGCTGGTGGCAAGGGGACCCTCGGAGCAGGACTCGGGGCCACAGCAGCCGGAGCGGGTACGGCCTTAACAGGCGCTGGCTTAGCTGTAGCAGGTGCAGTTACAGGCGCCTCTGGAGCTTTCTTGCTTGCTGCGGGCTGGCTGGAGCAGTTGCCCAGAATGGCGGCCATGGCGTCGTGCTCGGCCCGGGTAACCCAAAGCTTGTAGCGTGCCTTCACCGAAATCTGCCGGGCAACGTACTCGCACCTGAAGCCCTTGTTCGGCGGCAGCCACGTGGCCGCGTCGCCGTCGCCCTTCTTGATGTTGGTCGGCCCGTCGGTTGCTTGGAGGTTCAGGGGGTCGTTGGCGAACGCTGTCCGCTGTTCCATGGTCAACTGCTGGGCGCCCTTCTGCCAGGCGTCGCTGAGCGCAACAACGTGGTCGATCTGGACGGCGCTGCTGGTCGTGATCCCCCGCTGGAAGTTAATGGTGGTGCCCGTGTACGGGTCCGCCAGCGTGCCGGACCGCACCTTGCAGAGCACGCTGTTGGTGTATTTCACACCCGTGAGGTCGCGGTTGAGGATGTCATTCCGGGTGTCGCAACCGTTACGGTCAACATCTGCCCAGGCCTGTCCGAACAGCGCGCGGTCATATCCCGTCTTGGGCGCCCGTCCCTTGACGGGAAGGGAAGCCAACACCTCGAGTGCTTTGCTTGCGAACGCAGACTGCGTCTTCGGAGCCGTTGCCGTGCCGCCCCGTGCCGATACCTTGGGTGTTTCAGGATCCAGGGGCTTGCTGGTCTCCGCCGAGGTCGGAGCGAACGACGGCGTCGGCGTGGCTTTGGCGGTTACGCTCGCTTCTGCCGTGACCGGGGCAAAAGTGCCATTCGATGGGGCCGATGCATCCCCAAGGCCACAGCCCGCCGTACCCACGATCATGAACAGCGCGGCAAGTCCTACAACGACGAGGGTGGAAGATCGGGGTCTGCGCGGTAACCTCGGCCCTGGCTCCGGCGCACTATCCACTGACCTACTGGGGGCCGGATTCTTCGACATTCTTTTCCTTGTTTTCAAAGTCCCCGGCAATTAGCCGGTCTCTCGTTGTTCGACAATTGCGGCCGCCGTCGTGCACCGGACCTGCCGGCGCACGACGGCGACCCTCCCCCCAGGAACGGCGGCGTCTAACTCCCCGCGTTAGACGCCGCCGAGATCATGATGAACAGGACCACAACGATCCCCAGTGCGGAACAGATGGTGTCCACCCAGCCAAGGACCTTGCCCAGTGTTGCCGAATGATGGAGGGCTTCGGCCTTCCGTGCGTTGGAAATCGCCAACGGGCCGAAGACAATTCCCAGGAAGAAGAATCCGATGGCCCCGAAAATGATCGACTTTTCCTTGAACTTGCTTCCCTGGAAGTGCTCCAGCGAATTGTTCTGCTGCACGTTCGGGTAATTCGGGTACTGGTAGGACTGGCTGAAGTTCGACTGGGACATTCTGAGACCTTTCGACGACGGTGTCGGTGATTTTCGGGAGACTCCCGCGCCGCATTCTCGGTCCGCCGTGCATCCCCCGAAACGAAGATACGCAGCCATTCCCAGCCACGGCGCAAACTGGGCAAATCTTGGGTAAATCCTGCTGCGATGCTGTGTCCCACGATGCTCACGGCCAAGAAAGCGCACCCGTCCAAAGCCCCCGCGGCACCGAATGCTTTGTGTTCACAGACAGAAACAGGGCAGGAGGTGGGTTGCGTGACAACGGTGCAGCTGGGACGCCTATGCTGGAACGCAATGGACAATCCCCATGCTCCCGAAACGGCGGAGACGGCCGCCGGGCCTGCTTCAGGCGCGCCCGGCGCCGTAACGTCCGGTGCCACGGCGCCAGAGCTGAACGCCCAGCTGGGGGCCCTCCTCGGGCAGATCGCCGACGGCGACCGGGATGCCTTCGCGGACTTCTACCGGCTCACCTCACGCCGGGTCTTCGGCATGGCGCGGCGGGTCCTGGTGGACTTGGAGCTCAGCGAGGACGCCACCCAGGAAGTCTTCCTGCAGGTCTGGCAGGGCGCCGCAAGCTTCAACGCCGCGGCCGGGAGCCCGCTGGCCTGGCTGATGACCATCGCGCACCGCAGGGCCGTGGACAAGGTCCGCTCCGCGCAGGCAGCCACGGACCGCGAAGCCAGGTACGGCGCTGACAGCCAGGAGATCGACCACGACTCCGTGTCCGACGAAGTGGGCAGCCGCCTCGACGCCGAAGCCGTGGTCCGGTGCCTGGAGACCCTGACCGAGACGCAACAGGAATCGGTGCGGCTGGCGTACTACGGAGGCCTGAGCTACCGGGAAGTCGCCGAGAAACTCAATTCCGCGCTACCGACCATCAAATCCCGGATCCGCGATGGACTGATCCGCCTGAAGACCTGTTTGGAGGTGAGTTGAGATGAACCGCATGGACACGAACGACGGCGGCACGCAGCCCCGCGGTTTCGCCGCCGATATTGCCACCGACCTGAAGGCCGGCCGCGCCGTCGAACTGGCGGAGATCTACGCCCTGGACGCCGTCAGCGACGACGAACGCGCCGCCATCGACGCCTACATCTCCACCGCCCCGCAAGCAGAACGCAACGCTTTCAACGACCGCGTCCGCCAGGCCCGCGAAACCCTCGCCCTGGCCTTCACCGCAGAGGAAGATCCGCCCGCCGGACTGCTCGAGCGCACGCTGGCGCAACTGCCGGCGCAAGCGCCAGCACAAACTCCGGCACAGCTGCCGGAAGCGGCGCCGTCGGAAGCTGCGCCGGAAGCCGGCCTCCCGGCGTCGGGCGATGAACTGGCAGCCGCGCGGCAAAAGCGTGAGGCACGACGCCGGCCTTCCGCCGTCCGGAACTGGCTGATCGCCGCCGCGGCGGCCATTGTGCTCGCCGTGGGCGGGGTGGGAATCGGCAGCTATGTGGCGTCCCAGAACGACCCCGTCAAGCAGATCCTGCAGGCACAGGACGTGCACGAAGCGACGGCAAACGTGACCGGCGGCGGCACAGTGCTGCTGGCGATCTCGGCCTCGAAGGACGCCGTGGTGGTGCGGATGAAGGACGTGCCGCCGCCGCCCGCCGGCAAGGTCTACCAGATGTGGCTGATCCCCAAGAACGGCTCGGCGCCGGTCTCGCAGGGAACCATGGACGCCGAAGCGCTATCCAAACCGGCCGTGGTGAGCGGCATCAGCGCCGGCTCCTCCCTGGGCATCACGGTGGAACCCGTGGGCGGCTCGGCGTCGCCAACGTTCCCGACCGTCGCCGCCGCAAAACTGGATTCGTAGAATTTTTTTCCTGAAGCACCCATCCGGCCTCTGATGCGCCCCGAATAACAGGCGTAACCCCTCGGACCAGCGGGAGCCACGAGCCGCTGATCCAAGGAACACCATCGCATTCAGGAGAATCATCATGGCTACTCACCCGCTTACCCACACAGCAAGCCGCACCGTTGTCCAGAAGGCATCCCTGGCCGTGGGCGCCGTGTTCCTGCTGGTCGGTGTGCTTGGTTTTGTTCCCGGCATTACGTCCAACTTCGGTGACTTGGGCTTCGCCGGCCACCACTCCGAAGCCATGCTGCTGGGCCTGTTCCAGGTATCGGCCCTGCACAACATCGTCCACCTGCTCTTCGGCGCGGCCGGCCTGTTCCTCGAGCGGACCGCAGCAGGTTCGAAGGCATTCCTGCTCTACGGCGGCATCATCTACCTGGTGCTGTTCGTCTACGGACTGGTGGTCCCGCAGGACTCGGCCGGTAACTTCGTGCCGCTGAACAGCTTCGACAACATCCTGCACCTGCTCCTGGGCGTGGGCATGGTGGCGCTGTCCGTGATCCTCACCCGGGGCCGCAACGGCGTCCGTTCCTAACTTTCGATCTTCCCCACTGAAGCCCGGGGAGAAAAAGTCAGGGCTCCCGGAATTCCGGGAGCCCTGACTTGTGTGTTTCCGGGATCTTACGCCCGTACCCGCTGCGCCAGCGCGTCCTCGAGGAAGCCGAGGTGGGCCGGGGTCGGCTTGGTCACGTTGGCCTCGTACCCGGGGTGCTTGATCAGGAACTTCTTGATGAACGGGCACACGGGAACAATCCGCAGGCCCGCGGCGACCGTCTGGTCCAGCGCTTCGGCGGCGAGCTTCCCGGCCAGGCCCTGCCCGCCGTATTCCTCGTTGATGACCGTGTGGTAGAAAATCCGCTGCCCGACGGCGGGGGCTTGCGAACCGGGGTCCGCGGCACCTTCGCCGGCGGCAGCACCGCCGTCGTAATCCTTGTACACGGCCTTGCCGATCACGCGGCCGGCATCCTGCAGTTCGAAGCGTTCCCGCCCGGTGTTGTGGTGGATAAGCAAATTGTCCATCCCCCGAATCTACGTCATGCGGAAGGTCCGGCCGGGTCCTTCCGGGCGTCGAGCCTGCCGGCGATTTTCTCCTCGAGCGCCGCGACCGCCGCTTCCGGCAGGACGATCAGCCCATCAAGCTCCTTGCGGGCGCGCTTGTACGCGGTCTGCCGTTCCGCCGGCGTGGCCGCACTGTCTTCGGCGATCCGCAGGAGCTTCCGGGCGGTCGCCAGGCGCTGGCGCTCGGGGCCAGTGAAGTTGCCGTCCTTGATCCGCCTGGCCTCACGCTCGGCGACGTCGAACGCCAGCTCGAAGCCGTGCACGGCAGCGCGGTACTCAGCCAGGCGGGCCGCCGTCGTGATGTCCTCCGGGGCGGCCGGCCGCAGCGCGTCGGCCTCCTTCTTGGCCCGCAGGAACGCGACGGTGAGGGGTTCACGGACGTCCGTCATCAGCGGGAAATCAATGAGTTTGCCGACGTCCAGTTCGTAGTCCAGCCACGTGCGGTTCACGGAATCGTGGGCTGCCATCAAGGCGGCCACCTCGGCCCGGCTGGCCTGCTCTGCCGCGGCGGCCTGGTTCTTCAGTTTCAGCAGTTCGACCTTGCGCCGGTGCCGCCGTTCGCTCGCCCTGGACAACTGGCGCGCCCACCCGCCGGCCATTCCGCCGAGGGGGAAAACGAGCCACCAGTAGTTTCCGAGGAAGTCGAAGAAGGGTTCCACTCGTTCATCCTCCCATCGGGCCGGGGTGCCTCCAAGGGGCCCGGATTCGGCTTGGAATGGCAGGGAATGCGCCGCCGGCGTGGCTGTCCGGCCCCTCCGTTACGATCGCCCCATGGACCAGAAACTGCATTTCATCACCTTCGCCACCGAGGACCTGGACCGCGCCCGCGCGTTCTACAAGGACGGCCTTGGCTGGGACCCGCTGCTGGATGTTCCCGGGGAAATCATCTTCTTCCAGATGGCGCCCGGCATGGTGCTCGGCCTGTTCGATTCGGCGAAGTTCAACCAGGACCTGGGGCGCTCCGGAACACCCGTCGGCGTCAGCGGCGTGACCCTCTCACACAACGTGGCCAGCGCGGCCGAGGTGTCGAGCACGATCGACAGACTGGAGGCGGCCGGGGCCACGGTGCTGAAGCCGGCGCAGGCCGGGGCCTTCGGCGGGATCTTCCACGGCCATGTCCAGGACCCCAACGGCATCATCTGGGAGATCGCGTACAACCCCGGCTGGAGCATCGGCGAAGACGGCAAGGTGGCGCTCGGGTGACGTCCTGACGTAACGCACATCACCGGTGTCCTTCCCGGAGCTACGATTGACCGTCTGGCTGTCCGCTGCCGGAGCCTGCCTTACCGGGCTGGTGCCGGGCGATATTGCCGCCAGGTGCGTGCCCACCCGCGCCGCCCAGCTCCCGTTCAGGATCCCTGCCCATGCGGGCCACGGCGGCGACCATCGTGCGCCGCGTGCTCGACGCGACCGGCCGATCCTCGCCATCCCGTTCAATCCGAAAGAACTCCCCCATGTCTGTAGCGTCTCCAGAGAACACTGTCCTGCGAGTTTCCAGTACCGGAAAGGAGCCCGTCGTCCTCAGTGTTGAGGGCGGCGAAACGGTGACCATCCGCATCGAAGTCGAAAGCAACTGCACGTGCCAGGCGGCCCCCCGCCCCGGATCCTACACGGACAGCGGCCCGGGTCTCGCTTAGCCTCGGCTCGCTGATGCACGGATAGGCGTACGCTGCCGCTGGGGGCGGCGCACGCCTGCGTGCAAGTTTGGTTTGTATAACAACCTCAGTACAGTGGCTCCAACAGACCCCACCCAAGCGAGGCCCCGTGAGCGACACCGCCGTCCAGTTCCTGTCCCGACCCCTCACCGCCCAGCCGGGCCAGCCCCTGCGCGTGGCCGCGTACTCCCGCATCGCCGAGGCCATCCGCACCAAGCTGCTCTCCCCCGGTTCGCTGCTGCCCACCGAGACCGAGCTCGGCGTCATGATGGACGTCAGCCGCACGGTGATCCGCGAAGCCCTCATGCTGCTCGAGGAAGACGGCCTCACCCGGGCGCGCCGCGGCGTCGGACGCTTCGTGGCGGACACCCTCCCCCGCATCGGCATCGAAAAGATCCGCCCCTTCGACCAGCTCCTGGGCGGCTCCGAACTGGACGTCCAGGTCAAGCGCACCCTGGCCGAACTCCAACCGGCCTCCGAGTTCGTCGCGCCCGGCATCGGCGTCGAACCCAACGAGGACTGCTGGCTCTGGGAAAGCGTGCTCATCCGCAACGGCGAAGCGATCGGGCACCTGCAGGAGAACGTGCCCATCAGTGCGGGCCGGGAGCCCGGTACCGGAAAAGCAGCCGGTTCCGGTAAGACAGCCGACGACGGCGACTGGCTGGCCGCCGCGGCCGACCCCGCCGGGCGCACCAGCCTGGCCCCGAAGACCCTTCTTGAGATCCTCGCCGAACGTCCCGGCATGAGCCTGGGTCCGGGCGAGTGCCAGATCAGCCTCAGCACGGCCGGCCCCAGCCGCGCCAAGCTGTTGGACCTGCGCCCCTCGGACCCGGTGCTGGTGCTCACCCAGTACGTGCGCCGCGCGGGCAAGCCCTTCTACCTCGCCAAGTGCCTGGTGGCGGCAAAGGCCGGACACCTCTCGGTGATGCAGTCCTCCTAGGCACGTTCGGGGCCGCGGCGACGATTCTGCTGGATCACCCCGCGCAAGCCCGAAGCCCTGCCGTGTGGTTCCCGGCCCATCGGGTTCAGCAAGCCGGTGACAAGCTGGTGATCCAGCAGAATGTGCGCGGGCCGGGCCCCACCCAATTCCTGGACTGCCGCGTCGGATTCTGCCGCGCCGGATTCTGCGCCACCATTCGGCCAGACACCGCACTCGGCCGCGGAGTCATTGGGCACACCCCACACCCGGCAGGAATGATGCCCCGGAATCCGACGGCCTCGGACGGGCTCAACCCCATTGACCCCGGCACGCCCGCGGCGGCTCTGCCGGATCACCGCGTACCATCCCGAAGCCACCCCCCGCCGTTCCGGGCTTGCCGGGTCTATCCGGTTGGGTGATCCAGCAGAATGTGCGCAGGCCCAGCACCACCCAACTCCTGCACGGCCAGGCTCAGCCAGAGCACCAGCATGTCGTCCGGCTGGGAAGGATCGATGCCGAAGATCTCCTCCATCCGCCGCAGCCGGTACCGCAGGGTGTTCTGGTGCAAGGACAAGGCCTGCGCGGTCTTGGCCGAGTCGCAGGAGAAGGCCAGGTACGTGCGCAGGGTCTTCGCGTAATCGGTGCCCGAGCGGGCATCATGCTCCAGCATCGCTGCCGCGGCCGGTGCCATCAGCCGCGGCTTGCTCCGGAACAGTGCCGCCAGCTCCAGCAGGGTGAGCCGGCTGCGCAGCTCCTCCGCGCTGGCGTAGGCGGCACCGCCGGACGCGGCCCCTGCCGAACCGGCCCCGGCGATCCTGGAAGAAGCGGCCCCGGCAGACCCAGCCCCGCCGGAAGCCCCGCCGTCGGCCAGCATCAAAAGCACCAGGTCGGCGTCGTACTTTGAGCGGCTGATCTCGCTCACCGCGGCGACGGGCGTGCCCAGCGCGACCCGCAACTCCAGCCGCAGCGAGGCGGCGGCCCGCTCGATCAGCCGCCGCGCCAGGGTACCGATCTGCGGCAGCGCGGCCGGCTGGGCCTGGGTGAACAGGGCGTAGATGGTGGTGCCGATCATGACGCACTGGGTCCCCTGCCGGTACGCCTCGCATTGGGTGGTCACCAGGTCCAGCACCCGGGCCAGCGCGATCTCCTCCGAGCCGGGAACCACCTCCGCCTGGAAGGCGACGACGGCGAACGGGCCCTGGCGTCCGAGCGCCAACTGTTCTGCCACAAGCTGGGAGTCGCTGTCGCTTTCCAGCAGCCGGCGCAGCAGTTCGGCGCGCTGCTGCCGGGCGAGGTCGTAGCTGCTGCGGGCGCGGAGCATGTGCAGCGCGGCGATGTCGGCCGCGCTTTCCAGGGCGCGCTTGGCCTCGGCGTCGAAGCTGCCCTCCGCGTCCACCACCCAGATGGACCCGAGCGGCTGCGTCCCGGCGCGCACGGCAATGGCCAGGCGGTCCATGGCGTCGCCCACGCCCTCGATGTGCACGGCGCCCTGGGCCCGGAACACCGCGGCGTACTGCCCGGCGTTCTCCGGGAGGTACGGCACCTGCCTGCCGAGGATGCCACTGCGGCGGTCCTCGTCGATGGGCTGGCCCGGCAGGGTGGAGTAGGCCAGGATCTGTTCCTGCAGGTTCTCGATGGTGGTGGCCCCGCCCACCATGGCGGCGATCGCGTTGGCCAAAGCGAACAGATCCCCGACACCCAGCGGCACCAGCGAGCTGTTGGCTTCCGCGAGCGTCCCCACGGCGGATTCGAGCAGCCCGTCCAGCTGCCGCCAGGACACCCCGTCCTCCACCACCAGCAGCGCGATCCCGGCCCGGTCCGCCGCGGCGGCCAGTTCCTCAAGCCCCTCCTGCGAGGCGGCCGCCTGCGACGCCGCCTTGACCACCACCGCCGCGAATCCGGCGCCGGCCGCTTCTTCGACGACGGCGGCGGTGCGCGGCTCCGCGGGGTCCAGCCCGATGCCGAGGAGGATGCCGCCCGGAAGGGATTCGAGCTCGGCCGTGGGGTCGTAGAGGCCGGGACTCAGCAAGGCGAGTTCCGGCGTCGGGCCGTGAGTGCGGATCCGCAGGCCCGAGCCTTCCAACACTTTCAGCAGTTCCTGCAGCGGAATCTGTCGGGACTGGCCGGCGGGCCGGGACGCGGAGGGGTTCGAAGCCATGCCCAGCAAACTAGCCGTCCTTGTAGGAAACAACAAGCTCACCGAAGCAGCTTGGTGTCGCACGCTAAAGCCAGCGGCACAGGTGCCTCGCCATAGTGGAGGAATGTCACTCACCCTTGAAGCACACCCCGCAGCACGCCACGCCAGGGCAGCGGCCACCGCGGCCGCCGAACGGGCCGGCGTCACGGTCATCGAAGAAACTGACCGTGAAAAGCTCCGGGACATCGAAGGCCTGCTCGTCAGCATCTGGGGCACGTCCCCGCACGGCGCCCCCGTCCCCTTCGACATCCTGCGCGCCATCTCGCACGCCGGCTGCAACATCTCCGCCGCCTACCTGCCAGACGGCACGCTCTGCGGGGCCGCCGTCGCGATCGTCACCCCGGGCGACACCGCCACCTACTCGTTCATCGCGGGCGTGGCCCCGGGCATTGCGGACAAAGGCGTCGGCTTCGCCCTCAAGCAGCACCAGCGCGCCTGGTCCCTGGACCGCGGGATCGAGACCATGACCTGGACCTTCGATCCCCTCGTCAGCCGCAACGCCCGCTTCAACCTCAGCAAGCTCGGCGCCCACGTCCGCCAGTACGAGCGGAACTTCTACGGCCTGATGGAGGACGAGATCAACGCCAACGACGAAAGCGACCGCCTCGTGGCCGTCTGGCCCCTCTCCTCCGGGACGAGCATCGCCTGCAGCGAAGGCACCCCCCGCGACGTCGAACTCCCGGCTTCGGAGGGCACAACGGTGCTGAAGCACGGGCCCGACGGTGAGCCGCAACTCCTTCGCTCGGATGACGGCAAGGCGGCCGGCACCCTCTGGTGCCGCGCACCCCGCGACATCGTGGCCCTGCGTGCCAGTGACCCGGAACAAGCCGCCCTCTGGCGCATCACGATGCGCGAGTCCTTCGAAACCGCCTTCGCCGCCGGGTACCAGGCCGACGGCGTCACCCGCACCGGCTGGTACCGGCTCAGCAAGTAACCGGCTCAGCCACCAGCCACCCCCACCAAGGAGCCCCCCATGAACGCCTCCACCCGGAAACACTCCCTGCGCTACCTGCTCTGCGCCGCCGCCCTCCCGCTGGCACTCGGCCTGAGCGCCTGCGGTGGTGCCGCGACTCCCGCCGAAACGGCCAAGCCCGTTTCAGCCGCCGACGCCGATCCCGCCGCCGCTGCCGCCCTCCCGGCCCGCTACAAGAGCGCCGGCGTCGTCAAGGTGGCCTCGGACATCCCCTACCCGCCGCTGGAAATGTTCGACGAGAACCAGAACCTCACCGGCTTGGACGTGGACCTCGCCGCGGCACTCGGCGCCAAGCTCGGCGTGAAGCTCGAGCTGCAGAAGCAGGCCTTCGACAGCATCATCCCGTCCCTGCAGTCGGGCAAGAACGACATCATCATGTCCGGCATGAACGACACCCCGGAGCGCCAGAAGACCCTGGACTTCGTGGACTACCTGCACGCCGGCTTCTCCATCCTGGTCCGTGAAGGCAACCCGGAGAACATCACCACGGCGTTGGACCTGTGCGGCAAGACGGTCGCCGTCCAGAAGGCAACCGTGCAGGGCGACATCCTGCGCAGCTACGAGCAGAAATGCAAGGACAAGGGCTCGGACCCGATCAACGTCACCGAACTCCCGCTGGAGACCGACGTGCAGACGGCGGTCCGCGCCGGAAAGGCGAGCGCCGACGTCGTCGATTCCGCCCCGGCGGCCTACGCCGCCAAGACCGCCGGCGACGGCAAGGTGTTCGACATCGTCCGCGACCCCGCCAACCCGGCCGGCTACAACCCGGTGTACACGGGCATCGGCGTGCTGAAGAAGGACGCCGGGCTCAGCAAGGCGCTCCTGCTGGCCATGGAGGCCATCGTCAAGGACGGCACGTACGAGGAGATCCTGAAGAAGTACGAGCTCTCCGACTACTCGGTGAAGACTGCCGGGATGAACCGCGGCAAGGACGTCAAGTGAGCAGCGCTGTACCGGCCACGACGGCGGCCACGGCGGCGGCCCGGCAAGAGGGTGCCGTCGCCGCGGAAGCCGAGGACGACGTCGTCGCCATCCCCCTGCGCCACCCGTGGCGCTGGGTGGTGGCCGCCGTCCTGGTGCTCGCCCTGGCGGGGCTGCTCGCCTCGCTGTGGACGAACCCGAACATCGAGCACTCCACGATCGCCACGTACCTGTTCAACCCGAAGATCATCAACGGTGTGGGCCTGAGCCTGCTGGTCACAGTCATTGCGATGCTCGTCTCCACCGTGCTGGGTGTGCTGCTGGCCGTGATGCGGCTCTCCAAGAACCCGGTGATGAACGCCTTCGCCTGGCTGTACGTGTGGGTGTTCCGGGGGACGCCGCTGCTGATCCAGATCGTGTTCTGGGGCTACCTGGGCCTGCTGTATTCGCAAATCAGCCTCGGTGTTCCCTTCACGGATTTCACCATCTTCTCCGTGGACACCAACACCCTGGTGCCGGCGTTCGTGGCCGGCCTGCTGGCGCTGACCCTGAACCAGGCCGCGTACTCGGCGGAAATCATCCGCAGCGGCATGCTCTCGGTGGACCCCGGACAGCATGAGGCTGCGGCGTCACTGGGGATGTCGCCGTCGTACACGCTGTTCAAGGTGGTGCTGCCACAGGCCATGCGGGTGATCATCCCGCCCATGGGCAACGAGACCATCTCCATGCTGAAGCAGACCTCGCTGCTGTCCGTGATCGCGGTGCTGGAGCTGTACACGGTGGCCACGCAGATCTCCTCGCAGAACCTGCGCCAGGTGGAGCTGCTGCTGGTGGTCAGCGCCTGGTACCTCTTCCTCACCTCGGTGCTGTCCGTGCCGCAGTACTACCTGGAACGGCACTACGGCCGCGGCACCGCCGCGCAGGCCCCCACCCTGCTGGGCCGCATCCTGCAGAACCGCATCACCCAAAACCGCATCACCCCAAGGAGCAAGCGATGACGGAAACCCTGGTGCGGGCCAGCAACGTCCGCAAGAGCTACGGCCATGTGGAAGTCCTCAAGGGCGTTTCCCTCACCGTCAAACCGGGCGAGGTGATGTGCCTGCTGGGCCCCTCCGGCTCCGGGAAGTCCACCTTCCTGCGCTGCATCAACCACTTGGAACGGATCAACGGCGGCCGGATCGAGGTGGGCGGTGAACTGGTGGGCTACGCCCGGCGGCACGGGAAGATCTTCGAAATGAACCCGCGCGAAGTGTCCCGGCAACGCCGCGGCATCGGCATGGTGTTCCAGCGCTTCAACCTCTTCCCGCACATGACCGCCGTCGAGAACATCATGGCGGCACCGGTGGGCGTCAAGAAGATGGAGCGCGCCGCCGCGAAGGCCCGCGCCCACGAACTGCTGGAGCGGGTGGGCCTGTCCCACGTGGCCGGCCACTACCCGGCGCAGCTCTCCGGCGGGCAGCAGCAGCGCGTGGCAATCGCCCGCGCCCTGGCCATGGACCCCGAGCTGCTGCTCTTCGACGAGCCCACCTCTGCCCTGGACCCCGAACTGGTCGGCGATGTGCTGGACGTGATGCGCCGGCTCGCCGCGGACGGGATGACCATGATCGTGGTGACCCATGAGATCGGCTTCGCCCGCAGCGTGGCGGACACCGTGGTGTTCATGGACGGCGGCGTGGTGGTCGAGGCAGGCTCCCCCGCCGAAGTGCTCGACAACCCGCAGAACCCGCGCACCGTCGCCTTCCTGAACTCCGTGATGTGAACGCCCGCTACCTGAACGCCCGCTACCCGAAAGGCACCCAATGAAGATCACCAAAGCGACCATCACCCGGATCGACGTCCCGCTCAAGGAACCGTTCGTGGTGGCTTACGACACGTACGCCACCATGCCGAGCATCGTGCTTGCCCTCGAGACCGACGACGGCTTGGTGGGCTACGGCGAAAGCGTCCCGGATGCGCACGTCACCGGCGAAACTCCGGGAGGAGCGGTCGAGGCGCTGCGCAGCGAACTGCTGCCCGCCGTCGTCGGGCTCGATCCCTTCGACATCACCGCCATCCACCAGCGGATGGACACCGCGATGAAGAACAACGGTTCGGCGAAGGCGGCCGTGGACATCGCGTGCTGGGACCTGGCAGGCAAGGCCGCCGGGCGGCCGGTGTACAGCCTGCTGGGCGGGCGGAAGCCGGAGAACCCCACCATCGCGCGGGTCATGAGCATCCTCGCCCCGGAGCTCCTCGCGGAGCAGGCCATCCAGGCCCGGGAGGAAGGCTTCCGGCACCTGAAGATGAAGCTGGGCGGCAAGGACGGGCTCGACGTCGAACGCGTCCGGGCGGTGCGCGCCGCGATCGGGCACGACCTCGCGATCCGGGTGGACGCGAACCAGGGCTGGGGTGACCCGGCGACGGCGATCGAGATGATCCGGGAACTGGAACCGTTCGGGATCGACTGGGTGGAGCAGCCCATCCGTGCCGACGACGTGGACGGATTCGAGCTGATCCGCGCCCAGGTGGGCGTGCGGCTCATGGCGGACGAAGCGGTGGTGACGCAGAGCGACCTGGCGCGCTTCGTGAAGGCACGCAGCGTGGACATGGTGAACCTGAAGCTGCAGAAGAGCGGCGGCATCCGGGGCTGCCACCGCCTGGCCACGCAGGCCGAGCTGGCCGGGTTCTCCGTGCAGGTGGGGTCCATGCTGGAGACCAGCATCGCTTCCGCCGCCGGCTACCACCTGGCGTTGGCGCACCCGGCCATCGTGTCCACCGAGCTGTCCGGGCCGGTGAAGTTCTCCCGCGAACCGGGCAACCTGGAATTCCGGATTCCCGAGGTGCTGGTGACGGACAAGCCGGGGCTCGGGGTGGACGTGGACCTGGATGTGCTGGAGGACCTCGCGGTGGGGCGCTTCGAGGTGGGGGCGTAGGTGCGGCCGAGCGCCTACCAGGGACGATCTTCTGTGCGTTCGAGCCTATCCAGGAGCACGGTGACGTGGCCCCAGGGCAATTGCTCAACAGGCTGTTGCGCTATTGAGGTCCCCGGCCAAGATTTGGCAAGAGTAGTCATAATATTGGAGATTCCGGGGCGAAAACCCCTTCATCTTAGGGAACTGGGAACATAGATCGTCGGCCAAATGCCTTGTGACGTTGCTGCCTCATCCTTGGCGTCCCTGTTCTGTCATCACTCCTCAAGGACCAAGCAGTCACAATGGCAGGCGTACTTAAGTCCTCGCAAACGCCCGTAATCGGGACAATGGCCACCGCGCAACAACAATGGGACCGCAGACGAGAGAACCCGCACTGATCATGCAACCGGCCGCCCCGTGGGTAGCGCCCAAAGAGTTCATCGAGTTCCAGGGATATGACCCCAATCCCGGGCTATTCAACAAAACCTCTACGGTAATCGTGAGCCCTGCCGACAACGCACGAATAGCCGCTTCCCAGGCATTCACCCTCAAGCCTTGAACCAGCCCGCCGAAGGCCGTGACCTAAAGGGAGCCAGCACGTTGTAGTGGCCTGGCATCCCCACACCTGAGGGTTTGAAGGCCCCACCCTGCGATGGGGTCGTCAGCTGCCGTACCCCGCATCACCTATGTGGCGACGACGAACGATATGGATGTGTCCCGGGCAGGCATACTTTTCCCAGGGAGGGTCTGCCGTGCGCGTAGAACTGCTGGGCGACGGACTGTTTACGCTCCGCTGGCATGCCGAGCCTTACCAGCAAGATGACTTGTCTGAGCGGGCTGTCGTGATGGTTGATTTGAGGAAAGCGTCAACGCCGCGGACGCTCCAGACAGACCTGAGCGCTATTTCATGAACGATGCCGCCTTCAACACAGTCTTCGAAGATCGTCCTGCCTTGAAGGTGCGCAATCTCGTGTTGGACAATGCGTGCTGGCCAACCAGTGAAGGTCGATTCCTGTGCGATGCCTTGTTGGTCCAGCCAGGACACATCAATGGAGAGGTGCCGGCGGACTGCAGCCTGGTACCCGGGTGTTGAGAGACAACCTTCGAAGTGTGTAGCAGTTTCTTTGCTTCGGTGGGTGATACAGGGGTTGACCATGATCGTCAGGTCAACCCTTTTCAGGTGTTTGTTTTGGAGGTGTGCGTCGTCCCGCACCGTATGGTCTTCGATGACAGCGACATTCGACGAGACACCGATCTGCGGCGCCGCGATTCCCACGGCCCCTGTCTGCCTCATGACCGTGGTCATCGTTTCGAAGAGGTCCCGGAATCTTCCTGCCCGGAGGTCCCGCGGCGGGATTTCGTTCACCGGCAAGCGGAGTGCGCTGTCTCCACAAAAAACCAGAGCATGTTGTGTTTCACTCATTGCTGCCATCAGTGGTCCACCCCCTTGTTACGCAGTCGGACTTAAGGTTAGCGAGCAAGACGAAAGCGTCGTCACGAGACCTGGCGACGGTGTTGAGCATGACATGCATGACGTCGGGTGCGCCGCCGAGCGGCGGGGTCAATGCGACCGTTCCTTCGCCGGTCGTGCGGTTGTATCCGTGCGGAACCTGGCTGAGCAGGGTCAGGAAATCGGCATATTTGACCTCGTCGCGCAGGAGCTCGATTTCGGTCTGCAAGACGTGCCTGTCTCCATGGATGCCGGGCAGGTTTCGCATGACTTCGTACATGTGCGTCGAGCCTGTGTAGCGGCAGTTGACTTCGGTTATGCGCATCTTCCCGGAATCGGTCACGATCCAGTCGACGCTTACGTGCCCTCGGTAACCTAGCCCCTGGTAGATGCTTGCTAATTGATGAGAGCAGGTTTGCATTCTGCCCCGCAGCTGTGCGGGGATCTGGTCATCGGCAGGGTTGATTTCAACGGCGAGGCCCCTGTCTCGATAGACGAGTTCCCCGACGCTTGGCTCAGGTAGGGCGCCGTCACCGACCGAATACTCGGCGTAGAAAGTCCGGTGGTTTCCGACGAATTCTTCGACCACTACTGGGTACCGGTCTTCGTACGACATCCAGGACCAGTGGGAATCCCAGAAAGCGTTCGCTGCCTCAGGCGTGGTTGCCTGGTAGACCCTTACAGCTCCAGACTCCTCTGGGACCGCCGTGGATTCCGGCAAATGAACGAGGTAGTTGCCGCCTCCGCCTCCGCCGTGAGACCGCTTTGCCATGTAGGCACCGTCCCGGCTGAGGAGTTTCTGGCTGAATTCTTTGGCTTCTTCGGCATCCCGTAACACTCTTCCGTGAGGGATTGGAAGGCCGGATGCTGCAGCTAACGCGCGAAAGTTTCCTTTGCTGTTGGCAAGCTCGTATCCGTTCTGTTGGAAGAAGGCGAACCCGGGGACCGCGCGATTCAAACCTAGTTGATGAGCGAATTCCGAAACCCCGGGCGTCATCCAGAGCGCATCGACCGTGTCCGGTTTCCGGTTCCTGAGAGTTCGGAGAACGTCGTTGATGAGCTCGGAGTCAACGATCGCGAGCTGATCGAACATCTTCCGTTCGTACCGGCCCTCGGGCATTACGCACACGTCGACGCTGTCCGTTGGCATCTCTTTCACCGCGAGGACGTGGTCAACAAATGCCGGGTCTGGAACGTCCATCAGTACAGCAACGTCACCGGGATTGAGAAACCAGAGGCCGTGTGCCGCATAGGACCGAGAATCAATCTTGCGCATGATGCTGGGATCAGAATCATTGCAGACGTAGATCTTCATGGTTAGTTCGCGAAGTCCTCAAGGAAGCTGTCCCGTACGGTGTCCAAGGTGAAGCAGTGGAACCCTCCACCAAAGAGCCGGCGGTGTCGGTGCTGGACGGGGGTTACTCCGAATCCCTCGGATTCGAGGAGCCGGATGAGTCCGGTGCAGTCTTTGTTGACGAGGACGTGGTCTGGTGAAATCGACAGGACGTTCAGGTCAATATAGGGGCTAGTCAGGACCAGATCGTTGGTGTTGTATTCAGGGAAGCTTCCTGCTTCGGGTTCTGGAGGGACGATGAACTTCCACTTGTTGAATGGGGCGGGGAGTTGTTCCTGGATGTCCGGGTGCCTGGCTAGGAAGACTCCAGGCTTCAGGGCCAGAAGCATGCTGTCGATGTGGTTGTCACTCAGTCGGTACACGCGGTGAACCCTATAGGCCGGGGAGAGATGCTGGACGAGCCATTCGTAGCCCAGTTGGTGGTTTTCATTTGCAACGTTCACGATGATGTCGCGTCCAAGCCGAATGCACTGGGCGCCGTCAAGCATCATTTCGAAACCTGCGTCAAAGGGTGAAGACTGAGGGTCTGAAATCGCCTCCGTGGGCCCGCCAAGCGAGGTTTCCAGGTCGCGGGCGTACGAAAGATCGAAGGAACGGTCTGTCATGATCGGACGGGGCATGGTCGACCACTTCGCGCCGTCTTTGAAATAGTCGGTGAAGACCGGCTGCATGAGACGGGTCTCGAGATATCTGGACCGGATGGCCGGAGGCGTTTCGATGATCTCATTGCCGACGATGATCGAGTTGTCCCTGATGTTCAACGCCGGCACAGGCGGTGCGGACCAGCCAAACCCGGCAATGGGGTCGGGATTTTCAGGCAGGTCCATTGGCCGGTGGACCTTAACACCGAATCCCGCGATGGTCTCGGCCAGGGTCTCAACGTCTTCTACGAGCTCTTCGGTGTACTGCTTGGAGATGTTCCAGGATCGGCTGTTCTTCCGTGCATCAGCGTCGCTTTGCGCCAGCCGGGGGTAGGCCCAATCGGACTTGTACAGGTTTTCGTGGAAGAAGACATCGAATGATAGCTCCCGGTCGTGCGAGACGTAGTTCTTTGCCGTTCCGACGATGATTTCCTTAAGCGGGGCCCATTCATTGTGGCTATTTACCACGTTTGTCTCCTTTGAGAGTTGAAACGGTCATTAGCGTTGCGGTGTCGAGGTAGTCAGGGGTCAGGTGTGCGTAGAGCCCCGTCCACCGGTTTTCCGAGGCCAGCAGGGCGGCAACCCAATTGAGAGCGAGCTGGGCCCCTAGGCAGACGTGGGGTCCCCACGCGAATCCGAGATGATTGCTCTCCTGCCGGTCGGGGTCAAGGTCATCCGGGCGGGAAAAGATGCGGGGGTCACGGTTCGCGGCGGACAGCATCGTCACGACGCTCTGGCCTCGTCTGATCTGCCTTCCTTGGATTGTGTGGTCTTCCAGAGCAATGCGTGCCGTAGCCTGGGCGGGGCTGAGATACCGGACAATCTCGTTTGCCGATTGGATGAGGTTCGGTGAAGCTGCGGCCCGGGCGAATGCTTCCGGCTCGGTTTCAGCCAGTTGGATCAGGGCGGCGCCGAGGGCGAACGATGTTGAAAATCCCGCGTTGTAGATCCCGCCCACGGTATTTCTCAGGTAGTTCGAGCCTTTCCGCTCAAGTTCGTCGCCCACGACAGGATCGTCAGCGAGGGTCGCCAGCATTCCTGCTTCGGGTGCATGCGAGAGCCAAGTCTCCACTTCCGCTCTCACCCAGTCGCCCGCTGTCCGGCCGGGGGGAAGGCGCTCCGGGTCGAGCCCGGCATCCATAGCCCGGCTGAGCGCAGTGGAAATCGGGGTGTACGTTTCGGCGGGAACGGTTGGAGAACCGAGGACGTTCGCAACCATTTCGGCGACGGAAGGGGCCACACATTCTGCCATCAGATCAACCCTTGTCCCGCTGGCGGGTGCCGACATCCTGCTGATGAACGCCTCGACGGCTTCAATGGCGATGCCTTTGAGGTCCTGCTGGTGAAGGGCCTTCAGCATGCGCCGACGCAAGACCATCTGCGATGGCGGATCCTCGGTCTGGATACTTGTCGCAAGGTGCTCTTTAGAGCGGCCCAGGCGTCCGGGGTCGCGGGCGTACCGTTCGTTGTTCCTCAGGACTTCTTTGCAGTCTTCGTATCGAAACACCACCCACGACTGCATGTCGTCCTGCCACGTACAAGGATCGTTCTCCCGGAACCAAGCCTGAACGCCCAGACGGTCCCTGAAGTACTCCTCCGATAGTGGTGCAAAAACCCCTTGCGCCGCAACGTCCATCTATTCCCCCTCGTGATCTTTCGGAGCGCACACGTGGGGTGCCGCAATGCTTGCATCACGACACCCCACGTCGTTTTGGCGATTACGCGATGTGGTCGTACAGCATGCCGGTCCCCCTCCTGCTAGCTCGGATCGTGCAAGAGAAAAAATACACATTTTAGGCGATAGTCACCACTCAAATCCGGCGTGTTTATTAAATAATTGGCATGACTTGCGGCTTTCACGATTTGGTGCTTTACTTCAATGTTTTCTTCCTAGTCACGAGGTTGAAAAAGTCAATATCTAAGCGCCAGCTGTTGGCTTCAGGATCATCCGAGAGCGACGGTAGTTCGACCGAAGGGATACTCCCGTAATGGGTTTGCTTATAGATTTGCGCCCGCTTCGCGCGTCCAGGCGATTCTCTGTGTTGTGGAGCACCGGCGTGCTGATGTCGGTAACAGGTCAGTTCCTGCAGGTCGCTCTGGCCTGGAAAATCTACGACATTACCCACTCACCGCTGATGGTTGGTCTGCTAGGTGTCGCCGTGGGGGTGCCGACCGTCATTTTCGGGCTTCTCGGCGGATCCTACGCTGATACAAGAAGACCCAAGGTCATTGGGCTAATCGGCTCGATCGGTCAATTTCTCGTTCTGCTGGCCGCGGCCGGCTGCTTCTTGGTTGTCGGGGATCCAACCGAGAGCACGGTATGGGTGATCTACCTCGTCGTGGTGCTCCAAATCACTTGCGGCACCTTCTCCGCCCCGACGCGCCGGCCATACCTGCGGCATCTGTTAGGAAGAGAACTCCTGCCCTCAGCATCGAGCCTCTACATGCTGTCGATGCACATTGGAATGATTCTCGGGCCCTTCCTCGGCGGTGTCCTTATCGGCACCGTAACACTGGGCGTTGTCCTGATCCTGGCCGCCGCCGCGGCTGGCGCCTATCTCCTGGCAGTGTTCTTCCTCCCCGATATCCCTGCTGGGCAAGTCGGAACCGGCGTCAAACACGCATTCATAGAAGGCCTTGTAGCCGTTGTCCGCTCGAAACCACTACGCGGCGCCTTCCTGTTGGACCTTTGCGTGACCGTCATAGCCCTTCCCACCGCACTACTTCCGGCATTGAACGCGGAAATCCTCGGAGGAGGCCCCGCGGAATACGGTTTGCTGGTTGCAGGCATGTCCATTGGCGGACTCCTCGCCACACTTCTTTCGGGACCCATCACGTCTGCAAAACGGCCAGGCCACGTACTGGTCGTGGCGGCCGCAGCCTGGGTCGGGGCAATACTCTTGCTTGCCTGGGCTCCAAACTTCGCAACCGCCCTAACCGTCCTCGCGCTCGTCGGGGCACTCGACACGGTCGCGATGACCAGCCAATCAATCATTCTCCAGATGGCCGTTCCGGATAACCTCCTCGGCCGCGTGTCGAGTTTTCAATCCGTAGCAGGAATGGCGGGCCCTCAACTGGGAAACATACGAGGAGGACTCCTTGGAACCTTGTTCGGCCCGAGTGCCGGAATAGCAGCAGGTGCCGCAGCCGGCCTCGTAGCCGTCGGATTCGCAGCCTGGACTCATCCAGACATCCGAAAGTTCGTAGTCTCCAAGGCCAAGGAAATCGAGGGTTCCAATGTCTAGCGTCACGTTCCGGCCCCGGAACGGAGACCCTCTTACTGTCCCCGTTACCGGCCCAACGACAGTGATGAAGCTAGCCTTGGAACATCTGATTCCCGGCATCATCGGACGATGCGGAGGCTATGCGAGCTGCGGTACGTGCCACGTATGGGTGGAAGCGGACATAGCGGGGTCCGTTACTCTCCCCGCGCCTGTTCTTGAAGCAGAAGTATTAGCCGGGGTTGATACGGAAGTCCGAGAGACAAGCCGCCTGGGATGTCAAATATCAGTTTCTCCGGAGTCCCCGACGCTTTCTTTCACCGTTCCGTGATCGGCTGACTGTCCGGTCCCGGGAACCACACTCTCAGAATCGCCGCGACCCCAAAATGCAGTCAAGGAACAATTGATGACGCCCCGAATCAATGAGTCCTTCATGTTTCCCCAATCGTCAGTTGAAAAGCCCGATCTTCCCAATCGACGAGGCATTCCCGCAAATCTGGGAGATTGGACACGCTAAGTCATGGGATCCCGTCGCATGGCGGTATGTCAAGTCAACATTCCCAACGCCCAGATCCTGCCGGCTGATTGCAAACAAAAAGAAGCGCGCGATCCTTTGACTTGCAAACTTCATTTGTTTTTGCAATCTCTGCCCGGATGAAGGTCGACACGCCCTGTTTCCGCATTTTAATGATGAGACGACTACTGGATGATCGAGACCCGCTGCAGCGGGCGAATTACTGGGTGCGAGCTGCCACCTGGGTTGAGCTGATGCGGGCGAATTCGAGGATGGAGAAACAGCCCGCGGCAGCCGGCGATGACCGGAACCATGGGATGGGATCAGGCCCGCAGCACCCGATCGGGCCCGCCCCCAAGTCGAAGAAGGATTCACCAACGGCGGACTCATAGGACATTGCCCGGCCCCTCAATGAGAAACCCGTCCCCGCGTTCCTTGACCCCTGATGCGACCCCAATATGAAGGACGAACATCTTCGGGTACACGCGCCCACACGCCGGCAACCGATCAGTTATTCCGTTCACGAACCCCGTACCAGGGCTGGGCAGTGGACGAGTAGGTCTCGTTGGGGAAATGAAGGCGTGGCCTCCTCTGCAACGCTTGATCGGTCGAGGCTTCGTCCCAGATCACCGTCAGTTTCTTCTCGTCCCTGAAGTTTGAGAACCGCGATTGAGGTGCCCGGCGGCCCAGCGGGCGATCTCGAATTCCGGGTGGCGGGTGGCGTCGCCGACGTCGAGCCACTCGCGTGCCAGTTCCACGCAACGGCGCAGGTGGCGAGCTCGTCGGAGTCAGGGCGGACGGGCTGCAGAAGGTGTCATTCCCTCAGAACAGCCGTTTGGTATACCATTTTGAGGAGAAGGTCCTTCCGTTTGCGCGCGCCCACCGGTGAGGACCGCTGACACGTATGCCAAGATCGTCCTGCCACCCCAGGACCGCGCACCTGGAGGACCGCATGGAAACCACCACCCTGACCGTCGACGAGCGCTACCTCGAAGCCGCGGCAGCGGGCGATCTGGACGCCGTGAAGGCGGCCCTCGCGGACGGCGCCGACAAGGACGCCGTCGACCACGAAGAAGCCACCGCGATCCTCCGCGCCGCACGCGGCGGCCACCTGGACGTGGTCCGCGCACTCATCGCCGAAGGCGTGGACATCGATGCCCAGGACCAGACCTGCTTCAACCCCTTCATCCACGGCTGCATCACCAACGATCCCGAACTCGTGAAGACCATGGTGGAGGCCGGCTGCGACCTCAAGCGCCGCACCCGCTTCGGCGGCAACGGCCTGACTCCGGCGGCCGAAAAGGGCCACGTGGAGATCGTGCGGTACCTGCTGGAAAACACCCGCATCAACGTGAACCTGACCAATACCCTCGGCTGGACCGCGCTGATCGAGGCGATCATCCTCAACGACGGCGGCCCCGTGGCCCAGGAAATCGTCAGCCTCCTGCTCAAGCACGGCGCCAAGCCCGGCATGGCCGACGAACGCGGCGTCACTCCCCTGGAACTCGCCCGCAAGCACGGGCACACGGACATCGCGGCCATCATCGAACGGCACATCGCCGCGTCCTGATCTTTTTTCCTTCCGGGTGTCGATCGGCGGCGCGCCCGTTCGTCTTGAGAGTGAGCCCGATACGGGCCACGATCGGATGAAGGAGGAATCATGCGCTACACACTGCTGATGCACTACCAGGAAATGACTCCCGAGGAACTCGGCCCGGAGATGCTGGCACAGGGCGAGGCGGCCATGAACAGCTACGCCGCCACCCTCCAGCAGGCCGGCGTGCTGCTGGGCGCCGAGGTCCTGCAGCCCTCGCACGCCACCACCACGGTCACCACGGACGACGGGAAGCTGCGGATCCAGGACGGGCCGTTCGCCGACACCAAGGAACAGCTGGGCGGCTACTTCCTGATCGACGTCCCGGACCTCGACGCCGCCATCCAATGGGCCGGGCAGGCGCCCGCCGCCATGTGGGGCAGCGTGGAAATCCGCCCGGGCGCCACGCACACCGTGGACGGCGCCTGGGTGCCGAATGCCTGACCCGCTTCGGTGACCGGGACTCCAGCCGACGACGGCGCGGCGCGGGCGGCCGCGGAACTGGCCGCCCGCGCGTCGTACGGCCGCCTGCTCGCCATCCTCGCGGGCGGCACCGGAGACGTGCTCCTCGCGGAAGACGCCTTGGCAGACGCCTTCGAACAGGCGCTGCGGCACTGGCCTGCCGACGGCGTGCCGGAGCGTCCCGAGGCCTGGCTGCTGACCGTCGCCCGGAACCGGCAGCGCGACGAATGGAAGTCCGCCCGGCACCGGCTCTCCACTCCCCTGGACTCGCTTCCGGAGCCTGCAATGAACGATGTTGGTGATTCGGCGTTCCCCGACCGGCGCCTGCCGCTCATGCTGGTCTGCGCCCACCCGGCCATCGCGGAGGACATCCGCGCGCCCCTCATGCTGCAGACCGTCCTCGGATTCGACGCCGCACAGATCGCCGCGGCGTTCGCCGTCCCGCCGGCCACCATGGCCCAGCGCCTGGTCCGGGCGAAGCGCCGCATCCGGGATGCCCGGATCCCGTTCGAGCTCCCCGGGCCCGAGGTCCTGCCGGACCGGCTGCAGCCCGTGTTGGAGGCGGTGTACGGGTGCCTGGCGATTCCGGCGGTGGCGGATTCCGGGGCGTCCGGTTCGGCAGCTCCCGGCTCCGCAGCTCCCGGCTCCGCAGGTCCCGACGACGGCGCGGCGGGTTCCCGCCCATCAGTCGCCGAAGGTTTATTCCTGGCGGAGCTCGTTGCCGGCAGTCTGGAGACGGAACCGGAGGCCTGGGCGCTGGCCGCGTTGGCCGCCTTCCTGCTCTCCCGCCCCTCCGGCAGCAGCTATGTACCCCTGGAAGAACAGGATCCGAGGAGCTGGAATGCCGCACTGATCCGGCGCGGGGAGGAGCACCTTCAGCGGGCCTCGCGCCTGGTCACCGCTTCGCGCAGTCCGGGCCGGTTCCAGCTGGAGGCGGCCATCCAGGCGGTGCACGCCACGCGATCCCGGAGCGGCCGCACGGATTGGACGGCCTTGGGCACCTTGTACGCGGCGCTGAACACTGTGGCGCCCACGCTGGGATCGCTCGTGGCGCAAGCTGCGGTGATCGGACGTTTGGATGGATCCCTGGCCGGGCTCAAGCGACTGGACGCGATTGCCGCCGAGCGTCCGGCGGGCTGCGAACGTTTCCAGCCGTATTTCGCCGCCCGGGCCGATGCCTACGCGTCCGCCGGCGACCCGGATAGTGCCGCCGACTGCCTGCGCATTGCCATCGGGCTGAGCTCCGACGTACGGGTCCGGGAGTATCTCCAAGGCAGGCTGCGCGGCGTGGCAGGTTGAAGGTCCGGTTCCTGCACCCGAAGCAGCGCTAAGCCGCAGCCACGGCCGGGACGCAACGTTGAACAACAACTGCGTGCCGAGCAGCACCGGTGCTCCGACAGGCCTGCGGACACCACGACTCAATTGCAGCCTCCTCCCATTAATGATAATCATTATTATTATGCCTGATCACCATACCGCCCGTGCGTCCGCCATCACTGGCTCCCACCCGGTACCCGGCCAAGGCCTCGTCACGCTACGGGATGCCTGCGTGTTCGCCAGGGACGGCCGAACCCTCCTCACGGTTCCGGCGCTCACCGTCCTGCGCGGGGAACGGCTGGTCATAACGGGCCCGACCGGCAGCGGTAAATCGCTCCTGTTGGCGACTCTTGCCGGAAGCTGGGCACCGGGAATCAGCTTCCGCGGCGAGCGCACGGCTTACTACTCCCGGGTGGGATTCGTGCCCCAGCGCGGCCTCGATGCCTTGCATCCGCTGATCCCCCTCGGCCGCCAGCTGCGCCGCGTCACCGGCGCAACTGCCAAGCGGGTCACCGAAGTGCTGGAGGCAGCCGGACTGTCCGACGCCGGGCTGCAGCACCGCAGGCCGGCTGAACTTTCCGGCGGACAGGCGCAGCGCGCCGCCGTCGCGCTCGCAGCGCTGACCGATGCGCCGCTTGTCCTGGCCGATGAACCCACCAGCGCCCTGGACCACGAATCCCGCGACGTGATGCTTCAGCTCCTGGATACCTTGATCGGCCCGGAGCGCACCCTGGTGCTCTCCACGCACGACGACGTAGTGGCAGAAACCCTCGGCACGCGGCGCCTGCAGGTTTCGTCAGGAAAGGTCACGGAAAGTATGGCCGCGGCACCTCCCGTGCACGCTCCGGACGTCCCCGGCCCCGGGGACAAAGCGGCGTGAGCACCGACGGACATAACCCGCCAGTCCTGGAAATCTCCGAGCTCACCGCAGTCCACGGCCACGGCAAACACGCCAGGCCGGTGCTCTCCCCCACAAGCTTCACCGTCATGGCAGGTGAATCCGTTGCCGTCGTCGGCCGTTCCGGAGCGGGCAAGTCAACCCTGGCGGACATCGCACTGGGCCTGCGGAACCCGGCAGGGGGCCACGTCCTCGTGGCCGGCAAGGATTGGTGCCTGCCGACCCGGCGGCCGCCGCACGGCCTCCGCCACCTCGTGCAAGGAGTTCCGCAAGATCCGGCGGCGGCATTCGTGCCGCGCTGGACGTTGCGCCGGTCCATCGGGCAGGCGGTACACAGGCTTACCGGAGACCACGAGGTCGAGCGCCGCATCCGCCGTGCCGCGGAACTGGCCCGCCTCGACCACGCACTGCTGGACCGCAGGCCGGGCGAAGTCTCCGGCGGACAGGCCCAGCGCGCGGCGCTGGCCCGCGCGCTCGCCGTCGACCCCGTCCTCCTGGTTGCCGACGAGCCCACCAGCGCCCTCGACGCCGGAACGGCCGCCGCCGTCTCCGGCTCCCTGCTTTCGCTGGTCCAGGAAACGGGCATCGCACTCCTGCTGGTGACGCATGATCCGGCCCTCGCCGCCCGCTGCTCGCGCACTATCACGCTGACGGCGCCCGCTGCCGCCTAGACCGGCATCCACCCCGAAAGGAACCACCCCATGAGCCAAGCCATGCCGCACAACACCAAGAAGTCCCGTAAGCCCCGGGCCCGGCGCGCCCTGGCACTCGCCGTGCTGCCGGCAGCGCTTCTCCTCAGCGGCTGTTTCGCACCCTCGGAAACACGCGCCGCCAGTGCCTCCGACGACCGGATCTCCATCGCCATGCTGCAGCCGCCACGCTCGGGCCTGAGCCCGCTGAGCGACGATGCCTTCAAACTCTCCCGCTGGGCCACCGCCGAAACCCTCGTTTCGCTGAATGACGCCGGTGAGGCCATCCCGGCGCTCGCGACGGAATGGAAGCGCACCAACGGAACCACGTGGGAGTTCACCATCCGCTCCGGTGTCCGCTTCCACAATGGCAAGGAGCTCGGCCCGGCCACCGTGGTGAACGCCTTGGAGCACGCCATCAAGGCGGTTCCGCTGCCGCGCATCCTCGACGGCGTGGACATGCGGGTCCGGGCCAGCGGCAACAAGGTTGAGATCAGCACTGCCACGCCGGATCCGCTGCTGCCGCACCGGCTCTCCAGCCCGCAATTGGCCATCCTCGACACTGCTGCCTACACCGGCGGCACCGTCGATCCGGTGGGCACGGGCACCGGCCCCTTTGAACTGGTCAAGGTCAACGGCATCGTGGGCGCCACCCTCAACCGCTTCGACGGTTACTGGGGAACCCCCGCGAAGGCCGGCGGCATCGACGTCGCGTTCGTTCCGGACGGCACCGCACGGGCGGCGGCCCTGCGAACGGGTGGGGCGGAGGTCGTGGAGGCAATCCCGGCAGGGCAGGTGGCATCGATCGACAAGAACCTGATCGTCGAAGTACCCATGCCGCGGACCAATACCTTGTACCTGAACACCAAGCGGGGTCCCTTCGCGGACCCGGCCGTGCGTGCGGCGGCAAGGGAAGCGATCGACAGGGCGGCGATCGTGAAGTCCGTCTATGAGGGTCGGGCCGATATCGCCGAGGGACTGCTCGGACCGGCCCTGTCCTGGGCGGCTGACGCCCGCAAGGACCCGGCGTACAGCAAACTCCTCGCCTCCCGCCCCGCGCCGGCCAAAGTCAATGGCGTGAAGATCAGCCTCGGCACCTTCACCGACCGCGCCGAACTGCCTGAGGTGGCCGTTATCCTCGAGCAGCAGCTCGAGGCCGCCGGCTTCGTGGTGCAACAGGATGTGCGCGAGTACCAGTTCATCGAAGCGGACGCCCTCGCCGGCAAGTTCGACGCCTTCATCCTCTCCCGGGCCACCGTACTGGACTCCGGCGACCCCGTCGCGTACCTCGCCTCGGATTTCAGCTGCAAGGGCGGTTTCTCCATTGCCCAGCTCTGCACGCCCCAAGTGGACCGGGCCGTGGCTGCCGCCTCTGAGGCCGAGGCCGGCGAGGGCCGCCGTGAAGCGACCATCCTTGCCGAAGCCCAGGTACTTGCAACAGACGCGGCCATTCCGCTGCTGCACGAACGCGTCATCCAGGGCGAATCGGCCAGGGTGTTGGATGCCGCCCGCGATCCGCGTGAACGCATCCTGATCACGGCGGGCACCCGTCTCGATGCTGCGAAGTAGCGGCTTGGGGCTTGCGTCGCGGGTCCTGTCCGGTTTCCTCCTGCTTTTCGTCGCCGGGGCCCTCCCCTGGCTCTCGCAGCGCGACCCCGCGGCCTCCGTGCTTCGTGCCCGCTACGCGGAACTCGAACCGACACCCGAGGCACTGGCCTCCATCCGCGCCCAGCTGGGGCTCGACGGCGGGCCGTTTGCCACCAGCCTGCGCTGGTGGGCGGGCGTGCTCCGGGGCGATCTCGGCAGGTCCTGGGTGAGCGGCGGGGAAATCGGCCCCGGCGTCTGGGCCGCCCTCGGCGTTTCCGTGACGCTCACCCTTTTCGCCGTCGTCGTCGCCGTCGCGGTGACGGCGGCGCTCGTGGCGCCGGCCGCGCGGCGCGTTTTGCGCGGGGTCCCGCAACGGGGTTCCGGCCCGGCCGGCGTCGCGCTGACCGCCTTACCCGAGTTCCTCCTGGCAAGCACGCTCCTGGTGGTGGTCGCGGTCCAGCTGCGGTGGTTGCCGCCGTACGGCTGGACCGGCTTGCACACCGCGATCCTGCCCGCGCTCGCCCTCGGCATTCCCGCCGGAGGCCTGCTGGGCCGTTTGGTCGCCGACGCCGTCGCCGGAGTTTCGGACGAACGCTGGGTGGAGGTCTGGCGGCTCGCCGGGGCCTCCCGTACCACCCTCCTCGCCGGAGTACTGCGGCGGGCCGGTGCCGCCGTCGTCGATCAATTGGGGCTCGTCTTCATCGGGCTGCTGGGCGGCGCGGTGGCGGTGGAACAGGTGTTCGCGATTCCCGGCCTGGGCCGGTACTTGCTAGGAGCGGCCAACGCCCAGGACCTTCCCGCACTGCAGGCCGGGGTCCTGCTCATGGCGGCTGCCGCCGTGCTGCTGGGCATGCTTGCAGGCCTGGCCCGGCGGGCCCTGCTGGGCGGGCCGCTGGCCCCGGGAACCCTTCCCGGCCCTCCGGAACCGCGCGGCGACGACCGTGCCGCCCGGTGGACCGCCGGACTCGCCCTGGCGGGCCTGACGCTGCTGCTCGCGGCAGGCTTGCCCAGGAATCCTTACGCGATCGCGCATCCAAGGTTGGCACCACCGGGCGCTGAGCTGCCCTTCGGTGCCGATGCCACCGGGCGGGACCTGCTGGCGCGCGTGGCCCACGGGACCCTCGGCACACTCCTGCCGTCCCTGGGCATCGTCCTGCTGGCCATCCTCACGGCCCTCATACTGGCCGTGCTCGGCGAGGTGTCGCGCGGACCGGCCGAAATCGCAAACGCCACACCACCGATTCTTGCCGGTGTCATCATCGCAGCATTGCTGGGGCCCTCCGTGGGCGGCGCCGCCTTGGCTGTCCTCTGGGTCACGTGGCCCCCGCTCACGGCCCATGCCACGGCCCTGCTGGACGAAGCCCGGGCCATGCCCCACATCCGGTGGCTGCCGCTGGCCGGCGTCCCGCCCTGGGAGGTCTGGCTGCGGCACGTGCTGCCGGCCACCGTCCCGCCACTGCTGAGGCACGGGATGCTGCGCCTGCCGGGGGTTGCACTGGCCCTCGCAGCACTTGGCTTCCTGGGACTTGGGGCCCAGCCGCCCCTCCCCGAATGGGGGTTGTTGCTCTCCGAAGGAATCGACTATGTGGAGCGGGCGCCGTGGACCACCCTGGCCCCAGCCGCGGCACTCGTGCTGACCTCGGTCCTGGCGGTCGCACTGGCGGGACTGCGGCAGGCAGCGCGGGACCGGCAGGCGGCGCGGCGCGGGACTGGCAGGAAGACAGCCCTGGCCGTACAGCGCGACGGTGCGGGCGGGGCCCTGTGGTAGCCTCGACCGCATGGAGATTGAGGTCGACAGAATCTAGCCGCCGGAGTTCCGGTGGCCATCGCCCTTCTTGAGCACCCGCTTCTTGAGCACCCGCCGCGTTGTCACGCCGGGTGTGGACCCGCAGCAGGGAAATCCTCAGCTCATACGGCATGCGCCGCTCTCTTTGATTCCCCGCCGCACCCTCTGGTGACGCTCCCGGGAACCGGAACCTACCGCGCCTCTGATTCGAACCATTTCACGCGAAACACGCTGCCGTGCCGCCTGCCCGTCGCCGGGCAGTTCGGGGACGCGGCGTTCCGGACGAAAGACCCCTTCCATGAAATCAGCGATCTCCCTCCACAACCTCACGTTCCAATGGCCCGACGGAACCCCTGCCCTATCCGGCCTCAACGGTTCCTTCACTCCCGGACGGACCGGCCTGGTGGGACGCAACGGCACCGGCAAATCCACCCTGCTGAAGCTCGTCGCCGGGCTGCTTGAACCAAGCAGCGGCCGGGTGGACCGCAGCGGCGAGGTGGGCTATCTGCCGCAGAATCTCACCCTGCGCAGCGACACCACCGTCGCCGCTTTGCTGGGTATCGAGCACATCCTCGCAGCCATGAAGGCCATCGAATCCGGCGACGTCAGCCAGGAACACTTCGACACCATCGGCAACGACTGGGACATCGAATCGCGGGCGGACGAAGAGTTGCAGCAGACCGGCTTCGGCGCCGCCGACCTCCAGCGCCGCGTGGCCGAGGTCTCCGGCGGCGAGGCGATGCTCATCGCCGTGACTGGGCTGCGGATCCGGCGAACGCCCATCACGCTGCTGGACGAACCCACCAACAACCTCGACCGCTCCACGCGCCGCAGCCTCACCCGCATGGTGGAGGAATGGCCGGGCACCTTGGTGGTGGTCAGCCACGACCTCGATCTCCTGGAACACATGGACAACACGGCCGAGCTGCATGCCGGGGAGCTCGAAACCTTCGGCGGCCCGTACAGCGAATGGAAGGCCTACCGGGAACAGGAGCAGGCCGCCGCCCTGCAGTCAGCACAATCCGCCCAACAGGCCCTCAAGGTTGAGAAGCGGCAGCGCGCCGAGGCCGAAACGAAGCTGGCGCGGCGGGAACGGACGGCACAGAAAACCCAGAAAGACGGCGGCATCCCGAAAATCCTGGCAGGAAAGCGGGCGGCCAACGCCCAGGTTTCCGCGGGGAAGCTGCGCGGCACCTTGGAGGACAAGATCGTTGCGGCGCAAGCCGCCGCCGACGCCGCCGACGCCAAGGTCCGGGACGAGCAGCACATCAAGCTCGAACTGCCCGATCCTCAGGTGCCGCGCGCCAAGCGGATCGCCGAACTCCACGACGGCGGCCGCACCTTCGTCATCCAAGGCCCCGAGCGCGTGGCTTTGGTGGGTCCGAACGGCTCCGGCAAGTCGACGCTGCTGACCCGGCTGCTGGCCGGCAGCCCGGCGGCGGGCGGGAACGCCGTCGTCGGTGGTACCCCTCCAGGGCTCCCCGGCGGGGTCCTGCTGACCGACCGCGTCGGGTACCTTCCGCAACGGCTGGACGGGCTCGACGATGGCGCAAGCGCCCTCGCGAACGTGCAGTCCGTGGCGCCCTCGACGCCGTCGGGAACCATCCGCAACCGGCTGGCACGGCTACTGCTGCGCGGACCGGCGGCGGACCGGCCGGTGGGGACGCTCTCCGGCGGCGAACGCTTCCGGGTGGGCCTGGCGAAACTCCTCCTCGCCGAACCGCCCGCGCAGTTGCTCGTGCTGGATGAGCCCACCAACAACCTGGACATCTCCAGCGTGGAACAGCTCGCCGAAGCCCTGGATGCCTACCGCGGCGCCGTGCTGATCGTCAGCCACGACTTCGCGTTCCTCGAACGGCTCGGCATCGACACCGTGCTGGAGCTCGGCGCGGACGGCCGGCTCCAGCAGCGGCGAAGCCTGGAGGATGTTGCCTTGGACTAGCTCAGGACGATGTCGCGGGTGGCGTGGTTGTACGTGAAGGTGACCTTGCCGCCGTCGTGGTGCAGTTCGTGGTTGGCACCGTCACGGACGCCGAATGCACCGTAGTTCTCGTCCCACGAGCGGTTCAGCGCGATCTTGTAGGTGTAGAAACCGGCGGGCAGCTCGGCGGTGAGGGTCCAGAGCTTCTTGCGCGCGTTGTACTTCATCTGGACTTCGTCATGCTGGGGAGCCCAGTCTTCCGGCGCGCCGAGGATGGTGCTGAAGTCACCGGCGACGGCGACGGCGGAGGGCTGCTCGAGCTTCGGTTCTTTCACGGCGGGGGCCTTCTTCGCGGGGGCTTCCGCCGCCGTCGTGCTGTCCGTCCCGATGGCCTCGGTGCTCAAGGCGGCAGTGCCTGCGGCGGCGGTGCTGGCCGTGCGCTTCACGGCCGGCTTCCGGGCTGCGGTCTTCTTGGCGGCCGGCTTCTTGGGTGCCTCCGGCAGCGGGGTGCCTTCGGGAACCGGGGTGCCTTCGGCAAGGGCCGCGGCGAACTGATCCGGTTTGGCAAACGCCACGGTGGCTCGCAGCCCGTCCTCGGTGATGGTCCAGCCGGAGCGGCCCTTGACCAGCCAGCCGGCCTTGACCAGCTTGGCGGTGGCCGTGGTCAGGCCCTTGTGGCCGCGCGGGATGCCGCCGCTGAGGAGCTCGGCTTCGTGGTCGCTGAAGGGCACGCGAGAGGCCGCTTCGGCGAGGACTTCGCCGGCATTCAAAGTGGTTTCGGACCAGGTTCCCTCGGCCAGTACATCGAGGACGGTCTTGAGACGGGCGATGCTGTTGTCGGCGGCAGTCTTGGCCATGTGGCTCCTTCAGCGGCGGGTATTTGCTTGCAGTCTGCCAAGCTTCTGTAAATTCCGGGTACCGTAACCGGTTAACTCCGTGTGTCGTGACCCACTGTTACGCCGACGGCCGCCCAAGTGATTGTGGAGTCTCGGGTAGGGGTGGTTTCAGCCCGAAATTGAACCGGCAGCCGCTTCCCACGCACGCACTTCGCCCAGCAGTTCCGCCTTGCGTGCTTCGGAGGCGAACGACGAACGGATCGAGTTCGCCGCGAGTGCCGACCGCTGCGCCGTCGTCAGTCCGTGGACGGCGGTGAGCTGGACGAAGTTGTCGTCCACATAGCCGCCGAAATACGCGGGGTCATCCGAATTCACGCTGACGTTCAGGCCCGCGGCGAGCATCGCCGGCAAGGGGTGGTCGGCCAGGGTTTCCACGGCACGCAACCTCACGTTGGACAGCGGGCAAACCGTCAGCGGGATCTGTTCCTTCGCCAGCCGCTGCACCAGCGCAGGATCCTCCATGCAGCGGATGCCGTGGTCGATCCGCTCCACGCCCAGAAGGTCCAGCGAGTCGGTGATGTACGACGCCGGCCCTTCCTCGCCCGCGTGGGCGATCCGGTGCAGCCCGGCTTCCGCCGCGCGCTGGTAAAGACGGACGAATTTCGACGGCGGGTTGCCCACTTCCGCGGAATCCAGGCCGATGCCGGCGATCGGGGCGTTCATGGCCAGCAACTGCTCAAGCACCTCCAGCGCGTCGTCCTCGGGCAAGTCCCTCAGGAAAGCGGCAATCAGGAGGGTCGAGACACCGAACTCCCGCTCCGACGTCGCGAGCGCTGAGGCGACACCGTTGACGCAGGTCTCAAGCGGCACCCCGCGGGAAACGTGGGCCTGCGCGTCCATCATGACCTCGACATGCCGCACACCGCCCGACGCGGCCCGGGCCAGGTAGGCGCGGGTCATGTCCGCGAAGTCCTGCTCAGTGCGCAGCACAGCCATGTTGGCGTAATAGAGGTCCAGGAATGACTGCAGGTCCGTGAATTCGTAGCGCGAGCGAAGCTCATCCAGGTCCACGTACGGTAGCTCGATGCCGTTCCGCTCCGCGAGGGCGAAAATCAGCTCCGGCTGGAGCGTCCCCTCAATGTGCAGGTGCAGTTCGGCCACCGGGAGTGCTGTGTTCGCGCCATGAGTTTCCACCCGACAAGACTAGCCTGCGAGGGTACCGCCGTCGCGGGCCGCGCTTGCGGGTCCTGAACCTTCCAGCCTGATCGGTCCCGCCGCTGAGTGCTCCTTTGTGGTGCGATTTTCCGCGGAATACCCGCCACAGGTGAGCACCCAAGCCGGGGTTGGCCCGCCCGACTTGGTTGCAAGCCAGCCCCACCCTCAAACTAAAGGGATGCAGACCTACCTCCCGTTCCCTGATTTCAAGCAATGCGCCGCCGCCCTGGACACCAACCGGTTGGGCAAGCAGCGCGCCGAGGTCCTGCAGATCCTGCGTACCCTGGTCATTCCCGAGTTCGGCCGACTGGGCCACCCCGCCATCCGGATGTGGATGGGCCACGTCCCGGCCCTCACCCTGTACGGCCTGGCGATGGTCGACGAATGGGAGTCACGCGGCAACCCGGACAAGCTCCGGGCCGACATCACCGAATTCGCTCCCCAGGCAGCCCACCCGGACTATGCCGCGAAAATTCCCATGCCCCACTGGCTTGGCGAGCCCGACCTCCACCTGAGCCACCGCTCCAAGCTGATCCAGAAAGACGCCAGGTTCTACGGCGAGGCCTTCCCCGGAACGCCGGCCGGACTCGAGTACATCTGGCCCGAGCCCGCCATGGACTTGATCCCGGAAGACCCCGAAGAGGACTTCCTCTGGGTGGTCCGCTCCGATCAGACCGGAAACGTCCCGGAAAAGATCCGCACGGTGGGCCTCCCCGCCGTCGGCAAGCCTGCAGCGCGAAGCGAAGCGGCCGACGTCGAGACCCCCGAAGAGGCCCCGCCCGTCCGCAAGGAACCGCAGCGCCTCGTGAAGAAGCCCACCGCGCGGCGCAAGCGCCAGGAGGAAATCTTCCGGACCCTTCCGGGCAAGACCCCGGTGCTCGTCCCGCTGGAGGACGGCCGCACCCTGGCCCTCGGCAAGGTCGTGGGCCGGCCGATCACGCTCGACGACGGACGCTTCGGCCGCAACTTCGAGCTCAGCCAGGTCCTGGACCGCTCGGACCTGTCCAACCCTGCCCTGCTCCAGGACCCGCGGATCTTCTTCCCCGTCCCGGATCCCGCGCTCTAATAACGAAAACCCGCTACCGGCCGGCCGCGTACCCTTGCGCACCGCGCGGGTTCGCGGCCGCAAGCAGCACGCCGTTCACCGGGTCGCGCACGACGGCGGACAGCCGTCCCAGCGCCCAGTCACCGGCGCGGGTGATGCGGTGTCCGCGCCGCTCGAGTCCTGCGATCACTTCTTCGCCCAGCCGGTCCTCGACCACAGCGCCGCCGGGTTCCCAGGTGCGCGGCCAGAACGATCCGGGCATGGACGTCGTGTGGAACGCGGGCGCGTCGATGGCCTGTTGCGGTGAATAACCGCCGACGATGGTGCGCAGCAGGTAGAGCAACTGCCACTGGTCCTGCTGGTCGCCGCCGGGTGAGCCGAGCCCGGCAACGGCGGCGCCGTCCCGTAGGACCAGGGTGGGAGTGAGCGTGGTGCGCGGTCGTTTGCCGGGCGTCAGGGTGGACGGCGTGCCAGGCTCCAGCCAGGTCATCTGCAGGCGGGTGCCCAGGCAGAACCCCAGCTCCGGGATGGCCGGCGAGGACTGCAGCCAGCCGCCGGACGGCGTGGCCGACACCATGTTGCCCCAGCGGTCCACGACGTCGAGGTGGCAGGTGTCGCCCCGGGTCTCGCCCTCGGGGGACACGGTAGGCTCCCCCGTCCCGGCCTCTGCAACGCCGTCGGTCCGCAGCCCGGGAAGGTAGGGCTCCCATCCCGGGACGTGGCCCGGCCGGAACTCAAGGGATGCAGTGTCGCTGATCAGCGACCGCCGGGACGCCGCATAGCCGGGTGAGAGGAGCTCCTCCAGGGGCACATCGCCGTCGCCGTAGTAGGCTTCCCGGTCGGCGAGCGCGAGCTTCATCGCCTCCAGGATCGTGTGGGCGCCGAGCTCGGTGGAGGGGTCCAGGTGCTCGTCGTCGAAGCCGTCCAGGATGGCCAAAGCCTGCAGCAGCGCAGGCCCCTGGCCCCACGGACCGGTCTTCGAAATCGTGTGGCCCCGGAACTCCAAGGTGGCCGGGGCTTCGTAGCCTGCCCTGAACTCCGCCAAGTCAGCCAGCACAAGAACGCCGCAGTGGTCCGTGCCGGTGGAATGGCGGTGCGGCTGCTGGGCGGATTCCACCATGGCGCGCGCGACAAACCCTTCGCGCCATTCCCGGCGGGCAGCGTCGATCCTTGCCTCGCGGGTGTGGGCCACCGCGCCATCCGCCTCGCCGAGTCCGGCCCCGGCCTGGACCAGCTTTTGCAGCGTCCGGGCATATGCCGGATTGTGGATCAGTTCGCCCTCCGCGGGAATCCGGCCGCCCGGCATCCACAACGCGGCGGACGCTGGCCAGTGCTCCCTGAACAGCCCGGCCACCGAGGCGATCGTCGCTCCTACCCTGGCCAGGACCGGGTGCCCGTCGCGCGCGTAGTGGATCGCGAAATCCAGCACCTCGGCCAGCTCCCAGCTGCCGTGGTCCCGCAGCAGCAGGAGCCAGGCGTCGACGGCGCCCGGGACCGCCGCGGCGAGGGCTCCGGATCCGGGGACAAGGCTGAGCCCTTCGGCGCGGAAGTGCTCCACCGTGGCCCCTTGCGGTGCCGGTCCCTGCCCCATGAGGACCACTGCCTTCCCGGGCTCGACGGCGGTGCTGAAGACCGCGGTCAGGTCGCCGCCGGGACCGTTGAGGTGCGGTTCCACCACATGCAGCACGAAGGCGGCGGCAGTTGCGGCATCAAAGGCGTTGCCGCCGCGTTCCAGCACGGCCTGCGCCGATGCTGTTGCCAGCCAGTGGGTGGACGCGGCCATGCCGAAAGTGCCGTGGAGGGTGGGCCGGGTGGTGAAAGCATCGGGCCTGGTGAAGCTCATTGCCACACTGTAGGCGCGTTCCCTCCCGCTTACTCAGCTTGGGCCACGAAAAACCCCGGGCGTGTCCGGGCGACTCGCCGCGGCCCGGGCGGTGCCCGGAAAAGCAAGTGGGAAGGAGCGTCGTGCGATGCTCCTTCCCACGTCGGATGCTGCTTGGCCTGCGGTGCTTGGCCTGCGTTGCGGGGCGGCGCTACTTGGCGAGGCCGGCCCGGCGAAGGGCTTCCGCCAACGCCGTATCGGCCGCCGGCGCCTGCCGGCCCTGCTGGCTGCCACCCGGGTTCCGGCGTTGGCCGCCCCGGTCGTTGGAGCCGCGGCGGTCTTGGCCACCGCGCTCCTGGGAGCCGCGCTGCCCGCCCCGTTCCTGTCCTCCCCGCTCCTGGCCGGCCCCGCGCTGGCCACCAGCGCCGCCCGGACGAGCACCCCCTCCCGGACGACCGGCCCCGCCAACCCCAGCTTCGTCGTCGAGCCGCAGGGTCAGCGAAATCCGCTTCCGCTCGGGGTCGGCCTCAAGGACCTTCACCCGCACGACTTGGCCGGACTTGACCACTTCGCGCGGGTCGGAGACGAACTTGGTGGACATCGCCGAGACGTGGACCAGCCCGTCCTGGTGCACCCCGACGTCCACAAACGCACCGAACGCTGCCACGTTGGTGACCGTGCCCTCCAGGATCAGCCCCGGCTTCAGGTCGGAGATCTTCTCGACGCCTTCAGAGAAGCTCGCAGCCACAAACGCAGGGCGGGGGTCGCGTCCGGGTTTTTCGAGTTCGGCCATGATGTCCCGCACGGTCGGCACACCGAACGCGCCGTCCACGAATGCGTGCGGGTCAAGCGCGGACACCGGCGAAGCCGAAGAAGAAGCGGCAGCCAGGATCTTCCGGGCTACGGAGTACGCCTCCGGGTGCACACTGGAGGCGTCCAGCGGCTCGGCTCCCCCGCTGATCCGCAGGAAGCCGGCACACTGTTCGAAGGCCTTGGCGCCCAGGCGCGGCACCTTCTTCAGCTCGGCACGTTTGGCGAAGGGGCCGTTCTCGTTCCGGTAGGCCACGATGTTCTCGCTCAGCAGCGGACCGACGCCGGCCACCCGGCTGAGCAGCGCGGGCGAGGCCGTGTTCAAATCCACCCCGACGGCATTCACGCAGTCTTCGACCACGGCGTCCAGGGAGCGGTCCAGCTTCGCGGCCGTCACGTCATGCTGGTACTGTCCGACGCCGATCGACTTCGGTTCGATCTTCACCAGTTCCGCCAACGGGTCCTGCAGCCGCCGTGCGATGGACACGGCCCCGCGCAGGGAGACGTCCATGCCGGGCAGTTCGGCGGCGGCCAGCGCAGACGCCGAGTACACGGACGCGCCGGCTTCGGAGACCACGAGCTTCTGCAGCGCCGGACCGCCGGCGGCCTTGAGGGACTTGATGAGCTCGCCAGCCAGCTTGTCCGTTTCCCGCGAGGCGGTGCCGTTGCCGATCGCGACGAGTTCGACGCCGTGCTGCGCCACCAGCCGCGAAAGGGTCGCCAGGGCCTCATCCCATTTCTTTGCCGGGGCGTGCGGGTAGACGGTGTCGGTGGCGACCACCTTGCCGGTGCCGTCGACCACGGCCACCTTCACTCCGGTGCGCAGCCCCGGGTCCAGGCCCAGCGTGGCGCGGTTGCCCGCCGGCGCGGCGAGCAGCACGTCGCGGAGGTTGGCGGCGAAGACGCGCACGGCCTCGTCCTCGGCCTGGGCGAAGAGGCGCCCACGCAGGTCGTTCGCGAGCCGGTCCAGGATCCTCGACCGCCAGGCGATCTGCGCCGTCTGCATCAGCCAGCTGTCCGCAGCCCGGCCGCGGTCGGCGACCCCGAGGCAGGCGGCCACGGCGTTCTCATAGCGGGTGCGCGCGGCGGCCAGGGCGTCGTCGTCGGCCGGTTCCGCCTCGGCGAGCTGCAGCTCCAGCACGTCTTCCTTCTCGCCGCGCAGCAGCGCGAGCACCCGGTGGCCGGGCATCTTGGCGGGCAGCTGGGAGAACTCGAAGTAGTCCTTGAAGTTCTGGCCCTGTACCTCCATGCCCTTCTTCACCCGCGACACCATGCTGCCTTGGGTCCACAGCCGCTCGCGGAGGGTCTCGGCGAGGTCGGCATCCTGGGAGACGCGCTCCACCAGGATGGAGCGGGCACCGGCGAGCGCGGCAGTGGCGTCGTCGACCGAGTGTTCGGCGTTGAGGTACTTGGCGGCTTCGGCCTCGGGGTTCAGCGTGGGATCGGCCAGCAGCGCGTCGGCGAGGGGCTCAAGGCCTGCCTCGCGGGCGATCTGCGCCTTGGTGCGGCGCTTGGACTTGTAGGGCAGGTAGATGTCTTCGAGCCGGGCCTTGGTGTCCGCGCCGACGACGGCGGCCTCCAGTTCCGGGGTCAGTTTGCCCTGGGCGGCAATCGCCTCAAGGACGGTGCGCTTGCGTTCCTCCAGTTCCCGCAGGTACCGCAGCCGTTCCTCCAGCTGGCGCAGCTGGGTGTCGTCCAAGGTGCCCGTGACCTCCTTGCGGTAACGGGCGATGAACGGCACGGTGGAGCCGGCGTCGAGCAGTTCGACGGCGGCCTTCACCTGCCAGGCTTTCACGCCGAGTTCCTCGGCGATCACGGCGTGGATGGCGGCCTCGGGCGATGCGGCGGTTGCGGTACCGGAAGGAATTTGAGTCACCAACACAGTTTGCCCTACCGAAAGGAGCAGGCGCGTGCTGTAGTGGGAAGGCACCGCGAGGAAGGGGCGCACCATGCAGGAATTGCTCGTTATCCTCCAGGACGGGTTCGACGGCGACGACGTCACTATCACCGTCAACGGCAAGGAAGCCCACCACGAACCGGGCGCGTCCACGAAGATGCTGCTGGGGATGGCTGCCGAAATCTCCGTGGAACTGCCGGCCAAGGGGGCCACGGTCGGCGTCGAAATACCGTCCAGGGAGATGTCCGCCCAGATCACGGTCCACGGCCGGCCGAAGAGCCTGCTGGCGTCGGTTGAAGGCGGGGAGCTCGTGTTGCGGGAAGGCACCGGGCGCGAGGCGTTCCTCTAGTTGCAGTACAGGAACGCTGGATAAGAAAAGGCACCGCGGCGCGTCCGCCGCGGTGCCCGGTCCGTTGTCTGGTCAGCCCATGGGCGCCATCGGAGTCTTGGCGGAAATGTGCTCCACCAATTCGCCGACACGCTGCTCGGAGTAGTTCCTGGCGATGTCGCCCTGGCTGATGATGCCCACCAGCTTGTGGTCGGTAATGACCGGAAGGCGCCGAATCTGGTGCTTTTCCATCAGGTCGATCGCGGCGTCGACGCTGGCATCGGCGTCAATCCAGATGGGCTTTCCTTGGGCAAGGTCGGCGGCCTTCTTCTCACTGGCAACCCAGCCTTCGGCGACGCACTTGACCACGATGTCGCGGTCGGTGATGAATCCCTTAAGCTTCCCATCACCGCCACAGATAGGCAGGGAACCAACGTCCAAATCGCGCATCATCACGGCCGCTTCCAAGAGCGACTGGTCTTCCTTCACGCATTGGGCATCGGTGGTCATGAATTCGCGTACAACACTCATGAGTCCTCCTTGATCGATTGGCATCGACGCTGACCCGCCCGGCACCGGCGCCGATGATGCCAGACTACGCCTCGAGGGGACCGGAAGGATCGTGGTCTAGCCCACCATTTCAATAATCCATTCGTTGGAGTATTGTTCCCCTTGGTTACTTACGGATTCGGGGCGCGGGCCAACTTCTGACTGTTCTGGGGACGCCGACCGACTCGCACCGCCTCGCTCTGGACCGTCTTTCCGCCGGCCCCTCCATGGACCCGCCCTCCGGGCTACCCGTTGCCCGCCGCGCCGCCCGTGCCGTCCCGGCGAACGATTATGTTCCATTGCTTTGAGCGAGAAAGACCCCCGCGATGAACAACCCCAACATGCCCGATGCCTCATTCACGCCCAACCCCGACAACCCCTTTCCCGTGCCGCTGCCGCCGTCGCCCCTGCCGGGTCCGATCCCGCTTCCGGGACCCGTTCCGTTGCCCGGCCCTATCCCCTTCCCGCAGCCGGGACCGCTGCCGCTCCCGCCGGACCACGACTGGTGGCGGTGCTGGCGGAACGCGGCCATCAGCGGGCGCTACGAAGGAAGCCAGGCCGGCGCGTCGCTGATCGGCCGGTCCCTGGACCTCCGCCTGGACATCGACCGGCGGAACAACGTCGAATCCCCCGTGCTGAACAAGGTCAGCGGGGACATCTACACCAAGCGTTTCGTGCGGATCGGCGGCCGGTTCCAATTGGTCACCACCTACCTGGAGTCCTGGATCGTAGACAATCCGGTGGTCACGTGGACCCGTTGCCGGGTACGGATCAGCGGCACCGTCCGCTACTGGCAGGGGGTACACCCGCCCACCACGGTGGACATCTCCGTGGGCTGGTTCTTCGGCGCCATCCAGCCGGCCAGCGTGGTCTTCACGGTCGGCGGCGCCGCGGAAGCCGCATACACCTGCGCGTACAAGTCCGACTGCTTCCGGGATGTGAACCTGGAAATGGACTTCTGCAGTTCGGTGGACGTTGACCCCAAAGCCCCGTCCTACAACACTCACAGCCACAACAACCGCCCCGCGGACCTCGCCGAACGCACCCTGGACATCGGCGCCAGCTACAAGGACGCCGGCGTGGACGTCCGGATCGACTCCGTGCACACCGTGATCGACGACAGCGCCCCGGCCTTCGTGTCGTGGAATGTCGGCGAACTCCACGATGCCATGGAGACTTCCTTCAGCCGCTTCAACTCGGGCTGGCCGGCCTGGAATCTCTGGGGAATGCAGGCCGGATTGTTCGACAGCGCGGGCGTAGGGGGCATCATGTTCGACGCCGCCGCCGGTTTTGGCGGGGCGGGCCGCGGTCCCGACCGGCAGGGCTTCGCCGTGTTCCGCAACCACTCGTGGTTCACCAACCTGGTGGCAGGAACCCCCGCGAACCAGGACCAGGCGTGGGCGCAGCGCCACTACCTCTACACCTGGGTGCACGAGGCCGGGCACGCCTTCAACTTCCTGCACTCGTGGGACAAGGCCCGCCCGGATTCGCTGTCCTGGATGAACTACGACTGGCGCTATGACCAGCGCAACGGGGCGGACCAGTTCTGGGCGAACTTCCGGTTCCGCTTCGACGACGACGAACTCCTGCACATGCGCCACGGCGACCGCGCCTCGGTAATCATGGGCGGGGATCCGTGGGCCTCGGGCGGACACCTGGAATCCCCGGCCGGTGCCATGACGGTTTCGGGCCCGGGCAGCGATGTGGAATTCACCGTCACCGGCAAGAACCACTTCGACTTCATGGAGCCGGTGGCCTTGGAGTTCCGGCTCCGGAACACCAGCGACGCGCCGTTGGTGCTGGACCGCCGCCTCGACCCACGCTACGGGAACACCACCGTGTACGTGCAGAAGCCCAACGGTACCACCGTGCTGCACGAATCAGTGGTGTGCTACTACGGCATCCCCGAACCCGTGACCCTCGGCCCGGCGGCCGGGGCCGGTGGCAAGGAGGGCGAGGACCGCTTCAGCGAACTGGTCCAACTGGCCTACAGCACCGGCGGTTTCGTGTTCGACGAGCCGGGCCAATACCTGGTCCGCGTGGTCTACGGCAGCGAAGGAGTGCTGCAGGCATCCAACACCTTCCCGCTGCGGATCGGTTTCCCCGTCACCAAGGAAGAGGACCGCTTCGCGCCGCAATTCTTCAACCGCGAAGTCGGGCTCACCCTCGCCTTCGAAGGGTCCATGTCGCCCTACCTGAGCAAGGGACTGGACGCCCTCACGGAGGCAGCCGAACGCTTCACGGGCGAACCCTTGGGCGTCAAGGCCGCTACCGCCGTCGCGCAGTCCGTAGGCGACGATTTCTACCGACGGGAGCACCTCACCATGGTCAAGAGCCACAGCGCCGACCCGCAACGGGCGCTGGCCCTCACCGAACCGGGGCTGCAGCGGTACCAGGCGGCCGCGACGCCGTCGGGAAACCTCGCGTACCGGAACCTGGTCCAGTTCCGGACCGGCCTGCACCTGGCCGCCGACAACGCCCAGGCCGCCAACGCCGAGGTCGAGACCCTGGCGAAGGACCTCAGCGAGCGCGGAGTCCATCCGAGCGTGGTCGCTGAAGTCCGGGACTTGATGGCCCCGGTGGCGGCTGGGGAAAAGCAGCAGGAGAAGCCCGCTCCCAAGACCCGCCGGTCACCGCGGAAATGAGGCGCCCCCAGGCATAGCCGACGACGACGGCACCCGCCTTCTTTCGGGAAGGCGGGTGCCGCCGTCGTGCTGCGTTATGGCGCGGCGTGAATGTCAGCCCCCGCTGATAGCTTGGCTTCATCAGTTCGACAGCCTTTTGGGGGCGCAATGTTCTTTCTCGACGCGGAGACGGCCGGCCGGCCCAAGGACCTGGTGTATTCGGCCAGCGACCTTGTGGCCGCTGCTACGTGCGAGTACCAGGTCCTGCGGAAGCTCGACGAGAAACTCGGCCGCAGCGCCCCTGCGGATTTCCCGAAGGACCCCATGCTGGACCGCGCCGCGACGCTCGGCGACGTCCACGAGCACAAGGTGCTTGACGCGTTCCTCGCGGAGTTCGGCACCTGGGATCCGGCCACGGGACGGGGCGTGTACGACGTCGTTCCCGCCGGCGAGATGGACCGGGCCACCCTGCGCGCCAAGCATGAGGAATCGATCGGAGCCCTTCGGTCCGGGGCGGACATCGTGTTCCAGGCCGCGTTCTTCGACGGCACCTTCCACGGCCGCTCCGACTTCCTGGTGAAGCGCGGCCAGGGCAGGTATGCGGTGTTCGACACCAAGCTGGCCCGGCACGCGAAAGTCACCGCGTTGCTGCAGCTGGCCGCGTACGCAGATCAGCTCCTCACAGCGGATATCGCACCCGATCCCACTGTCACCCTGGTGCTCGGAAACGGAAGCCACAGCGACCACGTCCTGGCAGACATCCTTCCTGTCTTCAGGGAACGCCGGGAGCGTTTCCTCGACATGACGGCGGACCACATCGCCGGCACCGGTCCGGTCGGCTGGGGCGATCCGCGCTACTCCGCCTGCGGCCGCTGCGACTACTGCGCCGAGCAGGTCCTCCTGCATCGCGACCTCCTGATGGTGGCCGGGATGCGCGTCAACCGGCGCAAGAAGCTGATCGAATCAGGGATCACCACCATCGACCAACTGGCCGCGGCGCCCGCTGACGGCGACGCCACCTTCCGGCGGCTGCGGGAGCAGGCCCGGCTCCAGACCGGCACCGGCACGCCGGACGGCACCGTCCACTACACGAACAAGCTGGGTGAGGCCAAGGCCGTGGGCTGTACGGTCCTGCCCGACAACACCCTGGGCCGTATCCCGGCTCCGGACCCCGGCGATATCTTCTTCGACTTCGAGGGCGACCCCCTGTGGCAGGATCCCGCCGGCGTGTGGGGGCTGGAGTATCTGTTCGGGGTGGTCGAAAATCCGGTGGAGCCTGGTGCGGCGCCCGTGTTCCGGCCGTTCTGGGCCCACTCCCGGGCCGAGGAGGGCAAGGCTTTCCGGAACTTCCTGGACTACGTCGCCGAACGCCGCGCCAAGTATCCCGGCATGCACATCTACCACTACGCGTCCTACGAGAAGACGGCGCTGCGGAACCTGTCCCTGAGCCACGTGATGGGCGAAGCCGAGGTGGACGGGCTCTTGCGCGACGGCGTGCTCGTGGACCTGTACGACACCGTGCGCCACAGTCTGCGGATTTCCGAGAACTCCTACAGCATCAAGAAGCTCGAACCCCTCTACATGGGCGAACACCTGCGCTCCGGGGATGTCACCGACGCCGGAGCCTCCGTGATTGCGTACGCCAACTACTGCACGGCCCGGGACACGGGGCAAACGGACGAAGCCGCGGCGATCCTGGCGAGCATCTCCGACTACAACGAATACGACTGCCTCTCCACCCTGGAACTGCGCAACTGGCTGCTCGGCCTCGCCGCGGAGCGGTCCATCGAGGTAGGCGCTGCTGCCCCGGTGTCCCCCGCCGACGCAGTCATCGAGTCCTCGCAGGTCGCCGCCGGGTACGAAGCCGCCCCTGGGGAAGCTGCGTTGCTGGAGTACCTGGGCACCCTGACGGAGGAAGAACTCCAGTCTGACGATGCCCGCGCCATTGCCCTGGTGGCTGCCGCCGTCGGCTACCACCGGCGCGAAGACAAACAGTACTGGTGGGGCCACTTCGACCGCCTCGACAAGCCCGTCTCAGAATGGGAAGACACCCGGGATGTGTTCCTGGCCGAAAACGTTGAAGTGCTCCAGAACTGGGCGAAACCCGGGCCGCGCAAGAATCCTGTCCGCACGATCCGGTTGACCGGCAGGGCCGCCGAAGGGTCCGACTTTTCGGCGGGCAGGACGTTCTTCCGGATGTATGGGCCTCCCCTGCCGGAGTGCCTGCAGGGAAAGGACGACGCCTCGGGCCTTCAGTCCGCCTTGGGCCGCTCCGGTTGGGCGGGCACGGAGGTGGTCGACAGCGCCGAAATTGGTGGCCGGGATGCCGTGGTCATCGCCGAGCGGTTGCCCCGCGGCGCCACGGAGTTTGCGGCATTGCCCATGGCCCTGACCCCGGACAGGCCGATTCCCACCGACGGGCAGAAGGCCGCCCTGGCGCAGCTGGCCACCAGTCTTCGGCACGCCCTTCCGTCGTGGCCCCGCGACCCCGCCTTGGATCTGCTCCGCCGCCGCCCACCCCGGCTGAGGAGCCGTGCTGCGCTGCCCCCGGTGGCGGACGGCCCGGACGGCTACATCGACGCGATTACCGAAGCCGTGGCAGATCTCGACCATTCCTGCCTTGCGGTGCAGGGGCCGCCCGGGACCGGGAAGACGCACGTCGGTTCCCATGTGGTGGCCCGGCTGGTGGCGCGCGGTTGGAAGGTGGGGGTCGTCGCCCAATCGCATGCCGTGGTGGAGAACATGCTGTGCGCTGCCGTGGAGAAAGCGGGCGTCGATCCGCAGCGGGTGGCGAAGGAAGTCAAGCACGACGATCCGCTGCCCTGGCAGCAACGCGACAAATCCGGCGTCGAACGCCTCCTCGCCGGACCCGGCGGCGCCCTGATCGGCGGCACGGCGTGGACCATGACAGGCAACGGGGTGCCAGCGGGGTCCCTGGACCTGCTCGTCATCGACGAGGCCGGTCAGTTCTCGCTGGCCAACACCATGGCGGTCAGCCGCGCGGCACAACGGCTCCTTCTCCTGGGCGACCCGCAGCAACTCCCGCAGGTCACGCAAGGGAAGCATCCGGAGCCGGTGGACGAATCGGCCCTCGGCTGGCTCTCGCAGGGACACCACACCTTGCCGCCGGAACTGGGCTATTTCCTGGCCACGTCATGGCGGATGCACCCTGAACTGTGCGCGGCCGTGTCAGAACTCTCCTACGACGGCCGGCTCCGCGCCGCTCCCCCGGCCTCGGCACGGCACCTTGAGGGTTGCCCACCCGGGATCGAGTGTGTCTATGTGCCACACCGCGGGAATTCGACGTCGTCACCCGAGGAAGCTGCGGAGGTGGTCCGGCAGGTCGGGGCCCACCTCGGCCTGGGCTGGCTCGACCCCCAGAAGGATCCCGAAGCCAGGCCACTCGAGGAGCAGGATGTCCTGGTGGTCGCCGCCTATAACGCCCAGGTGCAACTGATCCGGAGCGAACTGCGGGCGGCTGGACTGGGGAACGTGAGGGTGGGGACCGTGGACAAGTTCCAAGGCCAGGAGGCGCCGGTGGTCATCGTGTCGATGGCGGCGTCGGCGGCCGGCGAGGTTCCGCGCGGCATGGAGTTCCTGCTCTCCCGGAACCGGATCAACGTGGCGGTTTCGCGCGGGCAGTGGCGCGCCGTCGTCGTCCGCTCACCGGAGCTGAGCAACTACCTGCCCGTCCACCCGGAGGGCCTCGAGCAGCTGGGCGGGTTCATCGGACTCTGTCAGAGAGCAGGCGGCCGGAGGGCGGATGGTCAACTGCTCGGAACGACTTAACGCACGACGAGCGAACCCGCCCGCCAAGGGGTGCCGTCATTTCGGCGAGAGGCCGGCACCGCGCACTGATCGGAGGTGCGGGATCCGCTCAGTGCGCCATGAACCGGGCGGTCATCGGCACGACCACCCACCGGGGCATGATGCGGGCGAACACGGCGCCCACGCGGTTGATGCCGCCCGAGACGACGGCGCCGGGGGTGCGGCGGGCGTCGAGGGCGCGCATGGCCGTCGTGACGACCTGCCCGGCGGTCTGCAGCCTGCCGACTGCGGCGGATTCGGTGCCGACGACGTCGAAGAACTCGGTGCGGGTGGCACCGGGGCAGAGCGCGGTGACGCGCAGTCCGGAATCGCGCGTCTCGAAGGCGACCGCCTCCGTGAAGCTCAGCACGAAGGCCTTCGTCGCACCGTAAACCGCCATGAGCGGCAAGGGCTGGAAAGCGGCCGTGCTCGCGACATTCACGAGCACGCCGCGGCCGGACGCCGTCATCTCGGGCAGGAAGGCCCGCGTTAGCGACACCACCGCGGCGACGTTGAGCCTCACCTGTTCGTCGAGCCGGGCTGCATCCGCGTCGACGAGTCCGCCGTGCATGCCATACCCGGCATTGTTGATGAGCGAGTCGACCGTGAGGCCCCGGTCACGAACGGCGGCAACCAGGGTGGCGGTAGCGGCCGGCGCGGTGAGGTCGAGGGCGACGGTGTGTACGTCGACGCCGTGCGTCGACCTGATCTCGTCGGCCAGTTCGGTGAGACGGTGTTCGCGGCGGGCCACGAGCACGAGAGATGCGCCCCTGGCGGCGAGCACCCGGGCGAACTCGGCACCAAGGCCAGAGCTAGCGCCGGTGATGAGGACGGTTGTGCCGGCGTGACTGCGGGACATAGGGGCTCCGATCGATCGATGTTGGCAATGACAACATCATGCCCGCACTACCCAATGTTGTCAATGCCTACTTACGTCCCTAGACTCGAGGCATGCCCGCTTCGAAGTATCACCGCGAGAACCTCCGCGCGACGCTGCTCGAGCTCGCCGAGGCCACGGTGCGCAGCTCTGGTGTGGAGTCGCTCTCCTTGCGGCAGCTGGCGCGCGACGCCGGCGTAAGCCACGCCGCACCAGCACGGCATTTCCGTGACCGGCAGGCGCTGCTGGACGCCTTGGCATTCGATGGTTTCGAGCGGCTTAACGCCATGATGTCCGACGCCGCGGGATCCGAAGGCTCATTTGAGACCCGCTTCCGTGCGCTGGCGACTGCCTACGTCGACTTCGCCGTCGAAAACGCGGCCCTCCTCGGGCTCATGTACATCGCGAAGCACGCCGAAGGGGCCAGCGACGCGCTCATCGCCGCAGGCCGGCGGAGCATGGATCTGGCAGTCTCCCTCGTCGCGGCCGCACAGGCGGCCGGGCAGGTGATACCCGGCGACTCCGGTCGCATCGCGCTCGTCGTGTTCGCCAGCGTGCACGGCGTCGCATCGCTCGCGACGGATGAACTGCTCGACGGCATGAGTGTGGAAGACGCGACCGCGGCAACAGTCGAGCTGTTATTGCGGGCGATCACCGTGACCCCGCGCTGAGGCCGCGGGGCTCGCATACCGGTAAGACGCCTCAACGCCCGACGGCGGCATACCCGTTTCTGGGGCATGCCGCCGTCGGTGACTGGGCCCACGCCGGCAGGGTTCCCTGACCGCAGCGCAGCGGAGGTTAGGGGGCCGGTGGCTGGGCCCACGCCGGCAGGGTTCCCTGACCGCAGCGCAGCGGAGGTTAGGGGGCCGGTGGCTGGGCCCACGCCGGCAGGGTTCCCTGACCGCAGCGCAGCGGAGGTTAGGGGGCCGGTGGGGATTAGTTCTGCGATTCCTCGTAGTACGGGTAGTCCGTGTAGCCCTTGGCCCCTTCGCCGTAGAACGTGGTGGGATCCGCTTCGTTCAGCGGCAGGCCCTCACGCCAGCGGCGCACAAGGTCGGGGTTGGCGATGGCGGGACGGCCCACCACGACGGCGTCCGCGTGGCCGCCGGCGACCAGTTCCACGGCTTCGTCCCGGCCGGTCACGGAGCTGAACCCGGTGTTGACCAGGAAGGTGCCCTTGAAGCGTTCGCGCAGGTCCTGCACGAGGGCGCCCTTGGGGTCGTCGTGCAGGATGCTCAGGTAGGCAAGGTTGAGCGGAGCGATCGTGTCCACCAACACCTCGTACGTGGCACGGACGTCGGCCGGGTCGGTCTCGGCGATCTCCTGGACCAGGTGCTCGGGGGAAATCCGGATTCCCACGCGGCTGGCGCCCAGGGCCTCGACCACGGCCTGTACGGTTTCGATCACGAAGCGGGCCCGGTTCTCGGGGGAACCGCCGTAGCTGTCCGTACGGACGTTCGTATTCGGTGCGAGGAACTCATGGAGAAGATAGCCGTTGGCGGAATGGAGCTCGACGCCGTCGAAGCCCGCCTCGATGGCGTTGCGGGAGGCCGTGACGAGTTCCTGGATCACCACGGGAAGCTCGTCGGTGCGCAGTTCACGCGGCACCGGGTAGGGCTGCTTGCCGTTCGGGGTGCGGACCTCGCCGCTGATCCCCACTGCGCTCGGGGCGACGACTTCGCGGCCGCCGATGATGTCCGGGTGGGAGACGCGTCCGCCATGCATGATCTGGGCGAAGATGCGTCCACCCTCGGCATGGACGGCGTCGGTGACCTTCTTCCAACCGGCGATCTGTTCGTCGGTGACGAGGCCCGGCTGCCCGGGGTAGGACTGGCCGGCAGGTGTCGGGTAGGTGCCCTCGCTGACAATCAGGCCCAGCGAAGCCCGCTGGCGGTAGTGCTCCACGAGCAGGGGACCGGGAATGCCTTCCTGGCCTGCGCGGACACGGGTGAGGGGTGCCATCACCAGGCGGTTGGGGATTTCCAGCTCGCCGACGGTCAGGGGTGAGAACAGCATGCGCAGAACCTTTCACAGAGGGAATCGTTTCCGTCTGGCGCAACTATGGGGCGCGTGCAACTATTCCGGGTGAGGCGTAGATCACGTCTTCGGGTGTCCGGCTGCGCAGTTGTACAGTCACCGGGGCCTTCGTTGCGCAGGCGTGACGCCTGCGCAACGAAGCCGGCTCATGGTGCCGCCGGAAAGGCTGCCGCTGTCAGATGATCAGCTACGGATGGACGATGATTTTCACCGCGGTGTCGTTGTGGTTGATCAGGGTGTCGAATCCCTCATCCACCAGGTCCTCCAGCGCGATCCTTCCGGTGATGAACGGCTTGAGGTCCACTTTCCCGTCCTGCACCAGCCGGATCGCGGGTGCGTGGTCCCCGCGGTACGCGATGGTCCCGCGGAGGTCGATCTCCTTCAGCACGATCTTCTGCATGTCCACCGTTGCTGGCCGCCCCCAGATGGAAACGTTCACCACCACCCCGCCCGGCCTGACGACGTCGAGCATCGCATCCAGCACGGCGTTGACGCCGGCACATTCGAACGCTGCATCCGCACCGGCGCCGTCCGTCAGCTCCAGGACGCGCTTCGTGACGTCTTCCTGCGAGGGATCGAGGACATGGTCCGCGACACCGGAGCTGCGCGCTTTCTCCTTCCGGGCGCTGGACAGCTCGGTGAGGATGGTGGTGATGCCCAGGCCCTTGAGCACGGCCGCGGTGAGCAGCCCGATCGGCCCGGCACCCCCGACGACGGCGACGTCGCCGGCCGTGAGGCCCGCACGGGAAACCGCGTGGTAGGCCACGGAGAGCGGCTCGATCAGCGCAGCCTCATCCAGGGGAAGGTCTCCTACGGGATGCACCCAGCGGGCATCCACCACGATCTTCTCGCTGAGACCGCCCCCGCCGCCGGCCAGGCCGATGAAACCCATCCGGGTGCAAAGGTTGTAGTTACCGGCCTTGCAGGGGCCGCATGCATCGCAGACGAAATAGGGTTCCACCACCACAGCGTCGCCCACGGCGAGACCCGTAATGCCTTCGCCGAGTTCCTCGACAACGCCGGAGAACTCGTGGCCCATGGTCACCGGAAGGTCCTCCCCGGCCAGCGGATGGGGATGGCCGGGGTGCGGAATGAAGATGGGCCCTTCAAGGAATTCGTGCAGGTCGGTACCGCAGATGCCGCACCAGGCGACGGCGATCTTGACTGTGCCCGGCCGGGTGCCCGGCTCCGGAATGTCTTCCACGCGAAGGTCCTTCTGCCCGTGGAAACGTGCCGCTTTCATGCAGTTCCGCCTTTCAGCGTGTGTGGTGGGAGGGCTGGAGTTCGTACACCGGCGTCGGGAGGCCTTCCAGGCGGGCCTTGAGCTGCAGCGCCAGGTAGTTCGAATAGTGCCGGCTCTGGTGCAGGTTGCCGCCGTGGATCCAGAGGTTCTCCACGTTGGTGGGCTTCCACATATTGCGCAGTTCGCCCTCCCAAGGTCCAGGGTCCTTCGGTGTGTCCGAGCCGAAGCCCCAGCATTTGCCCACTTTGTCCGCCACTTCGGGCGAAACAAGATCGGCCAGCCAGGCGTTCATGGAGCCGTAGCCGGTGGCATAGACGATCACGTCCGCTTCGAGCTCGGTGCCATCGGCCATGACCACGGCGTTGCCGGTGATCTTGGCGACCTGCCCGGACGCCAGTTTTACCCGGCCGTCGATGATCAGCTGGGACGCACCTACGTCGATGTAGTAGCCGGAGCCGCGCCGCAGGTATTTCAGGAACAGCCCGGAGCCGTCAACGCCGAAGTCCAGTTCGAAGCCGGCCGCCTCAAGCTGCGAATAGAACTCCGCGTCCCGCTTGGCCATCTCCTGGTACACCGGCACCTGCGCCTCGGGCAGGATGCGGTACGGCAAGGACGCAAACAGCAGGTCTGCCTTCTCGGTGGTCACTCCGTTGGCGAGCGCCCGCTCCGAATAGAGGTCTCCGAGGGCCAGGTCCATGAGCGATTCGCTGCGGGCAATGTGCGTGGAGGAGCGCTGCACCATGGTGACGTCCGCGCCGTGCTCCCACAGATCGGCGCAGATGTCGTGCGCCGAGTTGTTCGAGCCGATCACCACCACCTTCTTGCCCGTCCAGTCTCCGCCACCCGGGTGCCTGGACGAGTGGTACTGCTCCCCCAGGAAGGATTCGGCGCCGTCGAACGCCGGAATGTTCGGGTACCCGGACACGCCCAGGGCGAAGACCAGCTGCTTGGGGCGCAAGGTGACGGGCTCGCCGTCGCGGACCACCTGGACCGCCCACTCCTTGGCGTCCTCGTCCCAGCGGGCGTTGGTGCATTCGGTGCTGCTCCAGTAATTCAGCTCCATGATGCGGGTGTAATGCTCCAGCCAGTCGCCGATCTTGTCCTTGGCGGCAAAGACCGGCCAGTCGTCCGGGAACTTCAGGTACGGCAGGTGGTCGTACCAGACGGGGTCGTGCAGGTGCAGGGACTTGTACCGGTTCCGCCAGGAGTCGCCGGGCCGGGCGTTCTTCTCCACGATGATCGTGGACACGCCGAGCCTGCGGAGCCGGGCGCCCAAGCCGATGCCGCCCTGGCCGCCGCCGATGATCACGGTGTAGGGCTGCTCCCCGTAGCCGAGCCGGGCTTCTTGTTCTTCCCTGCGCTCCAGCCAGGACTTGCGGCCTTTCTCGATCCGGTGGGCCACACCCTGTTCACGGTTGGGGCCCTTCTTCTCTTCGAAGCCCTTGAGTTCCTGCATCGTGGTCAACAGCGTCCAGCACTTGCCGTTCCGGAGCCGCAGATGAGCGTGTCCCCTGGCCTGCGCAGTTTCGAAGTTGACCCAGGCTTCGGTGGCGGCGGCATCGCCTGTGGCGTCTTCGGCGAGCGTCCAGTTGCCTGGTTGCACGTCCCCGAGCGTGGCTTCAAGCATGCGCTTGATTTCAGCCTTGCCCTCGAGCGACTTGAGGTTCCAGGTGAAGGACACGAAGTCGCGCCAGTATGGTTCGTCATCGAACAGTTCCAGGACGGCCCCGGTGTCATTGCTGCGCAGCGCTTCATCGAACTGCGCCAGCCAGGCCGCGGCTATGGCGTTTGCGGTTTCAGGCATCTCTCCTCTTTCCATCGCTGACCATGGGGTCCGCCCGGTCCAAGCAACGTCGCCAAGCAACGTCCGGTGGGTGACCCGCATCACAAGTAAATGCGGGCGGGGGTTACAATCGGGTTGCACCGGGTCCGCTGCTTCTGCGGACCGCAGGATTCCATTCGACGGCGAAGGAGTTGGCGCATGCGCCACGTGCTGGCAAGCGACCTCGCCCTGCGGTTTTCGGCCCCGCGCGAATACGCCAAGGCACTGCGCAACGCGCACGATGCAACGTTGTCCGGCACCCCGGATCCCGCCTTCACGCCGTCATTGCTGGAATCGTGGAAGCGCTCCCTGGCGTTGGGCATCAACCCCGAACAACACCGGCCCATCCACCGGCATGAGGTGGCTGAAGCCCGGGCCCTCGGCCGGGAGCACCGCCTGGCCACAGTGGTCCCGGCCCTCACCCAGTTGCTGGCCGACGAATCCGCGGCGGGCCGGCACCTGCTGATCGTCACTGATCACCAGGGCGAAGTCCTCTGGCGGCTTGGCAGCGCCTCCGCGCTGCGGCAGGCGGATTCGCTGGAATTCGTCGAAGGGGCCGACTGGTCCGAAGCGGGAATCGGGACCAATGCGATCAGCGAAGCCCTCATCACCGGCGACGCCGCACAATTGTTCTCTGCCGAGCATCTCGTCCGGACCCATCACGAGTGGGCATGCACGGCAGCACCCATCCGCGACCCTTTCACCGGTGAGTTGCTCGGCGTGCTGGATGTTTCCGGCCCCATCGACTCCGTGACCCCGGACAGCATGCGCATGGTGCGCTGCGGCGTCCGGCTCGCGGAGGAACTGCTCCGCTCGGCGGGCGCGGTGGCAGGTGGCCCGGCGGCCGCCGTCGGGACTGCCGGACGCGCCGGGCGGCCGGGGTCCACGCTCTTCCTGCGGCTGCTCGGCGACAAACCGACGGCGGAGCTCGACGGCGGCAGGAAAGTTCCGGTGACCCTGCGGCGGGCGGAAATCCTGGCGCTGCTCGCCTCCAGGTCCCAGGGCTGGAGCGCGGAAGAACTCGCATACCAGCTGCATGGCGAGGACGGTGCCGCAGCGACGATCCGGACCGAGATGCACCGCATCCGCGCCTCGCTGGGCCAACTGGTGGAGGCGAACCCTTACCGTTTTGCCGAAGCCGTGAAGGTGGTTTCCGACGCGGGGCTGGTGGCGGAGCACCTTCGTGCGGGACGCATCCACGACGCCGTTGCCGCCTACACCGGACGGCTGCTCAACCGGTCCACCACCCTCGCCGTGGAGCTCATGCGGGACGAACTCGACCAGGCGGTGGCATCCTCGGTCCGATCCAGTGGGGACCCGGAGTTGCTTGCGCAATGGTGCTCCACGGACATGGGCCAGGGCGATTCCGAGGCCGCCCTGGCCATGGCCCGGCTCGCGGTTCCCGGCGATCCCCGCTTCCAGCTGGCCAGGGCCAGGCTGGAGCGGCTGAACAGGGAACTCGGGTCGTAGCCCTGTGCCTACGCGGTAACGCTATTGCTGCGCCGGCAGCACCAGTTCCCCGGTCTTGTCCGTGGAGAGGGCGAGCGAGGAGATGTACCGGGGTTCGCCGTCGGGTCCGTCCTGGGCCGAGCGGAGCATGTCCGGCCGTTCGAACTCGATCCCGGTCACGTGGCACAGCAGCTTGGCTTGGCTGGGGTTGCCCTCGGAATCGAACATCGCCAGGTCGATGCCGTCGTCCGTCCGGCGCAGGTAGTACTGGCCGCGGGTCAGGACGGCCAGCAGCGGCGGCAGGAGCAAGGCCAGGCCAACAGCGAAGATCGGCGAGTACGGTTGCACGGCGGATCCGAACGCGCCGAAGAACACGGCGATGGACACCCCGGCCGAGGCCAGCATGGAGACGAAGCCCACCGGGTTCACCGCGTACAGCATGCCGCGGCGGAACTCGGGTACCTTGGGCGAAATCTTCAGCAGGTACTTGTTGATGGCGATGTCCGCAGCCACCGTGACCACCCAGGCGATGGCGCAGTTGGCGTAGAAGCCCAGGATCGTGTTGAGGAACTCGAACATGTTCGCTTCCATGAGCACCAGGGCCACAGCCAGGTTGAGCACCACGAAAACCATCCGGCCCGGGTAGGTCTTGGTGATGCGCGTGAAGCTGTTGGTCCATGCGAGGGAGCCGGAGTAGGCGTTGGTGACGTTGATCTTGATCTGCGAAATGACCACCAGCACCACGGCGAGTGTCATGGCGAGCCAGGCCGGCATCATTTCCCGGTAGACGCCCAGGAACTGGTGCACGGGTTCGTTGGCGTGGGCCGACGCCGCCGGGTCCAGGGTGGCGATGAGGTAGACGGCGATGAACATGCCGACGATCTGCTTGATGGCACCGAAAATCACCCAGCCCGGTCCGGCCAGGATCACGGCCCGCCACCAGGCGCCCTTGTTCGCGGCGGTGCGGGGCGGCATGAACCGCAGGTAGTCGATCTGTTCGGCGATCTGCGCCATCAGGGACAGGCAGACGCCCGCGGCCAGCATCACGGACGCCAGGTTGGTCCCGGACTCCCCGGACGTGCCGGTGTAGGCGAAGAAGGAGTCGATGCTTTCGGGGTGCGACACCACCAGGTACCCGACCGGCACCACCATGAGCAGCAGCCAGAGCGGCGTGGTCCACACCTGCAGCTTGGCCAGCGTGTTCATCCCGTAGATCACCAGCGGGATGATGATCAGCGTGGACGCCGCGTAGCCGATCCATTGCGGGATGCCGAGCCCCAGCTCCAGGCCCTGCGCCATGATGGAGCCCTCCAGGGCGAAGAAGATGAAGGTGAAGGTGGCGAAGATGACGTTGGTGACCACCGAGCCGTAGTAGCCGAAGCCGGAGCCACGCGTGATGAGGTCCAGGTCGATGTTGTACCGGGCCGCGTAGTAGGCCAGCGGAAACCCGGTGGCGAAGATGACCACCGCGGCCACCAGGATGCCAAGGATCGCATTGCCGGTGCCGTAGGAAATCCCGATGTTCGCGCCGATCGAGAAGTCCGCCAGGTACGCGATGCCGCCCAGGGCGCTCGTCGCCACCACCCCCGCGCTCCACTTCCGGTAGGAACGCGGCGCGAAGCGCAGCGTGTAATCCTCCAGGCTTTCCTTCGCGGCGCTCAGTGCGTCGCTCCTGGCGGGGCTGCCTGCCGCCGCCCTTCCGGAACCGTCGACGACGGCGCTGCCGCCCGCCGTCGTGCGTTCCAGGGTCTGTGTTGCCTGCTGTTCTTCAGTCATCCCCACATCACTTTCCTCAGCTGTTCCTCAGTGTTCTCCGGCTCCGCCCGACGCTATCGGCGGGATTCGACGGCGGCGTCACCGTGGTGTTTCGGCGCTGTTACTTCTTCACGGGCACGGGTTTGCTCCAGCCCGCGCGGTGCCAAGAACGGCCGCCGGGCTTTGTGGACGTCCAACAAAATCGCCGTCCCGCGGGATGGCTACGGTCAGTGAGGAGGCATTCACCGAAGCATTCCAGCGACGAAGCGAGGAGCAGCATGACCATTTTGGAAACAGCCCGCGAACAGGTCCTTGAGCGCGGCATCGGCCTGAACGAGGCCCAGTTGCTGGAAGTCCTGCGGCTCCCCGACGGGGACATCCCGGCAGCCCTGCAGTTGGCCCACGAGGTCCGGGTGGAGCACTGCGGCGAGGACGTGGAGGTGGAGGGCATCATCTCCATCAAGACCGGGGGCTGCCCCGAGGACTGCCACTTCTGCAGCCAGTCGGGCCTCTTTGACAGTCCGGTACGGGGCGTCTGGCTGGACATCCCCGAACTGGTCAAGGCGGCCAAGGAAACCGCCGCGACGGGCGCCACCGAATTCTGCATCGTGGCTGCGGTGCGCGGACCGGACATCAAGCTGATGAACCAGATCAAGTTCGCGATCGACCGCATCAACGAGGAAGTGGACATCAACATCGCCTGCTCCCTGGGCATGCTGACCCAGCGTCAGGTGGAGCAGCTCGCCGAATGGGGCGTACACCGCTACAACCACAACCTGGAGACGGCGCGCAGCTACTTCCCGCAGGTGGTCACCACCCACACGTACGAAGAGCGCCTGGAAACCTGCGCCATGGTCAAGGAGGCCGGCATGGAACTGTGCTGCGGCGCCCTGATCGGCATGGGCGAATCCCTGGAGCAGCGGGCCGAACTCGCCACCCAGCTCGCCGCCCTCGACCCGCACGAGGTCCCGTTGAACTTCCTCAACCCGCGGCCCGGCACGCCGCTGGAAAGCCAAGGCATCATGGACGGCAAGGACGCCCTCCGCGCCATCGCCGCGTTCCGCCTGGCGATGCCGCGCACGGTGCTGCGCTACGCCGGCGGCCGCGAACTGACCCTGGGCGACCTGGGCACCCGCGAAGGCCTGCTCGGCGGTATCAACGCCGTGATCGTCGGCAACTACCTGACCACGCTGGGCCGGCCGGCCGACGCCGACCTGCAGCTGCTGGTGGAGCTGAACATGCCCATCAAGGAACTCCAGAAGACGCTGTGAACACGGAACTGTACTGCGGGCACTGCGGCGGGGCGCTGCTGGCGGACGTCCCCGGCGGCGGGGCTCCGGGAGGCAGGCCGGCCGCGGCCGGTGGGAGCCCGACGTCGGATGCCCACCCCGGGCGCCAGGCGCATCAAGGCTGCCGGGCGCAGTTGGCTTTGGAACCGCCGCGCTATTGCGCGCAGTGCCGCCGCCGGATGAAGGTCCAGGTGACGCCGTTGGGTTGGAGCGCCGCATGCTCCCGGCACGGGAGCGTGGCGGGATGAACCGGGCCGGACGTGGCGGCCTCATCATGGGCGACGGCCTCATCGAGCGCGACGGCCTCATCGAACGCGACAGGGCCAGCCTGTGGCATCCGTATGCTCCGGCGTCGGGCTCCCTTCCGCTGTGGGAGGTGGAAGGCGCCGAGGGCGTGCGGTTGCGGCTGCGCGATGAGCAGGGCGGGCGCTTCGAGGTGCTCGACGCCATGTCCTCGTGGTGGTCGGTGATCCATGGCTACCGGAATCCCCTCTTGGACGCCGCGGCCAAGCGGCAGCTGGCCGGTTTCAGCCACGTGATGTTCGGCGGGCTCACGCACGGTCCCGCCGTCGAGCTGGCAGAGCGGCTCCTCGCGATGGCGCCAGCCGCGGCCGGCCGCCCCGCTTTGGAGCGGGTGTTCCTGGCCGACTCGGGCTCGGTTTCCGTGGAGGTGGCCCTGAAGCTGGCGGTGCAGTTCCAGACGGCGGCGGGACGGCCGAAGCGGCAACGCTTCCTCAGCCTGCGCGGCGGCTACCACGGGGACACCTTCGCGGCGATGGGTGTCTGCGATCCGGTGGACGGCATGCACTCGGCGTTCCCGGGCATGCTGGCGTCGAATGTCTTCGCGCCCCGTCCGCCGGCCGCAGCAACCGCGACCGGGCAGGACATCGCGCAGTGGCAGGCCGGGGTGGCGGAACTGGCCGCGCGGCACTCGGATGAGCTGGCCGCGATCATCGCCGAGCCCGTGCTGCAAGGCGCGGGCGGCATGTTCGCCTACCCGGCGGACTGCGTGCGGATCCTGCGGGAGGTCGCCGACCAGCACGGCCTGCTGCTGATCCTGGACGAGATCGCCACCGGCTTCGGGCGCACCGGGGAACTCTTCGCGGCCGACCACGCCGGGGTGGTGCCGGACATCCTCTGCGTCGGCAAAGCCCTCACCGGCGGCTACCTCAGCCTGGCGGCCATGCTCTGCACCGGCGATGTGGCGCGGGTCGTCTCGACCGGCGCAGCCGGGGCTCTCCTGCATGGGCCGACGTTCATGGGCAATCCCCTGGCCTGCGCCGTGGCGAACGCCAGCCTGGGGATCATCGCCACCGGTGCCTGGCGGGGTGACGTGGCCCGGGTGGGTGCCGCGCTGGCCGCCGGTCTCGCCCCCGCACGGGAACTCGACGGCGTCGCGGACGTCCGCACCACCGGCGCGGTGGGCGTCATCGAACTGGAGGACGCCGTAGACGTTCCCGCCGTGACGCGGGCCGCCCTCCGCAACGGTGTGTGGGTGCGGCCGTTCCGGAACCTCGTTTACGCCATGCCGCCGTACATCAGTTCGGCCGCGGAAGCGGAAGCGATGGCCGCCGGGATGGTGGCGGCAGTCGCGGCCGTGTCGGCTGAAAGGGTGGGCGCTCCGTGAGCGTCTCGATGACCAAGTGGCTGGAGCAGCAGGCCGCCGTCCGTGAGCGGCGCGGGCTGCGGCGCTCCCCGGAAACCCGATCGGGTGGCGGGAACGTGGTGGAGCTGTCCAGCAACGATTACCTCGGCCTGGCGTCGGATCCGCGCCTGGCCGAGGCCGCGTGCGAGGCCGTGCGCCGCTGGGGCACCGGTGCCACATCCTCGCGGCTCGTGGCCGGAACCACCGGGCTGCACCTTGAGCTCGAGGAGGAGCTGGCCCGCTTCACCGGCATGGAGGCGGGCCTGGTGTTTTCCTCCGGGTACTTGGCGAACCTGGGCGTGGTGACGGCGCTGGGCGGCCCAGGCACGCTGATCGTGGCCGACGAGCACTGCCACGCCTCGCTGATCGACGGCTTCCGGCTCTCCCGTTCGCGGGTGGAAACCTTCGCCCACAACGACGTCGACGACGCCGCCCGGCTGCTCGCCGAGCGCCTTTCCGGAGTCGCTCGTCCGGGGAACAGCGAGCCGCGGGCGTTGATCGTCGTCGAATCCATCTACAGCGTGTGGGGCGACGCCGCCCCCTTGGCCTCCCTGCTGGAACTGGCCGTGGACCACGACGCCATGCTGCTGATCGACGAAGCCCACAGCCTGGGCGTCTCGGGCGGAGCCGGGAATGAGGGATACGGGCACTTGGAGGGACGCGGGCACTTGGAGGGACGCGGCGCCGTGGCCGGGACGGCCCTGGCCGGGCATCCGAACGTGGTGCTGACCGCCACCCTGTCCAAGGCCCTGGGCAGCCAAGGCGGGGCCGTGCTGGGTTCGGCCCTGTTGCGGGAGCACCTGCTCAACCGCGCGCGGAGCTTCATCTTCGATACCGCGCTGGCCCCGGCGTCCGCCGCCGCCGCCCTTGAGGCGCTACGGGTCATCGCCGCCGAGCCGTGGCGTCCGGCCGCTGTCCGCGACAACGCCACCCGGCTGGCAATCGGATTGCGGCAGGGCCCAGCACAAGCAGGCGCTGTCCAGTCCGTCCCGCTGCCCGACGCCGGTACGGCACTGCGCGCGAGCCGCGCTGCGCGTGAAGCCGGGATCCGGGTGGGCTGCTTCCGGCCGCCGTCTGTTCCGGACGGCATCTCCCGGCTGCGCCTGACCGCCCGGGCCACGCTCACCCCCGACGAGATCGACTACGCCTGCGCAACGCTGCGCGGCATCCTGGAGGACACCCCATGAAGCAAGAGCCCCAGAGCCTGCCACCCATCATCCTGGTCACGGGCACGGACACCGGAGTCGGAAAGACGGTCGCCACGGCCGCCCTGGCCGCGGCCTTGCACTCCTTTGGCCGCAGCGTCGCCGCCTATAAGCCGTGCCAAAGCGGCAACAAGGACGGCGACTCGGACTGTTCCGAAATCGCCAGGCTCGCCGCTCCCCTGACGTCGGAGGCCGGCGTCGTGCTCGAAGAACCACTCGCTCCGGTGCAGGCCGCCACCGTGGACGGTGTGGAATTGCCGCGCCTGGCGGCGCACGCCGAACGCATCCGGCAGCTCGCCGCCGGGCACCACCACGTGCTGGTGGAGGGCGCGGGCGGGCTGCTCGTGGAGTTGGATCCCGACGCCGGAACGCTGGCCGATCTCGGCGCCCTCCTCGGGGACGCGGCTGGCTTTGCCGTGGTTGCCCGGCCGTCGTTGGGAACCTTGAACCACACCGGACTGACCGTGGAGGCCCTGGAACGCCGGCACCTTGCAGTGACGGGGTTGATCCTGGGCAGCTGGCCGGAGCAGCCCGGACTGGCAGAGCTCGGCAACCGGACGGCCTTCTCGGACGGGACGGTCCCGCTGTTGGGCGTGATCCCGGACGCGGCGTCGGCGTTGCCCGTGGAGACGTTCCGCGGGCAGGCGCCGCTGTGGTTGGACGGGCTCTGCTTGGAAGGCACGGCCTCATGAGCGCCCAGTGCCCTTACCGCGTAGTCCGGGAACCGGCTGAGGTGCGCGAGGTCCTGCACCGTCCCGACGACTTCGGCCCCGCCAACGCGCTGCTCGCCGTGACGCCGCTGTCCGGGCCTGCCCTGCGCATCCTGCAGGGGGCCCGCTTCGCGCTCCCGCCCGTGCTGGCCAGCAATGACACCAGCTCCCACCCCGGGATCCGCAAAGTAGTGGCCGGTTTCTTCACCCCTGCCACGGTGGAGTCGATGGAGCCGCGGATCCGCCAGTTGGCCAAGGAAGCCGCATACGAAGCCGCCAACGGACTCGCCGCCGCGGGCAGCGTGGAGCTGGTGCAGGCCGTCGCCGCCCTTCCGCCGGCTGTGGTGATGCTGGAAATGCTGGGCCTGCCGGTCCGGGACCTCCCGGAACTGAAAGCCTGGAGCTTGGACTCCCTGGAACTGTTCTGGGGCTGGCCCGGCCCGGAACGGCAACTGGAACTCGCCCGCAGCGCCGCGGACTTCTACCGCTGGCTGCGCAAGCTGGTGCTGGAATCCGTGGCCTCCCCCGGCCGCAACCTGTTCACGTCCCTGCACGAACACGGCCTCAGCACCCCGGAGATCTGCTCCCTGGGGTATTTCCTGCTGATCGCCGGGCAGGAAACCACCACCCAGCTCATCAGCACCGCCCTGTTCCGCCTGGCCGAGGGGTCCATGGGCATCGCCTGGGACGAAGCTACAAGCAAAGACAAGGCCACGGAGCTCGTGCGGCGTGTCCTCGCGGACGAGTCCTCCGTGCCGACCTGGCGCCGTGTTGCCAGCCGGGACACCGAGCTCAACGGCGAGGCCATCCTTGCCGGTGAAGAGGTCCTGCTGGAACTGACGGGAAACCACGCAGGAGCGGGAGCATCGGCACCCAAAGGTCCGCTGCCCTACGGACTGGCCTTCGGCTCCGGCATCCACCGCTGCCTCGGCGCGAAACTCGCGGAACTCGAGGCCGCCGTCGTCGTCGAAGAAACGGCGGCCGCGCTGCCGGGCGCAACTCTGCACGGACCGGAACCGGAGTGGATCCGGCTGCTGTCCTTCCAGGCGCCGCGCACGGTAACCGTGGCTAGACTCGGATCATGGGCGAAAGCCGGGACCTGCTGACACCGGAGCAGCGCAGCCGGAACATGTCCAGGATCCGCGGCAAGAACACCAAACCCGAGCTCCTGGTCCGTCGGCTCCTGCATGCGAAGGGCTATCGTTACCGCCTGCACGGCATGGCCGCCGGCGGGAGGCTTCCGGGTAGCCCGGACCTGGTCTTCGCAGGCCGGCACAAGGTGATCTTCGTGAACGGCTGCTTCTGGCACTTCCACGATTGCCCGGCCGGACTGCACGCCCCCGCGGCCAACGCCGAATTCTGGGAGGCGAAGCGGCGCCGCACCCGCGAGCGTGACACCCTTCAGCGCGAGCGGCTCGCAGCCGCCGGGTGGGAGGTCCTCACCGTATGGGAGTGCGGGATGAAGGACCGCAGCGCCCTGGAGGCCCAGCTCACCGGCTTCCTCGACGGCGTTCCGCGCAGCTGAGCGGCAGGAGGTTCATTGCTGGCAGCAGTGCCCCGCCTGAACGGTCGACGGGGCACGCCAACAACAACATCCCGACATCACGCACGGGGAGGTTGACGGCAATATACAGATCCTGTACTTTTTGGTACAGGTTGAACCGAACGGTACAACCTGAAATTCCGAAGGAGTACATCATGGCTCGTCCGCCCTTCCCTCCGTTCACCGAACAGACCGCCATCCAGAAGGTCCGTGCCGCCGAGGATGGCTGGAACACGCGCGACCCCGAGCGCATCTCCCTCGCATACAGCGAGGACAGCTGGTGGCGCAATCGCTCGACGTTCGTGCAGGGCCGCGCGGCCATCGTCGAGTTCCTCACGGGCAAGTGGGAGCGCGAGCTCGACTACCGGCTCATCAAGGAGTTGTGGGCCTACACAGGCGACGTCATCGCCGTCCGCTTCGCGTACGAGTACCATGACGCTGCGGGCAAGTGGTTCCGCGCCTACGGCAACGAGAACTGGCACTTCGACAAGGATGGACTCATGACGCACCGTCACGCGAGCATCAACGACGTCGCCATCGACGAATCGGAGCGCAAGTTCTTCTGGGACGCCCCCGGACCCCGGCCCGTGGATCATCCCGGCCTGAGCGAACTCGGACTGTAATGCCGCGCACCCTCCTCGAACGCCCGGACGCTGTCCGCGCCCTCGCCGGCGTCTTCCGCCGGCGAGGGTTTGAGAGCAGCTCCCTATCCGTCATCCAGCAGGAGGCCGGCATCGGTCGCGGCAGCCTGTACCACTTCTTCCCCAACGGGAAGAAGGACATGGCCAGGGCCGTGCTCGACCAAGTGCGCGCTTGGTTCGAGGATGAGGTTTTCGCGCCGCTTCGTGCCGCAACTGACGCCGTTGAAGCGGTCTCCGCGATGACGAAAGCGGTCGCTGACTACTTCGTCTCGCGCGAGAATGTCTGCCTATTCGCTGCAATGACGCTCGGCGAGGAGAAGGAGACATTCGCCGACGAGGTAAAGGCCTACTTCGTGGACTGGGTCGACGCGTTGGCCGCGCTGCTGCAGCGCGGCGGACTCACCCTTGAGGATGCACACGAGAACGCACTGGACGCCGTCGCCGGGATCCAGGGCGGACTCATCCTTACCCGCGCCTACGGCGACGAATCTACGTTCCTGGGGATCACAGGACGCGTCGAACGCCGGCTGCTCGCGCGGCTCAGCTGACGCCTGGACCGCGTCGCGGGCTAGGTCTCACGGTTCGGATGCCCGCCTGGCGGCGGCACCAACTCAGCACACCCGCCTGGCGGCGGCGGGTGTGCTCAGGCCGGAGGGGCTGCGGTGTTCTTGCGCCGGCCGAAGAGGAAGTACCCCACGGGGCCAAAGAAGTTGATGAAACTCACGGCCCGCCAAAGGGCCTTGCTCCCGCGGATCTGCTCCCGGGGAGTCTTGGAGATGCTGCGCTGCGCCGCGAGCATCAACGCGAACTCCAGCACACCGGCCACAATGGTGACACGGCGCTGCCCCGGGGTCATGTCTTTCCACGACTTCTTCTTTTTCCTCATGCCGCCCATCGTTGCCTCCATCCGCAGCAGTCTGCTCTCAGGCTAGACCTGTTGGCGCCGGCACGGAACAGCCCGGCACCTGCGCGCTGGCGGTCCCGCCGGCGGCCCTCATCCCCGGGCCTGGCGGACCACTTCTCCCCAGGACTGTTGGGCCAGGTCTGCCACGGAGGCGAGGATTTCGGCGGGGGGCTTGGACAGGTCCAGCGGGTACTCCACCACGTCGATGTCGGTGTTGAGGATGCGCCGCAGCTTCATTTCCCCCGGCCCTGCGTACACCAGCCAGGCCGTGGGGACCTGCAACGCGGTGCAGTACGCGAGCATCCGGTAGTGGTCGGCGTTCAGTGAGGCACCGGTGTCCGGGCCCGCCGCGTAGTTGGCGCCGTAGACCACCACGGGGCGGCCGCCCAGGAAATGCACGGCATCCGGGCGGACGGTGATCCGGTCGGAGTCCCGGACGGCCTCGTTGAGCAGGGCACCGTACTGCATCCGGGTCTCGCCGGGGTGGGCACGCATGGCCTCGCGCAAGGCGACGCCCACGAATTCCTTGAACACGGTGGACATGTCCACCACGAAGGCGGCGCTGCGCTGCTTCCCGTCGCCCGCTTCGGCCGAGCAGTTCCGCAGGATCACTTCCGCCAGGCGCAAGGCCGCGTGGAAGCGCAAGTTCATCCGGCTGGCCTGCCAGTGCGGCAGGGGCGCCCCGGGCACCAGGGGCGTGGCGCCGTCGAGCTTTCCGCCCAGGCGGCGGAGGCGGCTCAGCACCTCGGGCCGGACGCTCGGGACCTGGCCCATCCGGGCCAGCGCGGCCCGCAGGATGCGGTTTTCGGCGATGTCCTCGCTGAACTCGTCGTAAGACACTTCCAAGGGCACCATCAGGCCGGGCCGCCGGGCGATCTGCTCGGAAATCCGGATGCGTCCCTTGACGGTGCGCAGGGATTCCTCGACGTTCACGTAGCCTTGCATCGGCCCGCGGACGAGGGCTCGTTCGGCCAATTGCGCCAGCGATTCGGCCAAGGCGCTCCACAGGTCCTGGTGCTCGACGGCGGCCACCGAGTCTTCGCGGAATCCCTGGTCTCCTGCATAACTGAGCAGGAACAGCAGCCGTTGCAGGCCGAGCCGGTCCTTGGGCCGCACCTCGAACTGCACGGTCGGGGTGCGAACCGAACCCACCTTGCCGCTCGGCTCGATCCGGTACAGGCCCATGCCCATCGGCGCTGCCTTCGCGAGCCCGCTGGAGTTGAGGAAAGCGGCGGTGTCGGGATCCAGCCGTTCGACGACGCCCCTGGATTGCTCGTCCAGCACGATGTGGCGCACGCCGGGGGCGTGCCACGGCCGGGGCGGGACCATCACAGGGCGCCGGCCTTCGAGGTGCTGCTCAGCATGGTGCTGCTCAGCGGGAGGCAAGGCGTCCCAAGAGTTGTTCCAGTCCGAAGCGCTCTTCCACCTGGGCCCGGTTCAGCTGTCCGTGGTAGTGCTCCTCGAGCAGCGGCATGAGCTCGTACTTCCAGATCCGGCGCAGACCGGCCGGGGTCTGAGCGGCGCCCTTCATGAAGTAGGACGGGCCGATCATCAGGTCCCGGTCCCAGTCGTCGATCGCCTCGTTGAGCGCATCGAGCAAATCGGCGTTCAGGGTGTCCAGGCCGCGGGCTTCAAGGAACCGCCGCAGGGTCCCGCGGATCGGCTCCACCTTCGGGTGCAGTTCCACGAACGCGAAGCGGCGGCGGATCGCGGCATCCATCATGGCAATGGAACGGTCCGCAGTGTTCATGGTGCCGATGATGTAAAGGTTGTCCGGCAGGCTGAAGGGTTCGTTGGGGCTGTACTGCAGGTAGATCCGGTCGTCCCGGTACTCGAGCAGGAAATACAGCTCGCCGAACACCTTGGCCAGGTTGGCCCGGTTCATTTCGTCGATGATCAGGAAATACGGCTTGGACGCGTTTTCCGGTTTGGCCGCTTCCTCGGCCAGGCGGCGCAGCGGCCCGGCCACGAGCTTGAAGGACACCTGTCCGTCGTCGGTCTTGTCCGGGCGGTAGCCCTCGAAGAAGTCCTCATAGGCGTACGAGGGGTGGAACTGCACCAGCTTCACGCGCTCGTCGGTGCTGTCCCCGGCGAGCTCGGCAGCCAGGTGCTTGGCCAGGTAGGTTTTGCCGGTGCCGGGCGGGCCGTAGAGCACCAGCTGCCTGTTTTCCTCCAGGAGCCCGGCGATTTCCTGCAACGGCTCCAGCTCCATGTGCAAGGAGGCGGCGAATTCCTCGCTGAGCGGGCGGAAGCCTTCGGGGACGGGCTCGACGGCGGACTCGGGGGCGGCTGTGTCCTCGCCGTCGGACTCCGCTTCCGCGGGCAGCAGCGCCTGCAACAGGCTTACCACCCGGGTGACGTCCACGACGATCCCGGGCGTGGAGAGCTGGCGCTGCACGTGCCGGGGCGCCTCCGCGATGGGATGGCTTTCCTCGAACCAGCGCACCTTGCGGCGCAGCCGCGGCTTGTCATCGTCGTGCTCGGCCTCGCCCAGCACCACACCGATCCGCACCGATCCTGAGTGCTGGAACAGGGCGAGGTCACCGGGCTTCATCACGGTCAGGAAGGCGAAAACGGCTGTCTTGATGTCTTCGCGTTCCACGTAGCCCAAGTGCTTGCAGTCTTCGTCCACGACGCGCTGAACCAGCCCGGCGGCCACGCCCGGCTGCAGCTCCCGCAGATGCTCGACGTCGAGGGTCGCCTTTTCCTCGTCCTGCCAGGCGGCGAGGAGCTCCGCGGAGTCGTGGTGGGTGCGCATCAGCCAGGCGCGGCGGCCCGGATCGCCCACCTTGCGCCACTGGCCCACGAGCTGGCGGGAGTACCAGTCAGTGCGCTGCCCGGCCTGTTCGTCCAGGTGCAGGCGAATGCGATGGATGTCCGCCGTGATGTCTTCTTCGGTGTCGCCCTTGGCCCCGCCCACCAGGGAGGCGAAGGCGTCCCGGATTTCACGGCGCTCCACGTCGGCCACGACCGGCTCGAAATAGCCCGGCCATGCCAAATACTCGATGCTGCGGCGGATGGCGGGCTGGTCGCCCGGGGTTCCGGCGGCAAGCTCGTGGAACGCCAGGGGGTCGGCGAGCGCCTTGGCGACCACCGCCGTCGGCTGCTTATCCACCTGCGCCACGAAGCGGCACAGCCAGCCGAGCTGGTCCCAGATGGTCCAGTTGAATTCCGCGGTGCGGTCCCGGATGACGCCGTGGTCGGTCATGTCCCGGTAGAGCTCATCCGGCAACTGCAGGGCCGGCTCCAGCCAGGACGCGGCCTCGGCCACGCGGGCGCGCTTGACCTTCAGGGATTTGACTTCGTGCGCCAGCGGCAGGGACTGCAGGAACAGCAGTTCGACGGCGAGCAGCTTTGCCTCGCGGCTGGCCCCTTCCAGGTTGCGGCGCAGATTGGTCATCATGGGCGCCTTGCTGTCCTCGACGCCGCGTTCCAGGCGGCCGAGCAGTTCCGTGGCGGCCTCGGTGGTCCAGGTGTGGGTGCGTCCGTCAAGCGCGGAAGGCTTGCCCTGGAGGGCAGGTCCCAGCACGAACCACGCCGCGTCTTCGATTTCCTTGGACATTCCGGACGCACGGGAAACGGTGGCGTTGCTGGCGGGAGTCACCTAGCAAACTTACATGGTTTGGCCGGGCATTTCACGGCCGTGCCCCGCTTCTGCCTCCCACCGGCTTCCCACCAGCGCGAACGTACATTTGGGCCCTGTTTTCGGGGCCTCGACTGTACGTTCGCGCTGTCCCTGCAGGCCTCCTAGTGCATGCTGAAACGGTACGTCCGGGGGACCTCCTCCCCCGGGCACAGCTGCAGCCAAAGCTCGGAAATCGCGTTGTCGCCCTCGAGCAGGTCCGGAATTTCCACCCCTTCCCTCAGGATCGCGGCAGCCTCATCCGTCCTGCCGCTGCCGGCCATGGCACGGGCGGCGAGGAAGCGGTTCCGCCCGGCGGCGGTGGCCTCCCGGGGTGCCTGTTCGGCCAGCAGGAGCGCGGCCCCGGGCTCCCCGTGGGCCAGGTGGAGGGTCATGGCTTCGGCCAACAGCTTCCCGCCTGCCGGGTCCGCGGCGCAGGCTGCGCGGAGCTCGGCGAGGCCGGCGTCGATGCGGTCCGTGGCAAGCAGGAGCAGTGCCAGGCCGCGGTGGGCCAGCGCGTGCGCGGGATCCAGGACGAGTGCCTGGACGTACAGTTTTTCGGCCGGCCCGAGGTCCTGCCGGGCGTGCTTCAAGGTGGCCTCGTGGAAGCGGGCTTCGGCCCCCGCGGCCCCTTCGAGCAGCCGTTCCCACGCCTGCCCGGCCACGAAGCTTCCGCATGCGGGGAACACGAAGGGGGTTCCGGCGTCGGGAACCTCGTACCGGAGGAGTTCCAGCCAGGGCGCCTGTTCCGCGGTGAGGGTATCCGCGGCGAAGGGTGTGCCGCCGCTGTCCAACGGCGGCGCGCCGGAAGCGCGGCGGAGTTCCTCTTCGAGGGCACCCCAGCCGGTCCCTGCCAGCAGCATGTCCTGCGGGGCCGCGTCTGCGAGGGACGCCGCGAACGCGAGCGCCGCGTCGAGTGCCTGCTGGTCCGCGAGCCCGGCGAGCCTGGACTGCGCATGTTCGACGGCTGCGTCCCAGTCGCCGTGCGCGGCAGCGGCGTCGAGGTCCGCGTTTCCGTAGGCTTCCACCCAGCTCCATTCGGCCCCGCCGGGCATGGGCAGGTGCTCGAACTGGGTCTGTGCCAGCCCGGCCTGGATTTCCGCGTAACCTGCCCCGAAACCCGGGCTGAGCCATTCCTGCCAGTTGTGCCCGCCGTCGCCCTGGCCCCAGACGAACAGCTTCTTGCCGCGCAGCCGGGACGTGGACAGCATCGCCAGCCCGTCGCCGTCGGCGTCCACTGCGGCGATCCAGTGCCTGTGTCCTTCGGGGATGTCGAAGAAGTAGTCGGCGGCGTGGGCGTTCCGCACCGGCCACGTAGCGTCCGCCCCTTCATGATCGGTGGGCGTGACGCGCTGGATATCAGTTTCGTAGTCGCTGCCGAACGCCGTGCGGGCCGGCGCGATCACCCGGGTGTCCGGGGTCTCCGGCACGGCGGCGTTGCTCCACCAGTACATGGGCACCTCGTCCGGATCCGGGTTGCGGAGCCTGATGGCGGAGAACAGCACCCGGGAGTCCACCGGGAGCCAGAGGTCCACCTGCACCACCACCCCACGGAGCCGCTCGAACTCCCACATCCGCAGGAGCTGTTGGCCGTCCGGGGCCGTCAGCAGCGCGGTGTGCCAGGGAATGCACGAGGTGGGCGTGTGGCCGCGGGTGCCGATGTTCCATTCGAGCCCGCCGGCGAACCAGGCGTTGCGCAGCGCGAAGTTGGCGAACTGGATGGTGCGGGGGCTATGCAGGAGCTGCTTGCCGGTGGCCTTGTCCAGCAGTTCCCAGATCCTGCCGCCGAAGCCGGGCAGGACGGTCGCCTTGAGATGCCGGTTTTCCAGCACGACGGCGGGCAGCACGCGTGGCTGCCGTTCCCGCGAGTACCCGTCCTGGATCGAGTAGGGGTAGATGTTCGGCGGGTAGCCGTAGCCGGCCCTGGCTTTGAGTTCATCCGGGACACCGATGCCCACGCGGTAGGGCGTGTGGATGCCGGCCGCGACCGGAGGCAGCGGGCTCTCCGGGCCGAGATCGGCGACGTCGAGGGTGATGGAGCCGAAGGTGATGTTGCCCGCGGTGGCGGAGGCCGGGGTTGCCGGGTCAGTCATGGGGGTATCCGATCGTGAGCAGGAGTCCGCGGCGGGGGTCGATGCGGATGGCTTGGCCGGGGGCGTACCCGGCGGCTGTTTGGAAGCCCGCGATCGCGGGAGCGTACAGCGGGAGGGCCTGCAACGGGAAAGGCACTGTTCCGCCGTCGTGCGTTCCACCGAACTCCAAGGTCACGTCCACAGTCTCCTCGGCCCAGGACGCGAGCGCCACCACCATGCCGTCGTCGCCGGACCAGCTGGTGGCCAGGACACCGGGATGGCTGGTGCGGACCGGCGCGCCAGGATCCCAGAACCCGGCCATGCGGGCACGTTCCAGTCCGTAGTCCTGCCAGAACTGCCACAGGGGACGGTTGTCGACGGCGGGTGCCCGGCCGGTCATGCCGAACACCATGCCCCGCCAAGGGTTGCCGCCGCCTTCGAGCATTTCTCCCATGAGCCCGAACGGGATGCCGGAGAGCTCCACGAGCCAGTACTCCGGGGAGGTGTTCTCGTAGTCGAAGTACTCGCCGAACCAGAGCCGGTCCACGTAGGGCAGCTGTTCCATGTAGAGGTTGGCGGAGGAGGCGAAGCCGTCCTTGGCCGTGAACTGGTTTGCCGAATGCAGGTCGATCTCCGGACCCTGCGCCGGGCGGTTGGTCACCACGCTATTGGTCACCGGGCCCTGCGCCGGGCTGTGGCGTTCGAGGACTTTGCGCACCCGCAGCATGGTGTGCCGGTCGTAGGCGATGTCGTCCAGGTAGATGCCGTCCACACCGGTGGTCTTCGCCAGTTCGGCCAGGCTCCGGACGTAGAAGTTCTCCCAGCGGGACTCCCCCGTGGTCACCACGGCGATGTCGTCGACGTCGGGGGCGAACCAGGCGGACACGTAGCCGCTGCCGGCGTGCTCCTGCAGCCACGGGTGGCCCTCCCCCGGCCCGTCGCTGAAGACCTCGTGCCCCAGGGACATGAGCGGCAGCAGTTCCGGGCTGTGGAAGGTCAGTTCCCGCACCGTGTTGTAGACCTTGGCGCGCAGCCCCCGGGCGTGCGCCCCATTGACGTAGCCGGCCAGGCTGTCGGCGCTCAGCAGGGGATCGTTGATGTACGGGGCCGGAGCGGTGGCGTGGTGGATGGTGACCACGGTGGCCCCGGACTCCGCGACCTCCCGCGGCTCCCCCGGGGCGTGGAAGTACCTGCGGGAAAGGTGCGTGCCGGGCTCGATCGGCTTGAACGGGGTGAGGAGCAGCCGGAAGTCGAAGTCGAGGCTGTCCCCGGGTGCCAGGGTCCTCGCTCCGCTGAAGGCGGTCAACTGCACTGCGCCTGTGTTGGATCCTGTGCCGGGATTCGACTCTGTTTCCAGCCTGACGCCGCCGCGCACCTGGCCGTCCACCCGGTTGGCCCAGGAAAGCGGCTCGCGCAGCGGCTTCTCCCGGTAGAAGTTGGTGTTGAGGGGCCGTTCGTAGCCGGGATCGCGCCAGGACAGTTGCACACCGGCGTTCACCCCGCCGAGCCACAGGGCGTCCTGGTTCCTGGCGGCCACGTCCCAGCGCCAGTCGAGGGCGTCCGGACGCCGGCCGCCCGGCACACCGAGCCCCATGGCGAGCGGCACGGCGGCCTCGACGAACCCGGCTGCCAGTCCGACGTCGTCGAGCATCACCGACCGGCTGTCCCCGTTCCGCAGCCGGAGCGCAAAGCTGCATGCGCCGTCTGCCTCGAGCTCCCCATGGAGGTCCACGGCGAGGCCTGTCCCGATGCTGTGCCAACGACTGGTCCAGGACACCTTGCCCGGGCCGTGGACGGTGAAGTCAGTCGGCGCGGACTCCCATCCGCGGTGCTGCGCGGCGGTCACGTCGAGCCGCATGGCCGTGGCGAGCAGTTCGACGGCGGGACCGTCCGTTCCGGTCATGGCCGGCGTGAAGGTGGAGCTCAGTTGCTCCGGCAGTCCGGACGGGGCGAGCCGCAGCGTCCTGCCGAGGATGCCGAGGGTGCGGGTGCCGGCGTCGAGGGCGATCCCGGTGAACGGCGCCACGAGTCCGTGGTCCTGGGCGAGGGTCGAATCCAGCCAGGCGAGCCGGCGCAGGTACCGCGGATCGCCGAAGCCGCCGGCCAGGATGCCCGGATCCGCGGCCTCCAGCGGCAGCACGTCCAGGATGACCGCGACGGATTTCGGCCCGGCTCCCTGCGCGGCGACCGTGATGGCTGCGGTAATCGTGCTCCCCGCCGCTTCCCGCGGAACGGGCAGCACCACATAGAGAGCCTGGACCGACCCGGCCGCCACGGACAGCCGCTTGGCCAGGGGCCGGCCGAGGCGGTCGGTGCCGCCGGTGTTCAGGCAGCGGGCGCCGGCGGGCCCGTCCACCCGGACCGTCACGCCGTCGAGCCCTTCCACGGCGTGCAGTCCGAGCTGCACCACATAGTCCTCGCCGGGCTGGGCGGTAGCGCGGAAGGTGCCGGCGGGCCCGTTGATGGCCCAGTGCGCCGGGAGCCGCTCCCGCATGGACACCGGGTTCAGCCTGTCCTCGGGAAAGAGCAGGAACGCTTCCCCGCCGTGCCTGGCGTAAAGGGCCTGGAGCTCGGCCTCCGTGGCGGTGAAGTTCATCGGGGCGAAGGAGTCGCGTTCGCTCGCGGCCTCATAGCGCAGCACCGTCGCCTCCGGCAGCCCGCGTATGCCCGGGTCCCAGGCAGATTGCCCGACGGCGGCCGCCCACCTTGGTGCCGCCGTCGGCCGCCGCGGCAGGTACCGGGCCTGCGGATAGTGGGCGGCGCCGAGCATCGCGTAGGGCAGGTAGTAGACGAAGTAGCTGCCGGGACCGTCTATGGCCTCGAAGGCGAGCTCGCAGGATTCCCGGGTAGCGCTTAGGACCAGCACGTTGCGCACGCGCCGGCCGCTGCCGGCTGAGACGACGATGATGTCCACCGCCGCGGGATCCGGGTCCTGGCGCCGCCAGGGCAGCACCACCCCGAACGCAGCCGCCCCTTCTTGCGCTGGAACACATTGTTGTGGTGCACCGGAGGGGACGTCGACCACGAAGCGGTGGTTGCCGTAGAGCAGTTTGTCCCAATCCCCGACGCCGCAGGGAAGTTCAGGGTGGCCGGTGTGATGGCCTGTTCTTGCGGGCTGCTGTGCTGTTTGGCGCAGGGGCGTCACTGGGGCTCCCGGGAGGTTTTCGCTTGGGTTCACCGTTCGTGGTGAATCCTTCAATCATTGACGCCGCGAATCACCCTGTAAAGCAGAATTGCGGTCCGTACTCACTGCGATTTCCCCCGGCCCGGGCATTGACGGGAACACGTTTTACATGCCTGACATCTGCGCCGGGTAGATTGTGCGCCATGATCGACATCGGCCTCGACGATCCCGCGCAGGAGGATGTCCGCCTGCTGCTGGAGGAACACCTCGCGGACATGTACGCCACCTCCCCCGCGGAGAGCGTGCACGCCTTGGACCACTCCGCCCTTTCCCGGCCGGAGATCACCTTCTGGACCGCCCGCGAGAACGGGATCCTGCTGGCCTGCGGCGCGTTGAAGGAACTTCCCGTCGGGGCCGACGGCGCCAAGGAAGGCGAGCTGAAGTCGATGCGCACCACACACGCGGCGAGGGGCCGCGGCATAGCCGGCCTGCTGCTGGCGGCCATCGTGTGCGAGGCCCGCGGCCGCGGGCTGTCGCGGCTGTGCCTCGAAACCGGCTCGGAAGACTACTTCGCCACCGCACGCCGGCTCTACCTGCGCCACGGTTTCACCGAATGTCCGCCGTTCGCCGGTTACGTCCCGGACCCCAACAGCGTGTTCATGAGCCTGGAACTGGTGCCCCTCACCCTCTAATGCGCGCCACCGGCACTTCCCGGCGCGCTGCTACCCGGCATCGACGGCGGCCTTGGCGGCAGCGACGATCTTCCGGTCGGTCACCATGTACGACGCCGGGCCCCCGCCCGCGCTTCCGGCGCCCGACGCAGACACGATCCGCTTGGCGGACAGGTGGACGGCGTCCAGTCCGGCCCACCGCATCTCCGGGATGTCCGTGATGGCCAAGCCGCCGCCGGCCATCACCTGGAGCCTTCCCTCCGCGGTTTCCACCATCCGCGACAGCACGGGCAGGCCCAGGCCTGCGCTCGCAGCTCCCCCGGAGCTAAGGACGCGCGTGAAGCCAAGTTCCACGAGCTGCCCGACGGCGGCGGCCGGGTCCGGCGTCTCGTCCACGGCGCGGTGGAAGACCAGTTCGGCGTCCTGGTTTGCCTCCCGGGCTGCGTCGGCGAGGCGGCGGACGGCGTCGACGTCCAGTTCGCTGCGGGCATCGAGCGCGCCGAGCACGACGCCGTTGGCCCCCTGGCCGAGCAGCGCGCGGATCTCCTTGACCATGGTGGCCAGCTCATCTTCGGAGTAGCGGAAGTCGCCGGGCCGGCAGCGGATCAGCGGGTGGATTTCCAAAGCCGCGCCAGCCGCAACCGGACCAGCCACGCCGGCCACGGCCTCGAGGCAGGATTCCATGAGGCCCTGGCTGGGGGTCAGCCCGCCGAGTTCCAAGGCACTGCACAGTTCGATCCGGTCCGCGCCTTCTTCGGCAGCGACAACAGCGCCCTGCACACCTACCACGGCGATCTCAAGTTTCATGCTGAAACTCTACGGCCACGCGAACGCCCCGGGCGCCCCTGTTGATCAATCGACCCGGCCGGCTTCGCAGCCGGCCGGGTCGTCTTTGCTTGGATCGAAAACCTAAGCCCGGTAAGGCTCCAGGCGTTCCTTTTGTTCCGGCGTGAGGCGTCGGACCCGGCCCGTTGCTTCGTCGACGAAGGCCAGATGGGTGCTGGCCTTCACGCACTCTTCGCCGGTGACGGGATCCTTGATGGTGTAGTGCAGGTCGAAGCTCGCCCCTTTGACGGCGCCTACCCAGATCTCGACGTCCGCCGGAATGTTGCGGTAGTCGAGGGTGCGGACGTAGCGGACCTTGTGCTCCACCACGAGGGTCATGATGCCGTCCTCGACGTCGTTGAAGATCGCCACAGGCGGTTCAACACCGGGCAGCCCGGCGCCGCGGGGTGGCCCGAAGGCCGCGATGCGGGCCTCTTCGAGCATCCGCACGATCTGGACATTGTTGATGTGGCCGTAGGCGTCCATGTCTCCCCAGCGCATCGGCACGGTGACCGTGATGCGCCGGGGCGCTGCGGACCCTTCCGCCGCGGAGGCTGCCTGCGGGGTGACTGGCGCGCTCAGCTGTGCACCGCCGTCGTCTCATCCACCGGGGCTTCCCCGGCGTCTTCACCGGCGAACTGGGACATGTACAGGCGGTAGTACGCGCCCTGCATGGCCAGCAGTTCGCTGTGCCGGCCCTGTTCCACGATGCTGCCGTTCTCCATCACCAGGATGGTGTCGGCATCGCGGATGGTGGAGAGCCGGTGTGCGATCACGAAGCTGGTGCGGTCGGTGCGCAAGGCTGCCATGGCCTTCTGCAGCAGCAGTTCGGTGCGGGTGTCCACGGAACTGGTGGCCTCGTCCAGGATCAAGAGGGATGGATCGGACACGAACGCCCGGGCGATGGTGATGAGCTGTTTCTCACCAGCGCTGACGTTGGTACCTTCTTCGTCGATGATGGTCTGGTAGCCGTCCGGCAGGGCCCGCACGAAACGGTCCACATAGGTGGCCTTGGCCGCTTCCATGACCTGTTCTTCGGTGGCGTCCAGGTTCCCGTACTTGATGTTGTCGTAGATGGTCCCGCCGAACAGCCAGGCGTCCTGCAGCACCATGCCCACTTTGGACCGCAGCTCGGAGCGGCTCAGCTCCTTGATGTCCACCCCGTCCAAGGTGATCCGGCCCGAGTTGAGCTCGTAGAAGCGCATCACCAGGTTCACCAGGGTGGTCTTGCCTGCACCTGTCGGACCGACGATCGCCACCGTGTGCCCCGGCTCGGCACTGAAGGACAGGTCCTCGATGAGCGGCTTGTCCGCCGCGTAGCTGAAGGACACGTTCTCGAATTCCACGTGGCCGTCCGTGCGGGCCGGCAGGTGCTTGGCCGCATCCTCGGGAACCTGTTCGTCCGCGTCCAGGAACTCGAAGACGCGCTCGGCCGAGGCAACGCCGGACTGCAGCATGTTGGCCATGCCGGCGATCTGGCCCAGCGGCTGGGTGAACTCGCGCGAGTACTGGATGAACGCCGTCGCGTCGCCCAGGCTCATGGAACCGGAAGCCACGCGCAGGCCGCCGACCACGGCGATGCCCACGTAGGCGAGGTAGGAGACGAAGTTCATGGCCGGGAAGATGATGCCGGACACGAACTGCGCACCGAACGACGCCTTGTAGAGGGCCTCGTTGCGCTCGTCGAAGCGCGCCAGCATGTCCGCGTCACGGCCGAAGACCTTGACCAGCTCGTGGCCGGAGAAGGACTCCTCGATCTGCCCGTTGAGCGCACCGGTGTTCTTCCACTGCGCGGCGAACAGCTTCTGGCTGCGGGAACCGATCACGCCGGCCAGGATGCCGGACAGGGGCAGGGCGATCAGCGCAATCAGCGCCAGCTCCCAGGACACAATGAACATCATGACCACGATGCCCAGGACCGTCAGCACCGAGCTGACCAGCTGTGCGAAGGCCTGCTGCAGGCCCTGCTGGACGTTGTCGACGTCGTTGGTCACGCGGGAGAGGATGTCGCCGCGCTGCCGGGTGTCGAAGTAGTTCAGCGGCAGGCGGTTGAGCTTGGCCTGGACGTCGTCGCGGAGGCGGTTGATGACCTTCATGACGATCCGGTTCAGGACGTAGCCCTGGGCCCACAGGAAGATGTTGGCCACGAAGTACATCAACAGCACGATCGAAATCAGGAAGGTCAGCCGGGAGAAGTCGATGCCGTCCGTCAGGTGGAGCTTGGACAGCATGTCCGCGTAGTTGTCTTCACCCTGCTGGCGGAGCATGTCAGTGAACTGCTCCTGGCTCACGCCCTCCGGCAGTTTCTTGCCCATGTAGCCGCCGAAGATCACGTCCATGGCGCCGCCGAGGACCTTCGGGGCGATGACGTTGAGCACCACGGAAACCACCACAAGGCCGACCACGAAGATCACCCCGGCAGCTTCGGGCTTGAGCAGCCCCATGAGCCGCTTCGCCGAGGGCCAGAAAGCCTTGGCCTTCTTGGCGGGCAGGTTACCGAACATGCCGCCGTCGGCCTCGCCGGGCGTGTACTCGGGTTCCTCGAAATCGTCGTCGTTCGCGGCCGCCGCCAGGGTGGCATCATCCTTTGCCTCGGCGGCTTCTGCTTCAGCGGCCGCGCGGGCTGCCTTGGCGGCCTCGGCCTTCGCGGCCCAGCCGCGCTTTTGCTGGTTCTGCCCGCTCATGCCACTTCCTCCGCGCTCAGCTGGGATTCGACGATTTCCTGGTACGTAGGTGAGGTTTCCAGGAGTTCCTCGTGGGTGCCGCGGTCCACGATCCGGCCGTTGTCCAGGACCAGGATCTGGTCCGCGTCGGCGATGGTGGAGACGCGCTGGGCAACGATGATCACCGTGGCGTCCCGGGTCTTCTCCTTCAGGGCGCGCCGGAGCCGGGCGTCCGTGGCGACGTCCAGGGCGGAGAAGGAGTCATCGAAGAGGTACACCTTGGGCTGGGTGACCAGGGCGCGGGCAATGCACAGCCGCTGGCGCTGGCCACCGGAAACGTTGGTGCCGCCCTGCGCAATCCGCCGGTTGAGCCCGGCGCTCTTTTCCTGGACGAAGTCCTTGGCCTGGGCGGTTTCCAGCGCATCCCAGAGTTCCTCGTCGCTGGCCTCGGTCTTGCCGAAGCGCAGGTTGTGCTCGATGGTGCCGGAGAACAGATAGGGCTTCTGCGGGACCGTGGCCACGCGGCTGGTGATTTCGTCGCGGTCCAGCTCGGTGACGGGAACGCCGTCGAGCAGCACGTCACCGGAGGCGACGTCGTACAGCCGCGGCAGCAGGGACACGAGCGTGGTCTTCCCGGAACCCGTGGATCCGATGATCGCGAGGGTCTGGCCGGGTTCGGCCGAGAAGGAGATGTTGCTCAGGACCGGTTCTTCGGCGCCGGGGTACCTGAAGGTGACGTCGCGGAATTCCACGCGGCCCTTCTTCTCTGCCGGTGCGACCGGGGCGTCCGGGTTGTGGATGGAAGGTTCGACGTCGAGGACCTCGCCGATGCGGTCCGCACACACCGAGGCGCGCGGGATCATCATGGCCATGAAGGTGCCCATCATGACGGCGATCAGAATCTGCAGCAGGTACTGCAGGAAGGCCGTCAACGCACCGACCTCCATCTCCCCGGAGTCCACCCGCTCTCCGCCGAACCACAGCACGGCGGCCGTGGACAGGTGCAGGATCATGCCGATGGCCGGGAACATCAGGACGAACAGGTTGCCGATCTTGACCGAGACCTCGGTGAGGTCCTTGTTGGCGGCCCCGAAGCGCTTGACCTCGTAGGGTTCGCGGACGAAGGCCCGGACCACGCGGATGCCGATGATCTGTTCGCGCAGCACGCCGTTGATGGCGTCGATCTTCTTCTGCATGGAACGGAAGAGCGGCATGAGGCGCACCACGAGGTAACCCACCACGGCTACCAGCAGCGGCACGGAAACCCAGACCAGCCAGGACAGGCTGAGGTCCTCCTGCAGCGCCATGATGATGCCGCCTACGCACATGATGGGCGTGGAGACCATGAAATTCAGGCCCATGAGCATGAGCATCTGGACCTGCTGGACGTCGTTGGTTCCCCGGGTGATCAGGGTGGGTGCGCCAAAGGCGTTGACGTCCTTGGCGGAGAAGCTGCTGACTTTGCGGAATACGTCGCGGCGCAGGTCGCGGCCCATGGACATGGCCACACGCGAGCCGAAGTACACAGCGGCAACGGCCGTGAGGACCTGGCCGAAGGCGACGGCGAGCATCAAGGCCCCTGTCTGCCAGATGTAGTCGGTGTCGCCCTTGGAGACTCCCTGGTCAATGATTTTGGCGTTGAGGCTGGGGAGGTACAGGGTCGCAATGGTGGACGCCAGCTGGAATATGATGACGGCCAGAATTTGCGGTGAATACGGCTTGGAGTAGCGCCGTATCAGGGTGAGAAGCATGCCCACGGATCCTTAAATAGAGTGCGCGATTGAGTAAGGAGATTAGTAGTAGCAGCAGGCGCTGACGGTATTAGCCTTCCAACTCTACGAAATCCGTTGCCTCAGCGAAACAACTCCGGGCAAAGATCATCCCTGCGGCGTACCGGACGCCGCAGGGATGCTCCAAATGGTTTAGTTTCGGGCCGAAAGCCGGAACGGAAGACCTCAGCCGGCGTGCCGGCCATACTCCTTGGCGGAACCGGCCCGAGCCGCCGTGTCACCGGCGACGAGCAGCAGGGCCGCGCCCTCGAGGCGGCGGCGTTCCCGCTTGAGTTCCTTGCGCAGCACGGCGAGTTCCGCGGCGGTCCTGGACTGCTCCGCCGCGGTGGCCCGCTGTTCGGCGAGCCCCTGCTGCAGTTCGCGCTGCGCCTGGCTGAGGCCCGCCAGCTGTTCGGCGAGCAATTGTTGGGTGTGTGCCAATTGCTCGTGGACCTGCCGCAATCCGGCCTCCTGCCCGGCGCGGAGCTCCTGCCCGGCGCCGGCCTCCTGATCAGGTCGCCCGCTGCGTTCGCCCGTGAGGATCCGGGCGAATTCAAGGTCAAGGTCCTCGGCCGGTTCCGCGGCACCGCTCACCGGGCTGCCGCCGTCGAACTCTTCCGGCGCCTCCATAACAGTGGTTTCCACGGACATTCCCGCTTCGGCACTGGCATGTGCCAGCAATTCCTTTTCCGGGGCCGCATCAACGGTCCGCCGCAGCGGGACTTCCTTGATAAACAGCACGGCAAGGAATGCGATCACCGAAATTGCCGCGGCAATCAGGAAAATCAGGGCGGTTGCGTCGCCATATGCCGCGCGCATGATTTCCCGGATGGGCCCGGGCATGTCCGCGAGGTCCATGCTGGCCCCATCCGCGCCGCCGGTCAGCGGGATGTGCGCGGCCGCGAGTCCTTCGGCGGCGAGGTCCTTCACGTGGTTGCTCATGACGGCGCCCAGCACGGACACGCCGATCGCGCCGCCCACGGAACGGAAGAACGCCACGGAGGCGCTGGCCGAGCCGATGTCCTTGGCACGGACCGTGTTCTGGACCGCGAGCACCAGGTTCTGCATCAGCAGGCCCAGGCCCAGGCCGAAGACGGCGGTGTAGATGGAGGTGATCCACAGTTCGGTGGTGTGGTCGATGGTTCCGGCGAGTGCCAGGCCGCCGATCAGCAGCACGGAACCGCCCAGCAGGAAGCCCTTCCACTTCCCGAAGCGGCTGATCAGTTGCCCGGACACCACCGAACCCACCAGGTTGCCGGCGATCATCGGCAGGGTCAGCAGGCCGGCCTCGGTGGGCGTGGCACCGCGGGCCACCTGGAAATACTGGCCGAGGAAGGTGGAGGAGCTGAACATGGCCACGCCCACGGCCACCGAGGCGAGGATGGCCAGGGCGGTGGTGCGTTCGCGAATGATCTTCAGCGGGATGATCGGCTGGGAGACCTTGGATTCCACCAGCACCAGCAGCGCCAGGAGCAGCACTCCGCCGCCCACCATGGCGGCGGACTGCCAGGAGATCCAGTCGTAGTAGTCCGGGTTGCCGGCGAAGGAAACCCAGATCAGCAGCAGGCTGACGCCCGCGGTGAGCAGGACGGAGCCGAACCAGTCGATCCTGGCAGGACGCTTGATGTGCTGGATCTTCAGCGTCACCTGGAGCAGGATGAGCGCGACGACGGCGAGCGGCACGCAGACGAAGAACGTCCAGCGCCAGCCCAGCGGGCTGTCCACGATGAAGCCGCCCAGCAGCGGACCGCCCGCGGTCCCCACCGCCATGACGGCGCCCATGTAGCCGGAGTACTTGCCGCGGTCGCGCGGCGGGATCATGGTGCCGATGATGGCCTGGGCCAAGGCTGTGAGGCCGCCAAGTGCCACGCCCTGGACCACGCGGGCGGCCAGCAGCAGCGGGATGGTTTGGGAGAATCCGGCCAGCACGGAGCCGGCCACGAAGATGATGATGCTCAGCTGGACCAGGAGCTTCTTGTCGAAGAGATCGGCGAGCTTGCCCCAGATGGGCGTGGTGGCGGCGTTGGCCAGGAGGGCCGCGGTGATCACCCAGGCGAAGTCCGTCTGCGTGCCGTGCAGTTCGGACATGATGGTGGGCAGTGCGTTCGCCACGATGGTGCTGCTCAGGATGGCCGTGAAGAACGCGGCAAGGAGGCCGGTCAGGGCCTCCATGATCTGGCGGTGGGTCATCGGCGCCGCGGCTGCGGGCGCAGTGTTCACGGCTGCCGTGCCGCCTGCCGCGGGTGACTTGTCCGCGGCGGTGCGGGCCGCCGTCGGGCTTTCAAGCGTTTGCTTTGCCAAGGCTCGTTGCCTCCTCTGTGGTGTGGTTCAGTGTGGAAGCTCCGGCCGCCTTTGCCCGGAGGGAATGCTGGTCCCGGATGGACCGGGTGAGTGAGTCCGCCAGTTTCCCGATGACGCGACCGGCTTCGAGGGCGTCCTCCTCGCTCCATTCGGCGAGGTAGTCGCGGAGCCTGGCGCTGCGCTCCTCTTCGAATTCACGCAACTGGGCGATGCCTTGCTCGGAGAGTGCTACCAGCTGCGCGCGGCCGTCCGCGGGATCGGGACGCCGGACCACCAGGCCCAGCTCCTCGAGTTCGGCGATGTGCCGGCTGAGGACGGGCGGGCTGACACCGAGCCGGGACGCCAGGTGGGTGGCCCGGGACTCCCCTTCCCCGATGAAGCGCAGTACGCCCTGGAGTGCGAATCCGACCTTGGCATCGCGTGCCACGCTGGTGCTGACAATGCACCGAAGCACGCGCTGGAGGTCGAAGATCCGGTGGACGAGCTCGGTCGCGGTGCCGGAAGCGACGGACATGTGGATCACCTCAATTGTTTGCCTAAAGCAACTATAAGGCTAAAAGGTTGCTTTGGGAAACTAACTGCGGCGAAGGTCACTTAAGCGCCAAGCGCGAACGAACATTTGAGGCCCCAAATCCGAGGAAAGGGGGCCCCAAGTGTTCGTTCGCGCTATGGGAACGGGAGAGTTCAGTCCAAGTGGGTCGGGGCGAACATCTTCAGCAGGGTTTCAACCACGACGACGTTCGGTCCGTCCGCGGCGAAACCCTCCTTGAGGGCGTCCCCCACCTGGTCCGGGGAGACCCGGCGGGCCGGGACGCCGAAGGATTCGGCGAGCTTGACGAAGTCCGGTCGTGCCAGTTCGGTGGCCGTCGCCTTGCCGAAGGCGCCCACCATGTATTCGCGCAGGATGCCGTAGCCGCCGTCATCCACGATCAGCCAGGTGACCGGGATGTTGTGCTGCTTGGCCGTGGCGAGCTCGGAGATGGAGTACATGGCCGAGCCGTCGCCGGACACCGCCAGCACGCGGGCCGGCTTCCCCGTGGTTTCCAGGCCCACTGCGCCACCGATCGCGGCCGGGAAACCGTAGCCGAGGCCACCGGCGCCCTGGGCAGAGTGGAACTGGCCCTGCCGGGAGTCCCAGCAGCTCCAGCCCCAGTACGCGGAGATGGTCATGTCCCAGAAAGTCTGCATACTGTCCGGAACGGCCTCGCGGATGTCGGCCATGAACTTCAGTTCCTTGGCCAGGTCCTGCGATTCGAGGCGCGCCTTGACCTTCGCCAGGGCCTCTTTGACGGTTTGCTCCGGGGTGGCGCCGTGCCACGAACGCACCGCTGTGCCTGCGGCTCCCGCGCTGGACAGGGCAGTGGACAACGCCTCGTCCAGGGCGGCGAGGGCCTGCCCCGCGTCGGCACGGATGCCCAGGCCGGGGCGGTTGGACTCCAGGACCCGGGGTTCGGCGTCGATCTGGATGATCCGGCCGCGCGGCTCGAACGTGAAGTAGTTGGAGGTGACTTCACCAAGCGAGGAGCCAATGACCACCAGCACGTCGGCGTCCTCGAGGAGGTCCGTCATGTACCGGTCCTCGATCCAGGACTGCAGCGACAGCTCGTGGTTCCACGGGAACGCGCCGTTGCCGCCGGGGGTGCAGATCACCGGGGCACGCAGCTGTTCGGCGATCGAGAGCAGGGACTTCTCGGCCCGGCCGCGCCGGGTGCCGCCACCGGCGATGATCGCGGGGCGTTCCGCCGTCGAAAGCCACTTCACGGCCTCCCGCACCAGCTCCACGCGGGGCGGGTTGTCCGCTGCCTCGGCGAGGGCGTCTTCCACCGGGGGGACCATGATGGGATCGAGCAGCACGTTCTGCGGAATCTCGATCCACACCGGCCCCTGCGGCGATGAAATGGCCTCGGTCCAGGCGTCCTGGATGGCCGAAGGAATGCCGGAGGCGTGCTGGATGAGGCGCTGGCTCTTGGTGACGTTGGCCGCGGAGGCCTTCTGGTCATCGAGCTGGTGCAGCATGCCCTTGCGCCGGGCGCCCAGGCCCTCGAGCGGAATCTGGCTGGCCACGACCACCATCGGCACGCCCGTGGCATAGGCCTCCTGCAGGCCGGCCAGGGAGGTCAGGGCGCCGGGGCCGGTGGACAGGAACAGCACGCCCACCTCGCCGGTGGCGCGGGAGTAGCCGTCCGCTGCGAAAGCCGAGTTGTTCTCCACCCGCGAGGACACGAACCGCAGCTTCCCGCGGCCCATGGCGTCGAACAGGCCCAGCGCGTGCTGGCCGGGAATACCGAAGACGGTCTTCGCGCCGAGCGCCTCGAGGGTCTCGACGACGAGGTCCCCGCCGTTGCGCTGGAGTCCTTCAGGGGCCTCCGGCCGCGCGGCGTCCCCGGGCGGGCTTGCGAGGGTGGAGATCGGCTGGGGATTCATCGGGCGCCTGCCGACTGCGTACCCAGCGCCTGCTGCGCGTAGCCGGTCGCCGCACCGTGGCGGTTGCCTTCGACGGCGTTGTCGGCCAGGAGGGTGACGAGTTCGTAGGCCACGTGGCTGGCGGCGACGCCGGTGATTTCGGCGTGGTCGTAAGCCGGGGAAACTTCCACGACGTCGGCACCCACGAGGTTCATGCCGCGGAAGCCGCGGATGATCTCGAGCAGTTCGCGGCTGGTGATGCCGCCGGCTTCCGGCGTGCCGGTGCCCGGCGCGTGGGCGGGGTCCAGGACGTCGATGTCGACGGAGATGTACAGCGGGCGGTTGCCGATTCGGTCGCGGATCTTCTCCACGGTTTCCAGGACGCCCTGGTAGTAGACGTCGGCGGAGGTGACGATGCCGAAGCCGAAGCGGTGGTCGTCGTCGAGGTCCTTCTTGCCGTAGAGCGGGCCGCGGGTACCGACGTGGCTGATGGCCTCGGTATCGAGGATGCCTTCCTCGACGGCGCGGCGGAACGGGGTGCCGTGGGTGTACTCGGCACCGAAGTAGGTGTCCCAGGTATCCAGGTGGGCGTCGAAATGCAGCATGGCCACCGGTTCGCCGGCGCGCTCGGCTGCGGCGCGCAGGAGGGGCAGGGCGATGGTGTGGTCGCCGCCGAGGGTCACAAGCTTGCTGCCGTTGGCGGTCAGGTCCAGCGCGTTCTGCTGGATGGTCTCGATGGCCTCGTTGATGTTGAAGGGGTTCACGGCCATGTCGCCGGCGTCGGCAACCTGGACGTTTTCGAAGGGGCTGACGTCCCAGGCCGGGTTGTAGGGACGCAGGAGGCGGCTGGCTTCGCGGATGTGGTTTGCGCCGAAGCGGGCACCCGGGCGGTAGGAAACGCCGGAGTCGAATGGCACACCCACCAGCGTCACGTCGGCCTTGGCAACCTGGTCCAGTCGCGGGAGGCGCGCGTAGGTGGCAGCACCGGCGTAACGCGGGATGCGGGATGAATCAATGGGGCCAAGGTTTCCGTTGGCTTCGATGCGGAGCTCTTCCACAGCGGCCTCTCTCCTTCGAGATCGAGTCAGGTTGTGACAGCCATCATACACGCAAAGTTTCCTAATATGCATCACCTGTTTACAAATTTTCGACTTCAGCAGACAGCCCGACGGCGGCCGGGGCACCTGGGCAACCGGCCGCCGTCGGGCTCTTTTCAGCCAAGCGCGGCGAGCCGTTACTTGTAGCTGACACTCATCAACAGGGCCTTCAACTGCGCGTATTCCGCCGTTCCCATCCACGCCCTGGCCTCAGCGTCGGAAGCGAAACCGGGGGAATCGATGTAGACACGGAAGATGCCGACGCCGTTGGGCAGGGTGACCTGCCCGCTGCCGCTGCCTGTGCTGCCGGAGACGAGTTCTTCAGCCCGGCGCACGTCCATGAAGTAGTGGTCGTTGACGTCGCCGTAACTGTCCTTGAAGAAGCCGAAGGTCGGCGTTCCTTCAAAGCCCGCCAGCCCCGGCACGGCGGTCGCGTCGAACACGGTGCGGTCCACAGGGCCGGATGCGCCGTCGCCGTAGAAGCCGCTGACCATGAAGGCCACGGCCTTGCCCTTGCTGCCGATCGTGGCTTCCACACACTCGGCGGGTCCGCCGGGAACAGTGGGGCAGTCCGCGGTGGCGACGGTCCAGCCCGCCTGGTACCGGAAGGAAATGTGGCCATCCGGGAAGGTGAAGGTCTTCACCGGCTTCGCCTTCGTTCCCTGGACCGGCTTGCCGGCGTCCGTCGCGGATGACGTGAGCGTGAGTGCGGGTCCGGCGGTGGGGCCGGACGGGCCGGACGCCGGAGTCGGCGCGCAGGCGGCGGTGGCACCCAGGGCGATGGCGAGCGCCGCCGTCGCGACGGTTTTCCCAAGCGCTGCGAAGTTCATGGTCTTCCCCAATCTTTGGTCAGGCTTCCTGGCTGGTACGGGCTGCCTTCGCGCCGCCCGTCACCCCTATGGTTTCCCGCCGGGGGCCGAAACTTACATCGACTTGATTAATTCTGCCGGCGCCTGGGATTCCGGCCGAAGGAGACGCCGCTCACACACGGCGTAAGGATTCCGTAAAGACCGGGATTCCGCACCCGGGCACCGCCGTACGCTCCTTCTGGAGCAGCTCCCAGGCTGCGCGAAAGGACATCGTGACCACCCTGACGAGGCCGCCGGCAGACCCTTCCAACCGGCGCAAATCCAGCGGAAGCTTCAAGCACTGGCTGCTCGAGGGCATGCCCGAGGCCGGCCGCCCGCGGCAGCATGGCAAGCCGGAAAGCGAGCACACGCCGCAGTCCTGGTGGAAGGTCATGTGCCTCACCGGCGTCGACTACTTCTCGACCCTCGGCTACCAGCCGGCCATCGCGGCCCTCGCGGCCGGCATCGTGTCCCCACTGGCTACCATCGTGCTGGTGGCCGTCACGCTCATGGGCGCCCTGCCGGTATACCGCCGCGTCGCTTCCGAAAGCCCGCGCGGCGAAGGGTCCATCGCCATGCTGGAGAAGCTCCTCCCCCGCTGGGGCGGCAAGCTGTTCGTCCTGGCCCTGCTCGGCTTCGCCGCAACCGACTTCATGATCACCATGACTTTGTCTGCCGCCGACGCGAGTGCACACGCCGTGGAGAACCCCTTCGCGCCCGACTGGATGCACGGCCAGGAAATCGCCATCACGCTCGCCCTGATTGCCGCCCTGGGGATCGTCTTCCTGCGCGGCTTCAAGGAAGCCATCAACGTGGCAGTGCTGCTGGTGGGCGTCTACCTGCTGCTCAATGCCGTGGTGGTACTGGTGGGCCTGTTCCATGTGGCCGCCGAAGCGCACGTCGTCACCGACTGGTGGGCCGCCCTCAACCAGCAGCACGGCAACCCGCTGGTGATGATCGGCATCGCGCTGCTCGTGTTCCCGAAGCTCGCCCTAGGCCTCTCCGGCTTCGAGACCGGCGTCGCCGTCATGCCCCAGATCAAGGGGGCGCCGGACGACACCGAGCAGCGGCCCGCCGGCCGCATCCGAGGGGCCCATAAGCTGCTCACGACGGCGGCCCTCATCATGAGTGCCTTCCTGGTGTCGTCCAGCTTCATCACCACCTTCCTGATCCCGGCGGCCGAATTCGAGCCGGGCGGCAAAGCCAACGGCCGCGCCCTGGCCTTCCTGGCGCACCAGTACCTCGGCGATGCGTTCGGCACCGTCTACGACATCAGCACCATCGCAATCCTGTGGTTCGCCGGCGCCTCCGCCATGGCCGGGCTGCTGAACCTCGTGCCGCGCTACCTCCCGCGCTTCGGTATGGCGCCCTCATGGACCAAAGCCGTCCGCCCGCTGGTCCTGGTGTTCACCGCCATCGGCTTCCTGATCACGGTGATCTTCGAGGCGAACGTAGAGGCGCAGGGCGGCGCCTACGCCACCGGCGTGCTGGTGCTGATGACCTCCGCGTCCATCGCGGTGACCCTCTCGGCCAAGCGCCGGAAGCAGCGCGTGAAGACTTTCGCCTTCGGCGCCGTGGCGCTCGTGTTCAGCTACACCACGGTAGCCAATGTGGTGGAGCGCCCCGACGGTATCAGGATCGCCGCCCTGTTCATCCTGGGCATCCTGCTGGTGAGCTTCGCCTCCCGGGTCCGGCGCTCCTTCGAACTGCGCGCCACCCATATCAAGATGGACGAACGGGCCTTGGAGTTCACCGCTGCCAGCGACGAGGGGCCAATCCGGCTCATCGCCCACGAGCCGAAACGGGTCGGCGCCGAGCGGTACCGGGAGAAGCTGGAGCATGCCCAGCAGGCCAACCACCTGCCCGAGGACAGCGATGCCCTGTTTATCGAGGTCATCGTGGACGACAGCTCCGACTTCGAACAGGAACTGCTCGTGGAGGGCAAGCACCGCCACGGCTTCAAAGTCCTGGAGGTCCACAGCAACAACGTGCCGAACACCCTTGCCGCCGTGCTGCTGCACATCCGCGATGTCACTGGGCTGATGCCGCACATCTACTTCCGCTGGACCGAAGGCAACCCGATCGCCAACCTCAGCAAGTTCCTGTTCTTCGGCGAAGGCGAAATCGCTCCGGTGACCCGGGAGGTGCTGCGCGAGGCCGAGGCCGACGTGACGCGCCGGCCCTGGGTGCACGTCGGCTGACAGGGCCCCCAGCGGCCCGCGGCCGGTTTCCCGGCGGCCGGTTTCCCGGCGGCCGGTTTCCCAGCGGCCCGCGGCCGGTTTCCCAGCGGCCGGTTTCCTAGCGGCTCGCGGCCGGCACCAGGATCCAGAGCACCTCGACGGTTTCGTCCGTGGGGTTGATCCAGGTGTGCGGCTCGCGGCCGGGGAAGGACAGGGTGTCGCCTTCCTCGAGGTCGTACTTTTCGTTGCTCAGGATCAGCTGGATCCGGCCCTTGGTGACGTGCAGGACGTCCACGTCGCAGTCCACGGCGTAGAGCTCGGATTCGCCGCGGCCGCGGGGCTCGATCACGGCCTGGATGATCTGCAGGCGGCGCTCCGAACGGGCCGTGAGGAGGCGCTCCACGATTCCCTCGCCGCCGAGGGAGATCTTCGGCCCGTCGTCGCGGCGCGTCAGGTGCGTCTCCGGCGCCGCGAACAGCTCCCCAATGGACACGGACAGCACCTGGCACAGCGTCACCAGGGATGCCACGGACGGCGACGTCAGGTCCCGCTCCACCCGGCTGAGGAATCCCTTGGTCAACCCCGTCGCCTCAGCCACCTGCTCGATGGTGAGCCGCTGGGATTGGCGGGCGGCGCGGATTCTGGAACCGATCGCAAGCGGGACGTTGCTGGGTTCAACGGGGAGAGCCTTCATTCACGAACCTTTCAGGCCGAAAAGTGCGGCCCAGTCATTTGGGCCATAGTATCCGGCAGGCTCCCGGAGCCCGCCTGCCCTGCGCACCGTCCTTGACTGTTACGCCGATCACTACATATCCTTTCATGCAACAAGTGTTGCCTTCTAGGCAAATGGAAAACTTTCTCCCCACCACGCTGCATCACGGATTGCTCCGAATGACACCGGACTTGTCATCGACACGGAACCCGGCCGCAGCGAATATCCCCAGGAGCCGACAATGGACTCATCGTTCCTCAACATCGCCATTGTGGTGGTGTATCTGCTGGCCATGCTGGCCTTTGGCTGGTGGGGCAAGTCCCGCACCAAGAACAACAGTGACTTCCTGGTGGCCGGCCGCCGCCTGGGCCCGTTCCTCTACACGGGCACCATGGCCGCTGTGGTCCTCGGCGGCGCCTCAACGGTGGGCGGTGTCGGCCTCGGCTACAAGTTCGGCATCTCCGGCATGTGGCTCGTGGTGGCCATCGGCACCGGCGTGCTCCTGCTGAGCCTGCTCTTTGCCGGCACCATCCAGCGCCTGAAGATCTACACCGTCTCCCAGATGCTCAGCCTGCGCTACGGCCAGCAGGCCACCCAGACCTCCGGCATCGTGATGCTGGCCTACACCCTGATGCTCTGCGCCACCTCCACTGGCGCCTACGCCACCATCTTCGTGGTCCTCTTCGGCTGGGAACGCTGGCTCGCCATCGCCGTCGGCGGCGCAATCGTACTGGTCTATTCCACGATCGGCGGCATGTGGTCCATCACCCTGGCCGACCAGGTCCAGTTCGTCATCAAGACCGTGGGCATCTTCCTGCTCATGCTGCCCTTCGCCCTGAACGCTGCCGGTGGCTTCGACGGCATCCGTGCACGCGTCGACGCAAGCTTCTTCCAGATCGACGGCATCGGCACGCAGACGATCATCACCTACTTCGTCGTGTACACCCTCGGCCTGCTGATCGGCCAGGACATCTGGCAGCGCGTCTTCACCGCCAAGACCCCCAAGGTGGCCCGCTGGGGCGGCGCCACCGCCGGTGTCTACTGCATCCTCTATGGCCTGGCCGGCGCCGTCATCGGCCTGGCTGCCCGCGTGGCCCTGCCGGACATCGACGTCAAGGCCCTCGGCAAGGACGTTGTCTACGCCGAAGTCGCTACGCACTTGCTCCCCATCGGCATCGGCGGCCTGGTCATGGCCGCGGCCGTGGCGGCCATGATGTCCACCGCCTCCGGCGCGCTGATCGCCGCCGCAACCGTGGCCCGCGCGGACGTAGTGCCGTTCGTGGCCAGCTGGTTCGGCAAGACCATCCACACCGACGACACCGAAAACCCCGAGCACGACGTCAAGGCCAACCGCTACTGGGTCCTGGGCCTGGGCATCCTGGCCGTGCTGATCTCCATGGCAGCCCAGGACGTGGTGGTCGCCCTGACCATCGCCTACGACATCCTCGTAGGCGGCCTGCTGGTCGCGATCCTCGGCGGCCTTGTCTGGAAGCGCGGCACCGGCATCGCCGCCGCGTGGTCCATGGCAGTCGGCTCCGTCCTGACGCTCGGCCTGTTGATCATGTACGCACTGGGGGCCATCCCCAGCGAGGACGGTGTCTACGCCAACGAGCCCATCTACTGGGGCCTGGGCGCATCGCTCGTCTGCTACGTGGTGGTGTCCCTGCTGACGCCGCCCACGGATCCCGAGGTCCGCGGGGCCTGGGACCGCCGGGTTGCCGGGGCCGTCTCCGAGGAACTGCCCCTGGACGCCCACCCGGTGGCCAGCCACAGCGGCCACTAGTCCCCGGCGGCTCCCAAGCCTCGCTGCGCTCGGCCAGGGGCCCTCGCCACCGTGGGCCCACCCGGCTGATCCCAAGCCTCGCTGCGCTCGGCCAAGGGCCCTCGCCACCGTGGGCCCACCCGGCTGATCCCAAGCCTCGACAAAGGAACCCCGACGGCGGTGCCACCTTTCACAGGTGGCGCCGCCGTCGTCGTGTTCCCTGCTTGCGGGACGCTGCTACAGTGTTTCCAGCTTCAAGAGATGTGGCGCCAAGCTCCGACTTGCCACGCACCAACCCCATGTTCACGGGTGGTTCGGATGAGGAAGCGGCCTGCACCGGACCAGAGACAACCGGCCAGGCAAGAGCAACTCCCCCAGGAGAAGGCCAATGCCTTTTGATGCCGCCCCTGCAACTGCCCACACGGACGCACGGACCGGGCCGCCCGCAGCCATGAACCCCGCAGAGGCACTGCCGGTAATTCCTTGTGTCGATGCCGCCGGCGGATCAGTGCTGCTGTCCGCAGCCGGCAGGCAGGAACTCCGGCGGTGCGCGGACCCGGTGCTGCTCACCCGGCTGCTGTCGCGCTCGGTGCGTCCTGCGCTCTGGTTCCCGGCCGAGCGGAAACTGCTCCTCGCCGTCGCCGCGCGTGGCTACCGCGGGGGCAAGGAACTCTCATTCATCCTGGATTGACGGAAAATTGACGGAAATACGGAAGGCGGGACCGGACTATTCTTCGGCTTCTTCTTCGCGATGTTCGTCGACGTCGAGCGGGACAACCCGTTCCTCTTCGTCAATGGCGTCGTCTTCTTCGTCCCACTCCTCGTCCACCGGGATGTCCTCGCTGTAGTCGTAGGCGGGATCCGACTCCACGGTGGGACGCTCAGGATGCCAGGCGTGCGTTTCGGTGCTGTCCACGGTGCAACCTCCATTCACGTGCCGCGGGCTGCGGGTCGGTCCGGCCATCTTGCACGGCCGCGCCCCAACCCGTGGCCCCTTGTTCTTCCATCTGAGCACTGCCCCTGCCGGGGGTCAAGGTGCCGCAGGAAGGGCCGCCCATTAAGGCACGCCGAAACTCCGCTGTGAGGAATACCGGCCAAAAAACCGCGGAAATTGGCGCTAGTGTGGAGCTGCAATGGGGCGATGAAACCCGCCCCAAACTACCCAGGAGCCACAGTGCACACGCGAAAACCAGTGCCGCCCCAGGACACGGTGAAGCCCGAAACCACAGCACAGCCCCAAACCACAGCGCAGCGCGAAGGCCCGGCACAGCGCGACGACACGGCACAGCCGCACAGGGAAGCCCCCTCCCCCGCAGACATCAAGCGCTGGCGCCAGTACCTGGCCGACGAACGGGCCGAAGCCGCCGTGTACCGCGAGCTGGCACAGCGCCGCGACGGCGAAGAACGCGAAATCCTCCTGGCCCTGGCCGACGCCGAGGGCCGCCACGAAGCCCATTGGCTCCGCCTGTTGGGGGAACACGCGGGCATGCCCAAGGCGGCCTCGACCCGCAGCCAACTGCTCGGTTTCCTGGCCCGCCATTTCGGGTCTGTCTTTGTCCTGGCCCTGGCCCAGCGGGCGGAGAGCCGCTCGCCCTACGCCACCGATCCCGCTGCGACCCGCGCCATGGCGGCCGACGAGCAGATCCACGAAGAAGTGGTCCGGGGCCTGGCCACACGGGGCCGCAACCGCCTCTCCGGTTCCTTCCGCGCCGCCGTCTTCGGCGCCAACGACGGCCTGGTCAGCAACCTGTCCCTCGTGATGGGCATGGCGGCCACAGGCGTGCCCACCACGGTGGTGCTCTTCAGCGGCATCGCCGGCCTGCTGGCAGGCGCACTGTCCATGGGCGCCGGCGAGTATGTCTCGGTGCGTTCCCAGCTGGAACTGTTGAAGGCCACCCGTCCCACCCAGGTCACGCTTTCCGCGGCGCCCTCCCTGGACATTGAGCACAACGAGCTGGTGCTGGTCTACCTGGCCCGCGGCATGAGCCACGAGGCAGCCGAGCACCGCGCCGCCGAACGCATGGGCGTCTACTCCTGCGACTGCGATCCGTCCCTGTCGCTGCACCCGGAGGAAGAGGCGGTTCCCGACGAGCACGAGGCCGTCGGTTCCGCCTGGGGTGCGGCGCTGTCGAGCTTCTGCTTCTTCGCTTCGGGCGCCATCGTGCCGATCCTGCCGTTCCTCTTCGGGCTGGGCGGTTTCACTGCGCTCCTGGTGGCCGGTACTCTGGTGGGCGTCGCGCTCCTCGGAACGGGCGCCGTCGTCGGCCTGCTGTCCGGCACTTCGCCCCTCACACGCGGCCTCCGGCAGCTGGCGATCGGCCTTGGCGCCGCTGCCGCAACCTATGGGCTGGGCCTGGCCTTCGGCGCCATCGTAGGCTAGGCGGTACCGCGGCCGCTTAGTTCACAACGCAGGGAGCAGGATGTACCCGGATTTCGAGCCCGACGGCGGGCGTCCGCCACGGCGGCCCAGTACCGGGATGTATCTGTTCCGCAACCTCCTCGTAGTGGCCGTCGCGACGGTGGTCGCCCTGCTGGTCAGTGGCTTCCTGCGCGGCGACCCGCGCATTACCTCCCTGTTCCCGGCGTTGCCGGGTACCACCCGTGAAACCCCGGGGAACGCCCGGCCAAGCCCGGCGGGAAGCGCTGCGCCGGGCTCCACGAAACACCAGGACGACGCCCCGCCGCCCGGCCTCGAAGAGGCCGGGCACCCGCTTCTCACGCCCGTGAAACCCGCAGTCGAGAGCACGTCCTACAAGTTCCTGGCCACTAACCCGGACGGCACACCGGTGGGCTACTCCCCCTGCCGTCCGGTGCACTATGTGGTGAACGCCGAGCTCGCGCCAACCGGTTCCGAGGGTCTCCTGGAGGACGCCGTGGCGAAGATTTCGGCCGCCACGGGCCTGAAGTTCATCAACGACGGTGCCACCAAGGAAAAGCCCACCGACAAGCGCGAGGCCTATCAGCCCAGGCTGTACGGGGACCGCTGGGCGCCCCTGCTTCTCTCCTGGACCACCCCTGCATCGTCCCCCGCACTGGCCGGCAAGGTGATCGGCACCGGCGGAAGCACGGCCTACAGTTTCGGTTCGGGTCCGCGCAGTTACGTCTCGGGCCGCCTCGACCTGGACACCCCGCAGATCACCGAACTGCTGGGCCTGCCCGGCGGGTCCGACTACGTCTCGGCGGTGATGCAGCACGAACTGGGCCATGTGGTGGGCCTGGACCATGTGGACGATCCGGTCCAACTCATGTACCCGGAAATCGGCGCGCCGGACGGCCTGGCGGCCGGAGACCTGACGGGCCTCTACAAACTGCACTCCGCCCATTGCAGGGACGATCTCTAGGCGCACGCCTTTAACGCAAGATGCCCGACGGCGGTACGAACCGCCGTCGGGCATTTCCTGCTTCCCGTGAACAGGCTTTGTTGCAGGGATCCGGGTCCTACTTGAGGACTACTGTCCGGTTCCCCTGCAAGATCACGCGGCCCTCGCAGTGCCAGCGCACCGCGTTGCTGAGGGCCTTGCATTCGGAGTCGCGGCCCACGGCCACGAGGTCCTCAGGACCGTAGGTGTGGTCCACGTCCAAGACCTGCTGGGCGATGATCGGACCCTCGTCCAGTTCCCCGTTGACGTAGTGCGCCGTGGCACCCACCGTCTTCACCCCGCGGGCGTAAGCCTGGTGGTACGGCTTGGCGCCCTTGAAGCTGGGGAGGAAGGAGTGGTGGATGTTGATGGCACGGCCGTCCAGCTTGCGGGCCAGATCGTCGCTGAGCACCTGCATGTAGCGGGCCAGCACCACCAACTCGACGTCCAGTTCATCGATGATCTCCAGCAACCGGGCTTCCGCCTGCGGCTTGATCTCCGCGGTCACCGGGACGTGGAAGAACGGGATGCCGTGCCATTCCACCAGGCCCTGGTGGTCCGTGTGGTTGGACACGACGCCCACGATCTCGATGGGCAATTCGCCCACCCGGGCACGGAACAGCAGGTCGTTCAGGCAGTGCCCGAACTTGGAGACCATGATCAGGACCTTGCGCTTGGAGCCGTGGCGTTCCAGCTGCCAGCGCATGCCGAACTTCTCCGCGATCGGCCCGAAGGCTTCACGCAGCGTTTCCAGGGTGGAGTCGTCGCCCGTCGAGGAGAAGTGCACCCGCATAAAGAAGTGCGCGTCGTCGCGGGAGCCGAACTGCTTGTTGTCCACGATGTCGCAGCCGTGCTCCAACAGGAAGCCGGAGACCGCATGGACAATGCCCGGGGTTTCCGCGCAGTCCAGGGTCAGGACGTGCTCGATCGTGGTTTCGGCGCTGCTGCCGCTGCCGCGCTCGGTGACGGGGGCGGTCATCACGGCACCTCCGGCGATGCGAATTCACGCATGCCGTCCACCAGCCAGCGGCCCAGGAAATCGGCGAAGGACGCGCGGGGCAGCACCTGGAAGGTGTCCTCGCCGCTCTTCCAGAGGATCGCCGGGATGTGGCCGATTTCGGTGGACAGGGCCGTTCCGGCCTTGAAACTGCGCGGGTGCAGGTCCAGGGAGCAACCCTTTTCCAGGACGTCGCGGGCCCGGGTGCCGGAGAGTTCGAAGACCGTGCGGTTGGCCGAAAGGTCCACCACCTGGCCCTGACCGTCGCCGAGCGCCTCGGTGAGCGCCGGGAGCAGGTCCCCGCCCAGGGACTCGTGGGCGTTCTCCGGAGCGATCACCAGGAACTCGGCCGGTCCGAGCCACAGGACGGACACGCCGTCCCGCTCGACGACCTCGCCGCAGGTGGCCGGCAGCCCGCCAGCCACCTGGGCGATGCGGGCGCCGGCGTCACTGTCCCGCTGGACGCGGATGCCGGCCATGGTCTGGAACGGGATTTCCTTGATCTCCGCGACGCCGGCAAGCGAGGCGGCCTCGAAGGTCCCGGCCAGGTGCGCCGCCGGGCTGCGGCGGGCTTCCCGGACGCCGTTGTTGCTGGCGGTTGCTGCTGCTGTCTCAACCATCTTTGCGGTTCCCTTCAGGATCGAAAAGTACTGTTTCGCCGACCGTCACGTCCACGAGCTGATCGCCGACGGCGGCCACCAGGGTCTCGCCGATGCGGTTGCGGCCGTTGCGGATCAGGGCCAGGCCGAAGGAACGGCCGAGTGCTGCGCTGTGGTAGCTCGAAGTCACGAAGCCTTCCATGGGGACGGGGCCGTAGGCGGGGTTGACCGCGATGCCCTTCTCCACGAGCTGCGTACCTTCGGGGAGACGAAGCGAGCCGTCCACCGGGAGCACGCTGACCAGGTGCTTGCGGTCTTCGCGCTGGGCGTCCACCCGGCTGTAGGAACGCTTGCCGATGAAGTCCTTGGCCTTGGAGACGATCCACTCCATACCTGCGTCCTGCGGGGTGACCGTGCCGTCGGTGTCCTGGCCCACGATCGGGTAGCCCTTTTCGGCGCGCAGCACGTGCATGGTTTCGGTGCCGTAGGGGGTGATGTTGAACTCGGCGCCGGCCGCGGCCACTGCTTCCCAGACGTTCAGGCCGTACCAGGACGGCACGTTGATTTCGTAGGCCAGTTCACCGGAGAAGGAAATCCGGCAGACACGGGCCCGCACGCCGGAGGCCAGGGTGGTTTCGCGGAAGGTCATGAACGGGAAGTTCTCCGCGTCCAGCCCGCCGTCCACCGCCAGTTCCGGCGCAACCTTGGCGATCACTTCGCGGGACTTCGGTCCGACGACGGCAATGGTGCTCCACTGCTCCGTGACCGAGGTGCAGGCAACGTCCAGTTCCGGCCATTCGGTCTGGTGCCATTCCTCCAGCCAGTCCAGCACCTTGGCGGCGCCGCCGGTGGTGGTGGTCATGAAGAAGCGGTCCTCGTCCAGGCGCAGGGTCACGCCGTCGTCGAAGATCATGCCGTCCGGGGTGCACATGACGCCGTAGCGGGCCGAACCCGGGGCGAGCTTCTTGAACGCGTTGGTGTAGACGCGGTTGAGGAATTCGCCGGCGTCCTTGCCCCGGATCTCGATCTTGCCGAGGGTGGTGGCGTCCATGAAGCCCACGGACTCACGCACGGCGGCGCATTCGCGCAGCACGGCTGCGTCCATGTCCTCGCCCGGCTGCGGGTAGTACCAGGGGCGCTTCCACTGTCCCACGTCCTCGAACAGTGCGCCGTTCGCCACGTGCCACGGGTGGATGGAGGTCACGCGGGCGGGGTCGAACAGTTCGCCGCGCTGGCGTCCGGCCAGTGCCGCGAAGGCCACCGGGGTGAACGGTGCACGGTAGGTGGTGGTGCCGATCTCGCCGATACCGGCCGCGGCAGCTCCTTCAGCCTTCAGCGCGGCGGCGATGACGCCGATCGCGTTGACGCCGGAGGTCTTGCCCTGGTCGTTGGCGGTGCTGATGGAGGTGTAGCGCTTGACGTGTTCCACCGAGCGCATGCCGGCGCCTGTGGAGCGGAGGACATCCGCCACGGACTGGTCGCGCTGGAAGTCCACGAAGTGGTTGTGCCACTCAGCTGCCGTGCCTTCCTGGCCCGGTACCAGCCAGAGCTGGCGGGTGGGTGCAGAGGCCACGGGAGCCTTGGATTCGGCGGGAACGGTGTCGCTGCTGAAGCCGGCGGCGATCGCGGCGGCGGCGCCGGCGCTGATGCCTTCGGCCAGGCAGTCGGCCAGTTCGTAACTGCCGCGGCCCGAGCCGACCACCTGCTGGTCCTTGACCACGGAGCTCGGCACGAAGCCGGCCAGCTCCTCGTCCCAGCGCAGCTTGCCCTGGCGCTGGCTGTGCAGGTGGACCACGGGGCTCCAGCCGCCGGCGACGGCGAGCAGGTCGCAGTCGAACTGTTCGACGCCGGAGGTGAGTTCGCCGTCGTCGTTGATGCTGCGGACGGTGACGCCGTCCAGGCGGCCGCCCTCGCCGTTGCCGGTGGTGTCCGCGACGGCGCTGCCGATCAGCACCCGGGTGCCTTGGGCCAGCGTGGCTGCGGCGGTGGAGCTGAGCCGGGTGCGGGCGTCCACGACGGCGGCAACCTTGATTCCGGCCGCCTGCAGTTCGGCCGCGAGGGCGTAGGCGGAGTCGTTGGTAGTGCTGATGACCACGCGGGATCCTGCGGCGACGGCGTAGCGGTTCAAGTAGCTGCGCACGGCCGAGGCCAGCATGATGCCGGGGCGGTCGTTGTTCTCGAACACCAAGGGGCGTTCGTGGGCGCCGGGGGCCAGGACCACCTGGGCGGCACGGATGTGCCAGATGCGCTGGCGGGAGACACCGTCGGCCGCGGGGACATTGAGGTGGTCCGTGCGGTTCTGTGCGGCGATCACGTAGTTGGAGTCGTAGGAACCGAACGCGGTGGTGCGGTTCAGCACGGTGCATTCGGCAGCGGAAACCAACTCGGCCTCGACGTCGGCAAGCCATTCGAGCGCGGGCTTGCCTTCGATGTCCTCGGCCAAGCCGGGAACGGTGGAGCCGGAAAGCAGGGCACCGCCGAGCTCGGGCTGGTCGTCGATGAGGATGACGCGGGCACCGGTGCGGACCGCTTCGCGGGCGGCTGCAAGGCCTGCCACGCCGCCGCCGACCACCAGCACGTCGGTGTGGACGTACTTCTTGTCGTATTCGGCTTTGTCCTCGTTGGGATCGAGCTTGCCCAGGCCGTTCAGCAGTTCGACCTTCAGCCCGTCCACGAGGGACACGGTGGTGGCCGGGAGCATGGACTCGGCCACGTGGCCCGGGAAGCGCGGGGCGATCTTCACCAGGGCGTTGGATTCCTCCACGCCGGCGGACAGGATGCCGCGGGGGCGGTCCTCGTAGAGGGAGTTGCCCACGGTGATGCGGCCGTTGGCCAGGAGGGCCGAGGCGAGGGTGTCGCCCGGGTGGCCGGTGTATTCCTGGCCGTCCACGGTGAAGCGCCAGGAGATGCTGCGGTCGATGCGGCCGCCGTTGGCGAGGCGGGCGTTCTGGGACGTCACTTGCTTGCTCCTTCCGGGGCCTGTGCGGTGTTTGCGGTAGTACCAGGGGCGCTGCCGCCCGGTGCTGGAGTTCCCATCGGGTAGACCGCCTGTATTTCGTAGCTCACGGTGTCACGGAGCATGTTGAACCACTGGCGGCAGCCGGTGCTGTGGACCCAGCGTTCGGCGTAGGCGCCCTTGGTGTTGTCCCGGTAGAACAGGTACTCGGCCCATTCGCGGTCGTTCAGTGCGTAGGGGTCTTCGGGGTAGGCAACGTGGGCCTGGCCGCCATAGTGGAATTCGGTTTCGTCCCGTGGCCCGCAGTTGGGGCAGGAGATCAGGAGCATGTCCGGCTACTTTCTGTAATGTCCGCGGGGGCTGTCAGTGGGCGACGGCGGCTGCGCCGTGTTCGTCGATCAGGGCACCGGTCTCGAAGCGCTCGAGCGAGAAGGGCTCGTTGAGCTTGTGCGGTGCGCCGGTGGCGATGGTGTGGGCGAAGGTCAGGCCGGCTGCGGGGGTTCCCTTGAAGCCGCCGGTGCCCCAGCCGCAGTTGACGAACATGTTCTCCACCGGGGTGGTGCCGACGATCGGCGACGCGTCCATGGTGGTGTCCACGATGCCGCCCCAGGTGCGCAGTACGTGTGCCCGGGCGAAGATCGGGAAGAGTTCAACGGCGGCCGCCATCTGTTCCTCGATCACGTGGAAGGAGCCGCGCTGGCCGTAGCCGTTGTAGGAGTCGACGCCGGCGCCCATCACCAGTTCACCCTTGTGGGCCTGGGAGACGTAGACGTGCACGTGGTTGGACATGACCACCGTGGGGTGGACCGGCTCGTGCAGTTCGGAGACCAGTGCCTGCAGCGGGTGGGACTGGATGGGGAGGCGGAAGCCTGCCATCTCGGCCAGGACGCTGCTGTGGCCGGCGGCGCACAGGCCCACCTTTTCGGTGTTGATGGTGCCGCGGTTGGTCTTGACGCCCACCACGCGGTTGCCGTCCTTGAGGAAGCCGGTGACTTCGCAGTTCTGGATGATGTCCACGCCCATCTCGTCGCACTTGCGGGCGAAGGCCCAGGCCACGTGGTCGTGCTTGGCGATGCCGGCACGGGGCTGGTAGGTGGCGCCCATGACGGGGTAGCGGATGTTGTCGCCGACGTTCAGGATGGGGCAGAGTTCCTTGACTTGCTGCGGGTCCAGCCATTCGGCGTCGACTCCGTTGAGCTTGTTGGCTCCCACGCGGCGCATGCTTTCGCGCACGTCGCCCAGGGTGTGGGCCAGGTTCATCACGCCCCGCTGGCTGAACAGGAAGTCGTATTCGAGCTCTTCCGGCAGCACTTCCCAGAGCTTGAGGGCGTGCTCGTAGATGGCGGCGCTCTCGTCCCAGAGGTAGTTGGAGCGGATGATGGTGGTGTTGCGGGCCATGTTGCCGCCGGCCAGCCAGCCCTTTTCCAGGACGGCGATGTTGGTCATCCCGTGGTTCTTGGCCAGGAAGTACGCGGTGGCCAGGCCGTGCCCGCCGCCGCCGACGATCACGGCGTCGTAGGAAGACTTGGGCTCCGGGTTGCGCCAGAGGAAATCCGGGTGCTCCGGGAGGTGGTCTGCGCTCACTGGGCTGCTCCAATCATTTCTGCTGCGAGTTCGGTGGCCGAACCAGCCGTACCGAGGTGCGGGTAGAGGGGGAACTGTTCCGCAAGTGCGGTGACGCGGGCGCGGAGTTCGACGGCGGTGTCCTCGCCGAGGGTGCCGTCGCCCGCGGCGGCGATGAGCGCCGTCGCGATGATGTCTGCGACTTCGGCGAATTCGGTGGCGCCGAAACCGCGGGTGGCCAGGGCCGGGGTGCCGATCCGCAGGCCGGAGGAGACCATCGGCGGGCGGGGGTCGAAGGGGACGGCATTGCGGTTCACGGTGATGCCGATATGGTGCAGGGTGTCTTCGGCCTGCTGGCCGTCCAATTCGGAGTTGCGCAGGTCCACCAGGACCAGGTGCACGTCGGTTCCGCCGTTGACCACGGAGATGCCGGCAGCCGCGACGTCGTCCTGCAGGAGGCGCGCGGCGAGGAGCTTGGCGCCTTCGAGGACGCGTACCTGGCGCTCTTTGAATTCCGGCTCGCCGGCCATCTTGAACGCCACGGCCTTGGCGGCGATGACGTGCTCGAGCGGGCCGCCCTGCTGTCCGGGGAAGACGGCGGAGTTGACCTTCTTGGCGATCTCGGCGTCGTTGGTCAGGATGACACCGCCACGAGGACCGCCAAGGGTCTTATGCGTGGTGCTCGTGACGATGTGGGCGTGAGGCACCGGGCTGGGGTGCAGACCTGCTGCGACCAGGCCGGCGAAGTGCGCCATGTCCACCATCAGGTAGGCGCCCACCAGGTCCGCGATGCGGCGGAACTCGGCGAAGTCCAGGTGGCGGGAGTAGGCGGACCAGCCGGCAACGATCAGCTGCGGCTTGTTTTCGACGGCGAGGCGCTCCACCTCGGCCATGTCGATCAGCATGGTGTCCTCTTGGACGCTGTACGGGACAACCTTGTACAGCTTGCCGGAGAAGTTGATCCGCATGCCGTGGGTCAGGTGGCCGCCGTGGGCCAGGTTCAGGCCCATGATGGTGTCGCCCGGCTTGATCAGGGCGTGCATCGCCGAGGCGTTGGCCTGCGCGCCGGAGTGCGGCTGCACGTTGGCGTATTCGGCGCCGAACAGGGCCTTCAGGCGGTCGATGGCGAGCTGTTCGATGACGTCCACGTGCTCGCAGCCGCCGTAGTAGCGCTTGCCCGGGTAACCCTCGGCGTACTTGTTGGTCAGGACCGAGCCCTGCGCCTGCATCACGGCCGACGGGGCGAAGTTTTCAGAGGCGATCATTTCCAGGGTGGACTGCTGCCGGATGAGCTCCTGCGCAATCGCCTGATCGACTTCCGGGTCCGCCTCGGCCAGCGGGCGGATCAGCGGTTCAACCATGCTCTGCTCCTTAGGAATCTAGGTAGTCACCAACTGTTAGGCAACTGATATATCAGAACTGCATTCATGGTATGTTGTAAGTCACAAGGACGTCAACAGTCCACGGCGAGTCTTCTGCGCAAGGATTGAATGACTGCAAGCGGAGAGAGCAATGAGCACTGTTTTGGAAGCACTGGTTTCAGGCCCCCAGGGCGCATCCTTGGCCGAGCACGCCTATCTGCTCCTGCGGGACCGGCTGATCATGCTGGACATCAAGCCCGGCGATCCGATCAATGACGGCCAGATCGCGGGCGAACTCGGCATCGGCCGCACGCCCGTCCGGGAGGCCATCAAGCGGCTCGAAAGCGATCATCTCGTGGTGTCCTATCCGCGGCGCGGCACTTTCGCCACGGGGGTGGACATCACCCAGCTGGCCGACGTCTCCGAAATCCGCGAACTCCTCGAACCGCTGGCTGCCCGCCGGGCAGCGCGCATGGCGGGTCCCAAGGTGCGGGAGGAACTGCGCGACATTGCGGCCACCATCAGCCAACTCGAGGAAGGCAAGGCCGGGCAGCACGAACTCATGCGCTACGACATCCAGGTCCACCGGCTCATCTACAAGGCCGCGGCGAACCCTCATCTGGAAGACGTGCTGATCCGCTACGACAACCTGGCCACCCGGATCTGGTGCCACATGCTCGAGAAGATGCCCTCGGTCACCGGGCACATCGCCGAGCACGTCGACCTGCTCAACGCCATCGCCGACGGCGACGAAGAGAGGGCCGCAGCCCTGGCATTGCACCACGTGACGAGCTTCGAGGAAACGGTCCGCAAGGTCCTCTAGCCTGCTACTCCCTGTTCGAGCGGCGCGGCCATTTCACGTTCATCAACAGCAAGCCCAGCAGGAGTGCGTCAATCGTCATTATCGCGCCCATGAGGTAAGCCCATCCGGCCATCATGCCCCTGGCACCTCCCTCCGCACGACAACCTGCCTGGCCCGCGCCCCCAGCCCCTCGGTTGTCATCCAAGTGTGACACGGCCGGGACCAAACCGAAACGGCTCAGGCGGTTCCGGCAGGCCCGCGGAGGCCACCGATTGGCTCAGCGAATGCACTGCCCAAGCCGTGAAAGCCGCGGCTAGGATCGATGGCAAGACGAGAAGCCGGGAGGATCCATCGACATGGCCATCGAAGTCCGCCCCGCGAGGCGGTTCGAAGACGTCCGCACGCTCCTTGGACCCAAGCAGCGGCCGGATGCGAATGTGTGCTGGTGCCTGAGCTACCGCCTCCCCGCGAAGCAGAACCTGTCCCTGCAGGGCCTGCAGCGCGGCGAATTCGTCAAGCAGCTGCTCGCCGCACAGGTGCCACCCGGGGTCCTGGCGTACGACGGCGACGAGCCGGTCGGGTGGGCGGCCGTCCATCCGCGGGCGGACACCAGCTTCTCCCGGAGCCGGAAGATCCCGCAGGTGGACGAGCTGCCGGTATGGTCCGTCTGGTGCATCCGGGTGCGGCCCGGGCACCGCGGCAAAGGGATCTCGCACGCATTGCTCGCCGGCGCCGTGGACTTCGCGCGCAGCAACGGAGCACCCGTCATTGAAGGCTATCCGGTGGACAACGGCGGCCGGCATGTGGACCTCACCATGGCGTACGTAGGCACCCGGAAGCTTTTCGAAGACGAGGGTTTCAGCAAGGCCGCCAACACGGATTCGGTGATCAACGGGTTCCCGCGCGTCCTGATGCGGCTCGATCTGTGTCAGGCAGGTTAACGCGGTGTCACCTGCATCACACGTTCCCGCTAAGGATCGGCTAAGTTGAAGTAAGCGAAAGGGCATTACAAAACCCTGTGGCGATCGCTGGCCACAGAAACTACCTGAAAGATGGAGCATGGTTTCGAACGTTGACGCCGAACCGGATGTTGAGGCAGACGGCGGCCAGCATGGCGGCGTCCAGTCCGTTGACAGAGCGCTGGCGGTACTGGAGATCCTGGCCAGGGACGGCCACGCCGGAGTGAGTGAAATCGCCGAGGAGATGGGCATTCACAAATCCACTGTGTCGCGCCTGCTCGGTTCCCTGGTCAGCCGAGACATGGTCCACCAGAACAGCGAGCGCGGAAAGTACCAGCTGGGCTTCGGCATCCTGCGCCTGGCCAGTTCCATCCCCGGCCGGCTCAGCCTGGTGCGGGAAGCACGCCCGGTGCTCGAAGCCCTGGCCGAAGAGTTCAAAGAAACCGTCAACCTGGCAGTGCTGCGTTCCAATTTCGCCGTGAACGTGGACCAAGCCATGGGGCCGTCCACCCTGGCCACCTACGACTGGGTGGGCAGCCTGACGCCGTTGCACGCGACCAGCAGCGGCAAGGTCCTGCTCGCAGGACTGCCCGCGGACGAGCGTGCACGGATCCTGAAGGAGACCGGGCTGCCGGCCCGCACGCCGCGCACGATCACGGACAGGAAAACCCTCGAAACCGAGTTGCTTGATGTCGCCCGCCAGGGGTATGGCGTCGTACGGGAGGAATTCGAGATCGGGCTCACCTCGATGTCGGTGCCGGTCTACAACCACGTGGGCGTCGTCATCGGGGCCGTTAGTATCTCCGGGCCCGCCTTCCGCTTCGATCCGGAAACGGAGCCGGGACTCCTGGACGGGCTGAAAGAAGCCGGGCTGAGGATCAGCGCGCGGATGGGTTACGCCCGCCGCTGATCCGCGCGTTGGCAGCGTTCAGTGATCCTCTTCAAGCCGGGCGGTGAGGATCCGATCGGCGTTAACCTGCAGGATGCCCAGCGACTCCTGGATCAGCGGTGAGGCGATGCTGCCCCTACGCACCGCAGCAACAATGCGGCGCGCAGGTTTCGCTTTGCCTGTAATACGTAGCCGAACCACGTTCTCGGCACCGCGCAAAGGTGCCAGCCGTGGCAGCAGGCCGACCCCCAGCCCCGCACCCACGAACGCGATCTGGGTTTCCCATTCAACGGCCTCATGGGCAATCCGCGGCGTCACCCCGACGGCCGTGAAGGCCGCAGTGAAGAGGGAATGGTAGGTGGAACCAGCGGCCTCCGTGATCCAGGGCTCCGCGGCCAGCTCTTCAAGCGTCGCTGTTTCCCGTGATGCCAGCGGATGGTCGGCGGGAATGATGACGTCCAGCGGATCGTCGAGCAGAACCGTCTGCTCGAAGCGCGGATCGTCCTCCCCATAGGCTTCGGACTGCATGGCGACAATGACCGCAAGGTCGATTCGCTCCGCAATCAACAAGTCGAAACAGCGGGCCGGATCGGCCTCAAGAACCTGCACTTCGAGCTCGGGGCGTGTTGAGCGCAGCGTGGCAGCCAGCGGCGCGAGCAACTGGGCGGCTGCAGTGGAGAATCCGCCAAGGCCAAAGTGGGGCTGCACCTGGTCACCGGCCTCCATGGCTGCGGCGCGCAGGCTCTCCCATTGGGCAATGAGGGGATCCGAGCCTGCCACAAGGAAGCGGCCCGTGGCGGTCAGCCGCACGCCCCGGCCGTCCTTCGTCAAGAGCTGCATGCCAAGCACGCGCTGGAGCTCCCGCAATTGTGCGGAGACAGCGGAAGGCGAATAGCCGGTGAGTTCCGCAGTTGCGCCTATGGTGCCGCACCGGGCAAAAACCCGAAGTGTGATGAGCCTCGCATCGATCATGCGTCTATTTTGCATGGTTATCTTCAAAATCTTGCGCTTTTGTTGCAGCTCTAGTGACCCTAATCTCATTCATTACAAGGTCTTCGTCCACGCCACCTGCTGCACGCAGGACCGTGATCGACACGCAACACCCAATTACCCATGCCTCCCGGGAGGAAACCCATGACTGCTTCAGTGAACGTGCCCCTGAATTCACGCGGAAAACTCGCTTCAACTTTGCCCGCCGAACAGCTGGCAGAAATCACCGCGTTGTTCGAGTTCCGGCGCACCGGCTACTCCCTCGATGCCCCTTTCTACACCGATCCCACGATCTTCAGCCTCGACATGGAGGCCATCTTCGGCCAGCACTGGATCTTCGCAGCCAGCACCGCTGAATTGCCCGAGCCGGGGGACTACGTCACCGTCGACTACGGCCCCTACTCCTTGATCGTGCTGCGCAATGACGACGGCGGCGTGAACGTGCTGCACAACGTGTGCCGCCACCGCGGTGCCCGCGTCTTGACCGAAGCCACCGGGTCGACCGGAAACCTGGTCTGCGGCTACCACTCCTGGACCTACTCCCCCGAGGGCAACCTGATCCACGCCTCCGCACCGGGTGAGACCAAGTTCGACAAGAACTGCTTCGCGCTCAAGCGCGCCCACGGCCGCGAAGTCGCCGGCCTCATCTTCGTTTGCATCGCGAACGAACCGCCCGCCGACTTCGACGAAACCTCCAAGATCTTCGAACCCTACCTCGCGCCCCACGAGCTGGCTAAGACGAAGATCGCCTACCAGCAGAACATCATCGAAGAGGGCAACTGGAAGCTCGTCATGGAGAACAACCGTGAGTGCTACCACTGCGACGGGCACCCGGAACTCGCCTGCTCCCTCTTCCCCACCTGGGGCCTGACCGAGGGCCTCATCCCCACCCACCTCGAGGAAGTGTGGGACCGCAACAAGCAGGCCCAATCCGATCTCGAGGAGCGCTGCCGCCGCTACGGCCTTCCCTACGAGGTGGTCGAGGAGCTCGATACCCGCGTCGCGGGCATCCGCATTTCCCGTGAAGCGCTCGACGGAGATGGCGAATCATTCTCCGCCGATGGGCGCCGGCTCTCCAAGAAGCTGCTCGGCGACCTGCGCGACTTCCGCCTCGGTCGTTGCTCGATGCACCTGCAGCCCAACAGCTGGTTCCACTTCATGGGCGACCACGTGATCACCTTCGGCGTCTTCCCCATCAACGAGCACCAGACCCTCGTCCGGACCACCTGGCTGGTAGCCGACGACGCCGTGGAAGGCGTTGACTACGACCTGGACAAGCTCACCTACGTGTGGAAGCAGACGAACATCCAGGACAAGGCGTTCGTGGAACTGTGCCAGCAGGGTGCCGCCAGCCCCGCCTACGAGCCCGGCCCGTACATGAAGAGCGAGTACCAGGTCGAAGCGTTCATCAACTGGTACGTGCAGCGCGTGCAGGAGCACTTGGCATGATTGAGCTCCTCCCCGAAACGGCAATCCTGGAACCACAGCGCATCCGCGGTCTTGAGATGCCGTGGAACAGGGTGATGGGCGGCACCGAAGTGCCGGCCCGCGCCGCCCACGCCCTGGGCCCCTGGCACCCCCAGGAGTTCATGGCCGAATGCGTCGAGACCGTTCCCGAGGCCGGCGGCATCATGACCTTCGTGTTCCGCCGCTGCGACGGTGCGCCCCTGGCGTTCCGCGCGGGCCAGTACGTAAACGTCGCCTTCCCGGTGAACGGCGAGGACCAGGAACCGGTGGACCGCAGCTACTCGCTGTCCAGTTCGCCGACGCAGCCGTGGACCTTCAGCATCAGCGTCAAGCGCGACGCCACGGGCCTGGTCTCGCCGTGGGTCCACGGAAACGTCCGGCCCGGCACCGTGCTTGAGATGCTCGGACCGGTGGGAGCATTCCACCTGCCCGACGCCGACCGCCGGGCACGGTACCTCCTGCTTGCTGCCGGCGCCGGCATCACCCCCATCATGTCGATGGTGCGGACCATCCACTCCCTGCCGGGACTGGCAGATGTCGTGGTGCTCTACCACGGCTCGGACGCCGGAGGCTTCGCCTTCGACCGCGAGTTGGCCCACATCGCTTCCGTGGATTCGCGCTTCAGGGTCTTCTACTCCCTGGGCGACCGCGGCCGGCCCGAGGACTGGGAAGGGCTCAGCGGAAGGCTGTCGGCGGCCATGCTCAACGAGGTGGCCCCGGATGCCAACGGCCGCCAGGTCTACGCCTGCGGCCCCGAGGGTTACCTGAACGGCGCCACCGAGCTCCTCAACGAGGTCGGCGTCGACGACACGTCCATCTACATGGAATTCTTCTCGGGCGACCGCCAGACGCTCCTTGAGTATCAGGCGGAGCTCGCCCTGGCCGAAAACATTGCAGAAGAGATCGCGGAGGAAATCGCCGAATCCGCCGAGGACTACTTCGAGGGCCAGCCCGCCGCGTTCGGGCTCTACGAGCCCGGCTACGATGCCGACGGAACGCTGCAGGCCTCGGGGCTGCCGCTGGAACCCGTCGACCCGGACGCACCCGCTTCCGAAGCCTCCGACGGCGGTGCGGAGCCTGAGGCCGCCACCCCTGATGCCTCGAGCTTCGACACGGTGGGCACAGGCAGCCTCACCATGTCCTTCCTCCGCACGGGCATCAACGTCCGGATCGACCCCACCGAGCACATCCTCGAGGTGGCGCAGCGTGCGGGGGTCAGGATCGGCGCAAACTGCAAGGAAGGCATGTGTGGATCCTGCAAGGTCGTCAAGCTTTCCGGGGAGATCGAGATGAACCACCAGGGCGGTATCCGGGCAAGGGAAATCTCTGCAGGCAAGTTCCTGCCCTGCTGCTCCACCGCGCAGACGGACCTGGTGATCGACGCCTGACCGGCCTGAACGCCGTCGCTTGCTCCACGGCGACATGCGCTGCACGCACCAATTGAGTCAATTCACTTCACGGAAAGAGCCATTCAATGTCAGGTAACAAAGCCGTTGCTTACAAGGCACCTGGGGTCGTGGAAATCATCGATACCCCGTATCCCACGTTTGAACTGCAGGCCGGCCCCGGTGTCAATCCCATCAATGTGGGCCGGAAGGTTCCGCACGGAGTGATCCTGCGGACCGTGAGCACCAACATCTGCGGCTCGGACCAGCACATGGTTCGCGGCCGCACGACTGCGCCGGCCGGGCTCGTTCTGGGGCACGAGATCACCGGCGAAGTCATCGAGACCGGGCCCGACGTCGAGTTCATCAAAGTCGGGGACATCGTCTCGGTCCCCTTCAACATCTCCTGCGGGCGCTGCCGGAACTGTAAGGAGGGCAAGACCGGGATCTGCCTGAACGTGAACCCGGACCGTCCCGGGTCCGCCTACGGCTATGTCGACATGGGCGGATGGGTAGGCGGGCAGGCGGAATACGTCCTGGTCCCCTACGCGGACTGGAACCTGCTGCGGTTCCCCGATCGGGACCAGGCCCTGGAGAAGATCATGGACCTGACCATGCTCTCGGACATCCTCCCGACCGGATTCCACGGGGCCGTCACGGCCGGTGTCGGCGTCGGGTCCACCGTCTATGTTGCCGGAGCCGGCCCCGTGGGGCTTGCCGCGGCGGCCAGCGCCCAGCTGCTGGGGGCCGCAGTGGTCATCGTGGGAGACCTCAATGAAGATCGCCTGGCCCAGGCCCGGTCCTTTGGTTGCGAAACCGTCAATGTGGCCAACGGGGACCCCGCTGACCAAATCGAACAGCTCCTCGGCGTCCGGGAAGTCGACGCTGGTATCGACGCTGTCGGTTTCGAGGCACGCGGCCACGGCCACGGGGCCCAGGAGGCACCGGCCACCGTGCTCAATTCGCTGATGGATATCACTGCTGCCGGCGGATCCGTGGGTATCCCCGGCCTGTATGTCACCGGAGATCCGGGCGCTGCGGACGAGGCGGCCAAGAAGGGCAGCCTTTCCCTGTCCTTGGGTACCGGCTGGGCGAAGTCCCTCTCCTTCACGACCGGCCAGTGCCCGGTGATGAAGTACAACCGGCAGCTGATGATGGCGATCCTGCACGACAGGATCCAGATCTCCAAGGCAGTCAACGCTAAAGCCATTCCGCTCGAGGACGCCCCGCGTGGGTACGCCGAATTCGATGCCGGAGCCGCCACGAAGTACGTCCTGAACCCGAACGGCTACATCAGCAACTAGTCCGAGGCAACAGCTCCTCCTTTGCAGCCAGGCCATAGCGGTCGGTGCACCACCCCGTGCCATACAGGGTGGCGCACCGGCCGCGTCGTCGTTTTGGCGAAGGAATCATCAGCCCCCTCCACAGCCTTGCGAGGGTGTCCGCCGGACACTTCTCCTCCACGTGAAGGCGGCCACAGGCTCCGCTGTGCCGGCCAAAACCGCCTCGGTGGTCAATTTACCCGCACTCCCTGCTCAACGGCCTCCCACGGGCGCTCACGGGCCCGTGGCCGGCGTCCAGGGACAATGCGCCGGATCCCGGGAGCAGATCGTCATATAACGCGTAATGCGCAACAAAATTCGCCATCTGGAAAGGCTGATTCCCGGGCAGGCCCGTGCGGTGGGGCCAAGAATCCGGAGGAAACAGAGCGGAAAGCTCTTGACAAGCCCTGTGAGCTCCGCCACGCTGTTGCATATCGCGAAGTCTGTTGATCCATGCGGAACAGGCCGTATGGCCCGCCCGCCTCGTTCTTCACCATCTCGAATGCAAAAGAGGTCCACCATGCACAGGGCGTTCCCCCTCAACCAACCCGCCCCGGAGGAAGCTCTGCGACCCAACACGGCCCCGCCGATGATCGCCGGCGAATCGTGAGCACCGACCCCCACGGTGCCCCCCAACCTCCCACCCGGCCCGACCGTGGACGGCCACTCCCCACCCTCATCTGAGCACAGGCAAAGGATTCCCCCATGACCTTGAATAGTGAGATAGACCAAGTAGGCGAGATAGAGCAAGGCCCCGAAGTGAACGAAGCAGCCACGACAGTGCAGAACGAGCACGAGCCGGAACTGGAGCAAAACAGCGACAGCGACAGCGAGCTCAACCGGCAGATCCTGCAGGAACTGCGCCAGACCCGAACCGAGCAGGCAGTCAGTGCCCGCCGCAACCGGAAGCTCGTCCTGGACAAGTGGACCTTCGGCATCACGGGAGTAATCGCCCTCGCCTTCGTTCTGTGGGGATTCCTCGGCAGGGACAGCCTGGCCACGACCTCGCAGAGCGTCCTGGACTGGGTCATGGAATACACCGGCTGGCTCTTCATGGTGCTGGCGTCACTCTTTGTGGTGTTCATTCTCTGGCTGGCTCTGGGGAAGTTCGGCAACATCCCGCTGGGCAAGGACGGCGAGAAGCCCGAATACCGCACGGTTTCCTGGATCTCCATGATGTTCGCCGCCGGCATGGGCATCGGCCTCATGTTCTACGGCGTGGCTGAACCGCTGTACCACTTCATCTCGCCGCCGCCGGGAACGGTGGACGGGCACACTCCCGAGGCGATCCAGACGGCCATGGCCACGTCAATCTTCCACTGGACGCTGCACCCCTGGGCTATGTATGCGGTGGTGGGCATCGCGATGGCCTACGGCACCTACCGGCTTGGCCGGCGCCAGCTCATTTCCGTGGCGTTTACCTCGATCTTCGGCGTACGCGCCGTTGAAGGCCCTGTTGGCAAGTTCATCAACATCCTCGCCATCTTCGCCACACTCTTCGGAACCGCCGCCTCCCTGGGCCTGGGCGCCCTGCAGATCGGCAGCGGCATCACCTCCAACGGCTGGGCCGGTGAAATCGGCACCCCGGTCCTGGTGGTGATCGTGGCCATTCTGACCTTCTGCTTCGTGGCGTCGGCCGTTTCCGGCATCAGCCGCGGAATCCAGTGGCTGTCCAACATCAACATGGTCCTGGCAGTGGTCCTGGCACTTGTGGTGTTCGTGGCCGGTCCCACCCTGTTCATCCTGAACCTGATCCCCTCGGCCGTCGGCGACTACATCCGCGACCTCGCCACCATGTCGTCGCGCACCGAAGCCGTGGGCGATGAGGCACTGCGCAAGTGGATGTCCAGCTGGACGATCTTCTACTGGGCCTGGTGGATTTCCTGGACGCCCTTCGTGGGCCTGTTCATCGCCCGGATCAGCCGCGGCCGCACCATCCGCCAGTTCGTCACCGGGGTGCTCCTGGTTCCGAGCATCGTGTCCGTGATCTGGTTCGGCATCTTCGGCGGAACCGCCTTCAACATCCAGCAGCTTGCCGACAAGACAGCCAACCCGTCTGACGGCATCGCAAAGATGGTCGACGGCGTCTCCACCATCAATTTCGACGGCGCACTCTTCGATCTGGTCAAGAACCTCCAGATGCCCGGCTGGGCCATCTCCGCAGTGATCGTCCTGGCCATGATCCTGGTGGCGATCTTCTTCATCACCGGCGCCGACGCCGCCTCGATTGTCATGGGCTCGCTCAGCTCCAACGGTGCCGAGGAGCCTCGCCGGGGTGTCGTGATCTTCTGGGGAACCCTCACCGGCGCGGTGGCGGCGGTCATGCTCCTTGCCGGCGGTGACCAACCGTCCGAAGCCCTCTCCGGTCTTCAAAGGATCACCATTGTGGCGGCCCTGCCGTTCGTCCTGGTGATGTTCCTCCTCTGTTTCGCCCTCACCCGGGACCTGCGCCGGGACCCGCTTTCCCTCCGACGCCGGCTGGCGGACTCGGTAGTGGAGCGTGCCATCCGCAGCGGCGTGGACCAGCACGGTGGCGTCCAGTTCGATCTCGTCACCAAACATCAATGCGATCAGCGCTGCACGGACGACGACCGCTGCGCGGCTTCCCCCACTGACAACCAGGCCCTCACAAGAAACCAGGAGTAAAACCATGACCACAGTCCTCGAAGGCCGCCCCACCGGGGGCGCAACAGCCGAAGCCGTCGCGACGGCCGGGACCACCAGCACCGTTCAGTACGTCCTGACGCTCGCCTGCCCTGAACGCCCCGGGATCGTCCGCGCCATCACCGGCTTCCTGGCCGACCGCGGCTTCGACATCGTGGAGCACCAGCAGTTCGACGACCACATCAGCGGCAAGCTCTACCTGCGCACGGCCTTCACCCCCGGAGACAGCGACGTCTCCGCGGAAAGCCTCAGCGCCGAGTTCGCCGCCGTCGCCGAAGAGTTCGAGATGGAGTTCGCCATCCACGACGGCCGCCCCCAGCGCCTGCTGGTGATGGTCTCGAAGTTCGGCCACTGCCTCAACGACCTCATCTTCCGGTGGCGTGCAGGCAGCCTCGGGGCGGAGATCGCCGTCGTGGTTTCCAACCACGAAGACCTCCGCCCGATGGCGGAAGCCGCAGGCCTGCCGTTCATCCACGTCCCGATTACCGCGGACACCAAGCCCCAGGCCGAGGCACGCCTGCTGGAACTGGTCGAGGAATACCAGGCCGATCTGGTGGTCCTGGCCCGTTACATGCAGGTGCTCTCGGACGAGCTCACCACCAAGCTCCGCGGCCGCGCCATCAACATCCACCATTCCTTCCTGCCCGGGTTCAAGGGCGCCAAGCCCTACCACCAGGCCTACGACCGGGGCGTGAAGCTCATCGGAGCCACCGCCCACTACGTCACCGCAGACCTGGACGAGGGCCCGATCATCGAGCAGGAAGTGTTCCGGGTGGACCACAGCCTGGATCCGAACGCCCTGGTCACCGTCGGCAGGGACGCCGAATCCCAGGCACTGTCCCGGGCAGTGAAGTGGCACTGCCAGCACCGGGTGCTGCTCAACAACACCCGCACCGTCGTCTTCCGCTAACGCGAACACCAAGCAACAGGAGAAACAACACCCATGAGCGCATCACCACGCGTCGTCATCATCGGCGCCGGCATTGTCGGCACCAACATCGCGGATGAACTGTCCAGCCGCGGCTGGACCAACGTCACCGTCGTTGAGCAGGGCCCTCTGGAACTTGCCGGCGGCTCCACCTCACACGCTCCGGGCCTGGTGTTCCAGAACAACGGATCCAGGACCATGACCGAATTCGCCACGTACACGGTGAACAAGCTGCTCTCCCTGAGCAAGGACGGCCAGTCATGCTTCAACCAGGTGGGCGGCCTGGAACTGGCAACCACCCCGGAGCGCCTTGCCGAGCTGAAGCGCAAGATGGGCATCATGACCTCCTGGGGCGTGGAAAGCCGCATCATCGACGCCGATGAGTGCGAAAAGATCTACCCCCTCCTGAACACCGGCAAGCTCACCGGCGGCCGCGAAATCCTGGGCGGCCTGCACATCCCCACCGACGGCCTGGCCCTGGCCGCCCGCGCGGTGCAGCTGCTGATCGAGCGCGCCGGCGAGCGCGGCGTGACCTTCATCGGCAACACCACCGTCACCGGCATCGCCCAGGAGGGCGGCAAGGTAACCGGCGTCGAAACCAACACCGGAGTGATCCCGGCCGACATCGTGGTCTCCTGTGCCGGTTTCTGGGGCCGCGAACTCGGCAAGCTGGTGGGCCTGGAAGTCCCCCTGCTGCCGCTGGCCCACCAGTACGTCGTCACCACGCCCCTTGCCGAACTCGAAGGCGTCAACGAACTCCCGAAGGGCGCCAGCAAGCCCATCCTGCGCTACCAGGACAAGGATCTGTACTACCGGGAGTGGGGCAACAAGATCGGCATCGGCAGCTACGCCCACCGCCCGATGCCGGTGGACATGTCCGCCCTGCCAAAGGTGTCCTCCGAGGAAATGTCGGACCACAAGATGCCCTCCCGCCTGGAGTTCACGCTGGAAGACTTCCTGCCCGCGTGGGAAGACAGCCAGGACCTGCTGCCGGCCCTGCGCAGCACTGCGATCGAGGACGGCTTCAACGGCATCTTCTCCTTCACCCCGGACGGCGGCCCGCTGATCGGCGAGCACCCGGACCTCACCGGTTTCTGGGTGGCCGAGGCCGTCTGGGTGACGCACTCGTCCGGTGTGGCGAAGGCCGTGGCCGAGCTCCTCGTCGAGGGCCGCTCGCGCACCGACCTGCACGGCACCGAGCTCACCCGCTTCGAGAAGGTCCAGACATCGGACGCCTACGTCAGCGAAACCTCACAGCAGAACTTCGTGGAGATCTACGACATCCTGCACCCGCTGCAGCCCAAGGAATCCCCGCGTGACCTGCGCGTGAGCCCCTTCAACGTCCGCCAGAAGGAACTCGGCGCCTTCTTCCTGGAGTCCGCCGGCTGGGAGCGCCCGCACTGGTTCGAGGCCAACCGCGGCCTGCTCGAGGAACTGCCCGCCGCATGGCAGGCGCCGGAGCGTGACTCCTGGTCCAACATGTTCCACTCCCCCATCTCCGCAGCAGAGGCATGGCGGACGCGTACCGCCGTCGGGCTCTATGACATGACGCCGCTCAAGCGGCTCGAGGTGGTCGGCCCGGGAGCGGAGGCGCTGCTGCACCGCCTCAGCACCGGCAACATCACCAAGAAGCCGGGCGCCGTCACCTACTGCCTCCTGTTGGAGCACGACGGCGGCATCCGCAGTGACGTGACTGTCGCCCGCCTTGAGCAGGAGAAGTTCCAGCTGGGCGTCAACAGCAACGTGGACTTCGACTACCTGCGCGTGGAGGCCCGCAAGCAGTCCGCCGCGGATCCGTCCCAGTGGGCGCACGTCAGCGACATCACCGGCAGCACCTGCTGCATCGGCCTGTGGGGCCCGCTGGCCCGCGAGGTCATCGGCAAGGTCAGCGACGACGACCTCAGCAACGACGGCCTGAAGTACTTCCGCACCAAGGAAATCTCCGTGGGCGGCATCCCGGTCACCGCGATGCGCCTGTCCTACGTGGGTGAACTCGGTTGGGAGCTCTACACCACCTCCGAATACGGCCTGAAGCTGTGGGACCTGCTGTTCGAAGCCGGCCAGGAGCACGGCATTGTTGCCGCCGGCCGTGGCGCGTTCAACAGCATGCGCCTGGAGAAGGGCTACCGCCTCTGGGGCACGGACATGAACACCGAGCACGATCCCTACCAGTCCGGCCTGGGCTTCTCCGTGGCCAAGGACAAGACGGGCTTCGTGGGTGCCGAGGCATTGCTCGCCCGCAAGGCCGAGCCCGCCGCCAAGACGCTGCGCTGCCTGACCATCGACGACGGTACCTCGATCGTGCTCGGCAAGGAGCCGGTGTACGTGGCCGGCGAGGCTGCCGGTTATGTCACCAGTGCCGCCTACGGTTTCTCGATCCACAAGCCGATCGCCTACGCCTGGCTGCCCACCGCCGTCGGCGTCGGGGATGCCGTGGAGATCGAGTACTTCGGTGAGCGCATCCCGGCAACTGTGACCGCGGAACCGCTGTACGATCCGGCCATGGAACGCATCCGCGGCTGATTATTCCCGCTCAGAGGGGTACAGACAGGACCTCCCTCGGTCCCGTCTGTACCCCTAGGCTTTTAAACATGATTACTGCCAAGGCCTACGCTGCTCCATCCGCTACGGAACCCCTTGTCCCCACCACCATTGAACGCCGTGCGCTCGGCCCGCACGATGTCCTGATCGACATCAAGTTCGCCGGTATCTGCCACTCCGACATCCACACCGTCCGCGGCGACTGGGGCTCCGTCCCCTACCCGCTCACGCCCGGCCACGAAATTGCCGGCATCGTTACCGAGGTCGGCAGCGACGTGACCCGCTACCAGGCCGGCGACCGGGTGGGTGTCGGCTGCATGGTCAACTCCTGCCGCGAGTGTGAGCAGTGCCTCGCCGGCCAGGAGCAGGACTGCCTGAACGGCAACGTGGGCACCTACGCCGCCACCGACCGCGACGGCACCATCACCCAGGGCGGCTACTCCAGCCATGTGGTGGTTGACGAAGCCTTCGCCGTCCGGATCCCCGAAGGCCTGGACCTCAACGTCGCCGCTCCCCTGCTCTGCGCCGGCATCACCACCTACTCGCCGCTGCGTCGCTGGGGCGCCGGACCGGGCAAGAAGGTCGCCGTGATCGGCCTCGGCGGCCTCGGCCACATGGCCGTGAAGCTGGCCCACGCCATGGGCGCCGAGGTCACCGTGCTGTCCCAATCGCTCAAGAAGCAGGAAGACGGCCTCCGCCTGGGCGCCGACCACTACTACGCCACGAGCGATTCCTCCACGTTCGAGGACCTGGCCGGCACGTTCGACCTCATCATCAATACGGTCAGCGCCGTCATCTCCTTGGACGACTACCTGCGCCTGGTCAAGCCGCATGGTGCCTTGGTGTGCGTGGGCGCGCCGGGCGAGCCGTTGGACCTGCGTATCTTCAGCCTGATCGGCGGCGGCAAGTCCCTGGCCGGCTCGAACATCGGCGGCATCGCCGAGACCCAGGAGATGCTGGACTTCTGTGCCGAACACGGCATCGGCGCCGAGATCGAGGTCATCCCGGCAGAGAAGATCAACGAAGCCTACGAACGCGTCCTCGCCTCGGATGTCCGCTACCGCTTCGTGATCGACACCGCCACGCTGTAGGGCTCCGGCCGGTTCCGGCCCCCGACGGTTCCGCCCGCGCAAACGTTGGTGGCCCCCTGAAATTTCAGGGGGCCACCCCACGTTTGAGGGGGCGGTTGTGATTGCGCGGTGCCACGGCGGTCAACGCACCTTCCTGACCTCTTTTGAGTGTCCGACGACGGCGACGCGCGGCAATCTGCCGCATGTCGCCGTCGTGCTTGGGTCAAAGGAGGTCAGGAGCGGCGGCCGTGCGCGCCGGCACGTGGCCGATCAACGCCAGGGTCGTGCCGAGCTGCGAGAACCCCATCTTCTGGAAAAAGCCGAGCTGCTCCGGTGCCGTCGCAACGATCCCGAGGCACGTTCCCGCGGAAAAGCTGCCCATCAAGACACGGTTGACGAATCCTTCCAGCTCCTGCGGAGTCACGGAGGAATCGGCGGCAAGGCCGGAAACATACCGGAATCCGGCGGGCGAGTCCTTCCACGGCTTCAGGGCCCGCATTGCGGCCAACTCACTGAACTGAAGCGGGACGAGAATGATCAGCAGAAAAGCCAGCACCCCAAGCACCGCCAGGAGGATCAAGCCGCCATACGCCGGGAAGTGTTCCGACATCAAGGTGACGCCAAACACCAGGACAGCCGCGCCGATCAGGCTCAGGACCGTTGCCAGCACGAGGCCCCGAACCAGCTGCTTGGTGCTTTCTTCCTTTGACTGCACACCGATCACCATTCGTCGGGAAGCATCGGTCCACAGGAAGGCCGGTACCACGGCAAGGACCGGCAACAGAAGAGCGCAAAGGACGCGTCGAAGCAAGGGGCGGCCTGTACTTCCACCCGGGTAAGCCCCTGCCAGCAGCCAGGCCAGCCGCGGGAGGTCCCTGAATCCGGCTTTCTGCACTCCCCCATTAACCATCCCCATGCTACCTTTCGCCGTTCCCACCTGAACTGTACAGCTCCTCCAGCAGCCCGATCAGCTCCCTGCCGACGGCCGGCAGTTCGCCTTTCACCCACGCGGCGTGCACCGGCACCGGCGGGGCGTCCCGCACAGGCCGGTACACGAGACCGCGGCGCCGGTATTGGTGCGCCGTGGCCTCGGCTGTGACCCCGCGGGCCTTGCCGCTGCTGATGAGCGTCAGCCAGTCGTCCACGCTGTGGATCTCGAACGTCTTCGCCGGCCGGGATTCCGCCGGCCAGAGGTCCAGCGTGGTGCTCCCGGTCCGCACGTCCACGGCCAGGGGCTTGTCTGCGATCCGGGCCAGGCTCACGTTTCGGCGTCCGGCGAGCGGATCGTCGGCGGCCATCGCGCAGTAGCGTTTTTCCGCGCCGATCCGGCGCAGCTCCAGCTTCCGTGCCGCAGAACCGGCGGCCGGCACACGCCGGAGGATCGCGACGTCGCACGCCCCCTCAAGCAGCCCCGCCGTCGGGCTGTTCTCCATGACCAGCTCAAGCTCGGTGTCCGGACGCGCCGCCGCCCAGCGCCGCTGCAGCTCCGGCGTATGGCGGCCCAAGGCCGACCATGCGTAGCCGAGCCGCAGCCGCCCGCCTCCCTGCACCGCCCGTTCGAGCCCGACGACGGCGGAAAGCACCCGCCGCGCGTGCGCCAGGGCCTGCTCCCCCGCCTCGGTCAGGGAGGCGCTGCGGGTGGTGCGGTGGATGAGCCGGACGCCGAGGTGTTCCTCGAGGGCCGCGACGTTCCGGGACACCGCGGTCTGCGAAATCCCCAGGCTGATCCCGGCATCGGTGAACGTGCCTTCGTCCACCACAGCCACGAAGCACCTCAGCTGCCGGAATTCGATGTCCATGAAGCGATTCTATTCATGCGGAAGGCGCATGAATACGCCACCGGGTGCATTGTGCCGGTGCGGCCCACAGGGGCGACACTTTCGCCATGGAAAACGCGGCAAGCAACGGTGGAAAGAACGGGACGGCCCGCGGCGTGGCCACACTGATGGCCAGTTCCCTGTCGAACCAACTGGGCGCCGCCAGCGGGTCCCTTGCCTTCCCGGCGATCGGACCGCTCGGCGTGGTGGCCGTGCGGCAACTGATCGCCGCGGCTGTGCTCTTGCCCATCGCCCGGCCCCGGTTCCGGAGCTTCACGCGCGGGCAACTGTGGCCGGTCCTCCTCCTGGCAATGGTCTTCGGCACAATGAACCTGGGCCTGTACTCGGCCATCGACCGGATCGGCCTGGGCCTGGCCGTGACCCTGGAGTTCCTGGGCCCGCTGTCGATCGCCCTTGTCGGTTCCCGCAGCAGGGCAGGTGCCGCCTGCGCCCTCGCCGCTGCTGCCGGCGTCGTGGCCATCACGCAGCCGGGACCGTCCACGGACTACCCCGGCATCGGGCTGGGCCTGATGGGCGCCGCAAGCTGGGCCGCGTACATCCTGCTGAACCGCACCATCGGCCAGCGCATCCCCGGCATCCAGGGAACCGCCGCGGCCATGGCGGTCTCCGCGGCGTGCTTCCTCCCGGTTGCCTGCCTTATCCTGCTGAGCCGGCCCGTGGACTGGTTCAGCATCCTGTGCGCGGTGGGCGCCGGCGTGCTGGCCTCGGTGGTGCCGTACATCGCCGACCTGCTGGCCCTGCGCCGGGTGCCCGCCAGCTTGTTCGGAATCCTGATGAGCGTCAATCCGGTGTTCGCAGCCCTGATCGGCCTGGCAATGGGCCAGGCCTTGGACGCACTGCAGTGGGCGGGGATCCTGCTCATCGTCGCCGCCAACGCCTCGGTGCTGCGGCTCAGCCGCTAAGAGCGAGCCGGTCAACGCACGACGGCGACATTCCGCCCCGGTGGGATAAGCCCGGCACGGGGCCACTACCTCCGCTGTTCGTCAGTGCGCCTTGGCGTCAAGCGGCAGGGTACCCGGAACATTCCGCTTAGCCTGGAGCCGAGCCAGGAGGACATAGGAGACAACCGTGGCCAGCGTTGAGGGAAGCGTCGCGGTCGTGAAGGCGAACGCGGGCGAAGAGGCAAAAGTGACAGGGTCCAGGAGAAGGAAGTAAACAACTATGCCGACAGTCATGCTGGCAAAGCCTGCGACATTAATGCCCCTCCAATACCAGTACGCGGATCCTGCACTGTCGCTGTACAGGCCGTCGAGGTCCAGCCGCTGCTTCCTGATGATGAAGTAGTCGGCAATCTGCAGTCCACACAACGGGCCGAAGACGACGGCCGACAACGTGAGGAACGTTCCGAAATTGGCATAGAAAGGCTCCGCCAGGAACAGGATTACCGCGGCCACAGTGAGTCCAGCGACCGTTGTCGCCCCCCGCCAGCTGAGGCGGGCATCAATAGCAGGCTGCTGCTTGAGTGAAAGCGCAGCCGTGTATGTTCCCACCATTGCCGTGCCGACGTTGGCGGCGATGATGAACGCAAACGCCGGCAATGCCAGCCATACGCCCCCGATTTCCAGCAACCCGGGGAGGGGATCTCCACCGGAATCCGGGAAGGCCAGGCCCGTGTAAAGACCAATCAGGCAGATTACCGAGAGGGCGAGTCCAAGCCCCAGCGTTGCCGGCAGTACGGACTTCTTTGTGCTCTTTGAGAAGCGGGTCATGCCGCCGATATACGGCCACCAGGACAAGGCCGTGGCGAGCATGAGTTCGATTGCCGTCGTGTAGTCCAGCAGCTTACTGCCGCTGGCGGCGCTCGGCTTGGCCTCGAGGAGGGCGCCCCAACCGACCTTGGCAACAATCACGACAATGACCATGATCCCGAGCGCCAGAACCGAGCAGGCAACGATCACGCCGACCCTTCGAAGAATGCCGGGGCCGCGGCTGATCAGCGCCCAAACCACCAAAAGGCAGACGAGGCTGCTCAGGGTCTGCGCGATTGGCCCGTTGTTTTCGCTGACGATGCCGAGGGTGACCAGCAGCAACGCGGCGGACTTGCCGCTGAAGATCATCAGCGTGGTCCCCCATCCGATCGTAAAGAGAAAGGTGAGGGCGACACTGAAGAGCGATCCGCGCGTTCCGAAGACCGGCCGCGTTGAGCGTACAGCCTCCAGTCCGTACCGCGTTGCCATCGGCACCGTGGCCAGGAATACCAGCAACATTCCTGCCAGCATGGCCGCGATCATCACAACAGAGCCTTGGACCGCCGGCAAATAGAACGCCACATATCCACCGATGATGAAGCACCAGGTGGCCACTGCAGCCTGGGCAGAACTGAAGAACAGGGCCCTGGGGCTCCAGTTCCGCTCATGGCTCAGCAAGGGAAGCGAACCCTCAGTTCCCGACGTGGAGACCCTGGTCGTGGTCTGACTCACAGGAACCACCCCATAATCAAGGCGACGGCGGGAAGAGCAACGGTGACGGCAAGCAGCGTTCGCATGTCACCGAACCTGAAGGGGGGTTCCAACTCGCCGGATTGCCACTCGGCCAGCCTGGTGTTGAGTTCTTCTGCGTACTGCTCTTTCAATGCGCTCATGGTGTACCCAATCTCAATGCGTAGGAGTAGCGGTGGAGTCGATCAGATTTCGGAGTAGCGGAAGGAGTGCGACTCCAAGCCGTCGGGGTTGGGGCCGTAAATGGTGACCATGCGCGCGTAGACGGGGGCCCAATACCGGCCGGTCCGTCCCGGATTGACGCGCGCCGCATCGCCCGGCCGCAGGATGACAGTCTTGCCTTCGCTCTGGATGTGAAGCTCGCCCTCCAGCACGAAGTTCGTCTCGGTGTGGGGATGGAAGTCCTCCCAGCCGCAGGCCTCCAGCTCCCACTCGGAGAGGATGACGTCCCCCCATGAGCCCACGGGGTTGGCGTTGATGAACCTGCAGCGCAAGCGCTGCCATTCGTCTTTCATGACGTTCATGGGCTTCGCCGGCCAGAAATCGATCGGCTCGCCCGTCGTCGGTATTGGGAGCTGGGGGGTGGTTGTAGTCATGGTTCCTTACCCGTTTCTCGAAGGGGGAAATCTGCTATTGCGCGATGCTTCCGTGAATCACATCGGACTGCGTCATCGTGACCCGGGTCACGGCATGCTGAACACTGTGACACGGACACTCGTTCCAGTCAACGGTTCAGAACGGGCGACCGAAACCTTTTTCACGGGAGAAATTTCCCGGAAACATTCGTCTTGGACGATTGACTTATACAGTCGTCCATGTCACAGTTTCTGGCACGAGCAAACGTGACTGGCGTCACGTCAGCCGAGCTCAGCCACCCCTGCAAATCCGAAAATCTCCGGTTTGCAAAAGAGCCACACGAGAGCCCTGATCGGGCGACTCAGCTGCTTTTCAGCGCAGCCCCGCGTCTTCTTGGCCCACGAATGGCAGTTCTGCCAACCCGGGCAATCCTGACCAAATCAACTGCAGCACGATTCACATAGGAGAGAACCATGGAAACCCTCGTAGGAACCCTCAGCAAGGCCGGATCCATCCACAAGGTCGTCGGCGGCTACGTCGGCCTGCCGCCGATGAACGAACCCGGCACGGTCGCTGCAATCGGCGACTCGCTCCACAACCCCGAAGGCTCGGTCATGAGCGCCGGCTTCTTCGAGCTCAAGGCTTCCGAGCCGCTGGTGTACACGTACACCTACGACGAGATGAAGGTGGTCATCAAGGGCGAGTTCATCCTCACCGACGAGTCCACCGGCGACGTCACCCACGCCAAGGAGCGCGACGTGCTGTTCTTCCCCAAGGGAACCACCGTCAAATTCGAGACCCCGGAGTACGGCCTGGGATTCTTCACCGGCCACCGCTCCTTCGCCCCGTAAGTAGCCCGTCCGCGGCAGGCCACGCTGCCGCAAAGCGACCCCATACAAAGGCATCACCTCGCGCACCAGCGACCTAAGACCCATTGATTGAGGAGAGCAACATGACACTACGAGTCGGAATTATTGGTGCCGGCCCCAGCGGGCTGGCACAACTGCGGGCGTTCGAATCAGCCCGCCAAAAAGGCGCTGCCATCCCGGAGATTCTGTGCTTTGAGAAGCAGGACGACTGGGGCGGCCAGTGGAACAACAGCTGGCGGATCGGGCTGGACGGCCACGGCGAGCCGGTCCACTCCAGCATGTACCGCCACCTATGGTCCAACGGGCCCAAGGAATGCCTGGAGTTCTCGGACTACTCCTTTGACGAGCACTTCGGCCGCCCCATTTCGTCCTTCCCGCCCCGCGAGGTTCTCTTCGACTACATCAAAGGACGCGTGGAAAAGTCAGACGTCCGCAAGTACGTCAGGTTCAATACCGTGGCCCGCCACACCAGCTACAACGAGGCAACGCAGGAATTCACACTGACGGTTGAAGACCTCAAAACCAACCTGACTGAAACCCACGTGTTCGACAAGCTCGTGGTAGCCACCGGCCACTTCTCCGTTCCCTCGGTCCCCGAGTTCAAGGGCATCAAAACTTTCCCTGGCGAGGTCCTGCACGCCCATGATTTCCGCGGAGCCGAGCGCTTCTACGGCAAGAACCTGCTCATGATCGGCAGCAGCTATTCCGCCGAGGACATTGGCATGCAGGCCCATAAGATGGGCGCCGCATCCATCACCATCAGCTACCGCACCGCCCCGATGGGCTACCACTGGCCGGAAAACACAGTGGAGCGGCCGCTCGTCACCCATTTCCAGGGCAGTACCGCGCACTTCAGCGACGGCACCCAGGGTGACTTTGACGCCGTCGTACTTGGTACCGGATACCAGCACAAGTACCCGTTCCTGCCCAGCGCGCTGTCGCTGAAGTCGCCGAACGTGCTGTATCCAGGCAACCTTTACAAAGGCGTGGTGTGGCAGCAGAACACCAACCTGTTCTACCTTGGCGCGCAGGACCAGTACTACACCTTCAACATGTTTGACGCGCAGGCCTGGTTCGCCCGGGACGTCATGACTGGAGCGATTGACCTTCCGCCCCTTGCCCAGCGGGAGGCGGACATCCAGCTCTGGCTCGAGCGCCAGGCAGCGCTGCCGGATCATGACGCGGAGGCTGATTTCCAGACGGACTACCTGCGGGAACTCATTGATGCCACCGATTACCCATCCTTTGACTTGGACGCTGTTTCCCAGTTGTTCAAGGACTGGATGCGGCACAAGCACGATGACATCCTGGGATACCGCGACATGGTCCACCGCTCAGTGGTCACTGGCACCATGGCGACCAAGCACCACACACGGTGGCTCAACGCCATGGATGATTCCCTGGAGAGATATCTGCACGGACCGTCCCAGGACATCGACACCGACACGCCTGACGCCGTCACCGACACCCTGGTCGCCAGGTAATTCCGGTTCCGGCAACGCGGTTATGCGACCCCGCCCCACGGTACAGCAGCGGCCGTACCGTGGGGCGGCGTCGTCAAGCCAACAGGGACACTTGTTCCAGTCGGCGGTTCAGGACAGCGGCGTACAGGCACTAGTCTTAAGGGGCAAGCCCTTGGGGGGCAGGAACCGGAAGACTAGAGAGTGGGCTATGCGGGTATCCGCAGAGGAACGGAAAGAACAGTTAATCTCAGCGACGGTTGAACTGATGCGCCGTGAGGGCGTTCAGTCGGTGACCGTCCGGGCCATCGCCAAGGAAGCAAACGCCCCGTTGGCAACGGCACACTATTGCTTCAGCGGCAAAGAAGAGCTCATGGAAGCAGCCGCCGAGGCCTGGCTGAAGAACCTCAGCAGTTTTTCCGGCGAGGTCCGGGCCGAATTGGGCCTTCGCAAGGCTGTGGAGCAAGTTGCCGAGGGTTACTGGCGCGCACTCGAAGAGGAACCGGCCAGCCTCCTTGCGGAGATTGAGCTCATTCTGTGGGCAACACGCAATGCCCCCGTCAGCCCACTGGCCACGAAAATCTATCCGGCCTATGAGGTGGAGCTGGGAAGCATATTCGCTGCCGCAGCCCAAAGCGCCGGCGAGGAGTGCCTCATGGGCTTTCCCACGCTTGCACGGTCCTTCCTGATGATCTACGACGGTGCGGCGATTCAGTACCTGACCGACCCGAAGGCCGTCGATCACCGGGCCATGTTCTTCATGCTGGTTGACGCACTTCTGATCAAGGCCGGGGTCTAGACCCCTTGGCTTAAGCACCACGGCCCCCTGCTTCCGAAAGGAGGCGGGGGCCGTTTCGCGTTGGGAAGCGGTTAGCCGGCTGTTCCCCGTTCGGCGGATCCGGCCGCGACAGACGCGTCCCCGCCCACGTGCGGCACGAAGCGCACGAACATCGCCTTGAAGCCCGGCGTGTTGGACACGCGGGCCACGTTCTCCTTGTGCACCAGTGCATTGGCTTCCGGGAAGTACGCCGCGGCGCAACCTTCGGCGGTGGGGTATGCCACCAGCCGGAACTTGTCCGCACGGCGTTCCGATCCGGCGAAAACGCTGATCACGTCCACGAGGTCCCGGTCCTGGAAGCCCTGGGCGGCCAGGTCCTTCGGGTGTACCAGGATCACGCGGCGGCCGTCCGAAATACCGCGGTAGCGGTCGTCCAGTCCGTAGAACGTGGTGTTGTATTGGTCGTGGCTGCGGAGGGTCTGGAGCACGAGGTGCCCGGCCGGCGGCGTCAGGAACTCCAGCGGGCTGACGGTGAAACGGCCCCGGCCGATGTCCGTGGCGAAGGACCGCGTGTCACGCGGCGGGTTGGGCAACACGAAGCCGCTCTTGTTCCGCACCCGGGTGTTGAAGTCCTCGAAGCCGGGGATGACGCGGGATACGTGGTCACGGATGACGTCGTAGTCCTCGGCCATGGCGCGCCAGTCCACGGGGTGGTCCGGGCCGAATGTGGCCTCGGCCATCCGGGCGATGATCACCGGCTCCGCGAGCAAGTGATCGGAGACCGGCTGGAGCCGGCCCTGGGTGGAGTGCACCACGGACATGGAGTTCTCCACGGAGAGGAACTGGATGCCCTTGGCGTGCTTGTCGTCCCGGTCCGTGCGGCCCAGCGTGGGCAGGATCAGGGACGTCTGGCCGTGCACCACGTGGGAGCGGTTGGGTTTGGTGGACACGTGGACGGTAAGGCCGGCGCGCTGCATGCCGGCTTCCAGTCCCTCGGTGTCCGAACCGGCGGCGGCGAAATTGCCGCCCATGGCAACGAACACGTCCACGTCGCCGTTTTCCAGGGCGTGCTGGGTCTCCACGGAATCGTGGCCGTGGTGCCGCGGTGATTGGATGCCGAATTCCTTATCCAAGGCATCGAGCAACCATTCATTGGGCTTTTCCCAGACGCCCATGGTGCGATCGCCCTGCACGTTGGAGTGGCCGCGCACCGGGCAGGCGCCCGCACCGGGCTTGCCGAAGTTGCCCTGGAGGAGCAGGACGTTGACCATCTCCTTGATGGTGTCCACCGAGTGCGGCTGCTGGGTGACGCCAAGCGCCCAGCAGAAGATGGTGGCCTTCGATTCCAGCAGCATGCCGGCCACGGCCTCGATCTGTGCACGCTCCAGGCCGGTGGCCTGCTCCGTGAGCTCCCAGTCGAGCGTCGAACGGGCTTCGGCGTAGGCCTCGAAGCCGTCCGTCTGGCCGTCGACAAACGCCCGGTCCACCACGGTGCCCGGGTTCCGCTTCTCCTCCTCCAGCAGCAGGTGCCCCAGGGCCTGGAACAGCGCCAGGTCACCGCCCACCTTGATCTGCAGGAACTCGTCGGCCAGCGGCGTGCCGTTGCCCACCACACCGGAGACGGTCTGGGGGTCCTTGAAGTTGAACAGCCCGGCCTCGGGCAGCGGGTTAACGGCCACCACCTTGCCGCCGTTGCCCTTGCATTCGGCCAGCGCGGAGAGCATGCGCGGGTGGTTGGTGCCCGGGTTCTGCCCGACCACGAAGATCAGTTCGGCCTCGTGGATGTCCTCCAGCGAGACGGTGCCCTTGCCGATGCCGATGGTCGGGTTCAGCGCGGAGCCCGAGGATTCGTGGCACATGTTCGAGCAGTCCGGGAGGTTGTTCGTGCCCAGCGAGCGGGCGAACAACTGGTACATGAACGCGGTCTCGTTCGCGGTCCGGCCCGAGGTGTAGAACACGCAGCGTTCCGGCGTGGTGGCGCGGACCCGTTCCCCGATCAGTTCGAAGGCGTCCGCCCAGGAGATCGGCGAGTAGTGCGTGTCCCCCGGGCGGATCACCACCGGTTCACTGAGCCTGCCCTGGTTGCCCAGCCAGTACTCGGTCTTTTGGGACAGTTCCGCGATGGAATGCTTCGCCCAGAATTCGGCGCCGACGGTGCGCAGGGTGTTCTCCTCCGCCACGGCCTTCGCCCCGTTTTCGCAGAACTCCGCAGCCTTGCGCTTGCCATCGGTCTCCGGCCATGCACAGCCCGGGCAGTCGAAGCCGCCCTTCTGGTTCAAGCGCAACAGGGACTGCACGGAGCGCTGGACGCCGGCCTGCGCTACGGCGCGCTCAAGGGCGACCATGACGGCCTTGACCCCTGCGGCTTCCTTCTTGGGCTTGTGGACCTCAAGCTGTGCTTCGTCGATGTCCGCGACGGGCGCAGGCTGCTTGGTGAACTTCATTCTGGGGCGTGCCTTACTGTGGATTTGTCGCTGAAGGTGCGTTACTTGGCCAGCTGCGAGAGGGTCTCCCGCTCGGCCGCAATCGTGGTGTTATCACCATGTCCGGTCCGCACCACGGTTTCCGCCGGCAGTGTCAGCAGGCGCTTGCGGATCGAGGCCAGGATGGTCGGGTAGTCGCTGAACGACCGTCCGGTGGCACCGGGCCCGCCATTGAACAGCGTATCCCCCGTGAAGACGGTCCCTTCGCTCTCGAGGTAGAAGCAGGTGGAGCCCGGGGAGTGGCCGGGAGTGTGGATCGCCTTCAGCGTGGCGCCGCCCACCGTGAACTCGTCGCCGTCGGACAGGAACTTGTCCGGCTGGACGTCCGGGTAGACCTGCTTCCACAGGACCATGTCTTCCGGGTGCAGGTGGATGGGGGCGCCGACGGCGGCCGCCACCTCGCGCGCGGCGCCGATGTGGTCGTTGTGCGCGTGCGTCATCAGGATGGCCAGCACCTTGCGTCCGCGGACCTGCTCGACGATCGCGGCAGCGTCGTGCGGGGAGTCGATGATCACGCATTCCTCGTCATTGCCGACGACCCAGACGTTGTTGTCCACGTCCCAGGTGCCGCCGTCAAGCGAAAACGTGCCGGAGGTGACCCGGTTTTCTACGGTGACAGCCATCAGAGCTCCACCACCGAACGCAGGACCTCGCCACGGTGCATTTTCTCGAACGCAGCTTCTACATCGCCCAGGCCTATACGCTCGGACACGAAGGCGTCCAGCGGCAGGCGCCCGAGCCGGTACTGGTCCACCAGCATCGGGAAGTCGCGGGAAGGCAGGCAGTCACCATACCAGGACGACTTCAGCGAACCGCCGCGGCCGAAGACATCCAGCAGCGGAAGCTCAAGCTTCATGTCCGGCGTCGGGACACCCACCAGGACCACGCGGCCCGCGAGGTCACGGGCGTAGAAGGCCTGCTTGTAGGTTTCCGGGCGGCCCACGGCGTCGATCACGACGTCGGCGCCGTTTCCGTCAGTGAGGTCGCGGATCGCCTCGACGGCGTCCGTCTCACTGGAGACCACGCCGTGCGTGGCTCCGAGGGTCTTGGCAATTTCCACCTTGGCCGGGTCGAGGTCGACGGCGATGATCGTCGTCGCGCCCGCCAGTTTGGCTCCGGCGATGGCGGCAATACCGACACCGCCGCAGCCGATGACGGCGACCGACTCGCCACGCTTGACCTCGCCGGTGTTCATGGCGGCACCGATGCCGGCCATGATGCCGCAGCCGAGCAGGCCGACGGCGGCAGGGTCGACGTCGTCGTCGATTTTGGTGCACTGTCCGGCGGCCACAAGGGTCTTTTCCGCGAAGGATCCGATGCCCAGCGCCGGGGACAGCGGAGTGCCGTCCTCGAGGGTCATCTTCTGGGTGGCGTTGTGGGTGGCGAAACAGTACTGCGGCTGGCCCTTGGCGCAGGCGCGGCAGTTTCCGCAGACGGCGCGCCAGTTGAGGATGACGCGGTCACCGGGCTTGACGTCAGTGACATCGGGGCCAACCTGGCTCACCACGGCAGTGGACTCATGGCCAAGCAGGTAAGGGTAGTCATTGCCGATGCCCCCGAGCTTGTAGTGCAGGTCCGTGTGGCAGACACCGCAGCTCAGGACGTCGACCAAGGCCTCGCCCGGGCCCGGCTCCGGGACCAGGATGGTCTCGATGGTAGCGGGCGCGTTCTTTTCCCTGACAACGACCGCTTGTACCTTGTGAACCACGTTTCCTTGTTTCCTTCCATTGCCCGGATGCAGATCTCCGATACGCCTTACCCATGTTATGAGCTGAAGCGCCCGATACCCGACTACCCAAAGGGATAGCCGGGATGCTCGAATGGGCAGCTCCACAAAACATCGCTAATTGCGTATTACACAACACGATGCACATAGTGCGTATTTGAAATATGGCAGGCGTCACACCCGGGTGTCAATCCCGGACCTCTCCCTGAGCACGGGTTCCGACGGAGGACCGGAGGACGGGTGGGCGGCAACCGCGGCCGCGTGCTCGGCGAGCACGCCGGTCTGGTGCCGGATCTTCAGGCGGTAGAGCAGGATACCGGCAACGGCCACCGCTCCGACGAAGAAGACGCCGCCCCACTGCAGGTACCACTCAAACGGCGGCACGGAGTTGTAGATCTCCTGGCGGGGCCAGATGAGGTTGAGCGTCATGGCTGCGCCCCACAGCACGGCGAGCAGGTTCACGACGAAGCCCCATTTGCCGAGGCTGAAGCCCACTTCGCTGCCGTCGTCGGGCAGTGGCCACTTCTTCAGGAAGCGGCGGCGCAACATCGGAACGGTGACCAGCAGGTAGGACAGGTAGATCAGCACGATGCTGATGCTGGAAAGAATGGTGAAGATGGCCGGCTGTGCCACGTTGACGATCAGCGGGATGATGGCCAGGACGCCGATGACGATCGCCGCGACGGCGGGGGTCTTGCGGACCGGGTCCACCTTGCTGAGCTGGCGGCTGAACGGGAGGTTGTTGTCCCGGGCCATGGCGAACATCATCCGGATGGCGGCAGCGTGCACGGCCAGGGTGCACACCACCACGGCCACCACGATGCAGGCCAGGAAGGCTTTGCCGAAGGGGCCGCCCAGCACGGACAGGACGATGTACTGCAGGCCGCCGTCGGCCGACCCGATCTTGGGGTCGCTCAGGTCCGGTGCGGCGAGGATGCCGCCGAAGAGCAGCAGGCCGCCGAGCAGGAAGGATGCGGTGACGGCCCGGATGATGGCCTTCGGTGCGGTCTTCTTGGGGTCCTTGGTCTCCTCGCCGAGCGAGGACGCAGTGTCGAAGCCGTACATGACGTAGCCAGAGGCCATGGCAGCGATCAGGAAGACGCCGAAGAAGCCCATGGGATGCTCCTGGCCGAAACCGGAGGTGTCGAAGAGGACGTCCGGGCCGTTGACCACGTGCCAGAACAGCGCCACGATAAGCAGCGCCGCGGCGATCAGCTCAACGAACACGCCGATGCTGTTGATCTTGGTCATCAGCTTCACGCCGAACGCGTTGATCAGGGTGGAGATGACGATCATGATGGTGGCCAGCAGCACGCCGTTGACCGCGAAGTCGTAGGGGCCGGTGCCGTCGCCGATGATCTGGAAGCCGTCCCAGAGCTGCGGCAGGGTAATCTGCAGGGCCAGGGCCACGGAACCGAGCGCCACGATCGAGGAGATCAGCAGCAGCCAGCCCGAAAGCCAGGCCCAGGTGCCGGAGCTGAGCCGTTTGGCCCAGTTGTAGACGGAACCGGCCACAGGGTAGCGTCCGGCCAGCTCGGCAAAACAAAGTGCGACCATCAACTGGCCGACGAAAACGATGGGCCAGGACCAGGCATACGCCGGTCCCGCGGTGGAAAAGCCAAAGTAGAACAGTTGGAAAACGCCGGTGAGGATGGAGATGTAGCTGACGCCGGCAGCGAAACTGGCAAACTTGCCGATGCTGCGGTCCAGGGTCTGGGCGTAGCCGAACTCATCCATTCCGCTGCTGTCAGCGGCCTTGCTTGTCCTGCTTGTGTCAGTACTGCGCGATTCTGACATCTGAGCTCCTAAGTCGAATGGCACGATGTTTCCCGCCGCGCCTGGAGGCCGGCGGGACCGGCCGGGCGTGCCTCATTCCACGCCCGGCCCGTGTCCCCCTTGAGTGATGCTTGCCTGCTGTACCCGCCCACGCTTCGGTGGGCAAGTCTTAGGCGGGCTGGCCGAACCAGCCGCTGGGAGCGGGCTGGATGTTCTGCCAGATGTGTTTTGCCTCCCGGTATTCGTTGAGGCCCGCGCTGCCAAGTTCACGGCCGATGCCGGACTTGCCGAAACCGCCCCACTCCGCCTGCGGGACGTAGGGGTGGTAGTCGTTGATCCAGACGGTGCCGTGCCGGAGCTCGCCGGCGACGCGCTGCGCCTTCGACGCGTCCGAAGTCCAGACCGCCCCCGCCAGGCCGTATTCCGTGTCGTTGGCAATGGCGACGGCCTCGGCTTCGGTCCGGAACGTCTCCACTGTCAGCACCGGCCCGAATGACTCCTCACGCAGCACGCTCATGCCGGAGCGGCAGTTGCCGAGCACGGTGGGCGGGTAGAAGAAGCCGCCTGCGAGCGGTCCTTCGTCGGGGATGTAGCCGCCGCACAGCAGCTCGGCGCCCTCCGCAATGCCGGCTTGGACGTAGGCGTGGACCTGCTCGCGGTGCTTCGCGGAGATGAGCGGGCCCGTTTCCGCCTCGGCGTCGAAGGGTCCACCCATCCGGATCTTCTTCGCCCGCTCGACCACCTCGGAGACGAAGCGCTCCGCGATGGTCTCCTCGACGACGAGCCGGGCTCCGGCCGAGCAGACCTGGCCGGAGTGCAGGAAGACTGCGGTCAAGGCGTTGTCGACGGCGGCGTCCCAGTCCGCGTCCGCGAAGACAACGTTCGGGTTCTTTCCGCCAAGCTCGAAGGCGACGCGCTTCACGGTGTCCGCGGCCGCCGCCATGATGGTCTGCCCCGTGGCCAGGCTTCCGGTCATGGAGACCAGGTCCACCCGCGGGTCCGCACTCAGGACCGGTCCCACCCGCGATCCGCGTCCAGTGACCAGGTTCGCAACGCCGGCGGGTACCCCGGCCTCGGCCAGTGTTTCCATCAGCAGGATGGACGTCGACGGCGTCAGCTCGCTGGGCTTGAGCACGAAGGAGTTTCCCGCGACGAGCGCCGGTGCCACCTTCCAGGCCGCCTGGAGGAGCGGGTAGTTCCACGGTGCAATGAGGGTGCACACGCCGAGCGGCTCGTAGACCACGCGGCTGATGGCGTTCGGACGCCCCGTGTCGATCACGCGCCCCGCATCGAGGCCCGCGACCTTGCCGTAATAGCGGAAACACGCGGCGATGTCGTCGATGTCGTATTCGGCCTCGACCAGGCGCTTACCGGTGTCGAGCGACTCGGCCCGGGCATAGGCCGCCTTGTCCCGTTCAAGTAGCTCCGCGACCCGCAGCATGACCGCCCCGCGCTCGAGGTCCGTCAGCCGGCGCCACGCACCGCCGTCGAACGCTGCCCGGGCACTGGCGATGGCCCGCTCGGCGTCCTCGGTGGTGGATGAAGCGACAACAGCCACCTCGCTACCGTCCGCCGGACAACGAACCACCGTCGTCCCGCCGTCGGATGCCTGGTGCCAGCCGCCGTCGACGAAGATGCCCCGGACGGTCTTGTTTTCGGTTTCCGTAACGGTCATTGTCCTAGCTCCTCACTGCCTGGCCGTTTGCGGACGTGGGGCGCTCGAGCGGCGAGATTCCGTGGCGGTAGAACTCGGTGTGTTGTGCAGCCAGCGGAGTCTTGCCGAGGATCAGGTCGGAGGCACGCTCGGCCAGCATCATCACCGGAGCGTAGATGTTGCCGTTGGTGACGTACGGCATCGCGGAGGCGTCCACGACGCGCAGTCCCTTGGTGCCGTGCACGGACATGTCCAGCGGGTTGACCACGGCCATGGGATCGGATTCCGGTCCCATCTTGGCGGTGCAGGAGGGGTGCAGGGCCGTTTCGGCGTCTGCGGCCACCCAGTCCAGGATTTCCTTGTCCGTCCGGACGCTGGGGCCGGGAGAGATCTCGCCGCCGTTGAACGGTGCCATCGCGGACTGGCTGAGGATGTCGCGGGAAATCCGGACGGCCTCGACCCATTCGCGGCGGTCCTGGTCGGTGGAGAGGTAGTTGAAGACCATGGACGGGTGGACGGTGGGGTCAGTGGACTTGATCTTCAGGCTGCCCCGGGCATCCGAATACATCGGGCCGATGTGCACCTGGTAGCCGTGCTTCGCGTCCGCCTTCTGGCCGTCGTAGCGGACCGCGACGGGCAGGAAGTGGAACATCAGGTTCGGGTAGCTCACGTCCTCGTTGGATCGGACGAAGCCGCCGCCCTCGAAGTGGTTCGTGGCGGCAGGGCCCTTGCGTCCGAAGAGCCATTGCATACCGATCCACGGCATACGCCAGACGTCGAGGGCCGGCTGCATCGACACGGGCTGGGTGCAGGCGTGCTGGATGTAGACCTCAAGGTGGTCCTGCAGGTTTTCGCCGACGCCGGGCAGGTTGACCACCGGGTTGATACCGAGGGACTTCAGGTGCTTCGAGTCGCCGACGCCGGAGAGCTGCAGCAGCTGCGGGGTGTTGATGGCACCGCCCGAGAGGATCACTTCGCCCGCGTTGACGGTGTGCAGCTTGCCGTTCCGGCGGTAGGTGACGCCGGTGGCCACATTGCCCGTGAAGTTGACCTTCGTGACCAGAGCCCGGGTGAGGACCGTGAGGTTGCTCCGGCCGGTGTTCGGCCGCAGGTAGGCTCGGGAGGCCGAGAGGCGCTGGCCCTTGTGGACGTTCCGGTCGAAGGGTGCGAAGCCCTCCTGGCGGTAGCCGTTGACGTCGTCCGTGAGCGGGAAGCCTGCCTGCTGGGCGGCCTGGAAGAAGGACTGGAACAGCGGGTTGGTGGCTGGTCCGCGCTCCAGGACGAGCGGGCCGGAGTGCCCGCGGAACTCATCGTCCGGATCGGCCGCGAGGGTGTTCTCCATGCGGCGGAAGTACGGAAGGCAGTGGGCGAAGTCCCAGGTTTCCATACCGGCGTCGGCGCCCCAGCGCTCGTAGTCCATGGGGTTGCCGCGCTGGAAGATCATGCCGTTGATCGAGCTGGAACCGCCCAGCACCTTGCCGCGGGCGTGGGCCACGCGGCGGCCGCCCATGTACGGTTCCGGGTCCGATTCGTAGCGCCAGTCGTAGAGCGGGTTGCCGCTGGGGAAGGTCAGGGCAGCAGGCATCTGGATGAACAGGTCCCAAGGGTAGTCGCTGCGGCCCGCTTCAAGGACCAGAACGCTGCGGGTGCCGCCTTCACTCAGTCGATTGGCCAGCACGGAGCCGGCGCTTCCTCCGCCCACGATGACGTAGTCGTAGCTAGTCTCTGTCATTCTGCAAGTCTCCTTGTGCCTCGACGCGGATGCGGCTTGGTGCCAACACCGAAGCCCATGGCGCTGCATGCGGGCGCCGCTGGCCCAGACGGCCAGTCTCCGCGGGACCGCACCGGTGTGGTGCAGGTCATATATTCGAGGCTAGCCGAGCTTGAACATATGTTCAAGACTTCGACTGGACATTTGTTCAAGCGTGAGCGCACTCTCGGCTTTGCGAAGCCCGTCGTGCACCAGCAACCGCTTCGGCACGTCGGCGCACTGCCGGTCACAAACCGTCACGAGGCAAAGCCGTTGGGTTTTTCGCTAGTCGGCGAAGGCGATCTGTTCAGTGCGGGCAATGCTCCGCTGGATCGCCGCCTTGTCGATGCCCAGCAGGGACGTCAACCACATCCCGTTCTGCACGACGACAATGTCATCCGCGCGCTCCTTGCATTCTTCGCGGGAAAGCCCTGGCTTTGCATTGCCTATCAGGGTTGCGAGCCCGTCCAGATACTGGTCAAACGCTTCCGCGTTGACCAGGGCAAAGCCTTCATCGGCTTGCGCGAGGGCCCAGAGGTGGAGGCGCAGGGACAAGTATTCCGTTGTCAGGATTTCGGGTCCCGCGACCCGCCTCAAGGCTTCCCGGAGCTGCTCATCCGGGCGCGCCTCCGGATCGGGGGTCACCAGCCTCATGTCGCTCTCGCCGATTCGATTCAAGACCGCGCGAATCAGGCTTGGCTTGTCTGCGTAGTAGTAGTTGACGAGTCCGAGGGCGACGCCGGCTTCACGGGCCACCGCCCGCATATTGACGCCCGAGATGCCGTGGCGCGACAACAGCTCCAGCACCGCGTCCAAAATGCGGGACTGCCTGTCAACCTGCGCGCCGGAATTCACTGTCCTTGTAGCCACCCCGCCAGACTATGGCGAAAGCGCAGACGCCGCATCCCGGCACGACTTCCGCCGGTCGGCCCGACGGCGACGGGAACGTCCTTGGCAGCCCGCCGCCATGGACGGCTCGGGAAGCCTGCCCGGCACTTCGTTGCGCCCGGATTCCGCTCCCATTGAGTTGCGTATTACACAACACGATTTATGTATCGCGGGCTCGAAAAATATGACAGCCGCAACCGCCGGGGAGCCAGGTGCAACGCAACCATTTCGTCTGGACGGTACAGAAACGATTCCTCCTACTGCCATATAGCAAGCGCTGCCCACGGCGCACGCCCCAAGGTCGCAATGCGCGAGCCTAACGCGCATCGCGCTACGCAAAACTGCCCGGCTGGCGCAAGTCATGAAGGCCCAAGGCCGAACAAAATGCTTGACAACAGGGTGTGAATTGCGTCACGGTGTTGCGTATCGCGATGGAGGTTGCACATTAAACAACCATCGTGAACGCGAGCTTTCCCCATCCTTTCCCCACACGCTGCCCCGCCCGGAGCAGCAGCCCAGCAGGAGTACAGGAATGAACAGTTCCGACATATCAGTACGCAATCTTTGGAAAGTCTTCGGACCAGGCGGCGCGAAGATCCCCACAAACCCGGAACTGGCATCATTGTCTTCCTCAGAGCTGCTGGCACGCACCGGTTGCGTGGCAGCGGTCCGGGACATGAATTTTGACGTCGCCAAGGGCGAAGTCTTCGTCATCATGGGTCTCTCCGGGTCCGGAAAGTCCACTTTGATCCGTTGCCTGACCCGGCTGATTGAACCCACCTCGGGCCGTGTAACGGTCGGCAACAAGAACATCCTGGAAGCCAACGCCGCCGAACTGCGCGAGCTGCGCAGGCGGAAGATGTCCATGGTGTTCCAGCACTTCGGCCTCCTGCCGCACCGCACCGTGCTGGACAACGTCGCTTACGGGCTGCAGATCCGTGGCGCCTCAAAGAGCGAACGCTACGCCCGGTCCAGGGAAGTCATCGAACTGGTAGGCCTCAAAGGCTACGAACAGCACTTCCCTGAACAGCTCTCCGGCGGCATGCAGCAACGCGTAGGACTTGGCCGTGCTTTGGCTGGCGATCCGGACACCATCCTGTTCGACGAGCCGTTCTCCGCGCTGGATCCGCTGATCCGCCGCGACATGCAGGCCGAAGTCATCCGCCTCCACAAAGACATGGGAAAAACCATGGTCTTCGTGACCCACGATCTTTCCGAAGCCCTCAAACTGGGCGACCGGATCCTGATCATGCGGCACGGAGAAGCAGTCCAGTGCGGCACCGGTGACGAACTTGTCGGCTCTCCGGCCAACGACTACATCGCCGACTTCGTCTCCGAAGTCCCCCGTTCGGACGTCCTCACCCTGAAATGGATCGCCGAAGCCGTAGCCCCGGGAACGCCAAGCGACGCGCCCGTGCTGAGCTCCAGCACTATCATCCGCGACGCCATCCACACCGTCATGCATTCATCCAGCCCGGTCCTTGTCGAAGAAGCAGGCGCCATCACCGGCCAGATCGATCGCGACAGCATCCTCTCCGTGCTTCGCGGAGTGAGAGCAGCAGCATGAGCGCCACCCTGACCGAAGCGAAAGAAACGGTACGCACCGAACCTTCCCCCAATCCTGAACCTCGCCGTCGCCGGCCCAGCCGCCGGGTTGTGCTCCTTGGCAGCGCAGCCTTGACCTGGCTCCTGGGATTCCTTTTCCTCCACGGAACCGCTACCTTGGCGCTTCCCACCTCGGAATTGACCGATCTGCACCGCACGCTGAACCATTTCAACTCGTGGGTGGCATCGAACCGTACCGACAACCCGGTGTTCCTTTACCTGCTGTCCCCGCTCCGTACCGGCGTCGACGCTGTTGCCAACGCGTTCACGACCATCTTCGCGGCCAGCACCACCGGCCTGCGACTGCCCGAAATCGGCTGGCTGGGGACGGTAGCCCTGCTGGGGTGGATTGCCTGGGCCGTTGGCAATGCGAGGGTGGCCCTGCTAACCGTCGCCGTGTTCGTCTTCTTCGGCTTGCAGGGACTCTTCGTCGAGGCCGCCTACACCTTTGCCCTCGTCCTTACGGCGGTATTGCTCTCACTCTGCGTCGGCATTCCGCTGGGCGTGTTGGCCGGCGTCAGCAGCCGCTTCCAGAAGGCCGTCACGCCGGTGCTGGACTTTATGCAGATCCTGCCGTCCTTCGTCTACCTGGCACCCCTCGCGCTGGTGTTCCTGATCGGTCCGGCCTCCGCCGTCATCGCCACCGTGATTTATGCAGCGCCGCCCATCATCCGCCTGACCGCCCACGGCATCAGGGGGATCCCGGAGAACACCCGCGAAGCATCCGATTCCCTGGGAACCACCGGACTGCAGCGCTTGTTCACCCTCCAGATACCCATGGCCAAGCGGACGATCGTCATGGGCATCAACCAAGGCACCATGGCCGCATTGTCCATGGTTACCATTGCCGCGCTGATCGCCGCACCCGGCCTCGGCCAGGTAGTGGTTCGCGCCCTGCAGTCGCTCGACGTCGGCACCGCAGTGAACGCAGGCCTCTCGATCGTCCTCATGGCGATCGTCCTGGACCGCGTAACCACAGCGGCAAGCGAACGCGCAAAACCCAAAACCCAACGACGCCAAAGCAAACTCCCGCGCCGCCTCCGCACCATCCTGCTGGCAGCCGGTTTCGCCATCGTACTGGTTCTTATCCAGCTTTCCAGGACTGTTCTCTGGGCCGCCCAATTCCCCCAGGAGGTCAACTTCGGTCCAGACATCGTCAACGGTGTCGCCGGGGCGAGCGACTGGCTTCAGACGCATCTTTCCCTGCTGACCGAGACGTTCCGCGAAGGCATGACTGTTTCGTTGCTCAACCCCTTCCAAACCGTCCTGACAGATACACCGTTCTTCATCATCTTCGCGGTCCTGGCCCTTGCGGCCTACGCCTTCGGCGGCTGGAAGCTCACCGCCCTGGTACTCGGCTGCCTCGCTGCGATCGTCTACCTCGGCTTGTGGGGCGACGCGATGGCGACCCTCGCGAGCACGCTGGTAGCGACCGTGATCGTCATGCTGCTGGGAGTTGTGTTCGGCGTCGCGATGGGCCGCTCCAAGCGGTTGGACAACTTCCTGCGGCCGATCCTCGACGCCGGGCAAACCTTGCCCTCCTTTGTCTACCTCGTTCCCTTCCTCGGCCTTTTCGGCGCAACCCGCTTCACCGCAATCGTGGCAGGCGTGATCTATGCCGCGCCGGCCGCGATCAAGATCATGGCCGACGGCATCACAGGTGTCTCCCCGACCGTGGTCGAGGCAGCCGTGTCCAGCGGCTCGACCCCGTGGCAGGTCATCACGAAGGTCCAGCTCCCCATGGCCAGGAAGTCCCTGGGACTGGCTGCCAACCAAGGACTCATCTACGTCCTGGCGATGGTTGTTGTGGGAGCGCTGGTCGGCGCCGGCGGCCTCGGATACGACGTCGTCGGAGGCTTCGTCCAGAGCTCGCTCTTCGGCAAGGGCCTGGCCGCCGGCTTGGCCATCGTCTTCCTCGGAATCCTGCTTGACCGCATCACCCAGGCAGCCGCATTCGCGGCGCCGGCAAGATCCCACCGCACCGCAAAACCCACCCCGAACTCCGTTCCCACCACCAAGGAGGCTTGACCATGAGAAAAACCAGCGTCATCAGACGTGTTGTCCCAGCCCTGGCCGGAGCTGCCGCAACAGCCCTGCTTCTTGCCGGCTGTGGAGGCTCCTCCCTCAACCAGACGGCGGCAGCCGACGGCTCCAAAGCAAGCTGCGGCACCGTCAATGTAGCCCTCAACGCCTGGGTCGGCTACACGGCGAACGCTGCAGTGTACAGCTACGTAGCCAAGGACAAGCTGGGCTGCACGGTGGTGCAGAAGGACCTCAACGAGCAGATCGCCTGGCAAGGCTTCGGCTCGGGTGAAGTCGATGTCATCATCGAAAACTGGGGCCATGCAGACTTGGCCAAGCAATACATCACCGATCAGGCCGTGGCAGTCGATGCCGGACCGACCGGGAACAAAGGCCGGATCGGCTGGTACGTTCCGCCATGGCTTGCAAAGGCCCACCCGGACATCCTGGACAGCAAGAACCTGAACAAGTACGCGTCCCTCCTGAAGACCTCTGAGTCCGGCGGCAAGGGCCAGCTCCTGGACGGCGATCCGGCGTTCGTGACCAATGACGAGGCCCTCGTCAAGAACCTCAACCTGGACTACAAGGTTGTCTATTCAGGCTCGGAAGCGTCCCTGATCCAGTCGTTCCGCGCCGCCGAAAAGAACAAGACCCCGCTGTTGGGCTACTTCTACGAGCCGCAGTGGTTCCTCAGCGAGGTTCCGCTGGCCAAGGTCAATCTTCCGAAGTGGACCAAGGGCTGCGACGCGGATGCCGAGAAGATTGCCTGCGACTACCCGGACTACACCTTGAACAAGATCATCTCCAAGAAGTTCGCGGACAGCGGCTCCCCTGCGGCCAAACTTGCCAAGGCCTTCAGCTGGACCAACGCCGACCAGGATTCCGTGGCAACGGACATCCAGAACGGCATGAAGCCTGAGGCTGCGGCCAAGAAGTGGGTGGATGCGCACCCCGAGCAGGTAGCTGCCTGGCTCAAGTAGCCTTTCTCCACAGCACGACTCCAAGCCGGCACGGCGCCGGGCACCGAATTGGTGCCCGGCGTCGTGCGTTTCCGGGCCAACGCTCAGCCGCGCGCGCCGTCGCGGAGCCGGGCGTTTCCGCGGACGAGCTTGACCGCAAACGCGAGCGCCCCGAGCCGTCCTGTCCCGCGGGGATCGCCGCCGAGGACCTCGAAGATCCGGGCCAGCCGCTTGTGCAGGCTCTGTCGTTCGAGGAAGAGGACCCGGGCCGCCTCTGCGGTGTTGCAGCCCTCGGTGATCCACACATCCAAGGTACGCACCAGTTCGCCTCCGCGGCGGCGCTCGAGTTCCAGCAGCGGCTCGAGGGTCTCTTCGACGAAGAGTTCGACAGCCTGCCGGGGCAGTTCCCGCTCGGCGAAGCGTTCGACGACGAAGTCGGCACTGTCGTAGACGGCGTGCTCCCACTTGGACGCGCGTCCGAGCCGCAGGGTGGCGCGGGCTTCGGCGAGTGATCGTGACGCCCCGCGGATGGACGGTTCGGTGGGACCGAGCGCGCCGAGGGTGCCGCTGCCGGAGAGCGACTCACGCAGCGAGTTGATCAGCTCCTGCCGGGCGGCGACGCTTCCCCCGCTTTCGAACGCGACAAGCGCGATCAGGGCGTCGCCGTCGGCGTGGAGGCGGATATGGGTGCCTTTCGCGCGGAGTGCCCGCTCGGCGTCGGGCGCGGGACGCCCGGAGTCGCGGGAGCGGAAGAGCGCGACGGCGACAGGCACGTCCGGGCGCAGCCCGGCTGCTTCTGCCAGCTCGAGGAGCTGGTCGCCGCCTCCCCCGGCCACGATCATCCGCAGCAGCGCGTCATCAGCCATCCGGGCGAGGCTGGGCCGGTGGCGTTGCGACAGCGCAAGCGCCACGATGCCGCGGATCCGTTGGGCCACGGTCTCGAGGAGATCGGGATCTTCCGAAGCGGAGGAGATTTCGAGCCTGGCGATATCGATGCCGCCGACATTCAGTTCGACGCTGAGGGACTGCAGGCGCTCGTCCGCCGGTTCGGCCCCGGCAGATTCCATCACGACACCGCGCGGGTCGATCACGGCCACCCAGGCATCCAGGGCGCGTGCTGTGAGCTCGAGGATCGGCAGGAGCGGGGACCCGCCCGCCGCCATCTGCCCGGCGAGCTGCTGCGAGAGGGCGTCTGCTCTCTGGAGGGCCTCGACCTGCCGGGAGACGATGCGGCGGTTCACCCATTCGGCGACCTCGACGAAAGGCACCACGTTCCTCAGCTCCACCAGCGGGAGCCCTGCCTCCTCGGCGGCAGCCAGCACCTCGGCGGGAATGTCCCGGCCGCCGGCTGTTTCGAAGGCGACGCACGCGACCCCGCGCTCGGAGAGGCTGCGGATGTACTCAAGCTGCGCGCCTTCGCGAAGGGCCAGGAAGTTCTGGCCACCCACCAGCAGGAGCTCGCCGCCCCGAAGCAGCGGCGCGATCTGCACCACCTCGCTCGAGTGCACCCAGCGTACCGTCCGCTGGGCGACCGCTTCCTGCCCCGCGAGGACCACGGGGTGGCCGGGCAGGAGGGCTTCGCTCTCCAGGACTTCCCTGAGGGGAACCGCCATGCGGCGTCTCCTTTTCCGCTTGTTTGCCGTCCGGGCATGTGACCGTCCGGGGCGTGTAACGCGCATCTCGTGCAGGTGACAGTCTGTATCCCCCTGCAGCATTCAATGGTGACAGGGTGAGTCTACTGGACGCGGGTTTCCAGCCATACAGTGGAAGGAGCCGGCTACTCGCTCCCCCAGCGAACACACAGAGAAAGTAGTCTCCCATGAGCCTTCGCACTCAGAGCCATTCTGAGAACGCCACGCACGTCGTCGAGGATGTGCTGCAGCCCGTTCCAGAGTCGGCGCGCACCACCAAAGTTTCCGGGCAGTTCTGGATCTGGGCCGGGGCCAACGTCGCCCCCATCAACTGGATCCTCGGCGCCCTCGGCATCAACATGGGCCTCGGCCTCGCAGACACCATGACGGTGCTCATCCTAGGCAACATCATCGGCATGGTCGGGTTCGGTTTCTTCGTGCTCCTCGGCCAGAAGACCGGGGCAACGGGCATGCTGCTCGCCCGGGGCGCCTTCGGCCGCCGCGGCGCCTACATCCCGGCCGCCATCCAGGCGATTGTCGCCGTCGGCTGGTCCGCCGTGAACACCTGGGTCATCCTCGACCTGGTCATGGCGCTCTTCGGCATGATCGGCTGGGTAGATCCTGCCCAGGAAAACCTGGCCTGGAAGATCGGCGTCGCAGCCATCATCATGAGCGTCCAGGTGGCCATCTGCTACCGCGGCTATGGCGCGATCGCCAAGTTCGAGCGCATCACCATGCCGCCCACGCTCCTGGTCCTCGTGGCGATGTCCATCATCGCCTGGACCCAACTGCCCATCGACTGGAGCTACGCTGGCCCCGCCGGCGAGGTGCTCAGCGGCGGGGAGCGCATCGCCGCGATGTCCGGCATCATGACGGCGATCGGCATCGGCTGGGGCATCGGATGGTTCACGTACGCTCCCGACTACTCCCGCTTCGTCTCCAAGAGCATCGCGCCGCGCAAGCTCTACCTCACCTCGGTCCTCGGCCAGTTCCTGCCCGTTATCTGGCTCGGCCTGCTGGGTGCCAGCCTGGCGACAATGAACGGCACCGCCGACCCGGGCGAGCTGATCGTCAAGAGCTTCGGCGCCATGGCCATCCCCGTCATCCTGCTCGTCATTCACGGCCCGATCGCCACCAACATCATCAACCTCTACACCTTCGGCGTGGCCACGCAGGCCCTCGACATCAAGATCTCCCGCAAGAAGATCTCGATCGTGGTCGGCATCTTCTCGATGTGCGCCGTGATCCTCTTCCTCTTCGCGGAGGATTTCGCGACCCTCCTGGACAGCTGGGTCATCGCGATCGCGGCGTGGGTGGCCACCTGGGGCGGCATCATGGCAGTCCACTACTTCGTCTTCGAACGCCGGCAAAAGAACTTCGGTTACCTGTTCCTGAGCCCGCGGGACAGCCGGCTCAAGGCCGCCAACCCGCGTGCCCTCATCGCGTTCGGAGCCGGCCTCGTGATGACCTGGCTGTTCATGTATGGCGCCCTGCCGATCTTCCAGGGGCCGATCGCCACCGCAATGGGCGGCGTGGACCTCTCCTGGCTCGCCGGTTCGCTCACCTCGGGCGCACTGTACTTCGCCCTTGCCTACCCCCGCTTCCGCAGCCGGCTCCACCACGGCGTGCCGCTCGGCCTCAAGGTGGGCGTGGACGACCAGGCGTACCTCGCCGCGCACGGCGACGCAGCGCTTGGTGACGGAGTGCTGGGTGACGGAGTGCTTGGCGAACCAGGGCTTACTGACACAGCGCCCGACGGCGGCCACCCGGCGTCGTCCGTCCGCCCGCCCGCCAGCGGTGTCGCCTCGCCCGGGGCGAGCAACGTCACCACCCCGTAATTCCCCACCGCACCACACCCGGTGGCGGTGGGTCAGCGACCCGCCGCCACCCCTTTCCCTAGGAGAACCATGCCCAGCAGCGTCTACATGGAAGAGCTCGACGCGTTCACCTACCGCGCGGCCATTGCGGAGGGCGCGCCGATCATCATTCCGGTCGGCTCGATCGAGCAGCACGGACCCCACCTGCCGCTCAATACGGACGTCGTTCTGTCCAAGGCCATGGGCGCCCGCCTCGCCGGCGCCATTGGAGGCCTCGTCGCTGCGCCGATCGTGTACGGGTACAAGTCGCAGCAGCGTTCGGGGGGCGGCAACCACCTGGGCGGCACCACCAGCCTGGACGCGGCCACGCTGATCTCGATCGCCCGGACCCTCACCCTCGAGTTCGCACGGCACGGCGCCCACCGGCTGGTGTTCCTCAACGGGCATTTCGAAAACTACCAATTCCTCTACGAAGGGGCCGAACAGGCCACGGCGGAACTGTCGCTGCACGGCCAGGATGTATCCGCCATCCTGCTCTCCTACTGGGACTTCGTCGACGAGGACACCATCGAGGAGATCTACTGCGGTTCCTTTCCTGGCTGGGACGTGGAGCACGGCGGGGTCCTCGAAACCTCCCTCATGCTCCACCTGTACCCGGAGCTCGTGCGCCCGGACCGCGTCATGGACTTGCCCGCCGCACAGCTCCCCCGCTACGACGTGCTGCCGGTGCGGGCCGAACTCACGCCTGAGTCGGGTTGCCTCTCCTCGGCCAAGGCCGCCTCGGAGGCCGCCGGCCGGCTCCTGCTTGAACGGACCTCCAAGGCCCTCGCGGAGGCGGTCAGCACGGAACTCGCACTATGGCTGCCCTGACCGCAGATTCCTCAAGCCATCTTCCCTTCCACCCAACCCTGAAAAGGAGACACCCATCCCTGAAAAGAGCCGGCGGCTACCGCGAACACGACATCCTCGTCATCGGCCAGGACTCAGCAGAAAACATCACCAAATTCGGCTACGGCCCCGAACACAACATCATCGAAGCCTGATTCAGGACGGGACATGTCCCTCCTGCACCGCGGCCAGTGTTCAGGACGGGACATGTCCCTCCTGCACCGCGGCCAGTGGACACATTCGCGATATGTCCACTGGCCGCAGCCGGGTGCGGACATGTCCGCACCCGGGAGGGGCCTATTCCAGGACCGCGAGCGCCTCCTCCACCGTTGCCACGAGGTGGATGCGGCCGGCCATTGGCTTTCCAACGGCAAGTGCCTGCAGCATCGGCCATGCCGGGTATTTTTCCTGCCAGTATTCGCGCCCCACCAGCACCATGGGCGTAATGGTTTCCGGCGCGCCGTAGTAGTTCTCACAGGCGTCCTGGAAGATTTCCTGCACCGTGCCTGCCGACCCAGGCAGGAACACGATCCCGCCTGTACACAGTTCCAGCAGGATCGCTTCCCGCACTGAGTTCGCGAAGTATTTGGCGATGTGGGTGGCGAAGAGGTTGGGCGGCTCATGCCCGTAGAACCAGGTGGGAATGCCCAGCGTCGCGGTCCCTCCGGGATGTTGCCCGACGACGGCGGCCGCCGTCCGCGCCCAGTCCGTCACCGAGGGGCGGAAGCCCGGCGCGGCGGCAAGAGTTCCGAGCGCTGCGGTGAAGTCGCCGTCGGGCAATCCACTGAGGTAGGCGCCGCAGTTGGCGGCCTCCATCGCTCCGGGGCCTCCCCCGGTGGCCACCGTGAAGCCGTGGCGGGCGAGCAGCCGGCCGAGCCGCGCGGCGTCCGCGTATTCCGGGGTACCGCGCCAGGCCGCATGGCCGCCCATGACGCCCACCAGCCGGGTGCCGGCGAAGTCCCCGTTGGAAAGTGCCTCCTCCAGGGCGTCGCCGATGGCGTGGTCGTGAAGGGCTGCAGCGAGGGTGGCGTCGAGGCTGGTGCGCTGCCCGGGCAGGATGCTCCACTGGTAGATCCGGGCGTCCGGGGTGGCCTCGTACTCGTGCCCGGCAATGTCCTCGTAGAGTTCAGCCGCGGTGTACAGGCTGCCCCGATACGGATTGAAAGGGATGCCGCGCAGTTTCGGGAAGATCAGGGCGCCGCGGCTGCGCAGGTTGTCCTCGACGCCGGCGTCGAAGGTGCAGCCGAGGAAAATGGCGCCTTGGGCGTCGAGGGCCTTGAGTTCGCGGCTGCGGCCCCGCAGGTCCAGTGACTGGGCGTGCCAGCCGTGCATCGTCCCGGCACCGGCACCGACCAGCCTGTCGAAGTGCGCCACGCTTTCTACGTCGAGGGTGCGCGGGCTGGGGTTCAGTCGGCCGGAGGGTGTCATTCGATCAGCTTAGGCATGGGGTGCCTTTTCCGGGCAGCTCCGTAGCAGAATGGGCAGATGCAGCCTTCACAAGGTTTCCCGCGCATCGGCATCCCCGTCCGGCTCAGCAGTTCCGAAGGCGCCGATCCGCGCGTCGGCAAGGCCAACGGCCTCTTCGAATCCATCGTCGAACTGCTCCGCAGGGCCGGTGCGGAAACAGTATTGCTGGATTCCGCCGGCGATTCCGCGGGGGACGTCCGTGGACTCGACGGTGTCCTGCTGCCCGGCGGCGGCGACCTCAACCCCGGCCTCTACGGCGAGGAGCCCGGCACGGCGCTGTACGACGTCAACACCGCCCAGGACGAGCTCGACATCGTGGTGGGCAAGGCGGGCATCACAGCCGGGATCCCGGTGCTGGGAATCTGCCGCGGCCACCAACTCCTGAACGTGCTCTACGGCGGCACCCTCATCCAGGACATGCACCCTTCCGAAGTGCTGCACCGGCTCGCGACAAGCGCGGACCCGGCTGCCGACGCCCAGGACGGCCGGGCCGAGGACTCATGGGCGTGGCACGACGTCGGGCTGACCGCTGGCTCCCGGCTCGCCGCCCTGTACGGCGGCTCACGCAGCGTGCGGATCGCGTCCGGCCACCACCAGGCAGTCGCCCGGGTAGGCTACGGCCTCGTGGTTACCGCAGTGGCCGACGACGGCACCATCGAAGGCTTGGAGGATCCCCGACGCTGGGTGGTGTCCATGCAGTGGCATCCGGAGACGGGCCAATTGCCAGACGAACAGCGGCTGGCACCGTTCCAGGCCTTCGTGGACGTGTGCCGGGACCCTGCTGGCGGCAGCTGAGTCCTCAGTTGTGGCTGGCGGGAAATGGTGCGGCATAAGCGGGGCGCGTCAGGCGCCGGCGGCGGTGGTGCCGTCCAGCAGCCGGACGGCCTTCCATTGCCCGTCCGCGGCGGAGGCTTCCGCGGCGGAGACGATCGCGGCGGCCGAGGCGGCGTCGTGGATGTTGGAGTTCAACTGCTCCCCGCCGGTGACCGCCACCAGGAACTTCTTCGCCTCGATCACCTTCAGGTCATCGAAGCCCATGGCGCAGCCGGGTCCGGGCTGGAAGCGGGCGTAGTCGCCGTGCCGGGGGCTGCCGATCACCGTGGTGTAGCCCTGCTCGTCGTTGCTGCGGCCCAACACCACCTGGAGTTCGTTCATCCGTTCGAAGTCCCACTTCAGGGAGCCCTCGGTGCCATAGACCTCCAGGCGGTAGCCGCAGTCCCGGCCCACCGCAACCCGGGAAGATTCGATGGTGCCGACCGCACCGGCCCCCTGGGCGCCGGCTCCAAAGCGCACCAGCGCCGCGGCATAGTCCTCGTTCTCCACCGGTCCCATCTCGCCGTCCTCAATGACCGCGAAGTGCGTGCCCTCGCCCATCTCCAGCTTCGGGCGTTCGGTGTGGACCGTGCTGGTCAGGGCCGTGATATCGGAAATCGGACCGACGACGTACTGGCACAGGTCTGCGGCGTGGCTGAACAGATCGCCCAGCACACCGCTGCCGGCGAGTTTTCGGTTGAAGCGCCAGGACAGCGCCCCGTGGGGTTCGGCCGAGTAGCCCGCCATGAATTCGGCGCGGACGTTCGTGATGCGGCCCAGCTTGCCTTTCGCCACCAGCTCGCGGGCGTGCTCGACGGCGGGGGCGTGCCGGTAGTTGAAACCGATCGAGCTGTGGACGCCCGCCTCGATCACGGCACTGCGCACCGCTTCGGTCTCCTCGATCCCCCGGCCCACGGGCTTTTCGATCCAGAAGTGTTTCGCTGCCGTCGCAGCGGCGATGCCGATCTCGGCGTGCAGGAAGTTCGGCGCGCAGATGGAGACGACGTCGACGTCCGGGTGGGCGAGGACCTCGCGGTAGTCGGTGGTGCCCTCCGCGAAGCCCAGGACATCCTTGGCATATTCGATCCGCTTGGGTTCGGTGTCCGCGGCGATCACCAGGTGAGGACGGATCCCCAGTTCCGGGTACACGAGGGGCAGCTGCGTATACGCCTTGGCGTGCAGCTTTCCCATCCAGCCGACGCTGATCAGGCCGACACCGACACTACGGATTTCAGGGGACATGGACTTGCCTTTCAGCTGTCGGAGGGAGTGCAGGCCACGGCTGTGTGGCGCGCCTCACGCAGAACGCCAGACGATCATATGAACGTCAGTATGTCCTGTCAATAGTTCTTAGTACCCTATGGCGGCGCCCAAGCCGCGTACCGCCGTCGGGGCCCTCGGGACGACGCCGCGTTGGTCCCTTCCCCACGCTCGCAAGCTCGCGTCGGGGCCCTCGGGACGACGCCGCGTAAGTCCCTTCCCAACGCTCGCAAGCTCGCGTCGGGGCCCTCGGGACGACGCTTATGCCTCCACCAGGGCCGCGGCATCCTTGAGGACTTTGGCGGCGACCTCCAGGCCTTCGATACGGCCGAGCGAGACGTCCTCATGCTCGATGTTGACCAGCATGTCCGGGTCCACCTCACGCAGGGCGCGCAGGAACTCGGCCCAGTAAGCCGTGTCGTGGCCGCGGCCCAGGGCCACGAAGTCCCATGCGGATTCCTTCGGCCACTCGTTGGCCCATTCGTCGCCGCCGAGGTTGGTGCGGGGCTCGTCCGGGGAGAGCCGGCGGAAGCTGTTGTCCAGCACGCCGTAGAGCCGGGCGTGCTGGACATTGACGCGAACGTCCTTGGCCGCGGCATGGAACACCAGCGGGCCAAGCTCACGGACCACCGCGACAGGGTCCATCTGCTGCCAGAACAGGTGCGAGGCGTCGAGCTCGACGCCCACGTTCGTCGCTCCGGTCAGCTCCACGAGCCGACGGACGTCGGCGGTGTTGAACACCAGGTTCTGCGGGTGCAGTTCCAGGGCCACCTTGACGTCGTGGCCGCGGGCGAGGAGGTCGATTTCCTTCCAGAACGGCACAGCCACGCCCCATTGGTAGTCCAGGACGTCCAGGGCCGCGGAATTCCAGGCGTTGACCACCCAGTTGGTGACGGTGGCGCCGGGCTCGCCGCCAGGCAGGCCGGACATGGTGACCACGCGGTGCTGGCCCAGCCGTTCGGCCAGTCGGATGGAGCGGCGGATATCCTCCGCGTGCTTCTGTCCGATTTCCGGCTTGGGGTGCAGGGGGTTGCCGTTGCAGTTCAGGCCGGCGATGGACACGCCCGTGCCTTCAAACAGGGCCAGGAAGTCGTCCCGTGCCGCGTCGGAGGCCAGGATGTCGTCCAGGGTGGGCACGTGGACGGCGGGCAGGAAGCCGCCGGTGTTCAATTCGATCCCGGTGAGGCCCAGGTCGGCGATGACCTTGAGGGCATCAGGCAGGGAGCGGTCATGCAGGATGGCGTTGTAGATCCCGAGTTTCATGATGGTCTTTCTCAGAGTTCGATGCGGGAGCCGCCGGCCGCCGCCGAGCGGGCCACGGCGTCCAGGATGGTCATGCTTCGCAAGCCGTCGTCGAAGTTTGCACAGCGCGGCAGGGATTCCTCCGCGGAGAGGCCGGCGACCTCTTCGAGGAACGCGCGGGACTGGTAGGCGAAGGAGTCGTTGTGGTTGTAGCCGACGCCCGGGGCGTCCATGGCCATGCCGTTGGCCACGTACGGCAGTTCCGGGCCGATGAGGACCTGGCGGTAGCCGTTCCGGGCATACGGGCCCTGGTTAAGGTAGAGACCGAATTCGGCCGGGCGGTCCTGGTCGTAGCGTGCGGCGCCGTTTTCGCAGAAGATCTCGAAGGTCAGCGAGTTGGGGTGGCCAGCGGCGATGCGGGAGACCTCGAGGCTGCCCTTGCAGTGTTCGAATTCCGCGGCATAGGCGGCGTAGTCGTCGTTTTCCACCTGCTCGAAGACGTCGCTCACGGCGCCGTGGTCGTGGCCCATGACGGCGCCCAGCGGCAGCGGGCGCTTTTCGATCGCGGTGTGGAACTGCCCGCCGGAGACCGCCAAGGTCTTGCCGCAGAGGAACTCCGAGATATACGTGGTGTGGCTGCCGAGGTCGGCCAGCGCCCCGGAGCCCGGCGCACCCTTGTAGCGCCAGCTCATGGGAGCGTGCGGGCTGCAAGAGTAGTCGGTCCAGTAGCGGCTGGAGAAGTGCAGCGGCCGGCCCAGCGTGCCGTCGTCGATCAGCGTCCGGATGGCGGCGATGGCGGGCGAACGGAGGTAGGTGTAGCCGATGCGGGCGAGCACGCCGCGTTCCTCTGCGGCGCGGGCGGCGGCGAGCATTGCCTCGGCGTCGGCAATGGAATCGGACAGCGGCTTCTCGCACAAGACGTGCTTGCCGGCGGCGAGCAGGCCTTCCACTACCTCGCGGTGCAGGGAGTTGGCGATTACCACGGAGACGACGTCGATATCATCGGCTTCGGCGATGGCGCGCCAGTCGGCGTCGTGGCGTTCGTAGCCGAAGCGGCGTGCGGCTGCCTGGCCGAACCCGGCATTGACATCCCCGATGGAGACCAGTTTGACCTCCGGCAGCGTCGGGGCGAAAAGGCTGCTGGCAACGCGGTAGCCGGCAGCGTGGGACTTGCCGGCCATGCCGGCACCGATGACGGCGACACCCAGCGTCTTGCTCATGGGGCTCTCCTTGGAAATTGAGGTGTGCGGGAGGTAACATTTGGAGCGCTCCAAACGAGAGTAAGGCTGAGTAATTTGTCCTGTCAATACACCAATAGAACTGCGCTGGCCCTGCTGGTCGCCGCGGCCTTCTTCCTCGAGTTCCTCGACGGCACGGCCCTGGCCACGGCGCTGCCCGCCATCGCCCGGGACTTAGAGGTGGCCGCCGCGGATGCAAACATCGCCATGACGGCCTACCTCCTGGCCGTGGCCATGGGGATCCCGGCCAGTTCCTGGCTGGCCGGCCGCTTCGGCTTCCGGCGGATCTTCTGCCTGGCCATCGCGGTGTTCACCGTCGCCTCGCTGCTCTGCGCCCTGAGCCCGACGTTGTGGGCCCTGACGGGTTTCCGTGCCCTGCAGGGCCTGGGCGGAGCCATGATGGTGCCCGTCGGATCGCTGCTGGTCCTGCGGGATACGCCCAAGGACCAACTCTTGCGGATGACGGCGTTCCTGGTCTGGCCCGGCCTCATGGCCCCGGTCCTGGCACCGCTGGTAGGCGGGCTGCTCACCCAGTACCTGTCCTGGCACTGGATCTTCCTGGTGAACCTGCCGCTCGGCGTCGCGGCGTTCATCGTTGCTCTGCGGCTCGTGCCCCGCACCGCACCGGACCGCGGGGCACGGCTGGACTGGCCCGGCGTTGGCTTCACCACCTTGGGCGTGGGGGCCTTGGTGGCCGGGCTGGAACTGCTCAGCGCCGGCACGCAGGCCGCTGCCGCCGTCGTGCTCCTGCTGCTCAGCGCAGGATTCCTGGCCGGCGCGGCGCAGTGGATGCGCCGCCGCGGCCCGGGCGCCCTCTTCGACCTCAGCGTCTTCCGCGTGCACACTTTCCGCGCCACCCAGACCGGTGGCCTGGTGTACCGGGTGGCCATCACGTCCGTCCCGTTCCTGCTGCCCCTGCTGTTTCAGGACGGCTTCGGCTGGGATCCGGTGCACGCAGGTGCGCTCGTGACGGCCGTGTTCATCGGGAACATCGCGATCAAACCCGCCACTACTCCGCTGATCCGACGCTTTGGCTTCAAGCCGCTGCTGGTGCTCGCCGGCATCGGATCGGCGCTCACCTTCGTGGCCTGCGCCGCCCTGGGACCCGGGACCCCGGATGCGGCCATCGTGGCGCTCCTGGCACTCTCCGGGGCGCTGCGCTCCCTCGGCTTCTCCGCGTACATGAACGTCCAGTACGCCGACGTCTCGGCCGGGCAGCTGGCCAGCGCCAACGCGGTCGCGAATACCCTGGTGCAGCTGGCGCACGCCCTGGGGGTCGCCGTCGGGGCCTTGTTCATCCGGCTGGGCGCCGGGCTCCTGCCGGCCGCCCACGGTTCGGCCGACCCGTACCGGGCCGCCCTGCTGGCGGTGGCCGCGCTCATGCTGCTCAGCGTTCTCGATTGCTTCTTCCTGCCGCGCAACGCGGGCACCTCTGTCAGCGGGCGCCCTGCGGGCAAGGTGAGGGCATGAACGCCCGCCCCACCATTTACGACGTCGCCCAACGCGCCGGCGTCTCGAAGTCGCTGGTCTCGCTGGTCCTGCGGAACGCCCCGCACGTGGCCGAGGCGAAGCGCGAGGCCGTGAAGAAGGCGATCCAGGAGCTGGGCTACCGCCCCAGCCAGGCCGCGAGCGCGCTGGCCAGCCAGAGCACCCGCTCGGTGGGCCTGTTGATCGACGACTTCCGGAACCCGTGGTTCGTGGAGCTGCTGGCCGGGGCCCGCTCAGTGCTGGACCCGGCAGGCTACACGTTGACCGTCGCGGACCTGCGGTTGGAGGAAGCCAGCGGCCGCAACCCGGTGGACGGCTTCCTGGCCCAGCACGTTGACGCCTTGGTAGTGGCCGCCGAGGCGCCTCCGGAGATGGTGCGCGACGTGCGCGTCCCCCTGGTTATCGCGGGCACCCGAAGCCTCACTCCGTTGCTCGGAAATTCGCTCGAAGACGGCGGGCCGGCCGACGTGGTGGCCGGGGACGACGACGCCGGTGGGCAGCTTGCCGCCCGGCACCTGCTGGAGCGGGGTCACCGGCGCATCGCGCACCTGAGCGGGCAAGGCGCACCGGCGGAGCACCGCCGTCAGGGTTTTGTCCGGGCAATGGCGGCGGCCGGGGCCGAACCCCTGGTGTACGGCCTCGACGGCGGCACGGACGAGGCGGATGGCTTCCGCGCGATGCGGCAGGCCCTGGAAGCGGGCGAACGGGCCGCGGGCGCACCGCCCACCGCGGTATTCGCCGCGAACGATGTGATGGCCCTGGGTGCCATGGCCGCCCTGCGTGACGCCGGCCTGCGGGTGCCCGAAGACGTCTCGGTCCTTGGCTACGACGACTCCCCGCTGGCCGCCTACGGCTACATCCGGCTGAGCACGGTGGACGGCCACAGCAGGAGGCTCGGGGCCGAGGCGGCACAGATGGCGCTGGACCGGATGGCTGCCCCGGCGGCGCCCGCGCGCCGGCTCCTCCTCGAACCTGTGGTGGTGGAGCGGTCTTCCGTGCGGGTCACAGATGCGTAAGCGCTTTCATGCGCGCCCCGGAGGCCACTACAGTATGTGATGCAGCGCATACTTTCCCTGTGCGGCTGCTGCCACGCACGGTGTACAAGGAGGTCCCATGGGCGGAATGAGCAGCGACGGAAACGGGACGCTTAAGCAGGTCCTCGCGGCCCTGGAAGCGGAACCGGGGCTCCGCCGCAAAGGACCGGACTGGAAAGCCTTTTTCGCCCGCGTGGACCAGTACGTGCCCGTGCTCCGGGAGCTGTTCTCCTCGCTCTACGGCTCACGCCCGGACTGGGAGGAGCACTTGGCCGCCCTCGTCGTGGAGTGCGCCAGATCGTGGCAGGAGCGCCCCGCGGACTTGAAGGAGCTCGACGCCCGGCGCGAGGCCGAGCCGCAATGGTTCGCTGCCGGAGACATGCTCGGCGGGGTCTGCTACGTGGACCGCTACGCCGAAAACCTCGAGGGCCTGCGCGGCCGCATCCCTTATTTCAAAGAGCTCGGCCTCAGCTACCTGCACCTCATGCCGCTCTTCCTCGCCCCCGAGCCCAACTCGGACGGTGGCTACGCGGTGTCCAGCTATCGGGACGTCAATCCGAAACTCGGCACCATGGCCGGGCTGCGGGAGGTCGCCGCGGAACTGCGGGCCAACGGCATCAGCCTGGTGGTGGACTTCATCTTCAACCACACCTCGGACGAGCACGAATGGGCGCGGCGTGCCGCCGCGGGCGAACAGGAGTTCTCCGACTACTACTGGATCTTCCCGGACCGCACCATGCCTGACGCCTACGAGCGGACGGTGCGGGAGATCTTCCCGGACGACCACCCGGGCAGCTTCGTGCAGCAGCCGGACGGCCGGTGGGTCTGGTGCACTTTCCATACCTTCCAGTGGGACCTCAACTACGCCAACCCGGCCGTGTTCCGGGCGATGGCCGGGGAGATGCTGTTCCTCGCGAACCAAGGGGTGGAGATCCTGCGCATGGACGCGGTGGCATTCATCTGGAAGCAGTTGGGCACCGCGTGCGAGAGCCTTCCCGAGGCTCACCAGCTCCTGCGCGGCTTCAACGCAGTGTGCCGCCTGGCCGCGCCGTCGCTGCTGTTCAAATCCGAAGCGATCGTCCACCCGGATGAGGTGGTGCAATACATCGACCCCGCCGAATGCCAGATCTCCTATAACCCGCTGGAAATGGCCCTCGGCTGGGAGGCCCTGGCCACGCGGGACGCCTCCCTGCTCTCCCAGGCCCTGGAACGGCGCCACAACCTCCCGGACGGAACCGCCTGGGTCAACTATGTACGCAGCCATGACGACATCGGCTGGACCTTCGCGGACGAGGACGCCGCGGAGCTCGGGATCAACGGCTTCGACCACCGCCGCTTCCTCAACTCCTTCTACGTCAACCGCTTCCCGGGAAGCTTCGCGCGCGGGGTCGCGTTCCAGGACAACCCGCGCACCGGGGACTGCCGTATTTCGGGTACGACGGCGTCCCTGTGCGGCCTCGAAGACGGCTCACCGGAGGCGGTTCGCCGGGTGCTCCTGCTGCACTCGATCGCGATCAGCACCGGCGGCATCCCGCTCATCTACCTCGGCGACGAGGTGGGCCAGCTCAACGACTACGGCTACGCGGACGAGCCGGGCCATGAGGCCGACAGCCGCTGGGTCCACCGCCCGCACTACCCTGCCGGGCGCTACGCCCACCGCGGGGATCCATCGACGCCGGAGGGCGCCATCTTCGCGGGCCTGAGGCGGATGCTCGACGTGCGTTCCGCGACCCCTGAGCTCGCGGGGAACCCCCTCATCGGCTTCAACGCCAACAACCGGCACGTCCTGGGCTACCAACGCCCGGGGGCCGGCCGCACCGTCCTGGTCCTGGCGAACTTCGCAGATACGGCCCAGCACGTCTCCGCCGGGACCCTCTCAGGCTTCGAAGCCGGAGCCACCGAACTCCTGGGCGGCCGGGCCGTGTCCTTGGTGGACGGCCTGACGCTGGGGGCCCAGGAGTTCGTGTGGCTGGCGGTCAAGGCGGCGGGTTAGGGCGCTTGCTCCCCCGGGTACACGATGCCCAGCAGCCCGTCCATGTGGCTGCCGGGTTTCCCGTCCCAGCGGGGCTCCGTGCCGTCCGTGCTCCGGACCGTCAGGCCGCCGGGGCCGTTGAACGGGCCATCCCTCACCAGGGCGGCCTCGGTGCCTACTACGGTGAACGTGGCGGGGGTGAAACCGCCCATGGTGGCGGCAAGTGCGGCCCGGGCGCCGCCGTCGAAAACCAGTAGCGCGGAGAGCTGCCCGTTGACCGGTTCCCCGCCGCGGCCCGGAACAGTGGCTCCGCGCGCGGTCAGGGCCGTGGCCTCGCCGGCCAGGTCGGTGGCCAAGGCGAACAAGTAGACGCCCAGGTCCAGGAGCGGTCCGCCCGCCAGGGCGGGGTCATAGGCGCGGTGCGACGGCGGCAGGAACTCACCGTAGTCCGCCACGCTCTGCGTCACCGCACCCAGCCGGCCGTCCCGCACGAGCTACCAGACGACGTCGTACCTGGGCAGGAAAACGCTTGAGCTCCACATGCCCGGGGTCGAAGCGCCGCATGAAGCCCAGCGACACCGGGCCGCGATCCCCTTCCAGCTCCACGAGGTCCCGGCACTCGTTCACGCTGGGGGCCAGCGGCTTCTCGCACAGGACCGGCTTGCCGGCGGCCAGGCAGGCGGTCACCAGGGCCGCATGGGTCGAGTCGTGCGAGGCCCCGGACCGAACGGCTGAGAGTCCTGGCATGGTCGGCTCCCATGATTCCGGCGCCGATCACTCCGACTCTGATGGTCATGTGTTCCTGCTTTCTGCCGGCGCGTCCGCTTGCACAGCGGCGGCTTCTGCCCGGACTTCCTTGAGTTGCTCACTGTGCCCGCCGAGCTGTTCGAGTTCGTGGGCGAGTTCGGCCAGTTCGGCGCCGCCGGCCATCTGGGCTGTGAGCTCTTCGAGGGTGATGTCCTTCTTGTCGTAGTAGCCGATGCTCCGCCCCCGCTTGAGCAGCAGGAAGCGGTCGCCGACGGGGAAGGCGTGGTGCGGGTTGTGGGTGATGAAGATGACCCCGAGGCCGCGGTCGCGGGCCTGCAGGATGTAGCGCAGCACCACGCCGGACTGCTTCACGCCCAGGGCGGCCGTGGGTTCGTCGAGGATGAGGACCTTGGCGCCGAAGTACACGGCACGTGCGATGGCCACGCACTGGCGTTCGCCGCCGGAGAGCTGGCCGATGGGCTGTTCGACATCGCGCAGGTCGATGCCCATGTCCTTCAGTTCCTTCTTGGTGATCTCCTTCATCCGCGCCACGTCCAGGCGCTTGAAGGGACCAAAGCCGGTGGTCAGCTCCGAACCAAGGAAGAAGTTGCGCCAGATCGGCATCAGCGAGACCACGGCCAGGTCCTGGTACACGGCTGCGATGCCCGAGTCCAGGGCCTCGCGCGGGCTGCCCAGCTTGCGTTCCTCGCCCATGATCGTGAACGTTCCGTGGGTGTGCTGGTGGCGGCCGGCGATGATCTTGATGAGGGTGGATTTGCCGGCGCCGTTGTCGCCGAGCACGCAGGTGACGCGGCCGTTGTCCACGGCCATGGTCACATCCGTCAGGGCGATGATGTTGCCGTAGTGCTTGGCCACCTTATCGAGTTTGAGCAGGTGAACGGGGCGGTCGGTGAGCGGGTCGGTTTCGTCGGCCAGCAGGGTCTGGTTGGAGATGTGCTTGGCTGTGCTGTTCTCGGTCATGGTTGCGCCTTTCCTATTTGCTCGCGTCCGCGCGGCGCTTGACGATCAGGTTGACGATGGTGGCCAGCAGCAGCATCAGGCCCAGGAAGAACTTGAACCAGTCCGGGTTCCACTGCGCGTACACGATGCCCTTGTTGGCCATGCCGAAGATGAAGGCGCCGATCGCGCCGCCCACCGCGGAGCCGTAGCCACCGGTCAGCAGGCAGCCGCCGATCACGGCCGCGATGATGTAGAGGAACTCGTTGCCCACGCCCTCGCCGGACTGCACGGCGTCGAAGGCGAACAGGTTGTGCATGCCCAGCAGCCAGCCGCAGAAGCCGACGGCCATGAAGAGGCCGATCTTGGTCTTGGTGACCGGCACACCGACAGCGAGCGCAGCGCTGTCGTCGCCGCCGACGGCGAAGATCCAGTTGCCCACCTTGGTGCGCAGCAGGATCCAGGAGGCCACGGCCACCAGGAGGATCCAGTAGAAGATGGTGATCTTCAGTTCCACGCCGCCGATGGTGATCGAGGAGGCGAACACCGCACGGGCAGACTCAAAGCCGTCCAGCTTCGCGATCGACGGCGAGGACACGCTGCCGCCGACGGCGCGGGTCAGGGCCAGGTTCAGGCCGGTCAACATCAGGAACGAGGCCAGGGTGACGATGAAGGACGGGAGTTTGGTCTTGATCAGGATCCAGCCGTTGATGAATCCGATGCCAAGCGACACCACCAGGGCCACACCCACGCCCACCCAGGCATTCATCGAGAAATACCAGGAGAACAGGGCCGCGGTAAGGGCCGAGGAAATCACGGCGACGCCGGTGGAGAGGTCGAATTCACCGCCGATCATCAGCAGCGAGACGCCCACGGCCATGATGCCGATGGTCGAGGAACCGTACAGGACGGTGGCCAGCGCATTCGGCTGGGTGAACGTGGGGGCCACCGAGGCAAAGAAGACGAACAGCGCGACTGCGCCGACAAGGGCACCGACCTCCGGACGGGCCATGAGCTTCTGGAAAGGGTTTCGCTTCGCAACACGCTCATCCGCCACGGGAGCCTGCGGAGCATTGACAGTTGTTGACATGGGGATACTCCTGGGTCGCGGGGTGCCGTCCGGCCGGAACCGGACGGCACACCGGGGGACGTCCGTGTTAGCGGACGCCTTCCTTGGCGTACTTGAGGATTTCTGCGCCGTTTTCCTTGTCGATGATGGCCGGGCCGGTCAGGACCGCCTGGCCGCCGCCGATCTTGAAGCCACCGCGCTTGTTCTGCCACAGGGAGTCCACCGACATGTAACCCTGCAGGTACGGCTGCTGGTCCACGGTGAAGAGGACGTTGCCGTCCACGATCTGCTGGGCCAGTTCGGCGTTGAGGTCGAAGCTGGCTGCCTTCGCCGAACTGCCGGCGTCCTTGATGGACTTCAGCAGGGTCAGGGTGATGGGGGCGCCCAGGCCGATGATGGCGTCGGCGTCCTTGGTGGCCTGGAGCTTGGCAGTGGCGGTGGACTGCACGCTGGTCATGTCCTGGCCGTTGACGTACAGGACTTCCGTGGCCGGCACCTTTTCCTTGACCCCTGCACAGCGGGCCTCAAGGCCGACATGGCCCTGCTGCTGAATGACGCAGATGGGGTGCTTGTAGCCTTCAGCGGCGAGCTTGGTGCCCACGGCCTCGCCGGCGAGCTTCTCGTTCGAGCCGAAGTGCGTGAAGGCTCCGAGCTTGGCGAAGGCATCCTCGCCGCCGTTGAAGCTCACCACCGGAATGCCGGCGTCGACTGCCTTCTTGACGACGTCCTTGAGTGCGTCGGGGGTGGCCAGGGTGACGGCGATGCCGTCCACCTTCTGGTCGATGGCCTGCTGGACGAGCTGGGCCTGGCGGCCCGCTTCCTGGTCGTTCGTGTACAGCAGGTCGACGTTGTCCTTCTTGGCTGCTTCCTCGGCGCCCTTGCGGACGATGTCCCAGAAGGTGTCGCCAGGGGCCGCGTGCGTAATCATCGCGATCTTCAGGCGGGGGGTGCTCACGGCCGCCTGGCCGCCACCATTGCCGGTGCCGCTGTCGGCGGGCCTGCCTCCTTGCGCGGAGCAGGCCGCGACGGCCAGCAGGGGTGCCACAAACGCGACGGCGGCGACACGGCGCCAGGTGTTTTTCTTCATCCGAATCTCCTTCGATCCTTTCCCACGGAACGGCGTGGGGGGCTGGAATTGATCATGGGTGATCGGCATCACAAGAGTCAATAGTTTGTCTTGACATATTTACGTCACGATAAATAATGGGATGTAGAAACCGGCGTATGTCAGCTACTGCTGACAAATGAACCACGGCTTCCGGGTGGTGCGTGTCGCTGCCATGACGCGGATTCCGGGCCTAAACTTCAGGCAAGGCATTTGTCCTTGCAACCGGACATGCCACGGCCACCCGATCCCGAAGGAGACGGAGAAATGTCACAGCTCCTGAACATCCCTATCGACCGTTCCTCCCCCGTGCCCCTGTACCACCAGGTGGTCCAGGGCATCGAGGGCATGATCCGTTCGGGCGCCCTGGAACCCGGTTCCCGGCTGGAAAACGAGATCGAGCTCGCCAGCCGCCTCAACCTCTCCCGCCCCACCATGCGCAAAGCCATGGATGAGCTGGTGCGCGCAGGCCTGCTGGTCCGCAAGCGCGGCGTCGGCACCCAGGTGGTCGCCAGCCAGGTGCGCCGCCCCCTGGAGCTCTCCAGCCTCAACGACGACCTCCTGCGCACCGGCCAGAAGCCCAGCACCCGTGTGCTGTCCTTCAGCCACGGCCCCGGGCAGGAAGAACAGCGCACCACCCTGCAGCTGCCGGCCGGCGTCGGCGTCTACCACTTCACCCGGCTCCGCAGCGTCGGCAACAAGCCGCTGGCGCTCATGGAGAACTGGGTGCGCGACGACGTCGCACAACTGAGCGAGGAAACCCTCAGCGAGCGCGGCATGTACGACCTCCTGCGCACCGCCGGGGTCAACTTCCGGCTCGCGCAGCAGAGGATCGGCGCCGCCGTCGCGGACGAATACCAAGCCGGCTTGCTCGGCTGCGAGCCGGGCGCAGCGCTCGTCACGATGGAGCGCACCGCCGTAGACGACACGGGCCGGAACATTGAAACCGGGCACCACGTGTACCGGGCCGACTCTTACACCTTTGAGATGACGCTGGTCCAGCGCTGAGGCGCGGGGCCGGCACTCCCGATCGAAAGGACGCTCCCCCCATGGCCGAATGGGTCTACCCCTCAGGACAGGCAGCCGACGGCGACTGGCAGGTCTCCCTTGGCGCGCACGACAGCAGCACCAAGGTGGACGGCTGGGCCCACACCGGGCTGAAGGTCGCCACCCTGGCCCCCGGCGCAACCGTGTCCCTGGACGCCGCCGCCGAGGAGCGCATCGTTATCCCGCTTGAGGGGTCCTTCACGGTGACGGTGGACGGTGGGGAGCACGAGTTGCGCGGCCGGAGGAGCGTCTTCCACGGCACCACCGACGTCCTCTACACCGGCATCGGTAAGGCCGCCTCGGTAAGCAGCGCGGGCGGCGGCCGGGTCGCCGTCGCCCTGGCACCGGCCAAGGCGGAGTACCCCACCCGCCTGGTCCGCGCCGAAGAGACCCCGCAGGAACTCCGCGGTGCCGGCAACTGCTCGCGCCAGGTCCACAACTTCGGCACCCCCGCCGCCCTCGAAGCGGACCGCTTCATCGTCTGCGAAGTCATCACCCCTGCCGGGAACTGGTCCTCCTACCCGCCCCATAAGCACGACGAGGAAAAAGACGGCGAAACCGCGCTCGAGGAAATCTACTACTTCGAAACCCGCCTCGCCGAAGGCTCCCCCGTCCCCGCCGGCAGTCCCGCAGGAACCGACCCGCTGGGCTACGTTCGCGTCTCCGCATCCGACGAGCGCCCCATCGACATCTGCGGCGAAGTCCGCACCGGCGACGTCGTCCTGGTTCCCTACGGCTGGCATGGCCCCGCCATGGCCGCCCCCGGCTACGACATGTACTACCTCAACGTCATGGCCGGCCCCGGCCGAGTGCGCAAGTGGCTCATCAGCGACGACGAGCACCACGGCTGGGTGCGCACCACCTGGGAGGACGCCGACGTCGACCCCCGCCTGCCGTTCACGGCCTAAGGTCCGCTTGCCCCCTTCACCGGCTTAAACGTGGTAGCCCGCCGAAATTTGAGCGGGTTACCCACGTTTGGGCCGGTAACCTCCGCGCACGGGGAACACCGGCGCGTAGGAATTTGGCTGCGAGCCTTTCGGGCCGGGTCAGTTCATCCCCTTCCCATCGGATCACGCCATAACCCAGTTCGCGGATCCGGTCCTCGCGGGCTTTCTCTTCCGCCACTACCTCCGAGACTGACTTTCCACTGAGCTCCCGGGCACGGGTGTATTTAGTGTGGCCGTCGAATTCGCCCACGAGTTTCCGCCGCGGCCAGTAAAAGTCCGTGCGGGCCACCTCTCCGGACGGCCCCATCACGTGGAACTGCAAATCCGGAACCTCGAAGCCAAGCTGCGCGATCACTGCCCGGCTGAAGGACTCGCCCACGGATTCGGAGCGATGATCCGCAAAAGCCACGGCCGTTGCCATGCGTTCCCGTTGAGCGGCTTTGGGAAGCAAGGCGCAAAGCTCTTCAAGATGGCCTTTGGAGCGGAGATACGGCGCGTCGGCCCGCTCCGACAACATCTGGTCCGCGACCACAACTGCGTCCGAAAAGGACAATCGGTGGAGAGTGTCCCCGAGGAGTCCGTCTAAGTCCTGGACCCGCAACCGCAGCCCTAGACGATATGTGTGAGGGGGCTGCGGCCCGGGGTGGGTTCCGGTCCTTCTGATCGTCCATTGTCGCCGGGACGGCTCC
>NZ_QRCU01000031.1 GCF_003369445.1 Arthrobacter silvisoli
ACCCCCACGAAGAACCGCCACCGCCCGCGCAATCTCCTCACCCGACAACGGATCCAACGGATGCGAAACCCCAACAACGGCCTCAGTTTCAGCATGCAAAGTCACAATGAACTCCTTTGATTTGATGTGTTTGATATGTCAGTAGCTAGATGGTGATTAGCCGGCCAGCAGCCAGTCGGAGGCTGCCTTGCGGTACCGGATGATGCCCTTGTACTCGGCCATGTCTTCCGGAAGCTCAGCCAGGACGTTGCCGAACTTCTCGCGCCAGGTGGGAACCCGGGCGATGTCCCGCAGCGGCAAGAGGTAGCTGCGGATCAGGAACAGCAGGGTGCCGGTATGGGGGAGGCGGACCAGGTGCTGGACCTCGACGCGCAGGTGCAGCTTGTCCGGCATGTCCGGGTCGGTGGCGATGGTGCCGCGGTCCGGGCCCCACTCCTGGTAGGTCTCCGTGGACGTGTCCAGGCGGCGGCCGACGGTCATGGTCCAGTTGGTGCGGCGGAACTGCTCGCCCGGCTGGAGCCGCATGAGGAACTGTTCGGCACGCTGGATGATGTTTTCTTCCTTGAGGCGTGGCACCGGGTGGTGGATCTCGAGGAAGCTCATTCCGACGTCGAAACCGAAGGACCAGTCAGCTGCGAAGCTGACCAGACCGGCATCCAGCCACATGGTGTTGTCCCGGATGTCGAGGAGGACAATGTCGTCCTGGATCTGCGTGCCGAGGAAGCGCAGCGGACCCATGGGCAGCGAGTCGTCGTCGCCAATAGTGAATTCGATGTCCAGGTTCTGCAGTCTGTTGTGCCAACGGCAGTGGTTTCCTTCGCGTTGGAAGGACATGATTTCCGGGTTTTCCTCGGCCATGGAGGGAAGCAGGGTTGCGATCGTGTCCCAGACGGCCGGCTTCATGTGGGGGAGGACCTGGGAACGTGACGGGTCGCGGGTCAGGATCCGTTCTCGGTCGGCGAGCTCTTCGAGGTAGAACTCGTCGATGTCGATGAGCCCTTTGCCCCACGCGCCGGCGTCCGTGGAGACGTTCTTGTTGGCCGGTTCCACGTTGGCGCTGTAGCGGTAGATGTCCTCCCGGAAAGGAAACGGGAAGCGCCGGATGCGGTCGGGGAGGGACGCGGTGTCAGTTGCTTTGTCGACGGTGATGCTCAAAGGTCCAACTCCATTTCTGGGTCTTCGCTGCGTGAGACGCAGCACATCATGGTGGTGTTCCCGGCCTTTTCCTGCTCGGTGAGGTAGAGGTCCCGGTGCTGGGGCGTTCCTCTGAGGACAGGCAGGACACACTCGCCGCAGATACCCTTGCGACACATGTTGGGAATGGTTTTTCCGGCTTTTTCGAGGGTCTCCAGCAGCGATACGCCGGCTGGAACGTCAAGCGTGAGGCCGCTGCGGACCAGGTTCACCGTGAAGGGCTCGCCCTCGTCCAGTTCGGCGGCGCCGAAGGCTTCCGAGTGGAGCCTTGCTTCGGCCCAACCCGCTGCACGTGCCTGGTCCAGGACCGAGTCCATGAACGCGTTCGGGCCGCAGACGTAAAGGTGGGTTCCCACGCCCTGCTTGGTGAGCTGTTCGGTGAGGACTTCCTGGAAACTGTCGCGGTTGCTGCATTCGGTCAGCGCAGAGCCGAGCAGTTCCCTGGCTTCGTCCACGTGGGCTCCGGATCCGGGGCGGTAAACGTAAATCAGGGACGATGTGGTGCCGCGCTCAGCCGCGGCCCGGGCGTGCGAGAGGACGGGGGTGATTCCGATTCCCGCCGCCACAAGGAGATGGTGGGTGGCAGTGGATGCCGGGGCGAAGGCGCTACGGGGCCGCGAAACGTAGACGCGGTCTCCGACCGCGAGCCGGTGCATGGCCCTGGAACCGCCGGCGCCGTCCTCCACCCGCAGTACCGAGATGGCGTACTCGGAAGGAGCGTTGCCGGAACCGGTCAGGGAGTATGCGTTGACGCCTTCCTCGCCGTACTGGACCACCAGGTGGCTGCCGGGAACGTAGGACGGCAGTTTCCGGAACGAGGGGTCGGCGAGCGTGATGCTCACAATCGAGTCGGTCTGCGGACTGACATTCGTCACTTCCAGCTGGAGACCTCCATCAACCGCCGGATGAGGGCTGATGGGGAGTGCCGCGACAGTCATGATGCCTCCTCGACACGGGCGGCATACCCCAGGTACGCACCCATTCGGCGGGAAAAGTGGTCAGTGGTTACCAATGCGGTGCCGCAGCCCTGGCAGGGAACCTCCGAACCGGCGGGTTGGAAGGTGGGAGTAGTGGAGTGGCAGTGGGGGCAGTAGATCGCCCGAGGTGCGGCTTCTTCACTCAGGAGGGTCATTTCCTCCTGGTGAAGTCCGCACTCTGCGGCGACGGCCGCGGCGGCGCGGATGTCCGCCGTCGGGCCTGAAAGGAAGAGACGGACGCCCACGCTGGAGCTTCCCAGGACGGACCGCAGTTCGGAGAGGGTTTGCGGTGTAGCGGCTTCGAAGTGGAGGTCTAGCTTGGGCTGGCTGTCGCTTTGCTGCTCCGCGGTGTCACCTGCTGCGCCGAACGACGCGCAGATGACACCGCGAAAACCAGGTTCCAAGCCGTTGCCCGCTACCTGTGGCATGGACACGGAACTCATGGTTGGTCCTTACGGCGCGAAGGAACGGTCGCCGGCGAAGAAGCCGAGGCCGTACTCCGGGGTCTCGAACTTGACGGTGGTTCCCTTGGGGAAGAACAGGACGTCGCGTTCCTTGGCGTGGGTGACGTCGCCGGTGGACTCGTCGGTGAGGATGAACTCGCCCTTGATGACCACCTTCATTTCGTCGTAGGTGTAGGTGTAGACGACCGGCTCGGACTTCTTGAGTTCAAAGAAGCCGGCGCTCATGACCGTGCCTTCGGGGTTGTGGAGGGCGTCGCCGATGAAGGCTTCGCTTCCCGGAAGGTCCATGGACGGAATTTCGAGGTATGCCTTCTCGACTTTGTGGATTGCTCCGGCCTTGCTGAGTGTTCCTAGCAGCGTTTCCATGGGTCTCTCCTTATGAGGGAATGGGTGAGGAGGGGGCATAAATCATGTACATAAGATGGATTGATTCTTGGGTGAAGGTGGACCGGCGGCCCTGAGGGATTCGAAGAATTGACCCTGCATTTGCCGCGTTGGGCGGTCTAACAGCCTTGTGATGCGGGTCACTCGTTCGGCCTCACAAGCAAAACTACGCGAGTTAATACTTCTAGTCCAGACTTTTTTATAAAATTTCATGACGACTTTGATGATTCGTTCCGAAGGGTCCTGTTGACTGGTGTCCTGTGGCCGCGCGGCACCCGCGTGCTGGCGCCGGGCTGCCTGCCGCAGGGTGGACGAAGCGGAGGGCAGGGCCGTTCGTTGAACGGCCCTGCCCTCCGTTTGGCCGTGGTTCAGGGTCTTGTGGTGGAACTCTTGCCTAGGGGCGCGTGGCGGTCTCCAAATCCGTGGTGCCTTCCGACGCCGACGCCGGGGCTGCCGCCGCCGTCATCGCCGACGCCGGGGCTGCCGCCGGGGTTGCTTCGCCCTTGCCGGCGCGTGCGGATTCGCGCTGGGAATAGAACCAGATGGGGACGTAGAGTCCCAGGACGATGAAGCCGACCCACGTCGGAGTCCAGCCGATCTCCAGGCTGTTCAGGTAAACCACTCCGACCAGGCAGAGGGGCAGATTGAACAGGCCGAAGAGCAATGCCACGTTCTTCCAGCCCCTGGGTGCCTTGAACGGCCGATCCAGGCTGGCGAAGGCCGGGTGCTTCTTGGCCCTGACGTAGGCGAACAAGCTGATGCCGTTGGCGCACGTGTAGCCGATCGCCGATGCGGCAACGATCGCGGCGGGATTGCCCATGAAAATCAGTACGAGGTTGAAGGCTCCAATGACCAGCATGGCGACAAAGGGAGTGCCATTGCGGTTCGTCTTGCCGAGGGACCGGGGAAGGTTCCCTTCCACAGCCATGGAGTGCATGGCGCGGGATGAACCGAGATAGGCCGTTTGGATGATCAGGACCATCGCCGCGATCAGCATGATGATGGTGATCATGGAGCCGGCTTCCCCGAAGACGGCGTGGGCGACCGGGATGAGTGGCGAGACAGGCTCCGCGAGGACTCCGTCAACGCCGAGCACGCCGATCACGGCCGACTGCACCAGTACGAACGAGAAGAAGCAGATGATGCCGCAGGCAAACAGCGCTTTGGAAACGTCCTTGGCGGGGTTTCGGTATTCCGGGCCGTAGATGGCCGCCGTCTCCCAGGCGCAGGCGCTCCATTGCGCGATCGCGAAGATGCCCAAAAGGATCAGGACGTGGTGCATGTCCCAGGACCAGTCGGCGGGCAGCCAGCTGCCGCTGATGTTGTGCAGGTCAACGTGCCCCGTGGCAAAGGGCGCCACGGTCAGCACCACCAGCGGGATCAGTGAGAACGCTGCCAGGATGTACCCCAGGGTGGCACCGTCCTTGAGGCCGAACCAGTTGACCGCGAAGAGCCCGCCGAAAATCACCAGGCCCGTCATCAGGGCAAGCTGATTCTCCGTGAACATCTCGCCGAGCACGGGAAAGAGCCCGTGCAGGTAGCTGCCGACGAGGATGGAAAAAATCGCGAGCACCGGTGTCCAGGCGAACCAGTAGCTCCACGCGCTGAAGCCGCCGATCAGCTTGCTCTTGTCGTACTTGCCGCGGTAGTTCTCCGTACGGAAAACGTGCTGCGCAAACCCCGGGAGGCCTGACGCCTTGGGGAAGGTCGTAGCCATTTCGGCGTAGGCAGCGTTCTGGAAGAAGCCCTGGACTACGGACAATCCCCAGATGAGCACGGCCGCCGCCGACAAATACATCGGCAGGTAGCCAAGGGAAGGCAGGATCAGCAGGGGGACGCCCAGCGCGATGGCCAGGCCCTGCTTCCAGTTGATGGACCTCTCCAGGCCATCGCCTCCCTCTAAATGTTTGTCACTCATAACAATCTCCCTTGACTGAACTAAGTCGTTGAATCATTGATTGGCTGACTCGCCTTTCCCATCTCCCGTGGAGGCAAAAGACACCGCAAAAGTCATCCGGCAAGCCATCGTGAAACGTCAGAAGCGCATGGAGCGGCCTGCGCTAGGGCGTGGGAAGCCAGCTTGTGGCAGGCGGGTGTGGGGCATCCCGCCTGCGGCTAAGCGAGGGCCCGATCTGCCGGCCCGAGGTTTCCAGTGAAATAGATCACTTCAGAGGTTACAGCGTTAAAACCTCAGTTCAACAGCTTTTATTTTGACGAATTCTGTGCATCGCCCGGGTGGAGTGCTGCACGAGCCGGCCCGGGCGGCAGGCTGCTCCAACGGAACAGCCCCGCATCTCCAGCGGAGATGCGGGGCCGAGGGCCGGGCTGGTGTCCTGGGCGGCTCAGGCGCTGTAGATCAGGGAGAGGCCAAGGTGCGGGACGTCCAGCTCCATACGCTGCTGTTCGGACGAGCCGGCTTTGATCCGTTCGCCCACCAGGTAGGTTCCGGAATTGCCGAGGATGACGCGGTTGCTGGCGTTGATGAGGGCAGCATCGCCAGGGATGCCGCGAAGGTCCGGCATGATGAGCGGTTCCAGGTCCCGGAGCAGGATGTCGCAGCCTGCTACGCCCGCAAACGTTCCGTGGACGGAAAACGGCGCCGTGAACGTCAGGACGTATTCACCGGAGCCGAGATAGTCCAGATAAGGGCCCCAGAGGGTCTGTTCGCCCGTTGACGCGGCGTTGGAGAAGAAGGGGAGCTTCTCATAGTCGTAGTATCGGTTGCTGCCTGGAGTCAGGTCGCAGTCGAGCTTGTCCAAGGCTCCGGAGTCGCCACGGGACCACCACTCCAGGGCGTGGCCGTCTTCCTCGACCGACTGCGTGGCGAAGAAGGTTCCGGCGCCCACCGCGAAGGCGTTCTTCGCCAGGAAATCCCGCGAGAGCTGCTCCAATCCGGCCAACGCCGAGCTGTCCACCTTGGGTTTGCCTGCGAGGTTCCGCTCCATCAGTGCGGCTACGTTCCTGGCGAGTTCAGTGATCTCAGCGGAGACGCCGCTGGTCCAGGACGTGAGGGCGTTGGCGGCGTGGACGACTTCGTGGTCTGGCTTCATTGGGCATCCTGATTTGATTGGGCATAACCGAGGGTGAGCTTCGTATCAATCAAGTGAAAAATGTTCCGCCTGATGTGTTCGAGGACCAGGGTCTGGGCCTTCTCACGTTGGTCTTCGGCAACTGCGCGGACCAATTCCAAGTGTTCAGCGGTTGCCTTTTCGGGGTCAAATGCTACGGCGAGGGGAGTCCAGAGCTGTTGGACCGTTTCTTGCTGGAGCCGGATCTCGGCGTTGGCAAGCCGTGGCGATTGGGCGGCGACTGCCAGCTCGACGTGGAAGCGGCTGTCGGCTGAGGCCCGGACCTCCGGCGTGTCGGCCAGGACCAGGGCCCGGGCCAGTTCCTGGAGGCGTTCGAAATCATGCGCTTCCGCGCGTTCACAGGCCAGCCGGACCGTAGTGGCAGCGATGGCGGAATGCTCGTCCCCGATGTCACGGATCTCGGAAACCGACGTCGAGAGGAACCATTCCCGCATGGCATCGGTCTGGGTCTTCGGTTGCTTCACTACGAAGGAACCGCCGCTCCGGCCCCGGCGGGTCTCCACGACCCCCCGCTCGCGGAGCTCGTTCAACGCTTCGCGAAGCGTAGCGCCGCCCACGCCGAACATGTCCGAGAGGGCTGCCTCCGGGGGGAGGCGTTCACCCACTTTGAGCAGACCGAGGGCGATGGCCGTGGAGATTCTGTCGACAATCGCATCTGCCCGCTCAATTTCCGGCAGGGACCGGTAGATCTGCGACTGGAATGAAGTTGGCGAGGCCAAGTGTCTGCGCTCCGAAGATGGGCTACGGGATGCGTCCAATACTACAGTCCGGGGTTGCATAGCAGTTTTCGCCTTTCGAACGGGATTCTAAGCCGCTTCCGCCTTCCCCGGAGGCGGGAGGCGGGCAGGCCCCAAGCGGTCTGGCCAAGGAGAGGCCAACCACCCAAAGGGGCGGTTTAAAACAGTCCGGATTGAGGGTTTTAGTGCAGGGTGAATGGCAGGACGATGGATTCACGCAGCGGACTTCATCACCATCCCGCCGGAGAATCTCCCGGTGGACAGCAGAAAGGCAGATCCACATGAGCTTGACCTTCCAACCCAAGGAGCTCTTCGAAACCGACCTGGACAAGTCCCTCCTGGGCCAGCCCTACGCGGACGTGCTCGGCGACGAGATCCGGGTGCGCATGGCCGTTCCGTTCACCAGCGCCGATTCCCGCATCGTTTCCGGTGTGTGGGAAGCCGAGCCCGGCCTCTCCCGGTGGGAATTCCTGGAACGGGGTGAAGTAATCCATGTCCTCGAGGGACGCATGGTGGTCACCGAGGACGGCGGCCAGCCCGTCACCGTCGAAGCCGGGAACGCCGCCGTCTTCCCCATCGGCTGGCAAGGCACGTGGGAAATCCAGGAACGCATCCGCAAGTTCTTCGTGATTTTCGCCGCGGCCTGATTGAGACGCCGGCCCGGCTCCGGTATCTGACGCCGGAGCTAAGCGGACGACGGCGGCAAGCTCCCGCCGTCGTCGTCCGCTTGCTTGGCCGGCCGGCCGGGTACCCTTACCGCGTCCCTTCGCGCCGCAGGGCCTTGGCGATGGCCGCCGCCCGGGAGTCCACGCCAAGCTTGGCGTAGATGTGGGCAAGGTGCGACTTCACCGTGGCCTCGGAAATGAACAGCTTCCGGCCGAGTTCCTTGTTGGAGAGCCCTTCGGTGAGCAGGGTCAGCAGTTCGGCCTCGCGCGGGGTGAGGGCTTCGTCCGGGTTGCGCATCTGCTGGAACAGCCGGCTGGCAACGGGCGCGCTCATGTGGCTTTGCCCGCGTGAAGCCCCGCGCACGGCGGCGAAGATCTCGTCCGGGGCGGCGTCCTTGAGCAGGTAGCCCATGGCCCCGGCGTCGACGGCGCGCACGATGTCGGCGTCCGAGTCATAGGTGGTGAACACGAGCACGGCCTGGGTGGGCCGGGCCGCGCGGATCTGCCGGATCGCCTCGATGCCGTCGATTCCGGGCCCCATCGAGAGGTCCATGAGCACCACGTCGGGCCCGTGGTCGAGGACAGCGGCCACCCCGTCCTCGCCGCTGGACGCCTCGGCCACCACGTCGACGTCGGGCTGCGTGCTGAGCAGGGCCCGCAGGCCGCTGCGCACCACCAGGTGGTCGTCTACCAGGAGCACGGTGATCAACGCTGGCCTCCTTTGGCCTCTGATTCCCCGGAACCGGAGCGGTAGAGCGGGATCTCCACCCCGATCACCGTACCCTCACCGGGCGCCGACTCCACCGCGAAGGTCCCGCCCAGCTGTTCCACGCGCTGGCGCATCGCGCGCAGGCCGTACCCGCCTTCCCGGGTGTGCCCGGCGGTAGCATCGGGCACAAAGCCGAGGCCGTCGTCGTAGATGTCCAGCGTGACGGAGCCCGGCAGGAATCCCAGCGTGACGCTCGCCGTCTGCGCCTGCGCGTGCTGTTCGACGTTCGCCGCCGCGCTCTGCGCGATCCGCAGCAGGGCGTGCCGCACCTCCGCGGGCAAGTCCCGGGGCTGCCCGACGACGGCGACCCGCATGTGCGCCACATGCTTGCGCACCGCGGTGGCCAGGGCTGTTTCGAGCGGCTCTTCGGGGGCGTCTGCGGTGGCGAGCTCGTGGACGAGGCCACGGGTTTCGGCGAGGTTGAGGCGCAGCTGTTCGGTGGCCTGCCGGACCTCGGCGCTCAGGCCGTCCCTGCGGTCCGCGGCCTCGAGCAGCAGCACGGTGCTGGCCAGGCCCTGTGTGACGGTGTCGTGGATTTCGCGGGCCACGCGCTCGCGCTCAGCCATGGTTCCGGCGGCCCGTTCGGCGGCCACGGCCTGGGCCTGGGCTGCGCGGAGTTCGTCGTTCAGGGCCGCCTGCCGGGCGAGGGCCCCTTCCAGGCGTTCATAGACCAAGGTGAGCACCAGGCCCGCGGCGAGCGGACCGAGGAGTGCCGCGACATCCGTGAAATCGCTGAGCTTGAACAGGCCGGCAGCCGTACTGAGGGCCGTGACCGCCGTCGCGGCTGCCGCCTGGCGGGCCGGAACCCCGGAACGGCACACGAAGAACACCGCGAAGGCGCACCAGGCGAAGCTCGGCGCAAGGACCACCAGCATCGTCCACACCCCAACCAGGACCCAGGTAGCCACCGTGCGGGCCGGCCCCGGTGAACGCACCGCCGTCACGTACACGCCGCACAGCAGGCCGGCGAGAACCAGCACCAAGGTGTTCTCGTCGGGGCCGTGCCGGAACACGAAGCGGACAAGAGAGGCGGTGATCAGCACGGCGAAGCCGCAGTGCACGGCGAAATTCAGTTGCTGCTCCCGTTCCGGCCGTGCTTCTGCTGTGGTCATGCGGCCAGTATTCCACCGTCCACGGCGCCGGACTGGCCGTTTTCCGCGCGGATCGGGGGCTCTCATACTTTTGGCTGAGATGCCTGGCCGAAAGCATGAGGCAGCACGCGCTGAAGTGCCGATGTGCCGCGGTTTCCGCCCCGGCAGGATGGAGACCAAGAGCCCGGCAGGTACGCCGGCAAGCATCCAGAAAGGCAGATCATGGGACTGAGCAAGACCAACATCAAGACCCTCTCCGCAGCAGCCGCGGCCCTCATCCTCACCGGCGGCATCACTGTCGCCGCCAACGCCGGCCAGACCACCCCGGCCGCAGCCCCGGCCGCACGCCAGGCGCCCGCCGCTGTTCCCGCCGTCGACGTCCCCGCCGGCGAAAGCACCACCGTGGCCCAGAACCGCATCTCCGCCACCGCCTCCGCCAAGGCCGTCCAGGCCGCCCTCGCCACATGCGCGGCCGACAAACTGCCCTTCGTGACCGTCTCCGTGGTTGACCGCTTCGGTACCGTCCAGGCCGTGCTGCGGGGCGACAACGCCGCCGCGCACACCATCGAAGCCTCCAAGCAGAAGGCCTACACCGCCGCAGCCTTCGGTGCTCCGACCAGCGAACTCAACGGCCGGATCTCCGGCAACGGCAAGCCTTCCATCGCCGATCTGCCCGGCACCCTCTTCCTCGCCGGCGGTGTCCCGCTGAAGGTCAACGGCGTGTCCGTGGCCGGCATCGGCGTCGGCGGCGCACCGGACGGCGCACTCGACGAGGCCTGCGCCACCGCCGGTGCAGAAGCCATCCTCGCCCAGTAGTCACTGCCCAGTAGCCCATGGCTGTTTCGAAGCGCGGCCGGAGTTTCCTGCGGGTAGCTCCGGCCGCGTGCCTGATCCTCTTCCTGGCCGCCTGCTCCGGCGGGCAGCCGCCCGCCCCGGAAAGTACGGCGAGCCCGACGGCGGCAAGCGCCCCGGCGGTGCCGCGCGCATCCGGGGCCGCACCGCCGTCGTCGGCTGATTCCGCGGCCGCCCCCAGCACGCGTCCGACCCTCAGTAAGGAGGCCCGGATGGAAACGAACCGGCAGCTCATCCGTGCAGCCAAGGCGAACGACTCCGCCCGGGTGAAGCAGCTCATTGCAGCCGGCGGGGACGTCAACGCCAAGGACGATATCCAGGACTCGGCATTCCTGTACGCCGGAGCGGAAGGATTCAATGAGGTCCTCAAACTGACCATCGAGGCAGGTGCTGACGTTAGGTCCACCAACCGCTACGGCGGGACGGCGCTGATTCCCGCCAGCGAGCACGGCCGCGTGGAGACGATCAGGATCCTCATCGCCGCCGGAGTGCCCGTGGACCACGTCAACAAGCTTGGCTGGACCGCGATGCAGGAGGCCATCCTGCTGAACAACGGCGGCCCGCGCCAGCAGGAAGCGGTCAGGCTGCTGCTCGACGCCGGCGCGAACCCGGACATCCGCGACCCCCAGGGCCGCACGGCACTGCAGAACGCGGAACGGCTGGGCTTCACGGAAATCGCGGAGCTGATCCGGGGGCGCTGAAGGGCTACGGCAGCTAAGGTCCTATCCGAACGTGAACGAGTATGCCTGGATGCCTTTCGGGACCCGGACCTCGAGCCTGCCCTCACGGATCCGCGGATCATCGACGATCCGGTAGAGGGTGGGCGTTCCGGTGACCGTCACCGAAGTGGCGGTGCCGTCGCGGACGACGTTTATGGTCCCCTCACCGCTGACCACGATGTACACCTGCCTGGCGTGGTAGTTCAGGGTGATCGAGGAGCCGGTGCCGGTCGGCGTGATCGACTGGGTCCCCAGGTCCCACCCGCCGGCGAGTGCAAAGCTGTCGGCGGGCTGGCTTGGCGGGACTGCGTAGCTTCCGGCCCCGGCCTTGTACGGTTCCGTGCCCGCGTAGTTGACCTTTTTCGTGACGCCCAGATACGACTCGCGGGTGGTGGCACCCGCCACCGGGCCGTCGTCGGATCCTTCCACAGGGGCGGGCAGCGCCACGGAAGGCTTGGCCTGCTTCAGGAGTTCGCGGATCAGTTTCTCGGTGGTCTGGTAGCCGCCCTCGCCGAACTTGATGTGCCGGACGGTGCCCTCGGCGTCGATCAGATAGTGGGCCGGCCAGTAGCGGTTGCGGTAGTTGGTCCACGTGGAGAGCGTGTTGTCGATGGCCACGGGATACGTGATCCCCAGGTTCCGCGCGCCGGACATGACGTTCCGGACTTCTTTCTCGAACGCGTACTCGGGGGAGTGGACGCCGATGATTTCCAGCCCGGCGTCCTTGTACTTGCCGTACCACCCGGTCAGATGCGGCACCGAGCGCTGGCAGTTGATGCAGGAGTAGGCCCAGAAATCCACCAGCACCACTTTCCCCTTGAGTTCCTTCAGGTTCACCGGCCGGTCGCCGGGGGTGTTGAACCATTCCTGGATGCCTTTGATGTCCGGGGCAATGCCGCATGACTCCAGTCCGGTGCCGCCATTGCTGCACTTGCCCAGATCCTTGTTCTGCTCGTTCACCAGGCCGCCCAGGTCCAATGCTTTCTTCACGGCGTCGTTGTCCTGGACCTGTTCTTGGAGCGTGGAGGTGTAGTCGGGGACAAGCTTCTGGAGCAGCTGCGGGAGGTTGAACACGAGCCCGACGGCCAGCGCGATCATCATGAGGCCGCCAGCGATGCGGATCTTGCGCTGGTTCTTCCGGAACGCCTTGACGCGCTCCGCTACGTGCCGTCCGGCCAGCGCGAACACCAGCAACGGGATGGCCGCACCCGCGGCAAACGTCAGCGTGAGGACAATGGTTTCCGAGCCCACCCGGCCGGTGGCGCCCGCGACCGCGATTGCCGCCAGCACCGGTCCTGCACAGGGGACATAGACGACTCCGAGCGCCAGTCCCAGCACCAGCCCGCCGTTCTCCGTTCCCACCCTGCGTTGCGGGATCCAGGAGAAGGGCTTTTCGAGGATGTGCTGGAAGCTGTCGAAAATCAGGCCGAGCCCGATCAGCACCAACACCACCAGCCCGACCCAGCGCAGCAGGTCCTGCGGCAGGTTCACCAGCGTCAGCAGGAACGAACCCACCAGCGTGAAGGTGCTGAAGCTGATCACCAGGCCCAGGATCACCAAGTAGGGGCGCCAGCCGGCCGCGGGGCGGGTGCCGTGGCGCGCGCCCTGCACGCCGCCCGAGAGGAAGATGACGGGCAATACGGGCAGGATGCACGGCGAAATGCCGGTGATCAGCCCTCCCAACAGGCCGATGAGTGCCAACTGCAGCATGATGTCTCCCAAGGTTGCGGTGCCGGGCGCCAACAGTTCGAGTCCCGGATGTCTGCAGGGAGTTCGGAGCCGGAGCCCTGCCGGCTTGGTGCGGGCGTTCCGGGCGGTGGCCCCTACCGAGAGCCGTCAGGTGGGCGGCTGCCGAGCCCGGAGAATCTTCTGCAATCCGCACCCATCCGCGACGCCGCACCCACCGAATAGCTCGTGAGGCACAAACCGCCGGTGTGGCAGAAGCAACGCCGGGCGACCCGTGCCGAACCTCATAGGACCCGGCGCCCCGGGTCCACGAACAAGGAGAATGACATGTTGTCCACCAAGCGCCCCGCTCTCGCCTTCGTAGGCCTCACCGCAGCTGCCCTTCTCGGACTCACCGCCTGTGGCGGCTCCAGTTCCTCCGGCACGTCTTCGTCTGCCGCTCCGCAGTCCTCCTCCGCGGCGCCGTCGCCGTCGGAAACGGCCAGCTCCGCCATGGACCCCGCCCGCGACCTCGTCGGCCCCGGCTGCTCCGCCTACGCGGCCCAGGTTCCGGACGGCGCCGGCTCGGTCCTTGGCATGGCGCAGGACCCGGTCGCGGTGGCCGCGTCCAACAACCCGCTGTTGAAAACCCTGACCGCAGCCGTCTCGGGAAAGCTCAACCCCAAGGTGGACCTGGTTTCCACCCTGAACGGCAGCGAATTCACCGTCTTCGCGCCGGTGGATGATGCCTTCGCCAAGGTGGACGCAGCCACCATCGCCAAGCTCAAGACGGATGCCCAGTTGCTGAACAAGATCCTCACCTACCACGTGGTGCCCGGCCAGCTGACCCCGGACCAAGTGATTGGTAAGCACAAGACGGTCCAGGGTGGCGAAGTCACCGTAGCCGGCACGAAGGATGCCCTCACGGTGGATGGTGCCAAGGTGATCTGCGGCGGCGTCCACACGGCAAACGCCACGGTGTACCTGGTGGACTCCGTGCTGATGCCGAAGTAAGTCCGCCATCACAGTGCGTTTGGCAGCTGCCCCTAGGATGCCTTCTTGGGGGCACTTGCCATGCCCACCCGTAGAAAGGTGCCACGTGAAACCGTCCATCGCCTGGTTCCGCGACGACCTGCGCGTCAAGGACCACCCTGCCCTGCGGGCTGCCGTGGATGACGGCGCCGCGGTGGCGCTCTACGTCCTCGACGAGGAATCGCCCGGCATCCGGCCGCACGGCGGTGCGGCGAGGTGGTGGCTGCACCATTCCCTGGCCACGCTGCGTGAAGAACTCGACGCGCTCGGCGTTCCGCTGCTTCTCCGCCGCGGCCCCGCCGCGGAGGTCGTCAGGAAGACCGCGACGGCGATCGGCGCCGGCGCGCTGTTCTGGAACCGGCGGTACGGGGAGGCCGAGCGCACGGTCGACGCCGGGATCAAGGCCTGGGCGTGCGACGCCGGACTCCACGTGGAGAGTTTCCAGGCGTCCCTGCTGCACGAGCCCTGGGAAGTCACCACTAAGACGGGCGGACAGTACAAGGTCTTCACCCCGTTCTGGCGCGCCGTGTCGGCCCAGGACTTCCGCGAGCCACTGGCCGCGCCCGCCAAGGGCCACGGGTACACCGGGAAACTTCCCGCCCATGACGAGCTGGACTCCTGGCAGCTGCTGCCCACGAAACCCGATTGGTCCGGGGGCCTGGCCGAGGCCTGGACGCCAGGGCCGCGGGCCGCGCACCGGCGGCTGGCGGAGTTCGTGCACGGTGGGCTTCCGGAGTACAAGGACGGCCGCGACCGGCCGGACCGCGACGGAAGCAGTGGGCTTTCGCCGCACCTGCGCTGGGGGGAGCTCAGCCCGTTCGAGGTGTGGCACGCCCTGGGGTCCCGGCGCTCGGAAAGCGCGGCGGTGTTTGCCTCGGAACTGGGCTGGCGCGAGTTCTGCTGGCACCAGTACTTCCACAAACCGCAGCTCGCCACCGCCAACCTGCGCACCGAGTTCGACCGCTTCCCGTGGGCGTGGCCGGAGGTTACGGGGCACGCGGCTGCTGCCGCGGAACTCCGCGCCTGGCAGCAGGGGCGCACCGGCTTCCCGCTGGTGGACGCCGGGCAGCGGCAGCTGTGGCACACGGGCTGGATGCACAACCGGGTCCGCATGGTCGCAGCGAGTTTCCTGGTCAAGAACCTCGGTATTCATTGGCAGTTGGGCGAACAGTGGTTCTGGGACACGCTGGTGGACGCGGACCCTGCCTCCAATCCCGCCAACTGGCAATGGGTGGCAGGCTCCGGGGCGGACGCTTCCCCGTTCTTCCGGATCTTCAACCCGGAGGCGCAGCGCACCAAATTCGACCCGCAGGGAAAGTACATCGCCCGCTGGATTCCCGAGTTCGGCACGCCCGACTACCCGGAGGAAATCGTGGACCTCAAGACCACCCGGCAGGACGCGCTGGAAGCCTACAAGGGGCTCAAGGAGCAGTTGTAGTCCGGCGCTCCTGACCTTTTTTGCGCAAGAAGCAGGGGCGGCACACCTTCAAATAGGCGTGCCGCCCCTGTTTTGCCCCTCAAAGAGGGTCAGGAAGGGTGCGGAAACTCAGGCCCCGCGCTTCTGAACCAGCAGCACGCAGGCGAACGACGCGAGCACTCCGGCCAGGGACAGGACCAGCATTCCGGTAAACGATCCGCCGCCGGACTGGATGAGGGCGCCGCTGAGCACCGGGCCCACCGCGAAGCCGCCGCCGATCATCAGGTTCGTGGTGTTCATGACGTGGCCGCCCCCGGAGAGCTCGGACAGGGTGGACAGCAGATAGGGCAGGATGAACGTCCACGCAAACTTGAAGATCACCGCCGCAACCGCGAACTGGATGAGCCCCGGGGTCCCGAACAGCAATGCCACGCTCGCAGCCATGCCGAGGTACCCGGCGATGAGGTAGAGGCGGCGGCGCGGGGTGTCGCCCAGGACCGTGGCCACGAGCGCGGAGGCAATACCCGCCACGGTGGCGACGGACAGCACCAGGCTCGTCGCGGAGAGTTCGGTCCCGGCCGCCGCGGAGATCTGGGCCATGAAGGACCACACTCCGCTGAGCGCCACGTAGAAAAGGAAGACGGCGGCGAGTCCGGCCACGAACTTCCCCAACGGCACCTTGGTGCGCACGGCCGAGGCCGCGGGAACCTCACGGCGCAACACCTCGCCGTCGATCCGGTTCAACACCGCCAGGCACGCGACGCCGAGACCGGCCAGCGTCCAGTAGATCGCCGACACCCCGGCCCCCGCGAACAGTGCGGGGAAGACGGCCAGGATCAGGGCACCCATGGCCAGCTGGAACACCACGAAGATCCCGAAGGCGCGGCTTGGATTGGAGGTCTTGCCGCTGAGGGTCAGCAGGATCACCGTGATCGAACCGGCGGCCAGGGACGTGACGAAGCGGACCGCCACCAGCAGCGGGAAGCTGTCCACGAAGCCGGAGAGCACGTTGCCGGCGACCACGACGGCGGTGAACAGGTAGGAGGCGGTGCGCAGGTTGATGCGCCGCAGCCAGAGGTACGCCGGGACAGTGGCCAGGCTGAAGGCGCCCAGTTCGAGCGAGAACAAGCCGCCCAGCTGGACCGGGGTGAGTCCGAACTGCTGGATCAGCTTGCCGGCCACCACGGGGGCGATCAGTAGCGCGGTGTACAGGACGGCACTATAGACGGCCACATAGGTGTAGGTGCCGCGGTCCGATGCCCTCGTGGGCATGGGGGTATTGAGGAGGCGGGTCATGGCTGCCCTTCCGTTGGGGAATGAGGTGGGAATGAGGTGGGGGAAATGAAGTTGGGGAATCAGGTGTGGGAAATGAGGTTGGGGAATCAGGTGCGGGAATGAATCAGGTGGTGGATAGCGGGGCTCAGGACTCGGCGTCGTAGACCTTCCGGCCGGCGAACCAGGTCTGCCGGGCGTGGATGGACGGGATCTTCTCGATGTCCACGTCGTAGGGGTTGTCGCTGAGGACGATGAAGTCCGCGGATTTGCCGGGGACCAGGGAACCGGTGACGTCGTCGACCCCCATCGCCTCGGCGCACGCCGTGGTGTAGACGGCAATTGCTTCGGGAAGCGTGATGGCCTGCTCCGGCCACAGGGTTCCTGGGAAGGTGCCGCTCGGATCCTTCCGGGTGACGAGGCCGTAGATACCTTCCCAGGCGTTGGGCGAGACACTGACCGGCCAATCGGACCCGCCGGCCAGGCGGGCACCGGCGTCCAGCAGGATCCGGTTGGGCTGCATTTTCGAGGCGCGCTCGGGCGGCAGGACGGTGGCGATGGCTTCGGAGATGACCCCCGGGAACCAGAGTGAGGGCGAGATGTCCGCGGTGACGTCCAGTTCGGCGAAGCGGCCGTAGTCGTCCGGGTGCACGAACTGGCCATGGGCGATGTGGTACCTGGTGTGGGCATACCCGGCGGCCCGGACCTTGGCGATGGTGTCCAGGGCCAGGCGCACGGACGCATCGCCGGTGCAGTGGATTTTGGCCGAGATGCCCCGCTCGGCCGTGCGCATCAGCCAGCCTTCCAGTTCCTCGGGGGCCATGGTGGCGTTGCCGCAGTGGCATTCCGGGAAGCCCTCCACCGGGAGGTACGGTTCCAGGAAGGCCCCGGTGCCTGCCGGCGGCACGCCGTCCAGGAAGATCTTGATGAAGTCCGGCCGATGGTGTTCGCTGCGCAGCCCTTCGCGTTCGGAAATAATCCCTTCGCCCAGGGGAGTGGTGCCGAAAATGAAGTCGTTCGCCTGCATGGAGGTGACCACCCAGGCGTGGAGGCGGCCGCCGTCGTCGAGCTGCTTGAGGGCCTGCAGCAGCTGCAGCGATGCCGCGGCGTCCTGGAAGCCGGTGACCCCGTAGGAATGCAGGAGTTCGATGCCGCGCTCCGCGGCCCGGGCCAGTTGCTCCGGGGCCATCGGCTGCAGCCGCGCGAGGGTCTGTTCGAGCAGCACCCCGCCAGCTTCGATCAGCACCCCGGTGGCGCGGCCGGCGGCGTCGCGGAGGATCTGGCCGCCGTCGGGATCTGCGGTGGTGTCCGTGATCCCGGCCAGCTCCAGCGCGCGGGAATTGGCCCAGCGGTTGTGCTTGCTGTCGTCCTTGAGGAGGGCGGGCCGCCCGCCCGTGGCTTCGTCCAGGCGCCGCAGTGCCTCGCGGGTGTTGAGTTCGCCCAGCAGGCCCGAACCCCAGCTGCCGCCGGTGATCCATTCCCCGAGGCCGAGGCCGGCGGCGTAGTCGCTGATGGAGGCGAGGAACTGCTCCAGCGTCAGCGACGGCGGTGCGTCCAGTTCGAACAGGTCCATCTGCCCGGCGAGCATGTGGTGGTTGTGGACGTCCAGCAGCCCGGGCATCACATAGGCGCCCTGGAGGTCGACGACGGCGGTGCCCGGTCCGCCGCTCAGCTCGGCTTCCGTGCCGCTCGCCAGGATCCTGCCCGCCTTGACGGCCAGGGCCGAGGTCCGCGTTCCTGCGGGGTCAAGGGTGTCGATGACGCCATTGATAAGGAGGAGATCGGCGTGGTGTTCGGACACGGCCAGTCCTTTCGCTTGGGATGCGATTCAGACTAAATGCGCCGCCTTCGGCCTGCTTTGTCCAGCAGCGCAGGGGACTTGTCCGGCAGAGATCGTCAGTGAGCTGCGCCACTCTGGGGCGTTTCTATCCAAGTAGCGCATGTAACTGGCGGATGGCGAAGTCACGACGTTGAGCCTCAGTCAGGTCGCGATTTGATCTGTCCGACACCTGGTAGTCGGGTTCGTCAGGGGCATGAGGCAAGCCGGCCGACAGGCCCTTGATGTCGGTTCCTGCAACGGCGAATCTGAATTCTTCTTCCCGAAAGACAACTTCATATTCGACACCCGTTCCAACCCATTCATTGAAAGACACATATCTGGCAGCGACATCGATGAGTCTCTCGGCGTCGAAGATGTCTCTCGACAAGAACCCCTTATGATCCTCGAGTTCGACGATCCAAACGCAGAAGGATGTCATGGGCAGTAGTTCAGGCCTGCATAACGTGGACGCTAGTGGCTCGTTGCATACCTCGGATATCCACCGCCGGGCAACCCCGGCGTACAGTCTCTTGACCTGGTCGCGGTCTTGGCCGACGGTTCTCATCATCGAATATGCGCTGGCGGTCAGAAACTCATATCCGAAACGGGCTATTAGTGCTTGTTCCGGCACAAGGTTCGTCTCGAGCGAGAGGAAGATCTCTCTGGAAAGCCAGCGCTCAGCCGCTGATAGGCGGAATGGGTGCGACTTCCCAATCGATCGAATTTCCGAACGGATGTCCTCCACGCACCCCAGGATTTCAAGTGACGTTGTTGGAGACAAACGTCTCTGGCTGCTTGCGATGTCCAGGGCGAGAGCTGACCGCTCCGGGTCGTCGCCAAGGATGATTGCCTTCAAATACGCAATGTCCGGGCTCTCGGCCATTCCCTTGGCAAGCTCTGCCAGCGCAACCTGAGTCTTCCGCTCGCTAACGTCGTCGTCAGCAAGCCCGACTTGGAAATAGCGATCGAAGTATCGAGCTTTCTGCATCCGTCCTTGCCGTCCAGCGAGAACGTCCATAACGCTCATCGGCCTGAATAAGTATTGGACAGCATCACGAGCTGGCTGAGCATGCCCCCGAGATACGAGAGAGTCAACGCGCTCGATCCTCCTTTGCTGTCCGTCTTCGGAATCGTTTTCGTTCCACGAAAGATAAGTTTCCGGGTTCAGGCGGATGTCATCCCACAATCTGTGATGTGTAATCCTGAGCCAGGTCAGTGCCGTGAAATCGAACGCGTCTACTTCGGCGGCCGAGATTAACTCAGAAAGGCTATGCATCTGTTCGCGTAAGCGGTTGGCGGCTCGTGGAGTTTCCAGGCCGGATGCAAGGATTTTGATGAGCTCCTCGCGGTGCTCTTGGTGCAATCCATCAGCGGGCTCACCGCTTGGGCTTATCGAATCTAGGATGGCTCTGCTCCAGCGACGACGAACCACCATGGGTACTGGTGGAACCTCGAACGGGTATTGAACGATCTTTTCCATGAACTCAGAGCTCTCGCCGTCGGCGCCTGTTGAACGCAGGGCCGACTCGATCGTCGCTTGGTCGTATGCCAGAAGGTAGTGCACGTTTGTAAAGCGTCCGAGCAGCCGGACTACTCGAAGTAACGCGCGCAGTTCCTCACCGTCCAGCCGATCCACGTCGTCTACAATCACAAGGACGCGAACGCCCTGCTCGGCGATCTCGCCACTGAGTTCGCCAAATTCCGAGTGCCAGGACGGTCGCTTCGCCAGATCGGAGATCGCCTCTTTGGCCACGGAAGAAGCAGCGTCCCCGATCACGGGGATCAGTTTCAGGAGCGGGGTTCCGAAGCGTGAGTACTGTGAAAGCTTGTCCTTTACAGATTTTGACTTGGGGAAAGCCTCTGAGAGGGCGGATACAAACTCTGCTGTTATCGACTCGGCATCTGAAACGGACCAAGGGCTGAACCAGACGCTCTTCCAGTTGCTTAGCCTCGAAATTACTTCCTTGAGAAGGGTGGTCTTGCCGCCTCCCCATGGTCCAACGAGCCCGAAGACAGTCGAGCTTTGTCCATTGACACAGGAATCAATCCGTGATGCGACAACGCGGGCAAAATCCCCGCGTCCGGCTATGTCGGTCTGCTGTAGCGATTCGTCGCTCCACGACGGCCGAGCTGTCGAGTTGTCGATCATGAGAGTAGTCAACCATTCGACAAGCCGTCTCGCCGCTATGTCCCGCGAACCTCGCCGCGCTTCATCTGTGACGACGCGGAGTTGCCCAGGATTCACATGCCGCGTTCCTTCGTCCCATCTTGGTGTTGCGAATTTGCCGAGGCGGGCACCGAGCGGAAGTAGTTGAAACCAGAGATCGTCAGTGAACTGCGCCACTCTGGAAAATAGTAGGAAGTCCGAGTATATTCGGGACCAGATGGCCCAGTCCGCGCCGAAATCCGTAGCCCGCACGCCACGCGGCGCGGCCGCAGCACGGTCTTTCCGGCAGTCTTTTTCCGGCAATGCGAAGGAGCATTCTGATGGTCCGCGAACTCTCCCATTACATCGACGGCCAGAGGGTGGACGGCACATCCGGCCGCTTCGGCGACGTCTACGATCCCTGCACCGGCGAGGTCCAGGCCAAACTTCCGCTCGCCAGCAAGGCCGAAGTGCAGGAGGCGGTGGCCAACGCAGAGAAGGCCCAGCTCGAATGGGCCACCATGAATCCGCAGCGCCGCGGCAGGATCCTGCTGAAGTTCGTGGACCTGGTCAACGAACACATGGATGAGCTGGCAACCCTGCTCTCATCCGAGCACGGCAAGACCTTCCTCGACGCCAAGGGCGACATCCAGCGCGGCATCGAGGTGGTGGAGTTCGCCGCCGGCGCACCGCACCTGCTCAAGGGCGAGTTCTCGGACAGCGCCGGCCAGGGCATCGACGTCCATTCGATGCGCCAGCCGCTCGGCGTCGTCGCGGGCATTACCCCGTTCAACTTCCCGGCCATGATCCCGCTGTGGAAGTCCGGCCCGGCGCTCGCCGCCGGCAACGCCTTCATCCTCAAGCCCTCCGAGCGCGACCCCTCGGTGCCGTTGCGCCTGGCCGAGCTCTACAACGAGGCCGGCGTGCCCAACGGCGTCTTCAACGTCATCAACGGGGACAAGGAAGCCGTGGACGCGCTCCTCGAAGATCCGCGCGTCAAGGCCATCGGCTTCGTCGGCTCCACCCCGATCGCCCAGTACATCTACGCCACCGCCGCGGCCCACGGAAAGCGCGCCCAGTGCTTCGGCGGCGCCAAGAACCACATGGTCATCATGCCCGACGCGGACCTGGACATGGCTGCGGACGCACTGATCGGCTCGGGCTACGGTTCCGCGGGCGAACGGTGCATGGCCATTTCCGTTGCCGTGCCGGTGGGCGAAGAGACCGCAAACATCCTGGTGGGCAAACTGCAGGAACGCATCAAGGACCTGAAGGTCGGCCCCAGCCTCAAGGACGGCGTGGACTTCGGGCCGGTCGTTGCGGCCGCGGCGAAGGAACGGATCGAAGGCTACATCCAGGCGGGCGTCGACGCCGGCGCCACCCTCCTCGCAGACGGGCGCGGCCTCACCGTGGACGGCTACCCCGGCGGCTTCTGGCTGGGCCCGACGCTGTTCGACAACGTCACCAAGGACATGTCCATCTACAAGGAGGAGATCTTCGGCCCGGTGCTGAGTGTGCTGCGCGCCGCGGACTACGACGAAGCGCTCCGGCTCTGCTCCGAGCACCAGTACGGCAACGGCGTGGCGATCTTCACCCGCGACGGCGACGCCGCCCGCGACTTCGCCAGCCGGGTGGAAGTGGGCATGGTGGGAGTCAACGTCCCCATCCCCGTGCCGATCGCGTACTACACCTTCGGCGGCTGGAAGGCCTCCGGCTTCGGCGACCTCAACCAGCACGGCCCGGATGCCTTCCGCTTCTACACCAAGACCAAGACGGTCACCACGCGCTGGCCCTCCGGAGTCCGGCAGGGCGCCAGCTTCGTGATGCCGGCGGGCAGCTGATGGGGGACGAAGCGGAAGTCCTTTTCGACGAGGTCCTGTTTGAACGGCGCGGCCGGCTCGGCGTCGCCACCCTCAACCGACCCAAGGCGGTCAACGCACTGAACCACGGCATGGTGCTGGCCCTGCTGGAGCAGCTCACTGCCTGGGCCGCGGACGAGTCAGTGGCCGCCGTCCTGGTGCGCGGGGCGGGGGAGCGGGGGCTGTGCGCGGGCGGCGACATCGTGGCGATCTACCAGGACATGCTCGACGGCGGCCACGCCACCGCCGACTTCTGGCGGGATGAATACCGTCTCAACGACCTCATTGCGAACTATCCGAAGCCCTACGTGGCCTTCATGGACGGCTTGGTGCTGGGCGGCGGCGTGGGGGTGTCGGCCCACGGATCGCACCGCATCGTCACGGAGCGGACCCGCACCGGGATGCCGGAAACCACCATCGGTTTTGTGCCCGACGTCGGCGGGACGCTCCTGCTCTCCCGCTCGCCGGGTGAGACGGGCACCCACGCCGCGCTCACCGGAGCCCACCTCACCGGGGCGGACGCCCTGTACCTCGGGCTGGCCGACCACTTCGTTCCATCCGCTGAGCTGGCCGCCCTCGCGGCGGCGCTGGAAAAGGCAGCGCTGGAAGGCTCGACGCCGGATGACGCCGTCGCCCGGTTCGCCTCCGCTGCCCCGGAATCGGTGCTGGCCGGGCAACGGGAGTGGATCGACGCTGCCTATTCTTCCAACGATGCGGAGGAGATCGTGGCCCGGCTGCGGGCCGCCGGCGGGGACGCCGCCGCGGCAGCGGACACCATCGAAGGGAAGTCGCCGACGTCCGTGAAGGTGACGCTGGAGTCGCTGCGCCGCGTGCGCGGGCGCTCCCTGGAGGAAGCCCTCGCCCAGGAATTCCGGGTGGGCGTGCATTGCCTGGCCGGGCCCGACTTCCGTGAAGGCATCCGCGCCCAGGTGGTGGACAAGGACCGGAACCCGCGGTGGAATCCGGCCACCCTTGCCGGGGTGGACCGGGCCGCCGTCGAACGCTTTTTCGCACCAATCAACGGGCAGGAACTCACACTCGAATCAAAGGAGTCCGACCATGTCTGAGAGCGCAAGCACCGGAACCATCGCCTTCCTGGGCCTGGGCCACATGGGCGGGCCGATGGCAGTGAACCTCATCAAGGCCGGCCATACGGTGGTGGGCTTCGACCCCGTGCCCGCCGCGGTGGAGGCGGCGAAGGCGCACGGCGTGCCGATGGTGGACTCCGCTGCTGAAGCAGCCGCGGGTGCAGCCGTGATCCTGACGATGCTTCCCAGCGGCAAGCACGTGCTGGACGCGTACCGCGGGGTGGGCGGCGAGCCGGGGCTGCTGTCCGTCGCGGCCCCGGACACCTTGTTCCTGGACTGCTCCACCATCAACGTGGACGAAGCCAGGGAAGCCGCGGCCATCGCAGTGGAGGCCGGGCACCGCTCCGTGGACGCCCCGGTGTCCGGCGGGGTGGTGGGCGCCGAGGCCGGGACCCTGACCTTCATGGTCGGGGCGCTGCCCGAGGATTTCGAGACGGTGAAGGGGATCCTGGAGCACATGGGCAAGAGGATCGTGCACTGCGGCGACCACGGGGCAGGGCAGGCTGCCAAGGTGTGCAACAACATGATCCTGGGCGTTTCGATGATCGCCGTGTGCGAGGCCTTCGTGCTCGGTGAGAAGCTCGGGCTGACACACCAGGCTCTGTTCGACGTCGCCTCCAATGCCTCCGGGCAATGCTGGGCCCTGACCACCAACTGCCCGGTCCCTGGGCCCGTGCCCACCAGCCCGGCCAACCGTGACTACCAGCCCGGCTTCGCGGGGGCGCTCATGGCCAAGGACCTCAGGCTTGCGGTGAACGCCCTGGAGAGCACCGGCGTCGACGGCCAGATGGGGCACCTTGCCTCGAAGATCTACGACGCCTTCGCCGCGGAAGGCGGCGCGGCACGGGACTTTTCAGGGATCATCACGGACATCAGGGACAAGTCCGGCAAGTAGCCTTGGGCTTTATTGGCGGAATTTCGATCAAAGGGGAACGGCTTGGCGCAGCAATACGGGAACATCCTGGTGGAAACCCGCGGAAGGGTGGGGCTGGTGACCCTGAACCGGCCGCAGGCGTTGAACGCACTGAACAAGGCCACCATGGAGGAACTCGTCGCCGCGGTGACGGCCATGGACTCGGACCCGGGCGTAGGCGCCGTGGTGGTCACCGGCTCCGAGAAGGCCTTCGCCGCCGGCGCCGACATCAAGGAAATGGCCGCCAAGGGCTACCTGGAGATGTACGCCGAGGACTGGTTCCGCGGCTGGGAAAACCTCACCCGTCTGAGGATTCCGATCATCGCAGCGGTGTCCGGCTTCGCCCTGGGCGGCGGCTGCGAGCTCGCGATGATGTGCGACTTCATCATCGCCGGAGACAACGCCAAGTTCGGCCAGCCCGAGATCAACCTCGGGGTCATCCCTGGCATGGGAGGCTCGCAGCGGCTCACCCGCGCCGTGGGCAAGGCCAAAGCCATGGACATGGTGCTGACCGGGCGGTTCATCGACGCCGAAGAAGCCGAGCGCTCCGGACTCGTGGCACGCGTGGTGCCGGCCGCCGTCGTGGTCGACGAAGCACTGAAGGCCGCCGAACTGATCGCCTCCAAATCCAAGCCGGCCGCCATGCTCGCCAAAGAGGCCGTGAACGCGGCCTTCGAGATGGGACTGGCGCAGGGAGTGGTGTTCGAACGCCGCCTGTTCCATTCCCTGTTCGCCAGCGAGGACCAGAAGGAAGGCATGGCCGCGTTCACGGAGAAGCGGCCGGCCGAGTTCAAGGGGCGGTAGGGTCCGAGGTCCTTCTCAGTTCGCCACCGGAACTGCTTCGTCCTCGAAGATCATGTGCTCACCGAGTTTCGCGCTGATGAACTGGACGGCTTCCTTGCCTTTTGCGTACCACGCCGGGCGGATCGGCAACTGGTAGCCTTTGTCCGCGATGACGAGCAGTGTCCCGTCCCCGAACCGCTGTGCCCCGACGACGTCCTCCCACCGGACCGTGCACGTGTTTCCTTCAGTCAGGCTGATCCCTTCGTCCCCGATGACCAATTGCGCGCTGCCGGGGAGCCCGGCGATCGTGCCGCGGATACTCCGCCGGTACACCTGCCCCTTGATGGGCGCGTGTTGTGGGTCCTGTTCAGTGTTCAGGCCATTCTCCTGGAGCCAGACGCCCTCAGGAACACCGATCAACAATGACTGATCAAGCCTGCCCAGGGATTCCTGGCACTGCGACGGCCCCAGGCTTCTGAGCAGGGCGAGCGTTCCAGCCGGGTCGAGGGAAGGCACATCGAGCAAGTGGTAGCGGGCTGCGCCGGTCAAAGCGTCGAACCTGCCAGCGGGGTCCGCGTCGTAGCCCTCCCAACTTTCAACGACGGTGTCCAGTTCGGACCTCGTAGGCCCGTTGTCCCGCAACTCCCGGAGGATCCTGAGGAGGCCCAGCCGGGTTTCCTCAAAGTGCTCCGGCGGCGGGTCCGCTTCGAAACACATAATGCCGGTGCCGTCCTGTTGGAAAACCGGAGTGAAATCGATGTCGTAGATCCACCCGTTCTTCTGGCGCAGCTCGGCATGCGCGCGCTCGCAGGCAATCTGGGCCATCGCGCAGGCCGCTTCCCGTTCTTCATTCGTTGTGGCAGGAACTTCGAATGACAGCCCGAGCAAAGGAGCGGGCTGCTCGAACCACATGGGCAACGGCAGGGCCACGCGCTCCTGCGGTGCAGGTGCGCGACGCGGACCCTGTGGAAGCGGGATGCGGAGTCCTTCCGGCGGTGGGCCGCTCAGAACGAGCGCCGCGTTTCCGGCCGTGAAGTAGTTCCGGATATGTGCCAGCACCTGCTCTTCGGTGATGGAGTTGAGGGCCGGCGGAACCACGCCGACGAGTCCGACGGATTTGAGCCCGTAGCGGTACCTGATGTGCCCGGCGACAACCGGCCCTGCAGCCATGCCGCCTTCGGCACTCAGGATCTTCTTTTCCACCGGCAGGCGGTCCAGTTCCGGTGCGGCCAGCTTGGCGCACACATCGGCGATGAACGTCGCCACGGCGTCGGCCTTTCCGGTGGTCATGAAGGAGGTGAAGCTCGGTTCAACGGTGGCATTCCTGCCGTGCCGGGGCCCTTGGACCGCTGACATGGTCAAGTGCTCCACAAGGTGGGTGATGCCTGTGGTCATGAACGTTTCGTCCCGCACTCCGACGCGGAAAACAAGGTGGGCGGTCAGGGGTTCGGAGCCCGCGACCCAGAAGACGGGGACGCCGTCGATCTCCGTGCGCTCAAATGTCATGCGAGCGATTCTATGGTTCCGTCGCGTGCAGCCCGCGAAGGTCCGCGCATGTGACTTGTCCGGACGACACCCCTCCAGGAGCCATTGCGCCGCAACCCTTGCGCCACCGCGGTCCAAGTTCGGGGCACTGCGTAACCGCTTGCAAACCATCGGCAACAACGGGCAGCGCCTTTGACCCGCCGGAAAGCCCCCACAACGGTACAAAGCGCGGTACCTTGAGGAGGGTCCTGTCCTGTCGTGCTGGGCGGCAGGGCAGGACCCCCCCTTTTGGATGACGGCGTCAGGGGATCTGTACCGCGAAGCCGGCATTATGGCTGTCGTTGGCGAAGATCAGCCCCACCACCTTCGAGTCCGCCGTGGCAACGACAGCGGAACCCGAATCGCCCTGGCGGACCGTTCCCTGGTTGAACGTGATGACGTCCCTGAACCAGGCCCAACGGCCGTCCATGAACTCCATGGCGAACCGTCCGGTCACGCTGGTGATGGTGGCGTTCTGCACCACGCCGGTGGTCTTTCCGATCCACTGCACCGTGTCGTTCACCGCCGGGCCGCGGAGCCCCACGGGAACGCCGATGCCGTGGATGTTCGGATCACCGTCCGTGGCTGTCATATCGCACCATGCCAGATCGGTCCTGTTGAAGACCGGGCTGGGCTGGTTCCGGTTCGCATAAGTCACCACCGGTTCGTAGCCGGAGACCGTGGTGAGGGTGTTGCCCCACAACGCCCAATCCGGCTGATACACGGTGGGACCCCGCGTCCCGTTCATGGAGATCACATGGTTGTTCGTCAGCAGGCGGAACCGGCCTCCCCAGGTGATGTTCACCCCCAGGGTCCCGGTGGCGTCCGTGAAGAAGCCATCCGACACGGCGATCTTGTACCCGCCAGGTGCCGGCCGGACCCTGTCATCCAGCTGACAAAGCCGGATCACCCCCGACTCGACCACATCGGTGGGGACCTGCTCCACGCGGGGCGTACCGCCGTCGTCCTGGACATGGACTTCCACCAGAGGCGGTACCGGAAGGTCGTCAATTCCCAGCTCTGACGACGGCTTCTTTTCCACGACGTGGACGATGACGGCCAGTTCCCCGGTCTGCCGGCCGCTGACGGCCTTCGGCCCCACCGTGAGACCGGTGATGTTCGCGTTCGAAAGCCACGGACTGACGCTTTGCAGCACCGGTTCGATCTGTTCCCGGCTGAGTGCCACGGCGGCGTCCTATTCCGGGTTCACCAGCGCGATGGTGGTACCGAGGACCAAGGCCGTTTCAGCCGTCGACGTCCCCGAGAAGGTGCTCGTCGCGGAGTCCGCGGTCCAGCCGGAGGAGGAACTGCCGCCGCCGCCCGTGAACTCGAATGGTCCGATCCGCACGCCGGCGGAGACTTCCCACTTCCGTGAGAAGGACGTGAAGGCCGAGCTGCTGACCTTGATGTTGAAGGAGGGCTTGTAGCCGACCACCATGCCCACCTTCTGCACGTTCATGATGCCCTTCGGTCCCCACACCGCCTTCTCGCCGCCGCCACCGTAGGCCGAGTAGCCGCGGATGAAGGGGCCCTCCGAGACACTCTTGACGAAGGCCCCGTTGTACCAGAGGCCCGCTCCGATGGAGATGGTGTCCCAGGCCTCGAATTTCACTGTCACTTCGAGCGAATTGTCTGTGGCAAACTCGTCGATCCTCTCCCACGAACCGCCGACATTGACGCTCCAGAAGAAGTTGCCCACGGAGGCGCTGCCCTTGGCCCAGGTCTTGCTGTAGTCGTACTGTGCCTGGCTGTTGCTGAAGCCGATCTCCCCGCTGCTTCCCCCGGTTCCCGCCTGGACTTTCTGCAGCCAGGTGGTTGCGTCCATCCCGATCGAATAGGCCGGCACCGGGGGGAACGTGCTGAGCGAAGGATCCTGCAACAGCGTGTAGTAGTCCTTGGTGCCGTACCGTGCAATCGCGTCGTTCAGGCCGGGCGTGGTGGTTTCGGACAACAGCTGGTTCAGGACCCGCTGCTTCGCCTGGACCGTCTTGTCCGCGGCATCGAGCTGGACAGCCCACGACTTTCCGCTGAAGCTGCCCAGCCACTTCAGGAACGGCGGGTCGTTGGTGCCGCCGGTTTCCTGTACATAGGCCCGGCTCGCCTGGTCGTAGGTGATCTTGTAATCGTTGGTGGCGATATTCAGCACGTTCCGCGCCTGGCTGATCTTCTGTTCGAGGACAGGATCGCTGGTGTCAGCGGCGACGACATTGAGCATCTGGCCGTAGGCGTCGTTGAACTTCACGCCCGAGGACACATAGGCTCCGGTCGCGCTGAATTGCGGGGCGGTGGCGCAGAAATCGTACTGCGCGGCCGAGGTGTAGCCGACGTTGGTGATCGGCCAGTCCCAGGTGAGGAAGGGGTAATTCAGCTGGAAGGAATCGGGCTTGAGGCCGAGCCCTGCGATCATGGCGCCGTACAGGTGGTTCCACGCCTTGTCGTTTTCTTCGGCGTTTTGGGGTGTCGGGACCGCGTACCGGCGGGTTGTCGCCAGGGGATGGTCGGTGTTGGGGATGTCGAGTGCGTCCCATTCCAGGTGGAGGATCGAATCAATTGCATTGCTCATGTCATTTCACTCCTTGACTGGTGCTTCACGTTCGGCCGCCAATGGATGGCAGGCCGTTCGGATCGCTTTCACAGGCTGCGGCGCCGGAAGTGACGTCGGCGCAGGGCAGCATGATTTACCCCCCATCTGGATTGTGGCGGCGGTAGTCGCGTCTCAGCGCACCGCACAGAGGCATGGATCGATGACTTACTGCGCAAGGCTGCACAGTTTGCCGGGAATTGCCGGGAACTGCCGGGTAATTGCCGGAGGCCGGCCATGAAAACGATGAAGGCCGGAAAATCACGAGACGCTGAAGGGGCGCCTCGAAGGCGCAGGTCAGCCGGGGAATTTATCCGCTACAGGCTGCCGAGGCAAAGGGCGTGAAGGCCGTTGGGGCTTTTTTCAAGCTTTTTTCAAGGATACGGTTCGACTGTCGGTTGAATAGCGGATCCCCCATCCTCTAATTGCAGGAAGATCCTGCCCCGTTTTAATTACGACTTGCTCCGTAACGGAATCTTAGGCGCCCGGAGAGTCCAGGGTCAATAGTGGCTGGACCGGGTAAATGGACCGCGATCCCCGGCATGCGCCGGTGGCAAGTGTCCGCCCAAGCTGGCTGATCAAAATGCGCGTTTCATCGGCCGTTGAACGGAAGGCCAGGACCTCTGCCGGGGCATTGAACTCGCCGAAGTTTTCGCAGGTGATGTCCATCTGCCCGGCGTCGAACCCGGTGAGCATGCGGTGCGCATCCAGCATGCCGTGGGCCAGCAGAATGCCCGGCAAGTGATCCGAAAAGTGGTCGAAGACCAGCGGATCATCCCAGCTCCAGGCCAATGCCGCATGGAGTTCGTCGCCCTGCCGGCGGACCTCCGACAGCCCGGAATGGGGCGAGGCCTCCGAGGTCCGGTCCACGGCGGGGGCGTTCCTCCTGATCGCGCGATACGCGGTGCGCGAGAGGCAACTCAGCCTGCCGCGGCCCGCGCCCAAGAGCGCGTTTCCGGACAGGAAGCAGGCTTCCAGTTCGAGTCCGCTGACCAGCCCGTTTCGCTGCTGGACGGCCAGGGTGCTGACGGCGATGCGGCCGGCAAGGGGGCTGCCCGGATTCCCCGGAACTTCCCGCAGCCACCCGAAGCTGAGTTCGTTCATCAGCAGGGCCCAGTCCAAAGGCACGCCACCCTGCAGGTGGGCGTAGGCGATGGCCGCCTGGCGCATGAGTTCGACCCCGAGGAGGGTGGGAATCCCGCCGGAATCCTGCGCGGAGGCATTGCGGGGGAGTTCGGCGTCGAATTCCCAGCGGTGCCCCTGCAGGCGGCGGGGACGGCCGATCAATACGGCGTCTTCGGATGTCTTATGGACAAGCGTCCGCGCTATCCGGCCATCCATGCAGCATCTCCCCTAAGATGAGCGATAGCCCAGCGCGCCAAGGGCGCTGGCGACTGTATTCGAAATTATTCTTTCGTCCAATGGCAGCAGGCCGGGCAACAGGATACGCATTATGAGCGGGCCGGTGATCAGGTCGCAAATCCATTCAACATCGGGGCATTCCGGGATTTCTCCGCGGTTTTCCGCCCTACGGATGATTGTAGCCACACCAGCCCGCCGTGGGGCAAAGAATTTTTCCAGGAACGCCCATCTCAATTGCTCGTTATCATGCAGGGAATTCAGGAATCCGGCGAAACTGGATTTGACCAGGGGATCCTCGAAAAGGGCTACCTGGTCCCGCTGGATTGCTGTAAGGTCATCGGGCAGGTTTCCGGTATCGAATTCGACGTCCAGATCGATGCGGAAACGCTCGAGCATCAGGGCGAGCACAAGATCGGGGATTCCGGCGAAGCGCCGATAGAAAGCCGGGCGGGTAGTTCCGGCCTTTGCCGTGATGGCCTCGACGGACAAGGCGCCGAAACCTTTGTCGAGGATCAGTTCCTCCGTTGCCCGGATCAGGGCGACATCCAGGTCTGCGTTCCGTGGCCGTCCCGCTTTTTGCACCATAATGAGGCACAAGTGTAGCCAATGGGGGTGAGGTAGCCGCGCATTGCGCTGCGGCGCCGACGCGTTACGGGGGTGGCTCGATGCTGATGGTGTATGGCTGCGGCTCTGCCGGCCTGCGGATTGCACGGGCTGCCAAGGGGGCTGGCGCTGAAACCCTCGTGGCTGGCCGTGACCCCGGAAGAACGGCCGCCGCTGCCGTAGCCCTGGACGTTCCGTGGCGGAGCTCCCCCGTTGACGACCCCGCCCGCCTCGCGCACCTCCTGCGGGGAGTCCGGGTGCTCGTCAACACCGCCGGTCCGATGGCCCTGACGGCGCCTGCCCTGATGGCTGCGTGTCTTCGCAGCGGCTGCCATTACGTCGACGTGTCGAACGAACTCGCAGTGTTCCTCGAAGCATGGCCCCGGGACAGGGCCGCCCGGCACGCGGGAGTCGCCGTCGTTCCCGGTGCAGGTTTCGCCACTGCCGTCGTCGAGGCCCTCGCGCACCGGGTGCTCGGCAAGGTCCCCGACGCGGACACAGTGACAATAGTGAGGTCCGCGCCGGGCGGAACCCGCAGCGACGGCGTCCGCGGGACTTCATCCGCACTCCTGGCAGCCGGCGGCTGGAGCTACGAGGCGGGGCAACTGCTACGCGCACCGGACACGATCCTGAGCTTCGACCTGCCCGAGGGCAGCCGCGCGGCTGTCCCGATCGGCAGCGGTGAGGTCTTCGCCGTGGCCCACTCGAGCGGCGTGCCGAATGTTTCCGCCTACTACACCAGCCGCCTGGGCCCCGTGCTTTCCCGGCTCGCCGTTCCGCTGGCGCGGCAGTGGGCGCGGGCGGGCCTCCGGCTTCCGTCCCGATCCCGCCAGGAACCCACGGCCGGATCGTCCGGGTCGCCGTCGCGGATCTGGCTGCGCGCAAGCAATCGCGGCGGTGCCGCTGCCGTGGGGTGGGTGGAGGCTTCCGGGGCGGAGGCGACGGCGGCGATCGCCGCCGAAGCCGCGCGGCGGCTGGAATCGGGAGGCACGGTGGGGGTCCTGACCGCCGGCGAACTGCTCGGCCCCGGTTTCCCGTTGGGAATTCCGGGAACCCGGCTCGGCGGCGTGGCCGCAGTGCCCGGACGAGCCAACGAGCCGGACGCCTAGCACCCGGACGAGCTAGGTAGCCGGACTCCTAGTAGACGGAGCCTTCGAGCAGTTCCGATAGGCGTCCAGCGGCCCGACGGAGTTCCGGTATCCCCGCCTTCATGCCGGCTTCCGTGGCGGATTCCACGGGGCTCGTCAGCGAGATCGACTCGCTGGGACGGCCGCTCCTGTGCGGAACGGCGACGGCGACCGACAACACCCCCGTGGCCCGCTCGTCTTCCGAGTACGCATAGTCGGTTCCGGCCTCCGGGAGCCGTCCGCGGAGCTCGACGGCGGTGAGGCTGTCCTTTTCGTGGCCCGCCGCGATGGCTGCCGTCGCTACCTGGCCCAGTTCCTCGTCCGACGCCGAGGCCAGCAGGATCTTGCCGGCCGCGCCCACCGTGAGGGGGAGGCGCTTGCCGAGCGGCAGGTCGTAGCGGAGGGGCGATTCACCGTCGACGCGGGCGACGAGGATCCGTTCGAAGCCGAGGCGTGTGTACAGGGACGCCGTGAGGCCGGTCTGCGATGCCACCTGCTGGAGGACCGGGCGGGCGGCGACGACGAGCGGATCGTTTTCCAGATAGCTCCGGGCTGCAGGGAGGACGGCCGGGCCGATGCGGTAGGACTTGTCCGTTTGGCTCACCATGCCGAAATCCTGGAGGACCCGCAGGATCCGGAGCGTGGTGGGCAGGCTCATGCCGCAGGTCCTGGCGAGGTCGCTCAGCCGCTGCGGCCGCTCGGCGCGTTGGAGTTCGGCGAAGACTTCCAGCGCCCTGGACAGGGAGCGCATGTTGGCGGCCTTGGGGCCGTCTTCGGCGGAGCTGGCTGAGTGGGTGGAACTCACGGTCATCCTTTCATTCTATGTAAGTTCCTTGCGCTTGACAGGGTGGTGTGGCTCCTGTCACTATTTCTCCATACGCAATGTTCTTTCATTCTATGAAATGAACTACCGCAGAACGTAAGTAAGGAAACCATGACAACGGAGTCACTCACCACCGAGCCCGCGCTCAAAGGGCGGGTTGCCCGGTCCGTGCTGGCGGGGATCGGTGCTTTCGTCGCCGTCGGCGTCTACGTGCTGGTCAGCTCCATCGGGCTCGGCCTCTGGACGACCCTCGGACCCGGACCCGGGCTGTTCCCGTTCGCCATGGGTGTCCTGCTGGTCGCGATGTCGGCCGTGTGGCTCGTCCAAGAGCTGAGGAACCCGAGCGAAACGACGGAGGGCGTCGACCGCGGACTGGTGCTCGCCGTCGTCGTGAGCCTTGCGGTCCTGGCCGGGGTGCTGGACCTGATCGGCTTCCAGCTGAGCATGTTCCTCTTCCTGATGTACCACCTGAAGGTGCGCGGACGCAGGGGCTGGCCCTCTTCGCTGATCATCGCGCTCGCCGGCAGCGTGGGGGCGTTCTACGCCTTCAACTACGGGCTCAACGTCACCCTGCCCACCGCGGGCATCCCCCTGCTGAACTCGATCGGACTCTAGAAGTGGACACCCTTAACGAACTGATCGGCGGCTTCGCCGCCGCCATGACGTGGCAGAACCTGGTCTTCGCCTTCCTTGGCTGCCTGCTGGGCACCATCATCGGCGTGCTGCCAGGCATCGGCCCCGTTGCCGGCGTCGCCCTGCTGATTCCGCTCACCATGAACCTGGACGCCACCGGCGCGATCATCATGCTCTGTGCCATCTTCTATGGCACGGCCTACGGCGGAACCATCACGAGCGTCCTGCTGAACACGCCGGGCGAGGCGGCCTCCGCGATCACCACGATCGACGGCTACGCCATGACCAAGATCGGCAAGGCCGGTGCCGCGCTGACGATTGCCGCCGTCGGATCCTTTGTGGGCGGAACCATCGCGACGTTGGGCCTGGTCGCGGCTGCCAAGCCCCTGGGCGAGATGGGCCTGATGGTCGGCCCGCCGGAGTTCTTCGCGCTGATGGTGGTGGGCATCTCCCTGCTCGTGGCCCTGGCCGGCAAGTCTATGGTCAAGGCACTCATCTCCGGCGCCCTGGGCCTGCTCATCTCCATGGTGGGCATCGATCCCGTGGCCGGCGCACCCCGCTTCACTTTCGGTTCGGACAACCTCCTGGACGGCGTGAGCTTCGTGGCCGTGATCGTGGGCGTCTTCGGGCTCTCCGAAATCCTGTCCTACCGCAAGGACTCGGCTGCCTCGATCGTCCACGCCCCCGGCCTGCGGTCCCTGCTCCCGAACCGGACCGAATGGCGCCGCAGTGCGCCGTCGATGGCCCGCGGGACCGGCATCGGCTTCGGCCTTGGCCTGATCCCGGGAATGACCGGCTCGGTGTCCTCACTCTTGGCCTACGTTGCCGAGAAGAAGTTCTCCAAGCACCGCAACGAGCTGGGCCACGGTGCCATCGAGGGCGTGGCAGGGCCGGAGACGGCCAACAATGCCCACGCCAACGCCGCCCTGATTCCGCTGTTCACTCTCGGCATCCCCGCCTCGCCCACCATCGCCGTGTTGATGGGCGCGTTCCTTCAGCAGGGCCTCACCCCGGGGCCCACGCTGTTCACCGAACACTCGGAAATGGCCTGGGCCATCATCGCGAGCCTCTTCATCGGCAACCTGCTGCTGCTCCTGCTCAACGTTCCGCTGGTAGGCCTGTGGACCTCGATCCTCCGGGTGCCGGCCTCCATCCTCACCGCCATGATCCTGCTCTTCATGGTGATCGGCGCCTACACCATCAACTTCAACGTCTTCGACGTATTCGTCATGATTGCCTTCGGCCTCCTGGGCCTGGCACTGAGGCACCTGGACATCCCGCTGGCACCGATGGTCCTGACCCTGGTGCTCGGACCCCTCATGGAACGCTCGCTGCGCGAGTCACTCGAGATTTCGCAGGGCGACTTCGGCATCTTCCTCAACCGCCCCATCTCGATGGTGCTGATCGGCGTCGGCGTCCTGATCGTCCTCAGCCCGCTCCTGAAGCTGCGCAAACCCAAAGCCCTCAACGAAGACCCCGAAACCTGATCCGCCAAACCTCACCGCACAACCCCCAGCACCACCCCTTCAAAGGAGAAGAACCATGCCCCGTATCCGCATCGCCGCGGCAGCCGTTGCCGCCGCAGCACTCTTCGCACTCACCGCTTGCGGCAGCAATGCCGGTGCCGCCAACTCGGCGGGAGACGCCTTCCCGAAGAAGGGAAAGTCGATCGAACTGATCGTTTCCTTCTCCTCCGGCGGCGCCGTGGACACCGCAGCCCGGCTCGTCCAGCCGATCCTTGAAAAGGAACTCGGAACCAACGTCGAGGTGGTCAACAAGCCCGGGGCCGGCGGACAGATCGGCTACACCCAACTGACCAGCGCCAAGCCGGACGGCTACACCATCGGCGCCACCGGTTCCCCGTCCGTCGTCGTCTCGCCGTTGGACCCGGCCCGCGGTGCCAAGTACACCCGCACCAGCTTCCAGCCCCTCGGCCGCCAGGTCATCGACCCGGCGGTGATCGCCGTCCAGCCCGACAGCCCGTACAAGACGCTCAAGGAACTGCTTGACGCGGCCAAGGCCAAGCCGAAGTCGATGACGGCCAGCACCACGGGGCTGCAGACCGGGGAGCACTTCGCCCTGGCCCAGATCCAGGAAAAGACCGGCGCCGAATTCGCGCCCGTGCACTTCTCCGAAGGCGCCTCCCAGGCCACTACCGCCTTCCTCGGCAAGCACGTGGACATCCTGGTGGCAAACGTCAGCGACGTGACCGAGCTGTCGAAGCAGGGCAAGGCCCGCGTGCTGGGTGTCATGACCACTGAGCGTGCCCCGTCGCTGCCGGACGTCCCGACGTTCAAGGAATCCGGCTACGACGTCGAAGCCGGCACCGTGCGCGGCTACTCCGCACCGGCGGGCCTGCCGGACGCCGTCGCCAAGAAGCTCGAAGCAGCCCTGAAGAAGGCCATTGAGGACCCCACCGTGGTCAAGAAGATGGAGGACCTCGGGCTCCAGACCAGCTACCTTTCCGGCGCGGATTACGCACAGTTCTGGGCAGGCCAGGAGGAGGACTTCAAGAAGGTGCTTCCGCTGGTCCAGAAGAAGGATTGAGTCCAGAAGAAGGATTGAGTTTCCCACCCACCGCGCCACACGGAAGGCAAACACCATGACTACCCCTGTCCTTGAGGACCTCGACGCCGGCTTCACCCGTCCCGGCAAGGAGGTGATCGAGCGGCTCGCCAAGCTCCCGGCCGCCAACATCGGCGATGCCATGGACCGCCTCGGCATCGCGGACTCCGCGATCCAGGCCATCTGGCCCGGCGCCCGCCTCGCCGGCCCCGCCTTCACGGTGTGGACCCGTCCCGGCGACAACCAAGGAATCCACCGCGCATTGCAGGCGGCACAGCCCGGTGACGTGATCGTCGTCGCCGGCGGCGGGGACGAATCCCGCGCACTGCTCGGCGAACTGATCGGCGAACGCGCCATCAACCTCGGCCTGGCAGGCTTCGCCCTCGACGGCGCCGCCCGCGACGCCGAGGCCCTCCAGGGCATCGGGATGCCGGTCTTCGCCCGCGCCACCACCCCGGCCGGGCCCTACAAGAACGGCCCGTCCCGGCTCGGCACCCCGGTTTCCTTCGGCGGCGTCCCCGTGATGCCGGGCGACGTGATCATCGGCGACTCCGACGGCGTCGTGGTCATTCCGCGGGAACAGGCCGAAGCGGTCGCCGAGGCCGCCGAAGCCGTCTTTGCGGACGAAACCAGCCGCCGGGCCGCGATCATCGCGGACCGCGCCAAGTAAGCGCCAAACAGCGCCTCAGCGCCACACAAGAAAGACAATGAACATGACAGCGTGTACCGTCATCGGCCTCGGCGAAGCCGGCGCCACCTACGCGGCCGCCCTGGTCGCCGCAGGCCACCGGGTGACAGGGTTCGACCCCGTCGCTCCCACCACCCCGGCGGGCGTGACCCGGGCCGCCACCGCGGCGGAGGCCTGCAAAGGCGCGGACATCGTCCTCGTCCTCACGGGCGCCGCCGCCGCCCGCAGCGTGGCCCGCGAATGCCTTCCGGTCCTCGCGGCCGGCAGCTGCTATGCGGACTTCACCTCCTCCTCGCCGCATGTCATGCAGGAACTCGGGCAACTGCCCGCGGAGGCGCTGTTTGCCGACGTCGCCATCCTCGGTCCTGTGCCCACCCAGGGCGCGAAGACCCCCCTGATGACGAGTGGTCCGGGGGCACAGGCGGTAGCCGAACTCCTCACGCCGCTGGGTGCCGCCGTCGAAATTGCCGACGGCGAACCCGGCGCCGCCATGGCCCACAAGCTGCTGCGCAGCGTCCTCATGAAGGGCCTGGCGTCGGTGGTGGTCGAAGCGGTCAACGCCGGCCGTGCGGCGGGCCTTGAGGAGTGGATCCGGGAACAGATCGCCCGGCAACTGGCCGGCGACGGGCAGGCCGTCATCGACAGGTTCCTCACCGGGACGGCGAAGCACGCGCATCGGCGCTCGAAGGAAATGCAGGACACCGCCGACTACCTCTCGGCCGATCTGCAGGTGCCCGCCGAAATGACGTTCGCCTCGGCAACGGCGCTTGCCCGCATGGCCGCCGAGCCCGCCTTGAGCTGAACCGGCCTTGCGTTCAACCATGCATCCGGAAGAATCAGAACCCAAGGTGAACCCAACACCACCCCTGCAATCCCCGTCAGGAGTCCCGACATGATCGGCATCTGGGCACTCGGAGCCTACCTGGCCGTCATCCTGCTCTGGACCACCCTTGCCAAACGGAGCGTCGGCGAGGCCATGATCATCGGCTTCCTCGTGGTGCTTCCCTTCACTGGTGCCGCCGCCGTGCAGGTCGGCTGGACGGCCCTTTACTCCGCGGCGACCGACGAGATCGTCTACGCCACCATGGCGTTCGTGTTCATGGGCTATCTCCTGGACAAGGCCGGCGTGCTGGACAGGCTCATCGATCTGTTGAACTCGCTGATCGGTGGAGTGAAAGGCGGGCCGGCCTGGGTGTCGACCGTGGCCTCGGCGGGGCTGGGCGGCGTGGTCCACAACCAGGCAGCCATTGCCGCGACGGTGGGCTCGGTGACCATCCCCTGGATGGAGAAGTCCAAGCTGGACAAGCCGTCGGCCGCCACCTTGGTGGCCGGAAACGCGGGCATGGGCATCACGTTCCCGTTCAGCGCCTCGATGTTCGTCCTGGTCGGATCCGCGACTGTGGGACCGCTGCTCAACATCAACGAGCTCGTCCTGCCCCTGCTGATCGGTGGCCTGTGGTGCTTCCTGCACCGGCTGATCGTCACCTGGCTGCTGGTCCGCAGGAGCGGGATGGCGCCGCTGGACGCCGCGCACCGGCTCACCGTCCGCTCCGCGTTCGGCCGGGGCTGGGCAACGCTGCTCCTGTTCGTTGTGGTGGCCGTCCCCTTGGTCCTCACCTCGGGTGCCGTCGCCGCGGCCCTGTCCGACTGGGCGGGCGGGGACATCACCAAATCCGTCAGCGTCATTGTCTGGATCCCGGTGGTGCTCATCATCACCGGCGTCCTGCTCGGCCGGAAGCGCCTCCCGCGCGGAGGCCGGGCCTGGTGGACCATGTTGCGCGACTCCGCCCCGCGGTTCGGCGTGGTGGGCATCACCGTGGTGTTCGCCTTCGCCGGCGCCAACGCCCTTGCAGCGACCGGACTGCCGAAGCAGATGACCGCCTTGCTCAACCAGCTCAACCTGCCCCTCTGGCTGCTGGCCATCCTGATCGGCCTGATCGTCATCGCTGTGGCAGCTCCGCTGTCCGCGACGGCAACCATGGCCGCCGTCGGGACCGTCGGCGTCGCCACGCTCGTGGCGGCAGGAGTTCCGGCGACGACGGCGGCCGTTGCGGTTTTGGTGTTTTCCTCCTGTGAGGCGGCGGTCCCGCCAGGGGGAGCCCCATTGTATGTCGCCTGCGGCATCGCCGACGTCAACCCGATCAAGACCTTCGCCAGGCTGATCACGCACTATGCCCTGCCGCTTCTGGGCATCGGCGTGCTGGTCATCCTCGGCGCCCTTCCCGTATGAGGTACTCCACCATGCACCGGATCCGACAAGCCATCCAGGCCATCTTCGTCCTGACCCTCGCGGCGCTGCTCGCGGGAGGAGTGCTCTTCGTGGTGGGCCAGGCCGTGGCGCTGGCCGCGGGCCAGGGCGGGTGGCTCGACTTCTTCGACGACGCCGTCAAGCCGCCCCTGTGCATCGCCGCCTCCGTCTGCGCCATCGCGGGGTTCCTGCTCAGCTACAAAAGCCGGCAGGAGCAGGACGTGAAGGAAGAGGCGAACACACGATGACCGGAGCTGCAGGAACCGGGCATTACCCGGACTTCGCCGAGCTCCTCCGGCGCGAAGGCCGTCTTGCCGGAACGTCGTGGGGCCTGTTCCCGGACCCGGACCGGGGAACGCCGTCGTTCATCACCCCCGGGGCGGTTCTCGAGGCGCGGAACTGCATCCGGAGTGGAGCCGTGTTCGGCCTGGACTATCCGGCCGATGCCTTCGACCCCGGCATGTCGCTCAAGCGAGGGGCACCTCGGCACGTCATCTACTCCTCGCATCCGGCCCACCGGGACGACTATCTGGACGGGTATTACCTCCAGGGCTCTACCCAGATCGACGGCCTCCGGCACCGCCGCGCGGACGACGTCGGCTTCTACGACGGCACGCCCGACGAACAGGTCCGTGAAGGCACCCCGGACCTTGGCATCCAGGAATGGGCGGACCGGCCTATCGCCGGCAGGGGAGTGCTGCTGGACCTCGAGCGGTACCGGCGCGCCCAGGGTTCACCCATCGACCACGCGTCCGGCGAGCCGTTGGACCTTGAGCTGATCCAGGCGGCGGCCAGCGCGCAATCCGTGGCGTTCAAGCCGGGCGACATCCTCATGCTCCACACCGGCTGGTGCGAATGGTTCCTCGGCCTGGGCCTCGACGCCAGGCAGCAGCTCCGCGACAGCCACCGGGCCACGGGCGTGGCGCAGTCGGAGGAATTCGTCGCCTGGGCTTGGGACCGGCAGTTCGCCGTCCTGGCCGCCGACACGTTCGCGTTCGAATGCCTTCCGGTGGTGCCAAGCAGCCCCTATAAGGAATCGGCACCGAACGACCACGGGATGATGCACCAGCAACTCCTCGCCAAACTCGGCATGCCGCTCGGCGAACTCTGGCGGCTGGGACCCCTGGCCCGGCACATGGCAGCCGTCGGCAGCTGGGACGCCTTCGTCAGCATCAAGCCGCTCAACATCACCGGCGCCACCGGCTCGCCGGCCAACGCAGTCGCACTGACCTGAGCGGTCGCGCCAACTAGCCGGACGCCGGCTTTGCTAGGGTCGGAAGGTGCGCGCAGTAATCTTTGATACCGTCCGGGCCCAGCCCGAAGTGCGGGACGTAACCAGGCCCGAAGCGCCGGCCGGTGGTGTGGTGGTCAAAGTCATGGCGACCGGCATGTGCCGCAGCGACTGGCACGCGTGGGCAGGCCACGATGACATCGTCCTGCCCCATGTTCCGGGCCATGAACTGGCCGGCGTCATTGTCGAGACCGGTTCCGGCGTCACCCGGTGGAAGAACGGTGACCGGGTCACGGTGCCGTTCGTCTGCGGCTGCGGGCACTGTGAGTGGTGCCTGACGGGGAACGCCCAGGTCTGCCCGGAGCAACAGCAGCCGGGCTTTACGCACTGGGGATCGTTCGCCGAGTACGTGATGCTGCACGCCGCGGACACCAATCTGGTGGCCGTACCGGAGCAGATCGATTTCGCCACCGCCGCCAGCCTGGGCTGCCGCTTCGCCACGGCCTACCGTGCCCTCGCCGCGCGGGCACAGGTCAAGGACGGCGAATGGGTGACAGTCGTGGGTGCCGGCGGCGTCGGGCTCAGCGCGGTGATGATCGCCAAGGCGATGGGCGCCAGGGTGGTCGCGGTGGACCGGAACCCCGGGGCGCTGGACGTTGCCTCCCGGCTGGGCGCCGAACATGTCCTGCTCGCGGACGGCACCGACATTCCCGCGGCGGTCAGCGCCATCACGGACGGCGGCAGCCACGTGGCGGTCGACGCCGTCGGCAGCGAACAGACCTGCTCGGATGCGATTCTCAGCCTCCGCCGGCGTGGACGCCACGTCCAGATCGGGCTGCTCCCGGCGGTCGACGGCAACCCGCAGGTGCCCATGGCCAGGGTCATTGCGTGGGAACTTGACCTGCTCGGCAGCCACGGCATGGCCACCGTCGACTACCCCGGAATGATGGCGCTCATCGACCAGGGATCGTTGCAGCCGCAGCGGCTGATCGAGCGCACCATCGGCCTCGAAGAGGCCGCCGCCATGCTGCCTGGCTTCGACAAGGCATCGCCCGCCGGCATGACCATGGTCGATCCCTCCCTCTGAGGCGGACCGCCCGGGCAGCCGGCGGAAGCGGCTCAGTCCTCGAAGTCGCCCGCCGCCTTGCGGAAACGGCCCAGCACCTGGATCAGCTGCTCCACGTCACCGTCTTCGAAGCCCGACTGGGCGAACACCTCCGCGTTGAGGGCCGTCGTCGCGCGCTTGGCCAGGGTGCGGCCCTCCGAGGTGAGCTCGATCAGGGTGGTGCGCCCGTCGGTCGGGTGCGGTGAGCGGACCACCAGTCCCGCCTTTTCCAGGCGGTCGACGGCGTTCGTCACCGAGGTGGGATGGACCTGGAGCAGGGCGCTCGCCTTGTTCATGGGCAGCGCGCCGCTGCGGGCGAAGCCGAGCAAGGCCAGCAGTTCGTAGCGCGCGAAGGTCAGGCCGAGAGGCTTGAGGACCGACTCAATGCGGGCCGTGAGGATCTGTTGCGTGCGCATGATCGCCGTGATCGCGGCCATCGGCGCCGCGACCTCGCCCCAGCCGTGGCGCTCCCAGTTGCGGCGGGCGTCGGCAATCGGGTCGCGTGGCAGCGGGGTTCCCATGGTGGCCTCAGTCCCTCAAGCCCGGGAACTCGGACTCGGAGTACTCGACGCCGAGACCGGCCGGCAGCGGGCCCGCGCCCGGCCGGCCGTCTTCGCCGTGCCGCTTCACTTCGCTGTGGCGCAGCTCCACGCGGCGGATCTTGCCGGAGATCGTCTTGGGCAGCTCGGCGAACTCGAGGCGGCGGATCCGCTTGAACGGGGCCAGGTGTGCGCGGCAGTAGCGCAGGATGTCCTCGGCGATCTGTGGCCCCGGCTTGTAGCCCGGGGCCAGGACCACGAAGGCCTTCGGTACCGAGAGCTTCACCGGATCAGGGGACGGGACGACGGCGGCCTCCGCCACGGCGGGATGCTCGATCAGGACGCTCTCCAGCTCGAAGGGGGAGAGCCGGTAGTCGGAGGACTTGAAGACGTCGTCGCCGCGGCCCACGTAGGTGATGACGCCGTTTTCGTCCCGGCTGGCCATGTCGCCCGTGTGGTAATAGCCGCCGCGGAACGCCTCGGCGGTCTTGTCCGGATCGCCGTAGTAGGCGGTCATGAGGCCCACCGGCCGGGGGTCCAGGCGCAGGCAGAGCTCGCCGTCGTCGGACTCTTCGCCGGTGGCGGGATCCACCAGCACCACGTCGTATCCCGGCAGCGGCCGCCCCATCGAGCCGGTCTTGACCGGCTGGCCCGGGGTGTTGGCCACCTGCACCGTGGATTCTGTCTGGCCGAAACCGTCCCGGATGGTCTGGCCCCAGGCCCGTTCCACCTGCCCGATCACTTCGGCGTTGAGCGGCTCGCCGGCGGACACCACCTTGGTGGGCGGGGTCTTCAACTGCGTCAGGTCAGCCTGGATGAGCATGCGCCACACCGTGGGCGGGGCGCAGAAGCTGGTGACTCCCTCCCGGTCCATCTGCTCCATGAGGGCCTTGGCGTCGAAGCGCTCGTAGTTGTAGACGAACACGCACGCTTCGGCGATCCACGGTGTGAACACGTTGGACCAGGCATGCTTCGCCCAGCCGGGGGACGCCACGTTCAGGTGGACATCCCCGGGTTCGATGCCGATCCAGTACATCGTGGACAGGTGGCCTACCGGGTAGGAAGTGTGGCTGTGCTCCACGAGTTTGGCGCGCGAGGTGGTGCCCGAGGTGAAATACAGCAGCATGGTCTCGTCGGCGCGGGTGGGGCCGTCCGGGGTGAACTCCGCCGCTTCCGAAACGTGATCGGAGTAGCGCAGCGCGCCCTCCGTGTGGCCGATGCCCACCTCGATCAGCGTGTAGTCGCCGGGAACCTCGGCGAACTTGGCGATGTTGGCACTCCCGACGGCGGCCCAGCGGGCGCCGCCGCGTTCCACCCGGTCCGCAATGTCCCGCGGGCCCATCAGGGTGGTGGTGGGGATCATGACCAGGCCCAGTTTGATGCCGGCCAGCATCAGTTCCCAGAGTTCCACCTGGTTGCCGAGCATGACGATCATCCGGTCCCCGCGCCGCACGCCCTGCCCGCGCAGCCAGTTGGCCAGGCGGGAAGAGGACTCCGAGAGCTCCGCGAAGCTGCGGCGCGTGGCGCTGCCGTCCTGCTCCACGATCACCAGCGCCGGGTTGCCGCCCTTGTCCGGGTCCGCGGCGATGGCGTCGAACCAGTCGAGCGCGAAGTTGAAGTGCTCGAAGCGCGGCCATTGGAATTCAGCGTGGGCCTGGGCATAGTCCGTGCGCAGCTCCAGGAGCCGGTCGCGGGCCGCACGGAAGTCTTCAGTGACAGTCATGGCGTGCCTTTCGCTTCGCGGGCCGTCCGTAGCCGGGGCCCGCATCACTTGCAAAATATACTAGGACATCCAAGCGTTAGGAAGGCCGGACCGGCCTGAGCTCGCCGGTCAGCAGCTCCGCATAGAGCGTGGCGTGGCGTCGTGCCATCAGCTCGGCGCTGAAGCGGCGTTCGACGGCGGCCCGGCAGTCCCGCCGGTCCAGCCCCGCCGCCGCGCGCAAAGCCAGCCCCAGTTCCACGGCGCCGTTCCTCAGGAAGCCGGTGACGCCGTCGTCGACGATCTCCGGGGCGGCGCCCCGCGGCTCGGCCACCACGGGCGTCCCGGCGGCGAGCGATTCGATCATGACCATCCCGAACGGCTCGTCCCATTGCACCGGGTTGATCAGGGCCCGAGCCCCGCCCAACAGTTCCAGCTTGCCCGCGGCATCCGGTTCGCCGAGGAACTCCTCGCTGCCGCCGAGCAGCGGCTCCACCACCTCCCGGAAGTAGTCCACTTCCGCCCGGGCGCTTATCTTGGCCGCGATCTTCAGCGGGATTTCCGCCGCCCGGGCCGCCATGACCGCCTCCACCACCCCCTTCGTCGGGTCCATGCGGCCCAGGAACAAGGCATAACCGCCGCGGCCGTCACCGAACGGGATGGCGGCGGGATCGACGCCGTGGTGGATCACCCTGGCGACGGGCACATCCGGGGCGGCCGCGGCCTGGCTGCTGGAAATCGCCACGAGGGCGGTATCGCGGGCCATCGTCCGGTACACGCTGCGCAGCTCCGGGGTCATGACTGTGTGCATGGTGCACACGACCGGAATCCCCGGCGGGCGGTGCCGGTACAGGGGGCCGGTCAGGGTGTGGTCGTGGATGAGGTCGACGCCGGCCAAGGCCTCGTACGCCCGGATCACATGGGGCAGCTCGGACATGCTCTGCCCCATTGCCGAGCGCATGGCGGGGGCGAAGCCGCCGGGACGCTCCACCGGGGAACTGCTGTCCGAGGACGCTGCGAGCACCACGCTGTGCCCCGCGGCCGTGAGGCCCATGGCCAGGGCGTGGACCACGGCCTCGGTACCGCCGTAGGCGGTCGGTGGGACCGGGACCCACGGCGGCGCGATCAGGCCTATCCGCATGGGGGGCTCCTGTGGTTACTGGGCGGGACTGAGCTTCTCCGCGAGTTCCACCAGTTCCGCCAGCACGGGCCTGGATCCGTGATGCAAGGTAATGCCCGGCGGGAGACCGTCCACCGTTGCCACATTGTCTTTCACGGTGATCGTCAACCGGCTGTCGCCGAGGGGGCAGTTGCTGATCCGGACGTCACCCATCTCGGCCGGCAGGACGGGATCCAGCCACAGCCCGTTCTGCGCCACGTGCGGATCATGCCTCAGCAGGACGCGCAGCAGTTGCACCGGGGCGGCAGCGGCCCAGGCCTGCGGCGAACACGACGTCGGATACGGTACCGGCTCCGGGTACTCGGCCCGGTCGAAACCGCAGAACAGCTCCGGCAGGCGGTGGCCTGTGTATTCCGCGGCCTCGAACATGGCCATCGCTACCCGCTGCGCCTCGGCCACGAAGCCGTAGCGCATCAGGCCCGTGGCGATCAGGGCATTGTCGTGCGGCCATACCGAACCGTTGTGGTAGCTGGCCGGATTGTAGGCGCCCATGTCCGAGGCCAGGGTGCGGATGCCCCAACCGCTGAACATCTCCGGCGCCATCAGCTTCTTGACCATCAGCGGCGCCTTGTCCTCGTCGATGATGCTGCTGATCAGGCACTGGCCCATGTTTGAGGCGCAGGAATCCACGGGCCGCTTGTCCCGGTCCAAGGCGATGGCGTAGTAGCCGTGGTCCGGCAGCCAGAACTGCTCGTTGAACTTCCGTTTCAGTTCGGCGGCGCGCTCGCGGTATTCGCGCGCCAGGGCGAGGTCGCCGCTTTCATAGGCGAGCCAGGCCCGGGCGGTGTAGGCGCTGTACACATGGCCCTGGACTTCGCACAGGGCGATGGGCGGCTCGGCCAAGCGGCCGTCCGCGAAGTTGATGCCGTCCCAGGAGTCCTTCCAGCCCTGGTTCACCAGGCCTTGGTCGTTGAGCCGCTGGTACTCCACGAAACCGTCGCCGTCCCGGTCCCCGTAATCCCTGATCCAGTCCAAGGCGCGGTCCGCATAGGGCAGCAGTGCGGTCATTTGCTCCCGGTCCAGGCCCCAGCGGCTCGCTTCTCCCAGGAGGCCAACGAACAGGGGGGTGGCATCGATGGACCCGTAGTAGGCGGACTTCCCGCCCAGCGCGAGGGTGGTCCCGATGCCCGGCCGCACCTCGTGCAGGATCCGACCGGGTTGCTCCTCGGTGAGCGGGTCCACCTTGGTGCCCTGCCGTTCGGCCAGGTTCCACATGGTGTCAAGGACCAGGGTGGGATCCAAGGTCAGTGACATGAACGAGGACAGCAGGGCGTCCCGGCCGAAGAGGGCCATGAACCACGGGGCGCCTGCCGCCATCACCGTGCGGTCCGGCCGTTCCGGGTCTTCGATCTGCAGCGCACCGATGTCCTCCTGGCTGCGCTGCAGGGTCCTGGCGAAGGACGGGTTTCCGATTTCCGGGGCCGGGATTTTCCGGATCCACTCCTGTCGCCGCAGTTCCGCCGGGGACTCCGCCGAACTCAGGTGACGGAACGGAAGTTTGCGGAGAGTCCCTGGCTGCCCGCCGCCGTCGGGCGCCGCGGCACCGTCCAGCGGGGAAACGGTGACGGTCACACTCCAACTGTCGTGGGCCGGGACCACCAGCGTGTATCCAAGGCCTTCGTGGCGGACGGTGGCGTCCGGGGCGTGGATGGCCACGCCTTTGCGGGCGCCGTGCCATGAGCCTTCGATGAAGAGGGAGTCGCCTTCCACCCGCCGCTGCTGCTCCCAGAAACGGGTGATCCGGGCGTCCTTCACCTCGAAGAGGTCGGCGAAGTCCGCGTCCACGGTGAGTTCCAGCTTGCACACTGCGGGTTCGCGGGCGTGGTTGCGGACTGTGATCTGCTCTTCCATCCCGACGCCGGTCTCCCGCCGGCGTTCGACGATCAGCGGGCTGTCCGCCCGCCCCGCGATGCGTCCGGGACGGCCGATGAACACGCCGCGGTGTGGTTCAAGGTTCCGGGCAGCCAGCGGCTCGAGGGTGACGTCGTTGACGGTCAGGCGCCACCGGGAAATGATCCGGGTGTCGGCGTGGAAGACGCCATGCGGCCGGTCCGAATACATGTCCCCGGCCAGGCCGGAGATGCAGAAGTTCGCGCCGTCCACGAGCGTCACAGAGGCGCCCAGGGGACCAGCAGCGGTGTCGGCGTTCCATCCGGCCATGGCGGCTCCTTGACGGCGGGTTCGCCGGTTGCTCCGCCGGCGGTTACGGTTTGTCAGCCAAGCATGACCCTACGCCTGCCACGGGGGGCGGCGCCAGAAGGGGCGGCGCCGGAAGCCGGCCGGCCGCTGTTTCCACCGGGATGGAAACAGCGGCCGGAAACGGGCGGCACGATCAGGACAGCGGAGTCACATACGCCGCCGAGATGCCGCCGTCCACCAGGAAGGTGGACGCCGTGATGAAGGAGGAATCATCGCTGGCCAGGAACGCGACGGCCGCGGCCAGTTCCTCAGGCTCGGCGAAGCGGCCCATCGGCACGTGCACCAGGCGGCGTGCGGCCTTCTCCGGATCCTTGGCGAAGAGTTCCTTCAGGAGCGGGGTGTTGGCCGGACCGGGGCAGAGGGCGTTGACCCGGATGCCCTGCCGGGCGAATTCGACGCCGAGTTCGCGGCTCATGGACAGCACGCCGCCCTTGGAGGCGCTGTAGGAGATCTGCGAGGTGGCGGCGCCCATGACGGCCACGAAGGAGGCCGTGTTGATGATGGAACCCTTGCCCTGCTCCTGCATGTACGGGATGGCGTACTTGCAGCAGTAGTACACCGAGGTGAGGTTGACGTCCTGGACCCGGCGCCACGCGTCGATGCCGGTGTCCAGGATCGAGGCGTCGCTTGCCGGGGAGATGCCGGCGTTGTTGAAGGCGATGTCCACGCTGCCGTAGGTTTCCTTGACCGTGGCGAAGAGGTTGCGGACGTCTTCTTCGCTGGTGACATCGACCTTGACGAACAGGCCGCCGACTTCCGCGGCCGCGGCCTCGCCGGTGGTGGGGTCGATGTCCGCGATGACCACGTGGGCGCCTTCGGAGGCCAGGCGGCGTGCTGTGGCAAGTCCTATGCCGCTGGCGCCGCCGGTGATGACTGCGCTGCGGCCTTCGAGGCGGTTGGAGATGACTGCGTTCATGGTGGGCTCCTTTGTTCTTGTGTGTTTGCTCGGGGTGTCCGGCTCAGGCCGGGGTGGTGGAGATGAAGACGTTCTTGGTTTCGGTGAAGGCGGCCAGCGCATCCGGTCCGAGTTCGCGCCCCAGGCCTGACTGCTTGAAGCCGCCGAACGGCGTGGAGTACCGGACCGAGGAATGCGAATTGACGGAGAGGTTCCCCGATTCGACGCCGCGGGCAACCCGCAGGGCCCGGTCCACCCTGGAAGTCCAGATGGAGCCCGACAGCCCGTACTCGGTGTTGTTGGCGATCCGGATGGCCTCGGCCTCGTCGTCGAAAGGAACGACGGCGAGCACCGGTCCGAAGATCTCCTCGCGGAAGGCGGGGGAGTCCAGGCCCGGCGTCAGGACGGTGGGCGGGAACCAGAACCCCGCCCCCTCCGGGGCCTTCCCTCGGAAGGCGACCGGGGCGCCGTCGGGCACAAACGAGGACACGGCCTCGAGCTGCTGGGCCGAAATCAGCGGACCCATGGCGGTGGCCTCATCCGCGGGATCGCCCACCGCCATGGCGAGCACCGCGGGTTCGAGCAGCTCCATGAAGCGCTCGTACACGCTGCGCTGCACCAGCACGCGGGAACGGGAGCAGCAGTCCTGGCCGGCGTTGTCGAAGGCGCCGCCGGGAGTGGCCGCCGCGGCCAGTTCCAGGTCCGCGTCCTCGAAGATGATGTTCGAGCTCTTGCCGCCGAGTTCCAGGGTCACCCGCTTCACCTGCTCGGAGCAGCCGGCCATGATCTGCTTCCCCACTCCCGTGGAGCCGGTGAAGACGACCTTCCGTACCGCCGGGTGGGTGACGAAGCGCTGGCCCACCACGGACCCCTTGCCCGGGATCACTTGGAAGACGCCTTCGGGAATGCCGGCCTCCAAGGCCAGTTCAGCGAGCCGGATGGCCGTCAGGGGCGTCACTTCTGCGGGTTTGAGAACCACCGTGTTCCCGGCAGCAAGCGCGGGGGCGAACCCCCAGCCGGCGATCGGCATGGGGAAGTTCCACGGCACAATCACACCCACCACGCCCAGCGGCTCCTGGAAGGTGATGTCCACGCCGCCGGCCACCGGAATCTGCTTGCCGAAGTTCCGTTCCGGGGCTGCCGAGTAGTACTGCAGCACGTCCCGGACGTTGCCTGCTTCCCAGCGGGCGTTGCCGATGGTGTGCCCGGCATTGCGGACTTCGAGCCGCGCCAGGTTTTCCAGGTCGGCGTCCACCGCGGCGGCGAAGCGGCGCAGCAGGAGGGCGCGGTCGGCCGGTGCAACGTTCCGCCAGCTTTCATAGGCTGCGGCGGCCCGGGCAATGGCGGCGTCCACTTCCGGCAGGCCGGCGAGCTGCACCGACTCAATGACCTGCTCGGTAGCCGGGTTGATGACGTCAAAAACAGTGGCGGTCATGGCGTGGACATCGCTTTCGTGGTGTCGGTGACGGTCAGGGGATGTTCGCGGCGGTAGGCGGTGGCGGCCGCCACGAAGCCGTGGAAGAGCCGAAGGTCTGCCGGGTTCTGCTCCGGATGGAACTGCACGCCCAGCACCCAGCACCCGTCCTTGCTTTCGAGCGCTTGGATGGTTCCGTCGGCGGAACGGGCCGTGACCCGGAGTTCCGCGGGAACGGCATCCACCGCCTGGTGGTGGTAGCAGGGAGCCGTGCCGGAAGAGCCCAGCAGTCCATCGATCAGGCTGCCCGGTTCGGTGCTGAACGCCGCTTCGCCGAACACCCCGGGCGCCGGCTGGTAGTTGGCGCCGGGGTTGATGTCCGGGATGTGCTGCACCAGCGAGCCGCCCAGGGCGACGCTGAGCAGCTGGGCTCCGCGGCAGATCGAGAACAGCGGCAGGCCGCGTTCCAGGGCCGCCCGGGTGAGTGCCGCATCGTGCGCATCCCGCAGCGGCTGTGGTGCGGTCAGCGGATGCGGCGCCGCCCCGTAAAGGGACGGGTCGACGTCGGGACCGCCCACCACGATCAGGCCGTCCACGAGGTCCAGCACCGATTCGTCGGTGCCCAGCGGCGGCAGGAGCAGCGGGGTGCCGCCCGCCGCGACCACCGCTTCCACGTACGTGCCGGGAAGGATGGCGGCCGGCGCGTTCCAGACTCCCCAGGATGCTTCCTGGTAGTAGCTGGTCAGGGCGATCTTCGGACGGTAGGCGTTAGAGACGTTCGAAGCCACGGACACGTTCCCAGTCAGTAATGGCGCTGTCAAAAGCGGCGAGTTCCACGCCGGCGGCGTGGACGTAGTGATCAACCACCTCGTCGCCGAAGGCCTTGCGGGCGATGCTGCTTTCCGCCAGCAGGGCGCGGGCGTCGCGGAGGGTCGTGGGCAGCCGGTCCGCGTCGGAATCGTAGGCGTTGCCCTTGGTGATGGCCGGCATTGGCACATCGTTTTCCAAACCATGGATGACGGCCGCCACGAGCGCTGCCGCGGCCAGGTAGGGATTCACGTCGCCTCCGCCTACGCGGTTTTCGGTGCGCAGGCCGGGGCCGTGCCCCACCACCCGCAACGCACAGCTTCGGTTGTCCAGGCCCCAGGCGATGGCCGTGGGCGCGAAGCTGCCCTCGACGTATCTCTTGTAGGAGTTGATGTTGGGGGCGAGGAAATAGCTGAGTTCGCGGAGCGCGGCGAGCTGGCCTCCGATGAAGCGCTCCATGACCGGGCTGAACCCATGCTCGCTGTCGCCGGGCAGGACCGGCTTGCCGTCCAGGTCCGTGAGGCTGATGTGGATGTGGCAGGAATTGCCTTCGCGCTCGTTGAACTTGGACATGAAGGTGATGCTCTTGCCATGCTGGTCGGCGATTTCCTTGGCGCCGTTCTTGTAGAAGCTGTGCTTGTCGCACGCCGCCAGAGCTTCGTCATAGCGGAAGGTGATTTCCTGCTGGCCCAGGTTGCATTCGCCCTTGGAGGATTCGACCACCAATCCGGCGGCCTCCATGTTGTTGCGGATGGAACGGATCACCGGTTCCAGGCGGGACGTGGCCAGCAGGGAGTAGTCGACGTTGTATTGCGTGGCCGGAGTGAGGCCGGTGTAGCCCTTGTCCCAGGCCTGCGAGTAGGAGTCGTCGAACATGATGAACTCCAGCTCGGTGCCGATGTGGGCGCGGTATCCAAGCTTTTCGAGGCGCTCGAGCTGGGCCTTCAGGACCTGCCGCGGGGATGCCACCACCGGGGAACCGTCGGTCCAGAGCACATCGCATTGCACCATCGCAGTACCTTCGAGCCAAGGAACGCGGCGAAGGGTGGCAAGGTCCGGCTTCATCACCATGTCTCCGTAGCCGGTCTCCCAGGAGGACATCGCATAGCCGTCAACGGTGTTCATTTCGACGTCGACCGCCAGCAGGTAGTTGCAGCCCTCCGCGCCGTGGTCCAGGACGTCTTCAAGGAAGGAACGTGCGCCGCAGCGTTTGCCTTGGAGCCGGCCCAGGGCGTCGGTCATCGCAACGACGACGGTATCGATTTCGCCGGTGTCGATGAGTTCCTTGAGCGTCTCCAGCGTCAGGTGCCGGCTCTTCTCTTGAGCATTCATGATGCCTCCGCAATGTGATTTCGGATGGTTTGTAAATTTGGGTGCCGTCAGGCCTTGAGCTCTGCTTCGGCGCGGGCCAGCCGGGCGAATTCTTCCTCGGGTGCGCCGGCGACGATGCGGTGCCGGCTGTAGAACCAGTAGTAGAGGAGCGCTGCGGCGAAGATGCCGGCGGTGATGGAGGCAGCGAAGACGTCGACGACGAATGTCGCCACGACTGCTACGGCTGACAGCACCAGGGCAATCGAGGTGGTGACGGTTCCGCCGGGGGTCCGGTAGCCACGCTCGAGGAGGGGCTCCTTCTTTCGCAGCACGATGTGCGAGAGGTTGAGCAGCACATAGGAGACGGTCGCGCCGAATACGGCGATGTTGATCAGCAGGGCGCCGTCCTGCGTGGTCGCTGCAAGGAGGAAGCCGACGGTTCCCGGCACGATAAGGGCCCAGTAGGGCGTGCGGCGCTTTCCGGTGAGGGACATCCAGCGGGGCAAATAGCCGGCGCGGGAGAGCGCGAACAGCTGGCGCGAATAGGCGAAGATGATGGAAAAGAAGCTCGCCACCAGTCCGGCGAGTCCCGCGTAATTGATGAAGTCGGCCAGCGGCGTATTGCCGCCGTAGGCGATGCGCAGGGCTTCGGGAAGCGGGTTGTCCGAGGTGCTCATGGCCTGGGACCCTGCGGCGCCGGGAACCAGGATCAGCATCAGCGCGCCGAAGATCACCAGGATGATCACGGACACGATGATTCCGCGGGGCATGTCTTTCTTGGGGTTGGCGGTTTCTTCGGCGGCGAGGGGGACGCCTTCCACGGCAAGGAAGAACCAGATGCCGTAGACAAGCGCCGCAAGGATGCCACTGACTCCCATCGGAAGGAACGCGCTGGCTCCGGCGGAACCGTCGGGAACAATGTCGAACAGCTTGGCCGGATCGAACTTGGGAAGCAGTCCGGCGACTGCCGCTGCCAGTGCAATCGTTGCCACCGCGGTGATGGCAAACATGATCTTCAAGGCTTCGCCCACGCCGCGGATGTGTATGCCGATGAAGATGACGTAGGTGACCAGGTAGACGGGCCAGGAGTTGGTGAGGCCGAAAAGTCCCAGCGCTTCAACGTAGCCGCCGATGAACGTTGCAATGGCGGCGGGCGCCACCGCGTACTCAATCAGCACGGCCATGCCGGTGGCGAATCCTCCGAGGGGGCCCAGGGCCCTGCGGGCGAAAGCATAGCCCGCTCCCGCCGTCGGGAGGGTGGAGGAAAGTTCAGCGAGGCCAAAAACCATGCACGTGTACATGACGCCCATCAGGATGAAGGCGATCAACAGCCCGCCCCAGCCCCCCTGGGCGAGGCCGAGGTTCCAGCCGGCGAAGTCGCCGGAAATAACGTAGGCAACGCCCAGCCCGGCAAGGAGCACCCAACCGGCGGCGCCCCGGTTCAGCCTGCGGTGCTGCAAATACGCATCGTCGTTGCGTGCTGTGTCTGTTGTTTCCATGTGTCTTCCTAAGAGGGGAGGAATGCAGTGGGAAATTCTGAAGTGTGCGGGTGTTCTAAAGGACTGTTTTTAGTCCAAGAGCTGCATCACAGTCTGAGGGTGATCTGCACCACGGTCAAGCGTTTTGACGAAAAATATGCTGTTTTCGGAAGATTTGCACGGAGCAATGGTCCTCTGCGTGACCATTGAGGGCGGGTGCGGGTAGTATGGGTCCAACATCGACGGTCCCGGTTCCGGCCCTAGTGAAGGGGAGGCTCCGCCATGCAGGATTCTCCGTTCGGCCCTTCGTACTCCGTGCTGCGCCCGGTGCGTGGCGGAAACGCCTTTGAAGAGACGATCGAGCACCTCCTGCAGACCATCAAGCTTGGGATATTCGCGCCGTCGGAGAAGCTTCCGCCGGAGCGTGAACTGGCGGAAAGGCTTGGGGTTTCCCGGGCAACACTGCGGGACGCCCTGGGCGAACTGCAAAACGCCGGTTACTTGGAGGTTCAGCGGGGGCGCTATGGCGGCACCTACGTCTCAAGCTCGGCCGTTCATCGCCCCTCGGAGAATCGTCCGCTGGAACGTGCGGAGGTCGAGGATGTGCTGTTGTTCCGTGGAATCATTGAGCCGGCCGCCGCGGTGCTGTCGGCAAAGGCCGCGCTGACTGCCGCGGCGCGGCAACATCTGCAGCAGTGTCTCTCGGAACTGATGAGTGCGACGCCGGAAACCTACCGTCCGCGGGACGCCCGGTTCCACATCGCCATCGCCGAGCTGTCCGGATCACCCAGCCTGGTGGGCGCGGTGGCGGAGACGCGTGCGCGGCTCAACGACCTGTTGGACCGCATCCCGCGCCTGGGCACAAATCTTGAGCACGCCAACGAACAGCACGCTGAAATCGCAGAGGCCATCCTCAAAGGCGACGCCGTCACGGCAGAGCGGATCACCGTGGAACACCTTGAGGGCACCGCGTCCCTCTTGCGCGGCTTCCTCGCCTGAGGGCCCGGAGGTTGGCCTATTTCCACCGGCTGCCGCGCTCTCTTGACTGAAAATTCAGTCAAAGCTTATCGTTGACGCGTTGCATCATGGTGATGCAGTTCACGAAAGGCTTGAGATGATGAGCACGCGCATCCGCAAAGACGCGGATCCCGCCGGTGCCGTGTCCCAACACAAGGACCGCTTCGGCAGCATTGAGACAGTTGGCATTGAGTTCATTCCGGACGAAGAACGTACCTCCCGGCCCCGGAACCTCTTCACGGTGTTTTTCGGGGGTAACTTCGCCTTCTCGGTCATCGTTTTCGGATGGCTCCCCATCACTTTCGGACTGGACTTCGCCGGCGCGGTGACGGCCAGCCTCACCGGCCTCATCCTTGGGACGCTCCTGATCGCGCCGATGGCCTTGCTGGGGCCGCGGACGGGCACGAACAATACCGTCTCCAGTGCTGCGCATTTTGGCACCCGCGGCCGGCTGATCGGATCCGGCCTCACACTGCTGTTCGCTCTGGCCTACGCCGCCATCGCGGTCTGGACTTCGGGCGACGCGCTGGTGGCGGCCGCCGAACGGCTGTTCGGAACGCCGGTTGACGGCGCCACCCTGGCCATCGGTTACGCCGTCATTTCCGTGGAAATCGTGCTGGTAGCACTGTTCGGCCACGGGACGGTGGTGGCGATGCAGAAGTTTGTCGCCCCGGTGGTCGGCGTCCTTCTGGTCATCGGGGTGGTTGCGTTCGCCCCCACCTTCAGCCCCACCTCCGTGCATGCGGACTACCTTCTGGGTGACTTCTGGCCCACCTGGATCCTGTCCGCAGTCATCTCCATAGGCGGTCCGCTGTCCTATGCGCCGACGCTGGGTGACTACAGCCGGCGCATCTCGCGGAAGCTCCACCCCGACCGTTCCGTGGTCGCGGCCACCTGCCTTGGAGTGTTCCTCGGCCTCTTTGTCACGGCACTCTTCGGCGCCTTCACGGCGGCGGCCATCCCGGAACTGGGCGGCTCCTACGTGGCGGACCTGGTCCGTTCCGCGCCGGCCTGGTACCTGCTTCCGATCCTCGTCATCGCCCTCGCCGGCGGGCTCGGACAGGGTGTGCTCAACCTGTACGCCAGCGGACTTGACCTGGAAGCACTCTTTCCGCGGCTTCGTCGTGTCCACACGACGCTCATCACCTCGGCGGCCGCCGTCGGGCTCCTGTACCTCGGGGTCTTCGTCTTCAACGCCGTCGATTCCATCACCGCCATGACGCTGGTGCTCAACGGATTCGCGGGCCCTTGGGTGGCAATCAATGTCCTCGGGTTCCTGGTGGTGCGGCGCGGCAAGTACAGTCCGGGCGATCTCCAGCTTTTCCGCGCCAACGCCTCGTCCGGATGCTACTGGAACACCGGTGGCTGGAACCTCCGCGCCGTGATTCCCTGGGCCGCCGGATCAGCCTTCGGCGTGCTGGCGACAGACACATCCCTTTACGCCGGCCCGCTCTCGCAACTCGCCGGCGGCATCGACCTCAGTTTCCTCGGTTCCACGGCCATCGGAGCCATCGGCTACCTGGCGGCCCTCCGTTTCTGGCCTGAGGCCGCGGGACAGCCGGGTTCCACGGTGAACTCCGCCGCGAACTCCACGGCAACCTCCGCGGCGACGGAGCAGGTATTACTGTCGAACCATGACTGACAAACTGGGCAAGATCCTCACTGCCGCCACCACCTGCATCGCCAGGAACGGAGTGCGGGGACTGCGGGTCAACGACGTAGCGAAGGAAGCCGGTGTCTCCTCCGGCTTGCTTTACTACCACTTCACCGATCGCGCCGGATTGCTGGCCGCGACGCTGGATCACATCAACAAGCAGGTCGGCAAGGACGACTCTCCCGCCTCACCCGAAACCGGAGACGGCGACAAGCACCTGCGCCACCTCCTGCTCGACGAGATCAAAGACGACCCGGAAGTCCGGCAGAACTCGGTGGCGTGGAACGAACTGCGGGCTTGCTCAGTCTTCGAACAGGACCTGAGCGAACCGCTTTCGCGGACCACTGCGGAATGGAACCGTGAGATCGCCCGTGCCCTCGTCGCCGCGGGACATGCTGCCAACGAAGAGGAGGCGGCAACCACCGCGGAGATGCTGACCTGCCTGGTGGAAGGGATCTCCGGCCGGTGGCTCAGCGGGTTCGTCTCCACGGACCACGCACGCTCCCTCCTGGCAACGGCGGTCGACTCCCTCACGAGCGGACGTCCGGCAGCGACCAGCCGTTAAGCGATGGCGGGCTGCCTGGCTGGTCAGGTTTGGACGCGTTGACGGTTTTCTCAGGTGCCGCGAAGTCCAAGTGGCCGGCCACGAGGCGGTCGGCCTCGAATAATCGAGGCCGATCGGCTGCTTTCGCCCGGAAGAATGCCCTACTTCCACCAGCTGTCGAAGATGGTGACCGGAACGGTCCGCTTGTGGCGGGTGCGCAGGTACTTGTCCTCGATGATCTTCGCGACACCCTCGGGAACCTCGCGGCCCTCAAGGTAGTCGTCGATCTGGTCGTAGCTCAGGCCCAGTTCGTCCTCGTCGGTGCGGCCGGGCCGGCCGTCCAGCAGGTCCGCGGTCGGGACCTTTTCCCAGATCCGTGCGGGTGCACCCAGCTCGGCCAGCAGGGCCCGGTTCTGGCGCTTGTTGAGGCCGAACAGCGGCAGGATGTCGGCGCCGCCGTCGCCGAACTTGGTGAAGAAGCCGGTGACGGATTCGGCGCCGTGATCCGTGCCGATCACCAGGTAATTGTGTTCGCCGGCCAGCGCGTACTGAGCCACCATGCGGATGCGGGCCTTGGTGTTGCCCTTGTGGAAGTCCGAGATCGCGGAACCGCTGCTCTTTTCGAACTCGTCCTCCACGCCGTCCACAGCGGCGGAGATGTTGAAGGTCCATTCGGTCTTGGCTTGGATGAAGTCCAGTGCAGCCTGGGCGTCGTCCTCGTCATGCTGGGTGCCGTAGGGCAGGCGGACGGCCACGAAGTTGGCCTCCACGCCTTCGCTCTCGAGCTCCTCTACGGCGAGCTGGGCAAGTCGCCCCGCCAGGGAGGAGTCCAGCCCCCCGGAGATCCCCAGCACGAAGCCCTTGGTGTGGGTGGCCTTGAGGTATTCCTTCAGGAACGTGACGCGCCTGCGCACCTCCCCGGCAGGATCGATCCGGGGCTGGACGCCCATTTCCTCGATGATCTTCGCCTGGAGTTTGCGCATGCCACCAAGACTAGCCAGCCGCGTCCACAGGGCTCAACTGTGGCGCGCTGCATTGCGCCTGGGGTCTGGACGTGCTGGAGTCCCTGAAGAACCGGCGGTCTTTACGGCCGAAGTCTCAAAGTATGAGACATGAGCCCAACCCTGTGAAACTGTGCCTTACGCCAGAGCTGTACACATCAGTCCCGTGTGGAACCGTGGGGTGGCTTGGCACTAATGAGGTCGCCAGTCGACTCACGCCAGATGATGCGCTGCAGTTCCCCGTCGGAAGCTGCTTCTGGTTCCCCACGCAAGGCGGCAACCAGTCGTTGAAGCGATCGGGAACCGAGCCTTTGGTAGTCCACGAAGACGGTAGTAATGGACGGCACTTGGTATGCGCTGGAGTCCAGGTCGTCCCACCCTGTGACGCAGAGATCGCCGGGTACTGTCCACCCCCGCTCCAACGCTCCACGGACCACTCCGGTAGCGACCACATCGTTGGACGCCACGACTGCGAGCGGAGGTGCGTCATCGGGAAGACTGCGAATCGCCTTGAGTCCTGACTCGCCGGTCCAATCACCTTCGATGACACCCAGGGACTGCAACCCGAGTCTTTCGATGGTCATTAGGTACGCGTCGCGTCGGGCGCGGGCCGAAGGATAGCCCAGCGCTCCGGTGATGTGGAGGAACCGCCGGTGGCCGCGCGAGGCCAGCTCTTCCATCATTTTGACAAGGGGTGTGGGGTCGGTGAGGTCTCCGGATACCTTCATATCGTCATCAAACTCTGCGAGGGACAATACGGTCGTTCCGGCCTCACCGGATGGGCGTGCTTGCAGCGAGGCGAAAGACAGGACTCCTTCAAACTGGCCGGAGTTGACGATCTCATCGAGTCGTTGTTGCCTTGCTTCGGGGTCGCCCGCGAGGGTCTGGACCTCGATCGCGTAGCCGGCCTTCTGGGCCGCCTGGGTTGCGCCAGCGAGCATTTTGGATGCGTGCCAAGTGCTAGTCGGCAGCACCACCGCCAGTCGGCCTGTGCGCTGTGTCCGCATGGACCGCGCCGCCAGGTTCGGACGGTAGCTCAGTTCTTCCGCGACTCTGAGTACGCGCTCACGGGTTGCCTGGGATATGCCGGGCCGCCCCGTGAGGACGTTTGAGACAGTCGACTGCGACACGCCCGCGCGAGCCGCCACATCACGGCTGGTGGGCGCTTTACCCATGGCGCATCTCCTAAGCAAGACTCCGTTGACGTCCCCTTGACGACTGGTGATCTTCGTCTCATACTAGCAGATACGTATTACTAATACGTATTACACATACGTATTAGCAGCCCTGCTTAGCACAGCCATCAAGGAGGATGCGCGCCCAATGAGTGTCGTTGAGCTACCGGGGATATCCATTGACCACACCCTGCCGGGGGACCCGATCCGGGTTCGGCGTGGGAATTACGGGGCGATGCTTCCGCAAGCCATGATTGCGCGCCTGGAAGCCTCCGCCGACAAAGCCAACTGACGCAGCCGGGGGCTCACCATCGCGCCTGGTGGTCCTCCCCTTTTAGCTTCACGGAAAGAGAGACGAGCGAATGCTCAAGATCGGAATCATCGGCACCGGAGGAATCGCGGACGCCCACATTCGCGGGTACCTTGAGTTCCCGGACGAGTGCGAAATCGTCGCATTGGCGGACATCCAACCCGGGAAGGCGGCGAGCAAGGCCGAAGCGTTCGGCCTCAGCGGCGCGGCCACCTACGACGACCCCGCAGAACTCATCGCCGCCGGCGGAGTCGACCTGATCAGCATTGCCACGCCGCCCAGCAGCCATGCCGAGCTCTCGATCGCGGCTTTGGATGCGGGAATCAACGTACTGGTCGAAAAGCCTATGGCACCGTCCCTCGAAGAATGCGATGCGATGCTCGCCGCGCAGAAACGGTCCGGCAAGGTCCTGTCAGTGGTCGCGCAAAACCGCTTCCGCGACGATATGGCCACCCTCAAGGAAGCGGTCGAGTCAGGCATGATCGGGTCTGTCTCGCATATCCGCATCGACTCCGCCTGGTGGCGTGGCCTGCCGTACTACGACTTGTGGTGGCGGGGAACGTGGGAATCCGAGGGCGGCGGGTGCACGCTCAACCACGCCATCCACCACATTGACTTGACCTTGTGGCTGATGGGGAAGCCCAGCCAGGCCGTGGCAATGATCGCCAACACGCAGCACGACAACGCCGAGGTAGAGGATCTCTCGGTCGCGATCCTCAAGTATGGGCGCGGGCTGGCGCAACTGACCAGCTCTGTCGTGCACCACGGCGAGGAGCAGGAAATCGTCATCCAGGGCGAACACGCGCGGATCTCACAGCCATGGCGCGTCACCGCCGAAGTATCCCAGCCCAACGGATTCCCCCGCGAGGGCGGCAACCCGGCGCTTGTCGAAGAACTGAACGCGTTGGCCAGCGCGCATATCCCGCTCGCTCATCAAGGCCACGCCGGGCAGATCGGCGACGTAATGGCGGCTGTCCGCGCCGGACACGCACCCACCGCGGACGGTATCGACGGCCGCAACGCGATCGAGGTGGTGACTGCGATCTACAAAGCCGGCATCGAACATGAAGTCGTCGACCTGCCGCTGCGCGCTGACGACCCGTACTACCGGGCGGGCGGTCTTCTCCAGCGGGCCCCGCATTTTTACGAAAAACGGGAGTCCGTCAAGGAACTCGCCGGCGACATCATCGTGGGCGCCACGACCAGCACAGTCTCCGACTGACCGAACGAAAGAAAGTTCACTATGCCTAACTCCGACGGCGCAACGTACGCGCCCGCACCCATGCCCCAGCCCGTCGTCGAACCCGGAGAATTCGTTTTCGCGGCTGCACACCTGGACCACGGACACATTTACGCCATGACCGAAGGCCTGCTCGGCGCCGGAGGCACGCTGAAGTCGGTGTACGACGCCGATCCCGCCAAAGTTGCCGCGTTCCGTGCAAAGTTCCCCGATGTCCAGGTCGCAGCCAGCGAGGCCGAAATCCTCAACGACCCGGATGTACGGTTGCTCGCCAGCGCTGCAGTGACCTCCGAACGCGCTGCGATCGGACTTCGCGTCATCGACGCCGGAAAGGACTACTTCACAGACAAAGCACCGTTGACCACCCTCGAGCAGCTCGACGCGGTCCGTGAAGCCACCGAGCGGACCGGGCGGAAATATGCGGTGTACTACTCCGAGCGCATCCACGTCGAAGCGGCCGTCCTCGCCGGGCAGCTCATTGAGCGAGGCGCCATCGGCACCGTCCTGCAGGTCACCAGCCTCGGCCCGCACCGGATCGGCGAACCGGGCTCCCGACCGGACTGGTTCTACGACAAGGACCGGTTCGGAGGAATCCTTTGCGACATCGGCAGCCACAACTTCGAGCAAATGCTCTACTTCACAGGGGCCACTGACGCCGAAGTGGTCAGCGCAACCGTTGCCAACTACTCACATCCGGAACATCCCGCCTTCGAGGACTTCGGCGACGCGCATATCGTCATGAACAACGGAACCACCGGCTTTGTCCGCGTTGACTGGTTCACTCCGGACGGCTTGCGCACCTGGGGGGACGGACGCACGGTCATCCTCGGAACCGACGGCTATATCGAGTTGCGCAAGTACGTCAACATCGCCACTGACGACGGCACCGACCACGTGTTCCTGGTTAACAAGGACGGCGAGCAGCACATCAACGCCACGGGTCGGGTCGGGTATCCGTTCTTCGGCGCGCTGATCCGTGACTGCCTGGACCGCACCGAGACCGCGATGACGCAGGCACACGCCCTGAAAGCCGCGGAACTCAGCGTCAAGGCGCAGATGTTCGCCCGCGACCTCACTGCCGCGGCCGTGGGGCAGGAACCTCTCTCAGAAGCAGCTAGGACCGAGCTGTGAAGATCACCGACGCACGGGTAGTGGTTTCGTCGCCTGGACGGAACTACGTCACGCTCGTTATTGAAACCGAAGGCGGCATCACCGGCATCGGCGACGCCACGCTGAACGGCCGCGAGCTTTCTGTGGCCGCCTACCTGTCCGAGCACTTGTGCCCGCTGCTGATCGGCCGGGACGCGCGCCGCATCGAGGAGGCCTGGCAGTACTTCTACAAGGGTGCCTACTGGCGGCGCGGACCGGTGACCATGACCGCGATCGCCGCGATCGACGTCGCGCTCTGGGACATCAAGGGCAAGGCCGCCGGCATGCCCGTGTACGAGCTCCTGGGCGGCGCCGCCCGTGAGGGTGTGATGGTCTATGGCCACGCCAGTGGCTCCACACTGGAGGACCTCAGCACTGACTTCCAGCACCACTTGGACCTTGGCTACAAGGCGGTCCGTGTCCAGGCGGCGGTGCCGGGCCTGGAAAAGACCTATGGAATTGCCCCGGTGGACGGCAAGCTGTACGAGCCGGCCAGCGGCAACGTCCCGCAGGAGGACACCTGGGAGACGACGGCGTACCTGGACTTCGCGCCGGAGATGATGGCGCATGTGCGCGAACAGTTTGGCTATGGCGTGCACGTCCTGCATGACGTGCACCACCGCCTGACCCCCATCGAGGCTGGCCGGCTGGGCGCGTCGCTGGAACAGTACCGGCCCTTCTGGATCGAGGACCCGACGCCTGCCGAGGACCAGTCGGCGTTCCGCCTGATCCGCCAGCACACCACCACGCCCCTCGCCGTGGGCGAGGTGTTCAACTCAATCTGGGACTGCCAGCAATTGATCACCGAACGGCTGATCGACTACATCCGGACTTCCGTGTCGCACGCCGGCGGCATCACGCACCTGCGCCGGATCTTCGCCCTCGCCGACCTCTACGGTGTGCGCTCCGGCTCGCATGGCGCGGGTGACCTCTCGCCGGCCTCCTTCGCCGCGGCCCTGCACGTGGACATGAGCATCCCCAACTTCGGCATCCAGGAATACATGGGCCACCGGGAGCCTGCCAACGAGGTGTTCACCACCTCCTACACTTTCAACGACGGCTACATGCACCCCGGTGACGCTCCCGGCATCGGAGTGGAGTTCAATGAGGAAGCCGCCGCCCGGTTCCCGTTCGACCCCAAATACCTGCCCATCAACCGGCGGCTCGACGGATCGGTGCACGACTGGTGAGCGTCAGTACACAGCACTCCGGGCAGGCACCGTTCGACGTCGTTGTGATGGGGGAGATCCTCGTTGAGGTCGCCACCGACGTGGCGTTCGGCCACGGCGTTCCGGCCCAGCTCGGGATCTCCGGGGACGCCCTCAACGTCGCCGCTGCGGCGGCCGCCGCGGGAGCCCGCGTTGGGCTCCTGTCCGTCCTGACTGATGACGACCTTGGCAGGGCGATCGCCGCCAGGATCGCCGAGCTCAACATTTCCCCTGAGCTTTTGACGTTCCGCCGTGGCCAGCAGGGCGTGTACCTCGTGCACTGCGACCCTGACGGGCAGCGGGAGTTTTCCTACGCCCGCAGCGGCAGCGTCGGGTCCACGTTGGGCCCCGACGACGTCGATCCGGCAGTGCTCGCCGCCGCCGGCGCCGTGATAGCCGGTGGCATCGCCTGCGCCATCTCGGAGTCGTCCCGGGCGGCAGTATTCAAGGCCGCTGCGGTAGCCAAGCGGTTCGTGTTCGACCCCAACTTCCGCCCGCGGCTTACCTCGATCGAGGAGGCGACGGCGGCACTGCAGCAGCTGGCGCCGCGCGCCTTCCTGGTCACCCCCTCCTTCCCCGGCGAGACCTCGGCCTTGTTGGGCTGCCCGACGCCGGTTGAAGCGGCTGCGAAACTGCGCACCCTGGGGGCGCGGAATGTTGCTGTTACCTGCGGTGCCGAGGGCATCCAGCTGGACGGAGAAGGCCGGAACAAAACCTGGATCGACGCGATTCCTGCGCCGGCTGTGGTGGACCAGACCGGCGCGGGCGACGCCTTTGTTGGCACCCTGACCGCCCGCCTGGTCCTTGGCGACAGTCTTTCTGCCGCCGCGCGATACGGGGCAGCGGCTGCGTCACTGGTGGTGGGCGGCAAGGGCGGCACCGGGTTCATCCCCACGTTGGAGCAAATCCGTATGCACGCTTCCAGCGGCCTGGCATCGGAAGGAGCAGCGCCATCACACGCCTGAGTGCCGCCTCCCTTATCGGCAACAGCAAACACCGTGCGCCCCTTGCGGGTCGAACCATCCGGCCCGGCATCGTCCACTTGGGCCTGGGTGCCTTTGCTCGAGCCCATACCGCGGTTTTCACCGAAGAAGCGATGCTCGCGAGCGGGGATTCCGGCTGGGGGATCATCGGGGTCACCCAGCGTTCAGAGACCGTGGCACGCCAGCTGGCTCCACAGGACGGGCTCTTCTGCGTCGCTGAGCGGGGGAACGGAGCCGCGCCGCTCCGCGTGGTGTCCAGCATCGTGGAGGCCATCTCCGGCCGGGACCAGCCGGATGCCGTGGTGGACAGGATCGCCGCGGACAGCACGAGGGTGGTGACGCTGACGATCACCGAAAAGGGCTACCGCATCGATCCGCATACCGGGTCCCTGAACCTGGCGGATGAGCAGATCCAGGCCGATCTAGCCGGGAACCCGCCGCTGACCGCCATCGGACAGGTCACCCGCGGCATCCAGAAACGGGCGCTGGCCGGCAGGGGACCGCTCACCGTGGTCTCGTGCGACAACCTGCCGGGCAACGGTGAACTGACGGGCGCCCTGGTCCGGGCGTTCGCAACCGCCCTGCCCGAGGGCGAATCCGGACCGCTGCTTGCCTGGATCGGGGACAACGTCACCTTCCCCAGCACCATGGTGGACCGGATGGTACCGGCCACCACGGCCGGTGACCTTGACGCCGTCGAACGTGAACTCGGGCTCCGGGACGAGGCCGCCGTGGTGGCCGAGCCTTTTATGCAATGGGTCATCGAGGACAACTTCGCGGGGGACCGGCCCGCCTGGGAGCAGGCCGGGGCGCTGTTCAGCAGCGAGGTGGCTGCGTGGGAGGCGGCGAAGTTGCGTCTGCTCAACGCCAGCCACTCGATGTTGGCATACCTCGGACTGGTCAGCGGCAAGGCGACCATCAGCGACGCGGTCGGCGAGGACATCTTCCGCGCCGCATGCCAGCGGATGATGGCCGAGGACGCGCTACCCACCATCAGGCTCCCCAGGGGCTTGGACGGCGAAACGTACTGCGCCCAGGTCCTTGAGCGCTTCGCGAACCCGGCGCTCGGCCACACGACCGCGAAAGTGGGCAGTGACGGATCGCAGAAGATCGGCTTGCGCCTGCTGACCACCGCCCGTGCCACCCTTGGCAGCGGACGTGAGCCGCGCTGGACCGCGCTGGCGGTGGCCGCGTGGATGCACCACGTGGCCGCCACTCCCGCCACGGATCTGAACGATCCCCTCGCGGACCATCTCCAGGCGGCCCTGCCAAAAGAGCGGTCTGCTGCCAGCGTGGTTCCGGCCCTCCTGGGCGTGCGCAGCATCTTCGATGAAGAGCTCGCGGCCAGCGCCACCTTCGTGGACCTGCTGACGCATTGGTACCGCATCATCGATACCGGGCTGGACGGCCTGAGAAAAGAGATTAGCCATGGCTGACGCAAGCAGGGTGCTGCAGGTTTCCCCTGTCATCCCGGTAGTCACTATCGCCGACCCGCAGCATGCGGTTCCTGTGGCACGGGCATTGCTTGACGGCGGTGTCGGCATCATCGAACTGACGCTACGGACGGACAGCGCCCTCGAATCGCTGAAGCGCATCGCCAACGAAGTGCCGGACATCCTGGTGGGCGCCGGCACCGTCCTCACACCCCGACAGGCGGATGCCGCGGTTGCCGTCGGTGCTCAGTTCCTGGTCAGTCCCGGCGTGACGCCGGGGCTGCTCGACCACATGCTCCAGCTCAACATCCCGGTGCTTCCCGGAGTGGCGACAGTGGGCGAAGTGATGGCTGTCCTCGAGCGTGGCCTGAAGGCCATGAAGTTCTTTCCTGCTGGCCCGGCTGGCGGCCCGGACTACCTCGCCGCCATCGGAGCACCGATCCCGGAAGCACTTTTTTGCCCGACGGGCGGGGTGAGCCTTGAATCTGCGCCTGCGTACCTGTCGCTGGCGAATGTTTCCTGCGTTGGTGGCAGCTGGCTCGCTCCGCGCGCAGCCATGGAAAACGACGATTGGGAACAGATAACCAACCTCGCCGGTGAAGCCTCCAAGCTCAGCGGGAACCAGGTGAACAATGCCAGCCGCTCTTAATGCTCTGCGCCCGATTCTTGCCGGCAAGGACAATATTATGGCAATTTTTGGCAACAGCTTGCCTACCTTCTGCAAGCCTCCCTAAACTCGGTGCAAGGCGCCTGCGTCGAGTCCCGCAGTTGATGTTCCGGCCGTTAGGCGCACTGATAGCGACTCTCCTTTCCTGCCTGTTGGTATGTCCTGTTCGCATCCGTGCCGACATGACCGGAAAGCGAGACGAGGCCGCAGAACAGCGGGGGTTGTAGTGCTTCACAGAAGGGCGGCTCGTCCCTTCTGCGGCAAAGAACGGCGGCGGGTGTGTACCGCCCTAAGAACGTATCGCCCAAAGGGCGACCACCATCGAGGAGGATGTAAGTGGCTAAGAAAAGTAGGACAACAGCACGTCTGCTGGTAGCACTCACCGCAGTTGCCATGCTTAGCGCATGTGCACCGGGACAAGTCGAAGGCCAGGGCTCAAGCGCGGCTCCAACGGCTGTGAAAAGTGTGGACCCCGCAGAGTTTGCGGGTAAGACCCTGAACTACGTCTACTTCACCGATGGGCCGGACGCGGAGGCGACCGCCCAGCTTATCTCGAATTTCGAGGAGAAATACAAAGTCAAGGTGAACCTGGAAACCTTGCCATACAAGGACCTTGTGACCTCGGTCCAGGCCAGGCTCTCCGGCGGGAATGCTCCTGACGTGGTCAGGCTGACAGGCTTGACCGACTTCCGTGACGATCTCCTGGACCTGCGCGGATACCTTGGCGCAGACTATGCCAAGGAGTTCCTCCCCGGTCCTGTGGTCGGCGCAACCGGCAAGGACGGCAAGATGCTCGCCGTCCCGTCCGACCTGACTCTCAATGGCCCCTTCGTCAACGTTGATATGTTCAAGAAGGCTGGCGTTAGCCTTCCTGATCCCGAGAAGCCGTGGACTTGGACGGAAATGATCGACGCTGCTACCAAGGTGCAGAAGGCGACTGGCTCACAGTACGCCTTTGCCATGGATAAGTCCGGTCACCGTCTCTCCACGATCCTGAACCAGTACGGCACGGCATTGGTCGCAAACGGGAAAGCCGAGTTGGACGTTGAAAAAGCCAAAAAGGCGCTGACGCCCCTTATCGAGATGATGGGTGACAACCGGATGCCGCGGGACTTCTGGCTCGGCTCGGGATCCCGTTACGCAGGTGCCAACGAAATTTTCCTCGCACAGGATGCTCCGGTCTACCTCTCCGGCAACTGGCAGGTCGGCCAGTTCGCCAAGAACGCCAAATTTGAGTGGGCAGCCGCCCCGAACCCCTGCGCGGATAACTGCGGTGGTTTCCCGGGTGGCAAGTACATGGCTGCCCTCAAAGAAGGCAAGAATCCGGCCCTGGCAGCGGAATTCATCCGGTTCATGAACACGGCCGAAAACCAGGAGACGTTTATCAAAGCAGGCGGTTTCCTGCCCACCCGTAAAGATCTGGCTGAAAAGGGTGTTGCCTATCCTGCCCGCCAGTCGGACATGGACGTCTTCCTGAAAGACCTGGCGCGCACTCCCGACCTTGGCTACGCGGCAAACTCTGATCCTGCTTTTGCCGGTTCTGCCACCGAGCTTGTCAACGCCGTTTCCGACGTCGTAGGCGGGAAGAAGGACCTGTCGACAGCGGTGTCGGACCTGCAGAAGAAGACACAGTCCCTCGTAGAGGAACTTGACCAATGACAGCGCAAACCGCGACGCGTCTTCGGCAGCGCAAGGCGCCGCTGAAGATGCGTCTGGTTCCCTATCTCTTCCTGCTGCCGAACATGGCAATCTTCGGGGTCTTCACCGTTTGGCCGGCCATCAACGGCTTCAACATCTCGATGTATTCCTCGTCGAACGGCCGCACGTTTCGGTGGGAAGGTGCCGGTAACTACCAGCGCATCCTTACAGACGAGGATTTTTGGGGCATCGTCAGGAATACCGTTGTCTACGCTCTGTCATTCGTCCTTTTGTCTGTTGTAGTGGGCGTCATGCTGGCTGTGCTTGTTGACCAGCAGCGGCGGGGCCGGACCTTCTTCCGGTCCGTGTTCTTTATTCCCGTCCTGATCTCGCCTGTTGTTGCCGGTCTGGTGTGGAACTGGATGCTTGAGCGCCAAAATGGCCTTATCAACACCTTCCTGGGCTCCTTGGGCATACCGGAAATCCCCTGGTTGGTGGACAACAACCTCGCCATGGTCGTCGTTATTGGCGTCGGTACATGGATGCAGGTGGGCTTCTACATGCTCATCCTTCTGGCCGGTCTGCAAAGTATCGACCCGTCGGTTTATGAGGCAGCAAGAATCGATGGTGCGTCGCGCTGGCGGCAGTTCATCAGCCTGACCTTTCCTTTGCTGCAGCCCAGCATCCTTGTAGTGGTCGTACTTGCCACGATTCACGGGTTCCAAGCATTTGATTTCATCTACACATTGACCGGCGGCGGCCCCGTGGGCGCAACGACGCTCATCGTTCAGTTCATTTACGAAAATGGCTTCGTGTCCCCGATCCGGTACGGCGTCGCTTCAGCCGGCAGCGTCCTGCTGTTCTGCGCAATATTCGGGCTGACGATCGTCAACTGGATGATCGGCCGCAAAAGGGAGGCAGCATGAGCCGCACAACCGTCACGAAAAGCCCTCCGAAGATGGGTCCAGCCAAAACATGGACATCCACCGGGCGGAGCAAGATAACCTCCACAGATGCCTTGAGGGTGGTCATCCTGGTGACGTCGGCATTGCTGGCCCTTATCCCCATCGTGTGGCTCGTTCTGGGTTCGTTCAAAACGCCGGCAGAGCTCTCTGAGCGGCCGCCGACGCTGTTGCCTGAGACGTGGGGACTTTCCAATTACACCGAGGCTATGACCCGGTTCAATTTCGTCTCCTACCTGACCAACAGCGTCATCGTGACGCTGGCAGCGACGTTGCTCACCCTGGCGATCAACTCGATGGCAGCCTACGCCTTGGCAAAGTACAACTTCCGGGGGAAGAACGGGCTGTTCCTGCTGACCCTCGCCACCATCATGATTCCTCTGCAGGTGATCCTGCTCCCTGTGTACCAGGTTGTGGCGTCCCTGGGGATGGTCAATACTCTTTGGGGCCTCATCATCCCCGCAGCGGCCACTCCAACCGGAGTGTTCATACTGCGGCAGTACATGCTCTCGATTCCGGATGAGCTAATAGAGGCTGCACGAGTGGACGGGGCAGGGGAGTTCCGCATATTTGTCCGGGTCGTGCTCCCGATGTGCCGGCCGGCGCTTGCCGTCGTCGCCATCCTGTCCATCATGTGGCGGTGGAACGATTTCCTATGGCCATTGGTGGTCGCCCAAAGCGAGTCTGTCTACACGCTGCCGGTTGCTCTTGCACGGTTTACGGCCGAGGAAACCGTTCCCTTCAACCTCATCATCGCCATGAGCGTGGTTACTGTTCTGCCCGTGATCATTCTGTTCCTCTTCTTCCAACGGCAAATCGTCACCGGAATTGCCAATACAGGCATCAAGTAACTGACACTGCTCCCCGCCCAACGGAACCCAAAAATCGAGATCAGCCAGACACGGCGAAGGGCTTGCGCGGCACACCGTGTTATGCGTGCGCGCCAGGACCGTAACGCCCGTATTCATGTGCACCAGGTCAAGCTAAATGGAATGAACCCGAAAAATAATTGAACGATCAACTTTGGAAGGAATCACAGTGAACAGCACAACCACGAGCGAGAAGACCCTGGTTATCCATGTGCCGGAGGATCAGCAGACTGTTACAGTCCGCTTGGAGATCGAGACCTCCTGCACTTGTGCAGAACAACGCGTGCAGGCAGTCGGTTCATATGTCGACGCGGAACCGCCCCGCTCCTCAGGCACATAGCCGCCAGGCCCGAAGTGCGAGGATCCCGTCAAGCAGCCAATGGCTCAAATCCTCGTACTATCGGACCGGCCCACACATCTTTGGAGGCGTGGAAGCAGGGAAGCGGTGAACGGCTAGAGCGGGCGCCGGCCCCACCCCTCGTGATTTAGCCGTGTACGTTGTCCGGGGCGGGGCCAGTGGATGCCCGGATGGTTAGATGCGTGGGCATGACGGCGCGCTGGCGGATCGTTGCCCCGGGAACGGGGTTCAGCTGGGAGAGGAGCATGGTCACCGCTACGCGCCCGGCCTGTTCAATCGGGCTTGCGATGGTCGTCAGGGGAGGGTTGCAGAAATCGGCTCCGAAGATGTCGTCGCAGCCGACGATGCTGACGTCTTCGGGGACGCGGATGCCCCGTTCTCGAAGCCTTTGGAGCATTCCAATGGCCAGAAGATCGTTGAAAACGATGCAGGCGGTGGCGCCCGTGCGAGTTGCAGCGTCTGCCGCCGCGGCCCCTGACGTGGTCTTGGGTGCGTAGGGGCCAATGCGGCACGTTTCCATGCCACGAAGGGAGGATTCCTCATCCAGGACTTCCCAACGCTTTTGGCTGGACCAAGACGTGGCTGGACCACTGACATAACAGACGCGACGGTGACCCAATGAGGCCAGGTGTTCCAGAGCTTGAACGATCGCTGAAGGCGTATCTATCACCACTGAGGGGGTAGAGGCCCGATTGATGGTCACCAGCGGCTGCGTTTTGGACACTTCGGCCAACTGCGCATCTGTCAGACGCGACGCAGCAAGGATAAAGCCGTCGGCGGACCTCATCCTGTGAAGCGCTTCCAATTCCATCTCACTCGACTCTTCCGTATCCACCAGGACCTGGGTGTATCCCGCAGCCTTGAGCTGATGCTGCGCTCCTCGGATGATGTCGAAGTAGAACGGATTGGTGATATCCGGCACTAAGACCGCGACCGCGTTGGTACGCCCGTTGCTGAGTCCTTGCGCCTGCGAGCTCGGCACGTAGTTGAGCTGAGCGGCAGCTTCTACAATCCTTTCCCTCGTGTACCGATTCACGCGGGCCGGATTGGAAAGTGCTCGTGAAACCGTGGATGTTGCCACTCCAGCGAGCTTGGCGACATCCCGGATCGTTGGCATCTTCTCAACGCCCCCGGGAGTGTCCGCGGGCCCTTCGTCTCCAGGCCCCGATGTCGTTGTATCCACTGCAGTCCTTTCACGTTAAGCGACGGGGCGCCCGGCTTCTTCGGCAGAGTTACCCTCGAGTAAAGTACAACACTGTTGGCAATTTTTGGCAACAGCTTGCCACCTTCTCTTTTCTCTACCTAAACTCGATGCATTGGCGCCTGCAGTTGCGGACGGTGCGGGCGTTCTCCCAGCCGCACTTACTTCCTGCCACGTTGGAGCTGTCCCGCGTTCGCAGGCATGACGAGGCCCGGATGGTGCGACTCCGGCCGCAGCTCTGCAGATTGCGGTGCCACGCAGCGGCGGGCCGTGCCGTTCATTGCCGAATGATGGCGGCGGTAGTGGCCTCCGCCGCGGGCGTGATCATTTTCCTATGTGGTTTTCGAGTGTCATCTACTGGGCGGTCTTACTGCCGGAGGAGTTAAGCAACCATGGTTCCAGCAACCCCTGTTTCTTGGGCGCTGTCAGGATTCGGCGATGAGATCGACGATGACCCCGCCGTTCAGAGCGCCGTGTTGCAGGCCCTGGGTGCCCGTCACATCGAAGTGCGAAGCGCGTGGGGAACCAACATCGTGGACCTGTCTGAGGATCAACTCTCGGCACTTGCCGGTTTGCTTAAAGACAAGGGTATGGAGGTTTCCGCTATCGCCTCACCAATTGGCAAGGTGGACGTCAGCCTTCCCGTCGAACACGAAGTTGAGCGTCTTCGCAGGGCCATCAACGCCGCAAGAATCCTTGGCGCTAATTACATCCGCGTCTTTTCCTTCTACTATGGCGAAAACGTGCCCGTGGACAGTATCCGCGATGCCGTGATTGAACGGATGGCCGCCCTGGCTTCGGTGGCGGAGGAAGAAGGAGTAATCCTTCTGCACGAGAACGAGAAAGACATCTTCGGTGACGTGCCGGACCGCATACTCGACATCATCCAGAGCGTTAACTCACCGGCGTTGAAGGTCGCATGGGATGCGGCCAACTTTGTACAGGTTGGGGTGAAGCCGTTCGATGAGGGCTATGCCAAGCTTCGTCCTTATGTTGAGTACCTTCAGGTCAAGGATGCGCTGTTCTCCAATGGCCATGTTGTTCCCGCGGGGGAGGGCGACGGTGATGTGCTGCGCACCGTTGAGGCGCTGAAGGCCGACGGCTACACCGGATTCGCATCCCTTGAACCACATCTTGCCGGGGCGCATGGTCTTGGGGGATTCTCCGGTCCTACAGCCTTTGGAATTGCCGCCCGCGCGTTCGCCAAAGTTACCGCCGAAGCAGGGGTGCAGACGGTATGAGCGCGGTATTGAAGGTGGCAATCACCGGCTGCGGTGTCATCGGCCGGATGCACGCCGTTGCATTGCAGCAGTTCCCTGAGGCAGATGTCGTCGCACTGATCGACACAGTCCCCGCGGCGGCGGATTCTCTCGCAGACCTTATGGAGGAAAGCGGCCGTCCCAAGCCCTCGACGCACTTGACGATTGGCGATGCTTTGGCGGCCGCGGACATCGACCTGGTGGTGTTGGCGACCCCCAGCGGATTGCACATTCAACAAGCCCTTGAGGTCTTGGGGGCGGGTAAACACGTCGTCATCGAAAAGCCGCTGGACGTGGATCTCAGCCGTGCCCAGGAAATCGAGGCCGCCGCCAAAGAAGCCGCAGGCCGCGGTGTCTTCGCCTCAGTAATAAGTCAGCACCGTTTCGACCGGGGAAGTGTCGCGGTGGCCAACGCCGTGGCAAAGGGCCGCTTCGGCCGACTCACGTCGGCCATCGCGTCAGTGGCCTGGTGGCGGGGCCAGGGTTACTACGACTCGGGTGATTGGCGTGGCAAGTGGGCGATGGACGGTGGCGGGGCCCTGATGAACCAGGGGGTTCACACCGTTGACCTGCTCCTGTGGTTCATGGGCCGGCCCGTGGAAATTCACGCCCACACCGCCCTTCTGGCACATGAACGGATAGAGGTCGAAGACACCGCCGTGGCCACTGTTACCTTCGAAAACGGAGGGCTCGCTGTTCTCCATGCCACTACGGCCGCCTACCCCGGCTTGACTGTGCGGGTCCAACTGATGGGCTCTGAAGGCTCCGCAGTTTTGGACAATGACCAACTGCAGTACTTCCACGCCAGGGACGCCGGAACCGCGTCAGCCGACATGGGACTTCAAGGGGGCGGAAATCAAACCATAGAGGAACTGTCGAAGTACCCGGACGAGGACTATGAAGCCATGGACCCAACGGTTTACCCAGGAGGACATATCCGGCAGTACCGCGACATTCTGGACGCCATCAGCGAGGGCCGGCAGCCCGGAGTGACTATCAGTGACGCCGTAAACGCCTTGGCAACGGTGCGTGCTGTCTACGTGTCAGCCACGCTGAACCAGGCTGTCCTCTTCAATGAAGTCCTGTCCGGAAGGTACAACGACCTCGAAGTCCGTACGGGCCCCAGTTCAACAGCAGGAGTCTCCTGAATCATGACGCAGTCAATAGCAGCCCATCCGGACCGGCTCCTCCCCGCAGAGCCCGCCGTCCGGGACATAGCCCGTTCCCTTTACAAGCAGGTAGCCGGTCTTCCGATAATTTCTCCCCATGGGCACGTGGATGCAGGTGTGATTCAAAACAACGTGCCTTTCCCGGATCCTGCGGCGCTGCTGGTCACCCCGGATCACTATGTGACCCGTCTGATCCACGCTGGCGGAACCTCGATGGACCAGCTTGGGCTGGGCGCTGCTCCGGCTGACTCCCGTCAAATTTGGAAGCATTTTTCTGCTGCCTGGCCGCAGTTCGAAGGCACCGCATCGGGCTATTGGATCCGGCAGGAGTTCGAGCACGTGTTCGGCGTGCGTGAAGAGCCTACCGTGGAGAACGCCGACAGGATCTTTGACGCAATTTCTGCCAAGCTTGCCGAACCGGGCTTCCGGCCGCGCGAGCTGTTCAAGGATTTCAACATCGAAGTCCTCGCGACGACGGATGACCCCCTGGACGAACTCGCCAGCCACAGGGCGCTCGCCGAAGATCCCTCCTTCCACGGCAGGGTGCTGCCGACGTTCCGTCCCGATGCCTACATCAATGTCGCCCACGCTTCGTGGGCCCGCAATGTTGAACGGCTCATTGCGGCGGCGGGCGACGGCGCGAAAGGTTACCGCGGCTACATCACGGCCTTGGAAAACCGCCGCCGGTACTTTGTTGAGCACGGCGCCGTCTCCGCCGACCACGGCGTGCGCACACCCGCCACACTCAAATTGGACGCGGCTGAGGCGGAGCACCTGTTCGAGAAAGCCCGTGCCGGCAAGGCGTCGGCCGCGGACCGGGACGCCTTCGAGGCCCACATGATGTACCAGATGGCCAGGATGTCGGTCGAAGACGGATTGGTCATGACGATCCATCCCGGTTCGTACCGCAATCACCACAGCCCCACATTTGAGGCATATGGCCCGGACACCGGCCATGACATCCCCGTTGCCGTGAACTACACCGAGGGAATCCGGCCCCTGCTCCAGGACTTCGGAACCGCAAAGGACTTCCACCTCGTGCTGTTCACGCTGGACGAGACGGTCTTCTCCCGCGAGCTGGCGCCACTGGCCGGTTTCTACCCCTCCGTGTACGTAGGTGCCCCCTGGTGGTTCCTGGACGCACCCGATGCAATGCTCCGGTTCCGTGCCGCCGTCACCGAAACGGCAGGCTTCTCGCGTTCCTCAGGGTTTATTGACGACACCCGGGCGTTCTGCTCCATCCCGGCCCGGCACGACACATCACGCCGAATCGAGTCCGCTTTCCTCGCACGGCTCGTTGTCGAACACCGGATCAGCGAAGAACGTGCCCACGAGCTCATTGTGGATATCGTCGATTCCTCGCCCCGAAGGGTGTTCAAGCTATGAGCGATAGCAAAGTGCCTGTCCTGACCCGCCAACTCGTCAAGCTGCCGGCAGCCCCAATACGGATCGTTCACATAGGTCTGGGGGCATTCCATCGATCGCATCAGGCCTGGTACACGCAAAAGGCCGGCGACCACAGCAAATGGGGCATTGCCGCCTTCACCGGACGAAAGCCTGACGCGGCAGTCGCGCTGTCCGCGCAGGACGGCCTGTTCACACTCATCGATCGCTCAGCCAGAGGGGACAGCTTCGAGGTCATCGGCAGTATTACCGAAGCCTTGGACGGCGCCGACGTCAATCGCCTGTGTGAACTGGTCTCTTCCCCGGAAACGGCGATAATCACCCTGACGATCACCGAAGCAGCCTATGGGTTGGACTCCCGCGGCCGCTTCACTGCAGAGACTTCCGGCTTTAGGAGGGACCTCGCCGCGCTGAAAGGTACCTCCGGAACCCGCGCCACACCGGACACTCCAATCGGCCGGTTGGTTCTGGCCCTTGCGGCCAGAAAGGACACCGGAGCCGGACCGATCGCCGTCGTCAGCTGTGACAACCTTTCCGCAAACGGGGAGGTTGCACGCCGCGCGATTACGGGACTGGCCGAGGCCTGGGACGCCGGGCTTGCGAACTGGATCAAGACGAACGTCAGCTTTGTCAGCACGTCAGTCGACCGGATCACACCCCGGACAACGGACGAGGATATTTCCGAGGTTCAGGATTCCCGCGGTTACCGGGACACCTCACCGGTGGTTGCAGAACCTTTCCACGACTGGATCCTCAGCGGTGAGTTCCCCAAAGGCAGGCCCCAGTGGGAAGACGCCGGCGCAGTCATCGTTGATGACATCGAACCCTACGAAAACCGCAAGCTGTGGCTGTTGAACGGCGCCCATTCCCTCTTGGCATATGCCGGTCAACTGCGGGGCCACGCCACTGTGGCACAGGCGCTCGATGATGCGCTCTGCCGGAACGCCGTGGAAAGCTTCTGGGACGAGGCGGCTAAACACCTCGGGAGCGGAGATCTCCACATTCCTGAATACCGCAAAGCCCTTAGCTCACGCTTTAGCAACGCTCGCATCGCTCACCACCTCTCGCAGATCGCCGCGGACGGATCCACCAAACTGCGCATGCGGGCCTTGCCTGTCCTGACTGCCGAAAGATCCCAGGGCCGTTCCGGCGCCAGCAGCGCACTGGTGCTTGCGGCATGGATCGACTATGTAGCTGAACGCGAAGAGCTACAGGATCCGTTGTCCGACGCCATCCATGAGGTTAAGAGAGCACTAGGGCCGGGGCCTGAGCGGGTTGCTGCCCTCCTGGACCTTATAAGCCACGGGCTCGGACAAGATCCGCAGCTCGTCAGCTTAGTGGATAGCCTCACAGGAACTTTCACACAGGCCGCCGGTGCCACGTCGTCCACCTCCCTTGAAAATGCCCACCCCACCTCCGGAAGGAACAGCTGAACTTCAATGAAGATCGTTGCAGCAGAAGTCTTTGTCACCAGCCCGTCCCGCAACTTCGTCACGCTCCGCATCACCACCGAGGACGGTGTGACCGGCATCGGTGACGCCACCCTCAACGGCCGGGAACTCGCCGTCGCCGCCTACCTCAAGGAGCACGTCGCCCAGCTGCTGATCGGCAAGGACCCGCACCGGATCGAGGACACCTGGCAGTTCCTCTACCGTTCCTCGTACTGGCGCCGCGGCCCGGTAACCATGGCGGCAATCGCCGCCGTCGACATGGCCCTGTGGGATATCAAGGGCAAGATCGCCGGCCTTCCGGTGTACCAGCTCCTCGGCGGTGCTTCCCGCAATGGGCTGCGCGCCTACGGGCACGCCTCGGGCGCGGATATCCCCTCCCTGTTCGATTCGGTCCGTGAACACCTGGAACTGGGCTACAAGTCCATCCGCATCCAGACCGCGATCCCCGGCATCAAGGCCGTGTACGGAGTTGCCGCGCAGGCCCAGTCCTCGGGTGAACGCTACGACTACGAACCCGCCGGGCGCGGTGCGTTCCCCGTGGAGGAAGACTGGGACACCCGCGCCTACCTGCGCCACCTGCCCACCGTCTTCGAAGCAGTGCGCAACGAGTTCGGCCCGGAGATTCCGTTGCTGCACGATGGCCACCACCGCATGACCCCGATCCAGGCGGCCAAGCTCGGCAAGGCCTTGGAACCGTACGACCTCTTCTGGCTGGAGGACTGCACCCCGGCCGAGAACCAGGAGGGCTTGCGCCTGGTCCGCCAGCACACCACCACTCCGCTGGCCATCGGCGAGATCTTCAACACCGTGTGGGATTACCAGACGCTCATCAAGGAACAGCTGATCGATTACGTCCGTGCCGCGTCCACGCACTTCGGCGGCATCAGCCCGCTGAAGAAGGTCATGGACTTCGCCGCGCAGTACCAGATCAAGTCCGGCTTCCACGGCCCCACGGACATCTCCCCGGTTGGCTTCGCCGCCCAGTTGCACGTTGGCCTGGCCATCCACAACTACGGCATCCAGGAATACATGCAGCACTCGGACAAGACAAACGAGGTCTTCCAGCAGTCCATGACGTTCACGGACGGCTACCTGCACCCGGGCGACAACCCCGGCATCGGCGTCGAGTTCAACGAGGAAGCTGCCGCAGCCTATCCGTACCAGCAGGCGTACCTGCCCTACAACCGCCTCGTGGACGGCACCGTTCATGACTGGTAAACCGGCCATGACTGGTGATCCCCGCTCGATGAACGACGGCGGTACCCAGGGCGGCGTCCGCCGACACATCGTGGTGATGGGTGTGGCCGGCTGCGGCAAGAGCACCGTCGGCGCCGCCCTCGCCGAACGCCTCGGCGCCGGATTCCTCGACGGCGATGCGCTGCACCCGCAGTCCAACATCACCAAGATGGCCTCCGGTACTCCGCTCAACGACGACGACCGGGCACCCTGGCTGGCCGAAGTCGGCAGGCGATTTGCGGCGTCGGACCCGCCCCTGGTGATTGCGTGCAGCGCGCTCAAGCGCTCTTACCGGGACATCATCCGCAGCGCGGATGACTCCGTGGTCTTCGTGCACCTGCACGGCACGCGGGAAGTGCTCAGCGAGCGGATGAACAGCCGTCCCGGACACTTCATGCCGGCCTCCCTGCTGGACTCCCAACTGGCCACGCTGGAACCGTTGCAGGCCGACGAAGCCGGAACCGTCCTGGACATCGCCCTGGCCGTGGAGGTCATCGTGGATCAAGCGGCCGCAAGCCTTGGCGGACTCCCCTCGGAGGTTTTTGGCAAGGCTGCCGGCTAGTACAGGAAAACCGGCAGCCAGTCGCGGTTGTGCGCGTGCACCAGCGCCAGGAAAAGGACCAGGTCGAAGACCAGGTGCACGGACACCACGTACGTCAGCGACTTCGTGAGCTTGAAGGTGTAGCCCTGCAGGAGCGCGAACGGAAAGGTCAGGAGCGGCCCCCACGACTGGTAGCCGATCTCCCACAGGAACGAGGAGAAGATCACGGCCTGCAGGAGGTTGGCCAGCCAGTCCGGAAAGTGCCGGCGCAGCAGGGTGAAGGCGGTGCAGATGAAGAACAGCTCGTCCCAGATGCCCACGGCGTTCACGCCGAGGAAGAGCCGCCAGAAGATGCTTGGCCCGGACGCGTCCGGCCAGTTCTGGTAGACCCCGGTCCTGATCAGGTAGGCCGGCAGGACGAGGTAGCCCAGCGCCACAACACCCAGCAGATACATCTTCGCCGCGAGGGGCCATCGCCGGCCGGTCTTGACGGGAAAGCGGATGATGTCCTCCCGGTACGCGAACTTCGAGAGCAACCACGGCAGCAGCACGGCCAGCGCCAGGACGCCGCCCATGAGGGCCATGTGACCGATGCTCAGGTCGGCGTTCAGCGGCACCAGGCTGATGGTGAGCAGCCCGGCGGCGATCAGTGCGAGGTGCCGCATCAACCGGCGGTCGATCAAAGCCGCCGTCGCTACGCCCAAAACGAGCAGGCCGTACCCCGGAACATCTTCCTGGAAGGCGAACAACGGCACCGCGGACACGGACAGGAGCACCGCCGGAAGCAGTTTCCAGCTGAGGGCGGTCCGGGTGGTCTCCGTCGGAGTTGAAGGCACCCTCCAAGCATGTCAGGCCGCTGTGCCCGTTTAGAATTGGACCCATGACTTCTGACAGTGTCCATGCGGCTGACGCCGCTTCTGCCCGCGCCCGCCTGCTTGAACTGATCAAAGAACTCGCGGTGGTCCGCGGCAAGGTGATCCTCTCCAGCGGAAAAGAGGCCGACTACTACGTTGACCTCCGCCGTATCACCCTCCACCACGAAGCCTCCAAGCTGGTGGGCCAGGTCATGCTTTCGCTGATCGACGACGCCGGTGTGGCAGTCGAGTGCGCCGGTGGCCTCACCATGGGTGCCGACCCCGTGGGTACCGCCGTCATGCACGCAGCCGCCGATGCCGGCCGCGCCGTTGACGCCTTCGTGGTCCGCAAGGCGCAGAAGTCCTACGGCATGGGCCGCCAGGTGGAAGGCCCCTCGGTGGAAGGCCGTAACGTGGTGGTCCTGGAAGACACCTCCACCACCGGCGGTTCCGCACTGGCCGCCGTCGAAGGCGTCCGCAATGCCGGCGGCAACGTGGTGGCCGTCGCGGTGATCGTGGACCGCAACACCGGCGCCAAGGAAAAGATCGAAGCCGAAACCGGCGTGCCGTACCTGTTCGCTTTCGGCAAGGACGAACTCGGCCTCAACTAAGGGGCTGAACCTTCCGGATGGCCGGCTCCCGCGGGGGGCCGGCCATCCGCCGTTAACAGCCCTGCACGGTCAGGCCGCTTGTGCCTAAGCTGGCTGTGTGGACCAGCAGGCCAGGGGGAACCTACGCAAGGGACGCCGGAACGCCCAGGGCCCGGACAACCCTGACCGGGCCACCTTGGGCCCTGCCCACTCCGGCGGCGCGCACTTCCTCGCCGCCCACACCGAACCCGCACGGATCCTCCGGCAGGCCGCCGGGCTGAAGGAATTCTCCCGGCGCAGCTTCCTGATCGGGGCGGGCGCCTCCGGACTGCTCGCCACGGACATGTTCATCACAAGGCAGATCCAGGCCGAGCGGCGTGTCACGAAGATCCTCGCCGTGGATGACGACGTCGCCAAGGCGTACTTTCCCGACGCCGCGTGGATCCTTTTCCCGGGCTACAAGACCAGCTGGGAAGAGGCGCAATGGATCCTCAACTCCCTGCGGAACGCGCTGCGGCAGCGGGGCCAGCTGGCCGCCGTCGGGTATTCGAACCTCGGCCTGGAGATCGACGAGGTGACAGACACCGTCGTGGCCTATGTCAAGGAACGCAAGCTGCGCAAGCTCTATTTCTACGGCCACAGCTTCGGCGGCATGCTCGCCACCGAGGTGGCCACGCGGCTGCGGGAGTGGCACGGGATCGCGGTGGAATTCATCCTGCTCGACTCCTCCCCGTACAGCAAGTACGACGTCCTGGACCAGAGCTGGTTCGACGGCGTCGTGTTCCTGTACGAGAGCGGGTTCCGGGTGCCGTCGGTGCTGCGCGGCGGCTATGAGCTGGGGGAGCGGGTGGCGCACAAGAACGAGCGCAGCTGGCGGCAGATCCTGAACCAGACCCTGGAGCAGCTGACCCCGATCGCGCCGTCGAGCGTGCTGATCCAGAGCGAATCGGCCTACATCTACCATTTCGACGCCACACGCTTCGTGGACCGGCTGGGGAAGACCAAGATGGCCTTCATCGGCAACCCGCGCGATAACACCGTCAATTACGAAACGGCGCGCGCCGGCTGGTCGCGGACCTTCCAGAAGAACATGGTTTCCGCGGATCTCAGGACCGACGGTGCCCTCCCGCCGCACGCCAGCCCGCAATGGAACCCGTTCGTCTACCGTCCCGTGATCCAGAAGCTCGAGGACGAGCTGTTTCCGTTGCCGGGCGCGGCCGGCAGGGTGACGGCGTTCTAGTCTCCTGGGTGGCGCAGCGCCTCGAGTTCGGCGGCGCTCAGGCCGGCGTCGCGCAGGTAGCTTCCGGCGTCGCCGAATTCCCGTTCGAATCCCGCCAGGAAATGCCGGATGGCGCCTTCCGGGGACTGAAGCAGCATGAACTCCGGATTGAAGGCCTGCGGCGGCAGGGCGGGAATCGCCGCGCTCCAGGTCTGTGCCATGACGGTCAGCAACTGCGGCAGGGCAGCGGTGGTGGCGGTGTAGTCGGCCACCACCGCCTCCGGATCCGTGCCGACCGCCAGCAGGGCCAGGGCCGAAATCACGCCGGTCCGGTCCTTGCCGAGCGAACAGTGCACGAACGCGGTGCCGTGTGCCGCCGGCCGGAGGGAGGCCGCCACCCAGGCCGGGCCCGTGCGGACCCAGCCCAGGTACAGCTCACCGAGCTCTTCGGCCGTGCTCACCGGAGGAAGGCCGTGCGGGGCGGGATCGAAAGGGTTCTCCAGCAGCTCGACGCCGTTGCCCGGCACCAGTTGCCACGGCAGGAGCTCACGTTCCCGGCCGCTGCGCAGGTCTACCACCGTGCGGATGCCGTGCGCCGCCAGGAACTCCGCGGTTGCAGCCGTATCCAGCCCGAAAGGCTGGCTGCCCCGCACCAGCCGGCCGCCCAACAGGGGCCGCAGATTCAGCACCGCCATGGCCATTGTCCTTCTTAGATCTGGTCCTTGAGCTCGGCCACCGAGGTCAGCACCTGGTTCGGCCGGAACGGGAATGCCGCGATTTCCTCGCGCTGTGTGATGCCGCTGAGCACCAGGACAGTGTGCAGGCCGGCCTCCATGCCCGCGATGATGTCCGTGTCCATGCGGTCGCCGATCATCGCCGTGGTTTCGGAGTGGGCGTCGATCCGGTTCATGGCGGAGCGGAACATCATGGGGTTCGGCTTGCCCACGATGTACGGTTCGCGGCCGGTCGCCTTGGAGATCATGGCGGCGATGGCGCCGGTGGCCGGGAGCGGGCCTTCCTTGGACGGTCCGGTGGCGTCCGGGTTGGTGGCGATGAACCGCGCGCCGCCCAGGATCAGGCGCACGGCCGTGGTGATCGCCTCGAAGGAGTAGGTGCGTGTCTCGCCGAGCACCACGAAGTCCGGGTTCTGGTCGGTGAGGATGAAACCGGCCTCGTGGAGCGCCGTCGTCAGGCCCGCCTCACCAATGGTGTACGCGCGGTTCCCGGAGTCCGAACCCTCCACCTGGTCCTTCAGGAACTGGGCGGTGGCCAGGGCCGAAGTCCAGATGTTCTCCTCGGGGACTTCCAGGCCGGAAGAGCTCAGGCGGGCGGCGAGGTCGCGCGGGGTGAAGATCGAGTTGTTGGTCAGCACCAGGAAGCGCTTGGATGTGTCCACCCAGCGCTGGATCAGTTCGGCCGCGCCGGGAATGGCCTGGTTCTCGTGGACCAGGACGCCGTCCATGTCGGTCAGCCAGCACTCGATCTCGTGTCCGTTGCGGTACATCGCGCCGGATGTGGGGGCCGCGCTTGTCTTCGCCATTCTTACCTCCGCTGTTGGGGCTGATTCTGCACCCAAGTCTTTCACCTTCCGGCACGCCGAAACACAAGGCGCCGATGGGTTACGCGATGCCCGTGTCCCGGTGCCCCGCTAGGGTTGAGGGGTGAATGACGACGCACCTTCCGAAGCCCCCACCCCAGCAGAGCCCGACGGCGGGAAAACCGCCGCCGTGGAGGTCGGCGTCGGGCCCTGGGAAGGTGAGTGGCCGGAAGGCGCGCACTGGGACCCGGACCTGCTGGCGGACGGCGACCGCCGCAACGTCGTGGACAAGTACCGGTATTGGAAGCACGAGGCGATCGTCGCGGACCTGGACTCCCGCCGGCACGACTTCCACATCGCCATCGAGAATTGGCAGCACGACCTCAATATCGGCACCGTGGTGCGCACCGCCAACGCCTTCCTCGCCAAGGAAGTCCACATCATCGGACGACGCCGGTGGAACCGCCGCGGGGCGATGGTCACCGATCGTTACCAGCACGTCCGCCACCACCCCACCGTGGAGGACTTCGTGGCCTGGGCGCAAGGGGAGGGGCTGGCGATCATCGGGATCGACATCTTCCCGGACTCGGTGCCGCTGGAAAGCTACGACCTGCCCCGCAATTGCGTGCTCGTGTTCGGCCAGGAGGGTCCGGGCCTGACCCCCGAGGTGCACGAGGCCGCCGTCGCTACCTTGTCGATCGAACAGTACGGTTCCACCCGGTCGATCAACGCGGCCTCCGCCGCCGCGATCGCCATGCACGCCTGGATCCGTCGGCATAATTTCGGCCAGCGCGTTACCGGCTGAGGTTCTGCGGGTCGCTGCCCGCCCGCATGTTCCTTGTATCGTCCGCATACCGCTGGGGCATGATGGACCCACAGATGCACACCGTCGAGGGGAACCGTTGTGGAAGCCGTGTCCAGTGGGGCCGGGCAGGAAGCACCCGAAAACATCATGGCCGAAAGCATCAGGGCGCAGCTTGAGTCCGATGGCGTAACCCTTCTGGTGGGCACGGCCGTCGATTTCGCCGGCGGAACCCATTGCAAAGGCGTCCCGATCCGGCGGCTCCCGGCTTTCCGGCAGGCCGGGATGGGAGCCTCGCCCTCATGGAACGTTTTCTGCGCGGACAACGGCATCGCCTTCACTTCCTCGATCGGGCCCATCGGAGACCTCCGCCTCCGCCTCGACACCGCCAGGGTCCGCAAGATCGACGATGGCCTGGCTTGGGGGCCCGCCACCTTCCATGAGCAGGACGGGAGCCTCTCCCCGCTGTGCCCGCGCGGCCGCCTGGCCGGCGTCGTGGACAGCCTCGCGGCGCGGGGACTGTCGCCGCTCATGGGCACCGAGCTTGAGTTCGTCCTTACCACCCGCGACGGCGGGCACCTGCCCAAGCCCGGATGGACCGCCTACGGCATGGGGGCCGTCGTGGAGCGGCGCGCTTTCCTCGTGGACCTCACCGCAACACTTGAGGCAGCAGGACTGGGCCCCGAACAGATCCACGCCGAGTACGGAGAAGACCAGTTCGAGGTTTCCCTCGCACCTGCCCCGCCCGTCGAGATGGCAGACGGGTGCGTGCTGGCCCGCATCCTCATCGGAATTGTCGCGGCCCGCCACAACATGGCCGTTTCCTTTTCACCGCTTCCCTGGGCGGACGGGGCCGGCAACGGGGCCCACCTGCACCTCTCGCTGAAACGGGACGACACACACCTTTTCAGCGGCGGAGAAGGACCCCATGGCATCACCGCGGAGGGAGGATCCGCGATCGCCGGGATACTCGCAGGCCTGGACGACTTCCTTGGCGTCTACGCAGCGTCGGTCCTTTCCGCCCATCGGCTCCGGCCCGGACGGTGGTCCGGGGCTGCAGCGTGCTGGGGCCTGGAGAACCGCGAAGCCGCAGTGCGCTTCGTCGCCGCAACCGCCGGCAACCCGCACGGCGCAAATGTGGAGCTCAAGGTGGTGGATCCCAGCGCCAACATCTACCTTGCAGCGGCGGCCCTCCTGGGCTCGGTACTCCACGGCATCGAGGCCGGGCTGCCGCTCCCGGTGGAGGTGCCCGGCAATCCCGCCGACGCCGGCGACTGGCCCGCCACAGCCATCGATCCGGACCAAGCCACGGTGCTCAACGCGCTCGAGGCCTCACAACTTGCCGGAAGGATCCTGGGGCCGGACATCGTGGAAGGCGTCGTCGCGGTTCGCCGCCACGAAGCCGGGAGATTCGCCGGTACGGATCCCGTGGAGACCGCCCAGGCCCTTCGCTTCGCGTGGTCGGCCTGATGTCGCCTGAACCGGACGTCATGGCGGGACTGGAGGACCGCGTCCCGCAGGGACTCGTCGACGCCGTGTCCACCCTGCCGCTGGTGGACCACCATGTACACGGCTGCTTCACCGAACCCCTCACCCGCACGGAATTCGAAGAGTCCATCAATGAAGGGTCCCCGGACCCGATCCCGGCGTTCATGACGCAGTTCGATTCCCAGGTGGGCTTCGCCATCCGGCGCTGGTGCGCTCCGCGGCTGGGCCTGCCCCCGCATGCCGGCGCCGAGGAATACTGGGAAGCACGCAGCGTCCTGACCCCCACGGAGCTCAACCGCCTGTTCCTGGCCCCGGCCGGGGTGGCGCACTGGATCGTCGACACCGGACTCAGCGCCTCGGCCGTCACCAGGCCGGAAACCATCGCGCAGGACTCCGCTGCCCCAAGTTCCGAAATCCTCCGGCTTGAACTCCTGGCCGAAAAGGTGGCGGCCCGCACCGCCTCCCCGGCGGACTTCGCCGAGGACTTCCGGGCGGCGCTCGCGGCGGCGGTACCCGGCGTCGTCGGCTTCAAATCCATCGCCGCCTACCGGTGCGGCCTCGACATCGATTGGTCCGAGCCCGGCAGGGACCGGCTGGAACAGGCCGTGGCCCGCTGGACCGCAGGTTCCGGGACAGCAGTTTCCGGGACTGCAGTTTCCGGGACAGCGCTGAGGCTCCAGGACCCGGAGATCATCTCCTTCATCGTCCACGCCGCGGCGGAGCACCGGCTGCCCATCCAGCTTCATGCGGGGCTCGGCGACCGTGACCTGGACCTGCACCGCACCAACCCCATGCACCTCCTGCCGTTGCTGCGCCAAGCTGCGATCCGGGATACCCCGGTCATGCTGCTGCACTGCTACCCCTACCACCGCGAGGCCGGGTACCTGGCCCAGGCGTTCCACAACGTGTATTTCGACGTCGGACTGAGCCTGAACCATGTCGGCTCCCGCAGCGTGGACGTCGTTGGCGAAGCACTTGAGCTGGCACCTTTCGCAAAGCAGCTCTATTCCTCCGACGCGTACGCAGTCCCGGAACTGCACTTCCTGGGGTCCATCCTGTGGCGCCGCTCGATGGCGCAGGTGCTGGGCGACTGGGTGCGCCGGGGCGAATGGTCCGAGCGGGACGCGATCCGGGTGGCCGGCATGATCGGATCGGAGAACGCCCGCCGGGTCTACCGGCTGTAGGCACCCTGCGGCGGCGCTGTCCTGCAACACAGTCCGGCAACCGCGTTCGGCAACGCTGTCCGGCGGGCGCGAAACGGGCAGGCACGGGCGAGTATTACCGCGGCGTGACCCGAAGCACGCCCTCTTGTTGGTTCTGGCTAGGATGGTGCCTAGCCGTAACTGGTCTGTTTCAGGGTCAGCACACCCATAGACGAAAACACAGCATAGGAGTCACCATGCCCATTGCAACCCCAGAGATTTACTCCGAGATGATCGACCGGGCGAAGGCCGGCGGGTACGCTTTCCC
>NZ_QRCU01000027.1 GCF_003369445.1 Arthrobacter silvisoli
CTGGCCGGTCTTCTGACCGGCCAGGGCCGCCGTCGTTCCGCGCTGTCCGGGCCGGTGCCCACGGCGCGTCCGGTTCGCGGCAGGAACGGGACCCGGCGGGCAAAGCGGTAGAGTTAACGGGCACGTCAATCACCTAAGGAGGGGCCGTTGGGACTCTTGGAGACAATCCGGACTCCGCAGGACCTGGCCACGCTGGGCAGCACGGAACTGGAACAGCTCGCAGGCGAAATCAGGTCCTTCCTGATCACCAACGTCGCCCAGACCGGCGGCCACCTCGGCCCGAACCTCGGCGTCGTGGAGCTGACGATGGCGATTCACCGGATCTTCGACTCTCCCCGCGACAGCATCGTCTTCGACACCGGACACCAGTCCTATGTGCATAAGCTCCTCACGGGGCGCCAGGACTTCAGCACCCTCCGCCAGGAGGGCGGCCTCTCCGGGTACCCGGACCGCGGCGAGTCCGAGCACGACATCGTCGAAAGCTCGCACGCCTCCTCCTCACTGTCCTGGGCCGACGGTATCTCCCGCGCCCGGCAGCTCACCGGTGACGGCGACCGCTACGTGGTGGCCGTCGTCGGCGACGGCGCCCTCACCGGCGGGATGGCCTGGGAAGCCATCAACAACATCGCCGCGGACAAGCGCCGCCGCGTGGTGATCGTGGTCAACGACAACGGCCGTTCCTATGCCCCCACTGTCGGCGGCCTTGCCGACTACCTGGCCTCGCTGCGCCCCACCATCGATTCCTTCCGTGCCGCCCCGGCCTACGAGGTCGTCTTGGACAGGTGGAAGAAACGGCTGCAGAACGGCGGCCCGCTCGGCCAGTTCACCTACCGGAGCCTGCATGCCATGAAGAAGGGCATCAAGGACTGGTGGGCGCCGCAGGGCATGTTCGAAGACCTCGGCATGAAGTACATCGGCCCGGTGGACGGCCACAACCTGCAGGCGCTCGAAAACGCCCTCACCACCGCGCGCCACTACGGCGGACCCGTGATCGTGCACGCCATGACGGAGAAGGGCCACGGTTACGCACCCGCCCGCGCCAACGAAGACGACCAGTTCCACGCCGTCGGCGTCATCGACCCGGAAACCGGCGAGCCCACGGCGTCGCCCGGCGCCCAGTCCTGGACCTCTGTGTTCGCCGAGGAAATCGCGGACATCGCGGATGAACGCAAGGACGTCGTCGGGATCACCGGTGCAATGCTGATCCCCGTGGGCCTGCACAAGTTCGCGGCCCGGCACCCGGAACGGGTGTTCGACGTCGGCATCGCCGAACAGCACGCCCTCACCTCCGCGGCGGGCATGGCCTTCGGCGGCCTCCACCCCGTGGTCGCCGTCTACGCGACGTTTTTGAACAGGGCCTTCGACCAGCTCCTGATGGACGTGGCCCTGCACAAGGCAGGGGTGACGATTGTCTTGGACCGGGCCGGCGTCACCGGGCCGGACGGCGCCAGCCACCACGGCATGTGGGACATGGCCATGGTGCAAATAGTTCCCGGACTGCACCTGGCCGCACCGCGCGACGCCACCCGGCTGCGCGAGGAACTGCGCGAAGCCGTGGCGATCGGCGACGCGCCCAGCGTCGTGCGCTTCAGCCGCGGCAGCGTCGGCAAGGAAGTCGAGGCCATCGAGCGGCTGGCCGACGGTGTGGACGTGCTGGCCCGGCGGCCCGAAGGCTCCACCGAGAACGATGTCCTCATCGTCAGCGTCGGCGCGATGTCCGAACTCGCGCTCGACGTCGCGGCCCGGCTCGGCTCGCAGGGGATCAGCTCCACCGTGGTGGACCCCCGCTGGGTGCTGCCCGTGCGCAAATCCATCATCGCCCTCGCAGCCCGGCACCGCCTGGTCATCTGCATCGAGGACGGCGTCCGCGCCGGCGGCGTCGGCTCGCGGATCCGCCAGGAGATGCGGGCGGCCGGCGTCGACACCGCCCTTAACGAGGTGGGACTGCCCGTGGAGTTCCTCTCGCACGGCACCCGCAGCCAGGTGCTCGAACGGGTCGGACTGACCGCCCAGCAGATCACCCACGACATCGTCGCCCAGGTCCTCGGGACCAAGGTGCCGTTCGCGCGGCCGCTGCCAGGCCAGGCGCACCCCACCACCGGCAGCCTGCCCACCCTGTGAACGGCACCAGGCACCCCGAGGGACTGCAGCCCGGCGACCTCGTGGTGGCGCGCAACCGCAAATGGGACGGCACCGCGCACTGGGTGGTCCCGGGCCGCTACCTCGGTGAGGACATCCACGGCTGGTGGGTGTTCCAGGGCAGGAACGAATTCTGCTCCCGGCCCGGTGCGGCCTTCTACACCGCCTCCGATGCCGTGCTTCTGGTCCCGCGCAGCGGCGATTACGTGGCCACCTTCTATGACGACAGCTACCCGGGGGACTTCCGGATCTACGTCGACCTGGCCCTGGACCACGGCTGGAACTACCTCCGCGAAGGCGTGGCGGAGTTCCACATGATCGACATGGACCTGGACGTCATCAGGTCCACGAAACACGGCGTCTTCATCGATGACGAAGACGAGTTCGAAGAACACCGGCTCTCCATGGGCTACCCGGAACACACCGTGGCCGGGATCCGCGCTGAAGCCGCACGGCTGCACCGGGAAGTACTCACACAACAGGAACCGTTCGACGGCACCGGGCCAGCCGGCACCTGCGCCGCATGGTTCGGAAAAGGACGGGCATGAGCGGGATCATCCGCAGCTACAAGCGTGACGACGACGGCGTACTGCTGTTCCGCGAGGCCTGGTTCGACGAGGATTTCGGCCAGTTCGTCATCAACCACGGCACCGTGGGCCACCAGAGCAGCACGGACGCCACCGACGTCGACGACGAAGAGGCTGCGGAAGGCCTCCTGGCCGCCTTCGCGGCCCAGTGCGAGGACGACGGTTACGCGGAACTGCCCGAATCCGAGCAGTTCTGGCTGGTGGCGCAGTTCGCACTGAAGAGCAAGGATGGCACCGAGCGGGACCGCTACCTGGAACGCAAGGCTAGCGGAGCCCTGCGCAGTGCCCTCGCCTGGCGTGGCCTTGGCACGGTGGAGCGTTCGGAGATCGGGAACTCCCGGCTCAACATCTTCTGCCTCTGCCCCGATGTGAACAAGGCCGTCAACGCCATCAAGGTATGCATCCGCGGCGAGGACCTGGATTTCACCAAGCTCAGCATCGCCGCGGCGCCGCACGGGGAACCGGAGGCATTCAAGCTCAAGCACTCGCCCAAAAACGTCACGGGCTTTACCCTCTAAGGACCACCACCCACGCTTGGAAGGGACGCCCCGTGACATCCAAGAGCAACTGGCCAGGACACACGCCTTTGCCCAAGGGGATCTCGGCTCCCGCCCGCCGGGCACTGGCCCACGAAGGCCTGGAAACCCTGGAACAGATCGCGGAGCTGGGCGAGGAAAGAGTGGCCGGCCTGCACGGCATGGGCCCTAAGACCATGGCCCAGCTGCAGGATGCCATGGAAGACGCCGGAATCAGCTTCCCGTCCTGAACCCGCAGGCCCGGCCGCAGCAAACCGGACCCACCGGATCGCCTAGGCTGGGGACCATGACTGAATACCGCCGTCTTGGACATTCCGGATTGACCGTCTCCGTCGTCGGGCTGGGCTGCAACAACCTGGGCCGGGCGAACACTGCCACCGAATCGCAGAAGGGCACGGACGCCGTCGTCCACGCGGCCCTTGACGCCGGGGTGACGCTCTTCGATGTCGCGGACACCTACGGCAAGGAGCCCGGGCTGAGCGAAACCATGCTCGGCAAGGCGCTCAAGGGCCGCCGGGACGACGCCATCGTGGCCACCAAGTTCGGCATGGACATGAAGGGCGCCAACGGCAAGGACTTCGGCGCCCGCGGTTCGCGCCGGTACATCGTCCAGGCCGTCGAGGCGTCCCTGCGCCGCCTGAACACGGACTGGATTGACCTGTACCAGTTCCACACGCCGGACCCCCTCACGCCGATCGGGGAAACCCTCGCGGTCCTCGACGAGCTCGTCAGCGCCGGCAAGGTCCGCTACATCGGCCACTCCAACCGCACGGGCTGGCAGATCGCCGAGGCCGAATACGTGGCCCGGATGAGCGGCGGCGCGCGGTTCATCTCCACCCAGAACCACTACAACCTGCTGGACCGCCGCGCCGAGCTGGAGGTCCTGCCGGCGGCCGAAGCATTCGGCCTGGGCGTGCTGCCGTACTTCCCGCTCGCCAACGGTCTGCTGACCGGTAAATACGCCCCGGGTGAGGCTCCCAAGGGTTCGCGCCTCAGCCACACCCGCACCTACATGGTGCACGACGCCGATTGGGAGCAGCTGGGCCGCTTCAGCCGCTTCGCCAAGGAACGCGGACTGAACGAACTGCAGCTGGCCTTCTCCTGGCTCGCCGCACAGCCGGCCGTGAGCAGCGTCATCGCCGGCGCCACCCGGCCCGAACAGATCGTGGAGAACGCCGCCGCTGTGCGCTGGGTGCCCAGCGCCGAAGAACGCACCGAACTGGACGGGATCTTCCCGCCGCAGCCGAAGGTCGCGCTTTTCTGATGCCGCAGCCGGTCAGCCTGTTGCTGGACTGCGACACGGGAATCGACGACGCCCTCGCCTTGGCCTACCTGTGCAGCCAGCCGCACGTGGAACTTGTGGCGGTGAGCAGCACCCCGGGCAACGTCGATGCGGAACAGGTAGCCCGCAACAACCTCGCCCTGCTCGAACTGTGCGGCAGGCCCGACGTGCCCGTGGCCATCGGGGCCCGGGCGCCGCTGGAGATTCCCCTGGTGACCACGCCGGAGACCCACGGGCCGCAGGGCATCGGCTACGCCGAGTTGCCGGAACCGCAGGGCCGCGTGTACGCCGGGGACGCCGTCGAACTCTGGATCGAAGCGGCCCGGGCCCGGCCGGGGGAGCTGACCGCGCTCCTGACCGCCCCATTGACCAACTTCGCCCTCGCCCTGCGCGCGGAACCCCGGCTCCCGGAGCTGCTGCGCGGCGTCGTGATCATGGGCGGCAGCTACTACTACCAGGGCAACACCACGCCCACCGCCGAATGGAACACCCACGTGGACCCGCACGCCGCGGCGGAGGTGTTCGCCGCGTTCTCCGGGCTGCCCGAAGAGAAGCTGCCTGTGGTGTGCGCCCTGGAAAGCACCGAGCGGATCGAAATGCGCCCGGAACACGTGGAGGACCTCGCCCGGGAAGCCGGCTGCGCCGTTCCCGAACTGGTGCTGCCCGGCCAGCCGGAGGGCCTGCGCAGCACCGCGTCGAACCCGCTGGTCCGGCACCTCAGCGACATGCTGCGCTTCTACTTCGAGTTCCACCGCGCCTACGACCAGGGGTACATCGCGCACGTGCACGACTACTTCGCCGCGGCCGTCGCGGCAGGAACCGTCCGCTACGGAACCCGCACGGCCACGGTGCACGTGGAAACCGCGGCCCCGCGGCTGCTCGGCACCACCGTGGCCGACTACCGCGGCCTCTGGGGTGAGGCGCCGAACGCCCGGATCGTCTCGGAGAACCATCCCGGGGAGGCCTTCGACGAACTGATCCGCTCGCTGGGAGCACTGGCCCGGAGGATCCATGGCTAGGATGGTTCCAGCGCCGAGGTGACATAGGCGAAAAACGCGTGCACAGCCCACAGCTATGAACCCAGCAAGGAACCACCATGGCATCCCCGTCACCGCAGCAGCCTTCCCTCCTCCTGCCCGAAGCCCCCAAGCGCCGGCGCCTCCTTGAGATCCTCGGCGCCGCATCGATCATCGTGACCTATGTGGTGTTGGTGCTCACGCAGCCCACAGACATCGCCGCCGGCCCCGGAAGCCTGGCCGCCCTCGCCGCTTTGGGCGGCTTCCTCCTTGGCGCGGTGCTCCTGGTGGTTGCCGTCCTTCCCACCCTGCCCACCTCCACCGTGGTGCTCATCCCTATTGCCATGGTCCTGAACATCGTGTTGGGCCAGTTCGTGGGCAGCACCTTGGTGCCGTTCTACCTGGACGCGATCGGCACGGTCCTGGTGGCGGTCCTGGCCGGCCCGGCCGCCGGCGCCGCCACCGGCGCCCTGAGTTCGATCGTCTGGTCGCTGTTCAACCCCACGGTGCTGCCGTTCGCCGCCGGTGCCGCCCTGATCGGCTGGCTGGCCGGGCTGGCTGCGCGTGCCGGGGTGTTCCGCCGCTTCTACCTGGTGCCGTTCGCGGGCTTCCTCTCGGGAGTGCTGGGCGGCGTGGTGTCCGCACCGATTGCCGCGTTCGTGTTCGGCGGGACGTCCGGGCTGGCCACCGGCGCCATTGTGTCCGCATTCCGCGCGATGGGGGACTCCCTGCTCGCTGCCATCACCAAGCAGGCGCTGATCTCCGACCCGGCGGACAAGGCCATCGTGTTCACCGTGGCCGCGCTCCTGGTCTACGCCCTGCCGCGGCGCAGTTCCTTCCAGTTCCCCTTCGTCCGCCGCTACCGGGTGCTTGCGGGCCGGGCGCCTCAGGGCCGGGGGACCGCAACCCAGGCATGAGCCGCGGCACGCTGTCGCTGGAGCGCCTGAACCCCCTGACCTCCCTTACCGGTGCCGCCGCCGTCGCGGTCATCACGACGGCGGCAGGCCAGTGGGCCTTTTCCCTTGCCGTCCTTGGCGGACTCCTTGCCCTGACGCTGCGGCAGGCGCGTGCGGCCGCGGTGCTGCGCGCCGCCACGGCCATCCTGCTGCCGTTCTGGGCGGCTCTGCTGTTGGTGCACGGGCTGTTCTTCCCCGAAGGACGGACGGTTTTGGCGGAACTCGGCCCGGCCACCGTTACGCGCGAAGGCCTGCTCTTCGCCCTCGACGCCGGCCTGCGCACCGGTGTGTTCGTCGTGGCGTTCCTGCTGTTTTCCTTCACCGTCCGGGTCCCCGAGCTTCTCAGCGTCCTTTCCGCCCGCGGTCTGCCGCCCCGGCTCGGCTTCGTCGTCGTCTCGGCGCTGACCCTGCTGCCGGCCGCAGCGCAACGGATCCGCCGCATCCGGGCCGCCCAGGAAGCCCGGGGCCTGGTCATCGGCCGGAGCCTGGCCTCCCGGCTCCTCGCCGCCCGGCTGCAGGCCGTTCCGCTGGTGCTCTCCCTTGTCCACGAGTCCGGGGAACGGGCCCAGGCCCTCGACGCACGGGGCTTCTCCGGCCGGCAGCCGCACACCAGCCTCCGGACGGTGCCCGATTCCGTGCCCCAGTGGGCGGCGCGCCGGGTCCTTCTGGTGCTGAGCCTCGCCGCCGTGGCCGTCCGCGTGGCGCTGGCCCTGTTCGGCGGACGCGCATGAGCGCCCGGCCGCTCCTTGCCGCGCACGTAGCTTCCTTCCGTTTCCACGGCGCGGACGCCCCGGTGCTCAGGGACATCAGCATCGCCGTGGACGCCGGAAGCCTGACGGCGGTGCTCGGCGGCTCCGGCAGCGGCAAGAGCACTCTCGCCAGGATCCTTGCGGCCTGGCTGCCCGGGCATCACGGCGGGGAACTCCGCGGCCGGCTGGAACTGGGTGCTTCCGGTGCCGGGGCCTGCATCGACTTCACCGGGGGCAGCGACGATCCCCGGATCGACCCCGCGGCGTGGGCTGCTCACGTGGCCTACGTGCCCCAGGACGCCGCCGCCATGCTCTCCACGGTCCGGGATACCGTGGCCGGCGAACTGGCGTTCGGCCTGGAAAACCTGGGCATCCCGGCCGGGGACATGCTGCGCCGGATCGCCGGCACCGCCGAACTCACGGGGCTCCAGGATCTGCTGGAACGGGATCCGGCCACCCTCTCCGGCGGCGAGCTCCGCCGCCTGGCTATCGGCTGCGCCGTGATCGGCCGGCCCTCCGTGCTGCTGCTCGACGAACCGTTCGCGTCCTTGGACGCCTCCGGAGCGCGGACCGTGGAGCTCCTGCTGAGGCGGCTGACCGCAGAAGGAACAGCGGTGGTGGTGTTCAGTTCGACGGTGGACACGCTGAGCCGCACCGCCACGCACTGGACGGTGCTGGGTAATACAGTCCTTGGCAATACAGCGCTTGGCAGCGGGGAGCACGACGGCGGCCGGCAACTTGCCGCCGGAACGCCGGACATCCTGCTGGCGGCTGGCTCCTCAGGGGAGGATGTCCTGGCCCGTTCCGGCGTCGTGGTCCCCGGCGCTGAGGTGTCCGGCGCTGGGGTGTCCGGCGCTGCGCCCCCGCGCCCGGTGCGCACCTCCGCTCCCGCGGATGCTGCTCCCGTCCTGGAACTCAAGGGCGTCCGCTTCAGCTATGACGGACCCGGGGCGTCCGAGCGGGAAACCCTCCGCGGAGTGGACCTTGCGGTCCTGCCGGGGGAGGTCCTGGCCGTCACCGGACCAAACGGCAGCGGGAAGTCGACCCTGCTGCGCCAGCTTAACGGACTGCTCCGTCCCGGTTCCGGAACCGTGCTGCTCAGGGGCGCTCCCACAGATGGAACATCCCCCGGAGTGCTGGCGGCCGACGTCGGGCTGCTGTTCCAGGACCCCCGCTTCCAGCTGTTCGAACGGACGGCGCTGCGGGAGGTCGCCTTCGGGCTGGGCACGAAATGGCGCCTGTTCCGGCGCAAGCAGGACGATGCCAGGGCGCGGGAACGCGCCCTGGCCGCCCTGGCCGCCGTCGGCCTCGAAGCGCACGCCGGCATCCACCCGCTGGAGCTGCCGGCATCGTCCCGGCGCCTGCTGGCCCTTGCCACGGTGATCGCACGGGAGCCTGCGGTGCTCGCCCTCGACGAGCCGACAGTGGGCCTGGACCGGCGGGGCCTGGCGGTCCTGGACACCGCCATGGCGGACGCGACGGCCCGCGGCGCTGCCGTCGTGATGGTCACCCACGACCTCGGCTACGCCCGCGCGCGGGCGCACCGGCTCCTGCGGCTCGACGGCGGGGTGCTCACACCCCTCGGATAGCGGCTGCGCCTAGACGGGGGCCGGCGCCGACGCTACCCCCGGGGCCAGGAAGCGTTTGCCGTTAACCCGCTCGGAGGCGCCGGTGCGGTCCAGGTACGGGGTGATGCCGCCCAGGAACATCGGCCAGCCCGCGCCGAGGATGACGCAAAGGTCGATGTCTTCCGGACCTGCCACCACGCCCTCCTGGAGCATGAGGCCGATCTCCTCGGCCAGCGCGTCCTGGGTCCGGCGGAGCACGTCCTCTCCGGTAGAGGGGGAACTGCCGAAGGACATCAGGGACAGGGTTTCTTCGGGGATCACCCGGGAGCCGTCAGGTCCCTCGACCCAGAGGGTTTTCACGCCGTTGTCGATCAGCTTCTGCAGGTTGTGCGAGACCGCGAACCGTTCCCCGAAGGCGGCATGCAGGGACTCCTGGACGTGTTGGGCTACCGGAAGGCCTACCATCGCGGCCAGCGTGAACGGAGACATCGGCAGGCCCATCGGGCGCAACGCCGTGTCCGCGACCTCGGCGGGCGTGCCCTCGTCGAACGCAGCGATCACTTCACCCATGAGGCGCAGCAGGATGCGGTTGACCACGAAGGCGGCGGCGTCCTTGACCAGCACGGCGGTCTTCTTCAGGCCCTTGGCCAGCTCGAAGGCGGTGGCCAGCACCGCGTCGTCGGTCTGCGGCGCCCGGACGATCTCCAGCAGCGGCATGACGGCCACCGGGTTGAAGAAATGGAAGCCCACCAGGCGTTCGGGATGCTTGAGGTCTTCTGCCATGGCGGTCACGGACAGGGAGGACGTGTTCGTGGCCAGGATGCACTCGGCCGAAACGATGGCTTCCACCTCGGCGAAGACCTGCTTCTTGACGCTGAGCTCCTCGAACACCGCCTCGATCACGAAGTCGGCGTCGGCGAAGGCCTCTTTGGATACCGAGCCGCTGACCAGGGCCTTGGTGCGGTTGGCCGCGTCCTGGCTGATGCGCCTCTTGCCCAGCAGCTTGTCCACCTCGGCATGGACGTAGGCCACCCCCTTGTCCACCCGCTCCTGGTCGATGTCCGTCAGCACCACCGGAACCTTGAGTTGGCGGGCGAACAACAGCGCCAGCTGTCCGGCCATCAGGCCCGCGCCGACGACGCCGACCTTGGTCACAGGCCGGGCGAGCTTGCGGTCCGGTGCTCCGGCGGGTCGCTTGGAGCGCTTCTGCACGAGGTCCAGGAAGGCGTAGACGGTGGAGCGGAACCCGTCCGTCTGCATCAGTCCGGCGAGCGTTTCGCATTCCAGGGCAGCGGACTCTGCCTGGCCCAGGGTGCGGTTGGCTTCCATGATCTCCAGCACCTTGGCCGGGGCGGGGGAGGCGTTGGAGGTTTTGGCCTCCACGAAGGCCCGGCCGCGGGCCACGGCGGCTGCCCAGCGTTCCGCGACGGCGGGGTCGGCCGGATCGACGGCGTTGCGGCGTTCCGGGACCGTGTCGCCGGCGATGACCTGCGCGGCCCAGGCGATGGACTGCTCGAGGAAATCGGCGGGTTCGAACATGGCATCGGCGATGCCCAGCCCGAAGGCCTGCGGACCGCTGAGGGTGCGGTTGTTGCTCAGCGGGTTTTCGATCATCACCGTGACGGCGTTCTCCGGCCCGATGAGCCGCGGGAGCAGGTACACCCCGCCCCAGCCCGGGACCAGGCCGAGGAGGGCTTCCGGCAGGGCCAGTGCGCCGGCGCCGGTGGATACCGTCCGGTAGCTGGACTGCAGTGCGATCTCGAGGCCGCCGCCCAGTGCAAGGCCGTTGATGAAGGCGAAGCTCGGCACGCCCAGCGAGGCCAGGGTGCCGTAGACCTCGTGGCCCAGCTGAGCCATCCACAAGCCGTGCTCGCGTTCTCGCAGGTTCTTGACTGCGGACAGGTCGGCGCCGGCCACCAGGAAGTACGGCTTGCCGGTCACCCCGACGCCGACGATCTCGCCGCGGGCGGCCCGTTCCTTGAGGCCTTCCAACACGGTGCCGAGCTCCACGAGGGTGTTCGGGCCAAGCGTGGTGGGCTTGTTGTGGTCGAGGTCGTTGTCCAGGGTGATGAGGGCGAAGGTGCCAACGCTGGCCTTCCCGCCTGCGGACGGCAGGACGATGTCCTGGACGTAGGAGTGGGTGACCGTCTCGTCAGGGAAGAGGTCTGCCAGTTTCCGGAAATCTACGGCGCTCATGCGACGGCTCCCTTGCTGTCGGTGCTGCTGGTGTCTGTGGTGGCGGCCGTGGCCGCAGCGTGGTCTCCGTAGTTGGCGTGGTGCGGGTTCTCCCAGATCACGGTGGCGCCCATGCCGAGACCGATGCACATGGTGGTGATGCCGTACCGCACCGAGGGGTCTTCCTCGAACTGCCGGGCCAGCTGGTTCATGAGGCGCACGCCCGAGGACGCAAGCGGATGCCCGACGGCGATCGCCCCGCCGTAGCGGTTGACCCGCGGATCGTTGTCGGCGATGCCGAAGTGGTCCAGGAAGCTGAGGACCTGCACGGCGAAGGCCTCGTTGATTTCGAACAGGCCGATGTCCTCGATCGTCAGGCCCGCGTTCTTCAGCGCTTTTTCGGTGGCGGGTACCGGTCCGATGCCCATGACCTCGGGCTCGACGCCGGCGAAAGCGTACGCGACCAGGCGCATCTTGACGTTCAGCCCCATCTCCTCCGCGGCATCCGAGGAGGCCAGGAGCGCCGCCGTCGCGCCGTCATTCAAACCCGCGGCATTGCCCGCGGTGACGCGGCCGTGCGGGCGGAACGGCGTGCGGAGCTCCGCGAGGTCAGCCACCGTGGTGCCCGGCCGGGGCGGTTCGTCCGTGGTGTGCAGGGCCCAGCCAGCGCCCGGCCTCTTCGCGGCCACGGGCACCAGGTCCGGCTGGATCTGCTCCTTCGCGTAGGCGGCGGCGAGTTTGGCCTGGGACGCTGCGGCGTAGGCGTCGGTGCGTTCCTTGGTGATGGCGGGGAAGCGGTCATGCAGGTTTTCGGCCGTGTTGCCCATGTTCAGGGCGGCCGGATCCACGAGGCGTTCGGACATGAATCGCGGGTTCGGGTCGGCGCCTGCGCCCATCGGGTGGTTGCCCATGTGCTCCACGCCGCCGGCAATCACCACGTCGTAGGCGCCGAAACCGATGCCGCTGGCCGTCGTCGTGACCGCCGTCATGGCTCCGGCGCACATGCGGTCGATCGCGAAGCCGGGAACGGTGCGGGGCAGCCCGGCCAGCAGTGCCGCGGTGCGGCCGATGGTCAGGCCCTGGTCGCCGGTCTGGGTGGTGGCGGCGATGGCCACCTCATCGACGCGTTCGGCGGGCAGGGAGGGGTTGCGCCGCAGCAGATCCCGGATGCACTTGACCACGAGGTCGTCCGCGCGGGTGCCGGCGTAGATGCCTTTCTCCCCGGCCTTGCCGAACGGCGTGCGTACTCCGTCCACGAAGACGACGTCCCGGACCGTGCGTTGCTGTGTGTTCCCGCTGGGGCTCATGTGTACTCCTCTTCGAGACAAGGTTGGGGGCGTGGCAGGCGCATCCGGTAAGGATGTCCGCCGCCCCGGACAATGTTACTCGTCAGTAACATGAGGGGCAAGGCTGCAAGCCGAGGGCACACTTGCCCCGGCGTGGGGAGGGCTTCCATCCGTCAAGGGGATCAGGCGCAGACCGCCCCGCGCGAGGGTTGAAGCATGACAAGCAACCATGGCAAAACCAGCAACGAAGCAAGCGCCCTGCCCGAAGCTACCCGTGCAGGCAACTCCTTGCGCACTCACTAGATTCATCAGACCCGGGGCCCGCAACGGCGGTTAGCTGCACGCAGCTAGCCGGCGGACTTGTCCTTGGCATCCTTCGGTGGCAGCGGGGCGGGGTGCAGGCTCGCCTCGGCCAGGATCGGCGCAGTGAGCTTGATCTGCCATTCCCGGGCGCCCAGTCCGCGCAGTTCCGCGGCGATGGTCTCCGCAGTGATCTCCGACGGCGGCCGCCACAGGACGCGGCGCAGGTAGTCCGGGGTCAGGAGGTTTTCGACGGGCAGCTTCAGCTCTTCGGCGGTCGCCTGCAGGCGGGGACGCGCGGTCGCCAGGCGGGCGGCGGCGTCGGGATCCCGGTCCGCCCACACGCGCGGCGGGGGCGGGGCGTTCGTGGGAAGGTGCAACGGGGGGAGCTCGTCCAGCCCGCGGGCAGTGGAAATGCAACGCAGCCAGCGCGGGGCTTCGCGCTGGGCCGCGCGGCCATGGAAGCCTTTGGTGGCCAGCAGTTGCGGAACAGTGGAGGGCAGCGCCTTGGCGGCCGCCACGAGCGCGGAGTCCGGGATGAGCCGGCCAGGCGCGACGTCGCGCGTCCGTGCCAGCTGGTCTCTCTCCAGCCACAGTTCCCGCACGGCGGCAAGCTGCCGCCGGTCCCGGATCTGGTGCAGCCCGGAGGTCTTGCGCCACGGGTCCACCCGCGGTGCAGGGATGCCGTTCGCCAGGATCCCGGCAAACTCCTGCTCCGCGAATTCCAGTTTGCCGTCCGCGTCGAGCAGTTCGATGAGTTCCTCGCGCAGCTCGGCGAGGACTTCGACGTCGAGGGCGGCGTACCGCAGCCAGGGTTCCGGCAGCGGCCGGGTGGACCAGTCAGCCGCCGAGTGTTCCTTTGCAAGGCCGAAGCCCAGGAGCTGTTCGATGACGGCGGCAAGCCCCACGCGGGGCAGTCCCGCCAGCCGGGCGGCGAGTTCAGTGTCGAAAAGCTTGTCCGGCCACATACCCAGTTCGGCCAGGCAGGGCAGGTCCTGCGTGGAGGCGTGCAGGATCCATTCGACGCCGGACAGGGCCTCGTTGACGATCTTCAGGTCGTCGAACGGTTCGGGGTCGATCAGCCAGGTGCCGGCGCCTTCGCGGCGGATCTGGACGAGGAACGCGCGCTGGCCGTAGCGGAACCCGGAGGCGCGTTCGGCGTCGACGCCCGCAGGACCGGTGCCAGCGGCGATCGCGGCGGCGCAGCGCTCCAGGCCGGCCGGGGTGTCGATGACCAGGGGCACGCCTTCGCGCGGGGCATCGAGGTCGATGACCTCGGGGATGGGATTGTCGAAGCCTTCCACGGTGATGTGTGGGGCGGGTTCAGCAGCCGGGCCGCCGGCTGTGGTGGGATCCGGGTTTTCAGGACTCATGGTGCCTTACAGTCTAGCGATTCTGCCCGGCAGGGGGTGGATACGGTGCCGGTGCGGTAGCCGGGGAGCCCGAATGTGCCGGCACCCGTGCCAAGCGCCGGCACTCAGGTCAACCGCCGGGACGGAAGCGGGGTGACACCCGGTGGCAGGGGCGGCAGGCCGGCGAAGGTGCACACCATGTCGGACCAGGCTTCGAGGTGGGCCTGCGCATCGGAAGTTGCAGGGGTCCAGGAGGCGCGCAGTTCGATGTCGATGGTTTCAGGCCGGCCGGCGAGGGTGCCGAAGCTCTCCGAGAGGATCCGGGTTGCCGTTCCGCCGGCGGCCCGGTACCGGGCTCCGTGGTTCTCCAGCGCTTCGACCAGCCAGGTCCAGGCCACTGACCCCAGCATCGCGTCGTTTCCCATGTCGGCCTCCAGCTGGGCCCGGATGTAGGTCACGATCCGGAATTGGCCGTCCCACACCGCGGAGCCGTCCGGATCATGCAGCAGGATGAAGCGGCCCGTGGCGAGCTCGTTGTCTTCGTCATCGTCCCGGGATGCAGGGTTGTCCGCCGCGAAGGCCAGCGCTGCCGGGCCGTGGACGGGCGGTTGGCGGCGGGCGGGTGCGTGGCTGAACACCTCCGCGCCCATGGCGACGGCGTACGGGGCAAGGCGCGTGGGAGCCGGGATTTCGCCGAGTTTCAGCTCGGGTCTGCACTGGGCCTTCCGGAGTGTTCCCAAGGCGTGAAGAAAGTCCTCAGGAAGCTGTGATAGAGCATTCACCTTGGCAGGTTATGTGCCCGGGGCGGCGAAATCCGGTAGGCACGCCGCCCCGGACGGGGGCGCTGTGACCCGGGGGCGCGGTGGCCCAATGGGCTACTGAGCAGCCAGTTCGCGTTTGATCGCGGCAACGAAGGCATCAATGTCGGCCTCGCTCGTGTCGAAGGAGCACATCCAGCGGACCTCCCGCGCGGCCTCGTTCCAGTCATAGAACTTGAACGAATTCCGCAGCCGGTCAGCCACGCCCGGGGGCAGGACTGCGAACACGCCGTTCGACTGGGTTGCCTGGGTGGGCTCGACGCCGTCGATCCGGTCCACCGCTGCGCGCAGGCGGGTGGCCATGTCGTTCGCATGTCCTGCTGAACGCAACCAGAGGCCGTCCTCCAAGAGGGCGATGAACTGGGCGGAGATGAAGCGCATCTTCGAGGCCAGCTGCATGTCCATCTTGCGCAGGTACTTCAGGCCGTGGGCGGCCCCGGGGTTCAGCGCTACCACGAGTTCGCCGAAGAGCAGCCCGTTCTTGGTGCCGCCGAAAGAGAGGATGTCCACGCCGGCATCGCGGGTGAAGGTGCGCAGCGGAACACCGAGGTGGGCGGCTGCGTTGGCCAGCCTGGCGCCATCCATGTGCAGCTTCATGCCGCGGGCATGGGCGTGGTCGGCGATCGCCTTGACTTCCTCGGGCGTGTAGCAGGTGCCCAGTTCGGTGGTCTGCGTGATTGAGACCGCCAGCGGCTGCGCGCGGTGCTCGTCGCCCCAGCCCCAGGCCTCACGGTCGATCAGTTCCGGCGTCAGCTTGCCGTCCGTGGTGGGGACCTGCAGCAGCTTCATGCCGCCGATCCGTTCCGGTGCGCCGTTCTCGTCCACGTTGATGTGGGCGGTGCCGGCGCAGACCACGGCGCCCCAGCGCGGCAGCAGGGACTGGAGGGCGACGACGTTGGCCCCGGTGCCGTTGAAGACCGGGTAGCACTCGGCGCCTTCGCCGAAGAGCTCCCGGATGAGCCCTTCCAGCTTGTGGGTGTATTCGTCGTCGCCATAGGCGACCTGGTGCCCGCCGTTGGCGGCGGCAAGCGCTGCCAGGACTTCCGGGTGTGCACCGGAGTAGTTGTCGGACGCGAAGCCCCGGACCTCGGGATCGTGGATCCGGCCGGCGAGGGTTTCCGTGGACTGCTGCAGGGCAGTTGTCATGGGTTCATTCACTCTTTCAGTCTAAGGAGGGGCGGCCGTTGCGGGCCGCGCCAAAAGGCGCCGGTCAACCCCAGGGGCACCCTGGGGGAGCCGCGTCAGGGAACCAGCCGGATGCGCTGGCCGTTCACGTCGGCTGCAGGCTGCTTGAACAGCCCGACGGCGGCCGCGGCCAGTTCCTCGACGTCCGTGTATCCGGGGAATTTCCGTTCCGGCTGGGCCAGCCGCATCCCGGCGTCCAGGAGCGCCTTGACGACGAACACGACGGCGGCGCTGTGCTGCTCCACCGGATCGGACTTCGCGTCGGACTGCTCGCGCCGGAAACCGTCGGCGACGGCGAACGTCCAGGCTTCCGCGGCGGCCTTGGCCGCAGCGTACGTGGCCGCCGCTGCGGTCGGCGCGGACACCGCCGTCGAGCTGACGATGGCGAGCCGTCCGGCGGGGGAGTCGGCCAGGTCACGATAGAAGACCCGGGAGACGTTCCGGAGCGTGGTCACGGATCCGGTGGACAGGACGTCCCAATCCTCGTCCGGCTGGTCCTCGATGCCCGTGGCACCGCGCCAGCCGCCCACCAGGTGGATGATGCCGTCCACGGGGCCGGCCGCGGCGTGGACCTCGGCGGCGAGTTCCCGCACGGCGTCAAGGCTGGCGAGGTCGCAGACCAGGGGCGTGACGCCGTCGCCGGCTTCTTCCGCGGCGGCGGTGATGCGGCCGCGGTCCGAGCCGACGGTGAAGACCCGGTGCCCGGCAAAGGCAAGGGCCCGGGCGACAGCAACGCCGGAAGCGCTGCTGCCGCCCGTGACCAGGACATTCAGGGAGGGCATCATGCCGCCGTCGATCCCGTGATGCCGGTGGTGGACTCGATGACAGGCCGCATCTTCTTCTCCAATGCCTCGTAGAACATGGACAGCGGGAATTCGTCGTCCATGACCTGATCGGTCAGTTCGCGCGGCGTGCCGGTCAGCGGCAGCGCGTCGGGGCCCTTGGCCCAGACCGAAGCGGGGTTGGGGGTAACGGTACCGGAAATCAGCTGGTATGCGGCCAGCCAGTGTGCAGTCTTCGGGCGGTCGATCGAGCGCCAGTAGAGCTCCTCGATCCGCTCGCCGAGTTCGACGACGACGTCGGCGACCTCGTCCCAGTCGATGCTGAGCTTGCTGTCGGTCCAGTGCAGCACACGGTGCTGGTGCATCCAGGCGAACAGGAGCTGGCCGCCCAGGCCGTCGTAGTTACGCACGCGGCTGCCGGTGATGGCGAAGCGGAAGATGCGGTCGAAGATGACCGCGTACTGGACGAGCTTGGCGTGCTTGCGGGCGTCCTCGGAGGCGTCCTCGTCCTTTTCGATCTTCACGGACTCGCGGAAGGCGGTCAGGTCGCAGCGCAGTTCCTCCAGGGAGTACAGGAAGAACGGCATGCGCTGCTTGATCATGAACGGGTCGAAGGGCAGGTCGCCGCGCATGTGGGTGCGGTCGTGGATCAGGTCCCACATCACGAAGGTGCGCTGGGTGAGGTCCTGGTTGTCCAGCAGTTCGGCGGCGTCGGCCGGCAGTTCAAGCGAGGTGGTCTCTGCGGCGGCCTTCAGGACGCGGCGGAAGCGGGCGGCCTCGCGGTCGGCGAAGATGGCGCCCCAGGTGAAGGTGGGGGTTTCGCGGACGGCGACGGTCTCGGGGAACAGCACGGCGGAGTTGGTGTCGTAGCCCGGGGTGAAGTCGATGAACCGGATCGGCACAAAGAGCTTGTTGGAGTAGTCACCGGCTTCCAGGCCGCCGATGAACTCGGGCCAGATCACCTCGATCAGCACGGCCTCCACCAAGCGGCTGGTGCTGCCGTTCTGCGTGTACATCGGGAACACCACGAGGTGCTGCAGGCCGTCAATGCGCTGTTCCTGCGGCTGGAACGCCATCAGGGAGTCCAGGAAGTCCGGCACGCCGAAGCCTGCATCGGCCCAGCGGGCGAAGTCCTTGACGAGCAGGTCAAGGTAGGTGGCGTCGTGCGGGAAAGCGGGGGCGAGTTCCTCGACGGCGGTGATGATGGCAGCGACATGTCCCCGCGCGGCCTCGTGGTCGGTGGTCTCGGGGACGGAACCGTCCTTGACCTGCAGGGCCTGCAATGCGGTGGCTGCTGCCTTCAGGGAGGCCCAGGCGGGGTTCTCTGCGGTGATGCGGGTGCGGGGCGCCGTGGCGGTGGTGGTCATCGTTGACGTTGCCTTTCCTCAGTGGTTTTTGATTCTGAGGCGAGCGTAGCAAGCGAACAGAGTTGCTAAGTGAAAAGTGCCTTGAGCATAAGAAACTCTATTGCATGGAGCGTGGGAAAGGGCCGGGAGGTCCAGCCGCGGAACAGGCTGGACCTCCCGGCCCTGGCAAGATCAGTTTCCGGCCGGCGTTTCGACCA
>NZ_QRCU01000028.1 GCF_003369445.1 Arthrobacter silvisoli
CTGACCCTAAGGACGGACGACGACGGCGGAAGCCTCCCGCCGTCGTCGTCCGTCCTTGCGCCTTAGGCGGGTGAGTATTCGGCCAGGAGGGAGTCGATCTGCCCCGCGGCTTCCTTCATGCCTTCTTCCATGCCCATCTCAAGCATTGTGGTCATCTGTTCTTCGGATTCGAAGGTTGACTGGACGGTCATCCGGGTGCGGCCGCCGAGGTCCTCGAGGGTGACGACGACGTGACCGGCCCCGATTTCCTCGACGGGAGCGCCGTTCTCGTCAGCGAAGCCGTCCTCGAGCTCGAGGCGGTAAGGCCGCTCGATCCTGGTGAAGCGCCACCAGCCACGGGGTTTCTCCCCCTCGGGAGTGGTCATGTAGTAGCCGGCCTCGCCCCCGGGCGTGAATTCGTGCTTGTCGAAGGTGGCCGGGTAGCCGGGAGGGCCCCACCAGCGCTCGAGCTGGCGCGGATCTTCCCAGACCTGCCAGACGCGTTCGACGTCGGCATCGAACTCCGTGACCAGCGTCAGGCTGAGCGCCTCGGGATTCGTCGTTGTGCTGATGACAGTCATTGCGGAACCCTCCTGTTGTTTTTCGGTTCTTCTGCGAGGATGTCTGCGATCCGGGCGGCGCGCTGCCGCCAGATCTCCTCGTATTCATCAAGCAGCCGGCGGACATTCTGCAGTCCTTCGTGATTGCCGCGCACGATCTGCTCCCTTCCGCGCTTCTCCTTGCTGACCAAGGAGGCACGTTCCAGCACCGCCACATGTTTCTGGACGGCGGCAAAGCTCATGGCGTACAACGCAGCAAGGCCCGATACCGAGTACTCCCCCAGCGTCACCCGGCGCACGATGTCCCGGCGGGTGGGATCCGCAAGCGCCTGGAACAGGCGGTCGATCCCGGCATCATCCAACTGATCTACAACCATTTGGTTGTAGAATAGGCCGGTCGCCCGGGAGTGTCAATGGTTCCTGCCGGGCCCGGGATCATGGCCGCCCCGGGCAGCGCCCGGGAGGATAATTTGGTGCCATGAGCTATCGCTACGAAGTGGACGTCGTGCACCTCCTGGTCTCGCCGGAGCACGCCTACTTCGGCCGCGCCAAGGACGGGGCCGCCGAGGTGCCCGCCACGGACGCCGCGCAGGTGGAGCTGGTGGCCGGCAAGGGCATCGTGGGAGACCGTTTCTTCGGCAAAGCGGCACACATGGACGCGGCGGTCACGCTCTTCGCCGTCGAGGCTCTGGAGTCCATCGCCGCAGAACTCGACGCCGGCCCCCTCGACCCGTTGTTGACCCGGCGCAACGTCTTCCTGCGCGGCGCAGAACTGGCGCCCCTGCTCGGCCATGATTTCGCCTTGGAATCCGGCGGAGAAGGCGGAGAACAGGTGCGGCTGCATGCCGGACGGCCAGCCCACCCCTGCGCCTGGATGGACAAGATGCTCGCCCCGGGTGCCCACAAGGCGATGCGCGGACGCGGCGGTATCCGCTGCAGGGTGTTGTCCGGCGGCGTCCTGCAGCGCGGCCCGGCGGTGCTGCTCAGCCCCGTGCCGCTGGACCCGGAACGCGCGGGCGAGGCGACGGTGCTGCGGCCTTCGCGACTACCGTAGGCCCGCGGCGGGAGCCGATGCCTACGTCCGCTCCGCGATCTCCTTCACGCTCGCCACCAGCTGGTCCCACATCCCTTGGGAGTGCTCCGCCTCTTCGGGGCTGGCGTTGTTGTCCTGCGAGAGGGTCAGCTTCGTGCCGCCGGCTCCGTCCTCCAGCGTCCAGGTGAGCGTGTGGTAGTTTTCCGGCTTGTCTTCCTGGCCGCTCAGTGGGCTGAAGTGCGTCATGACCAGCCGGCTCCCAGGCTCGGATTCGAGGATCTCACCCCGGTCCGCGTACTCCTTGCCTTCCCATTCGCCGCGCCAGGTGATCGTGCTGCCCGGCGACCAGTCCGTCTCCACAGCGGCTCCGAACATGAATTCCTTGACCGCGGCGGGGTCCGTAAGGACAGCCCAAACCCGGTCCGCCGGCGCCGCGATGGTGATGTCCGACGTCGCCACATAGTTCCCAGTCATGGCCCCGACCCTACTCCGCGGCCGCAGGAGCCGTAAGGCCCGGATGTGAGCAGGATCACCCCTGCTTGTGATCCAGTCGATTGAGCCGCCGGTCCGCGGCCGGGCACCATGGAAAAGTTGGCCCGGGTTCCACGCCCAGGCCGATCCCTTCATCTGCTGGACGCAACGAGGCCAAAGCGGTGGGCTCGCAGAGCCGCCCCGAGGCACCGGGCGTTCATGGATCAGCACCACCCGGCTCCGCACTGGCGCGAGGCCGGCAACCGAAATTCATGATTGGAAGCCGAACAATGACGTTTGAAACTGCCGAATCCGTCACCCTGAAGATCTGGGACCGCACCGCCGTGCACCACACCCTCGACGCCCTCGTCAACGAACTCTCGGTCCGCCACGACACCTGCACCAGCAAGATCGCCGTCACCGCCAGCGGCCCCAACACCTTCACCGTTTCGGTTCCGGCCTAAGCGCCAAAACCGAAAACGACGCCGACGGCGGGAGGTTACCTCCCGCCGTCGCGGTCGTTAAGCGCGGGAACAGGCAGCCGCTAGACCTCCGCCGCCGGGGCCGCGAACTGCGCCTCGTACAGCCGGGCGTAGGCGCCGCCCGCCGTGAGCAGCTCAGTGTGGTTCCCCTGCTCCACGATCTGCCCGGACTCCATGACGAGGATGAGGTCGGCGTCGCGGATGGTGGACAGCCGGTGCGCGATGACGAAGCTGGTGCGCTCCGAGCGCAGGGCCCGCATGGCGTTTTGCACCAGCACCTCGGTGCGGGTGTCCACCGAGCTCGTGGCCTCGTCCAGGATCAGCACCGACGGCCGGGCGAGGAAGGCCCGGGCGATGGTGAGCAGCTGCTTCTCGCCGGCTGAGATGTTGCCGCCCTCGTCGTCGAGCACGGTGTCGTAGCCTTCCGGGAGGGAGTGCACGAAGCGGTCCACGTACGCGGCCCCGGCGGCTTCCATGATGTCTTCCTCGGAGGCGACGGGCCGGCCGTAGGCGATGTTGTCCCGGATGGTGCCGCCGAAGAGCCAGGTGTCCTGCAGCACCATGCCCATCCGCCCGCGCACATCGTCCCGGCGCATGGTGGCGATGTCCACGCCGTCCAGTGTGATCCGGCCGGCATCGAGCTCGTAGAAGCGCATCATGAGGTTCACCAAGGTGGTCTTTCCGGCCCCGGTGGGCCCCACGATCGCGATGCTCTGGCCCGGCTCGGCCACCAGGTTCAGGTCCTTGATGAGCGGCTTGTCCGGCGAGTAGGAGAAGGACACGTTCTCGAACACGAGCCGGCCGCGGGCCGCCGTCGGGGACGCTGCAGGAACAGGATCCGGGGCCTGCTCCTCGGTGTCCAGCAGCTCGAACACGCGCTCGGCGGAGGCGACGCCGGACTGCAGCAGGTTCGCCATGGACCCCAGCTGCGCCAGCGGCTGGGTGAACTGCCGGGAGTACTGGATGAACGCCTGGACGTCGCCGAGCTGCATGGCTCCCGACGCCACCTGCAAGCCGCCCACCACCGCGATGCCCACGTAGACGAGGTTCCCGATGAAGGTCAGGGCCGGCATGATCAGGCCGCTGATGAACTGGGCGCCGAAGCTCGCCGCGAACAGTTCCGCGTTCTTCTCACGGAAGAGCTTCTCCACTTCGCGCTGCCGGCCGAAGACCTTCACCAGCGCGTGCCCGGTGTAGCTTTCCTCGATCTGCCCGTTGAGCTCGCCGGTGTTCTTCCATTGCGCCACGAACAGCTTCTGCGAGCGCTTCGCGATCAGCATGGTGGTCACCAGGGTGAGGGGAACCGTGACCATGGTGAGCAGCGCCAGCAGGGGCGAGAGCAGGGTCATCATGAAGATCACGCCCGCCACGGACAGCAACGACGTGACGGCCTGGCTGATGGACTGCTGCAGGCTCTGCGAAATGTTGTCGACGTCGTTGGTGACCCGGCTGAGCAGTTCGCCGCGTTTCACGGAATCGAAGTAGCGCAGCGGCAGCCGGTTGATTTTCGCCTCGATCTCTTCACGCAGCCGGTACACGGTGCGCTGGATGACGCCGTTGAGGATGTACGCCTGCATCCAGCCGAACGCCGAGGCCAGCACGTACAGCACCAGCACCCACAGCAGCACCGAGGACAGCGCGGTGAAATCGATGCCCTGGCCCGGCGTCAGCTTCATGGGGCCGAGCATGTCCGCCCTTGTGTCCTGGCCGGCGGCCCGCAGCCCCTCGATGAGCTGTTCCTTGCTTGTCCCGGCGGGCAGTTGCTTGGACACGACGCCGGCAAAGATCAGGTTGGTCCCTTCGCCCAACAGCCGCGGCCCGATCACCTGCAGCGCGACGCTCGCCACGGACAGGACCAGCACCAACACCAGCCACAAGCGCTCCGGCCGCAGGGTGCCGAGGAGCCGTTTTGCCGAGGGCAGGAAGTTCAGGGCCTTCTCCGCCGGGATGTTCATACCGGCGAACGGGCCGCCGCGTCCCGGCCCCATCGGCGGCCGCTGCGGCCGGCCGACGCCCGCATTGTCCGTTGCGGATTGCCCTGAGCCCGATTGCCCGACGGCGGCGGGCCGGGTTCCGCGGGTTCCGCCTGCGCCGCTCATGCCGCTTCCTCCGCCGAGAGCTGGGAGGAGACGATCTCGCGGTACGTTTCGGACGTCTCCATGAGCGAGTGGTGGGTGCCGCGCCCGACGATCCTGCCGTCGTCGAGCACCAGGATCTGCTCGGCGTCGATGATGCTGGAGACGCGCTGGGCGACGATCACGAGGGTGGCGCCGGCGGTGCTGCGCTTGAGTGCCTGGCGGAGCCGGGCATCGGTGGCGGTGTCCAGGGACGAGAAGGAGTCGTCGAAGATGTAGAGCCCCGGCTGTTTCACCAGTGCCCGGGCGATCGCGAGGCGCTGCCGCTGCCCCCCGGACAGGTTGGTGCCGCCCTGCGAGACCGGCGCGTCCAGGCCGCCGTCCAACTCCTCGACGAAGTCGCGGGCCTGGGCGATGGCGAGCGCAGCCCACAGCTCGTCCTCGTCGGCGTCGGGCTTCCCGTAAAGCAGGTTGCTGCGCACGGTGCCGGAGAACAGGTAGGGCTTCTGCGGCACCAGGCCGATGTGGCCCCACAGGAGGTCCGGATGCAGTTCGCGGACGTCGACGCCGTCCAGGCGCACCGAGCCGCTGCCGGCGTCGAACAGGCGGGGCAGCAGGTTCACGAGGGTGGTCTTGCCGGAACCGGTGCTGCCGATGATCGCTGTGGTCTGCCCGGCACGGGCGGTGAAGCTGATGCCCTCCAGCACCGGCTGCTCGGCACCCGGGTAGGCGAATCCGACGTCGACGAGCTCCAGTTCACCGCGGCCGGCGCTGCTGAGCACGGGGTCCAGCGGAGGCCGCACGCTCGACTCGGTCCGCAGCACTTCCCCGATCCGGTCCGCGGACACGGCGGCGCGCGGGATCATCACGGCCATGAACGTGGCCATCATGACGGACATCAGGATCTGCATCAGGTAGCTCAGGAACGCGATGAGGGTGCCCACCTGCATGGAGCCGTCCTCAATCCGGAAGGCGCCGAACCAGATCACGGCCACGCTGGAGACGTTCAGGACGAGGATCACTACAGGGAACATGAGGGCCATGAGCCGGCCGGCCCGCAGGGCCATCTCGGTGACGTCGGAGTTCGCGGCGGCGAAGCGTTCGGTCTCCATGCCTTCGCGGACGAAGGCCCGCACCACGCGGATGCCGGCCAGCTGTTCACGCAGCACGCGGTTGACGGTGTCGATCCGGGTCTGCATCTTGCGGAACAGCGGCACCATCCGCGAGACGATCAGCCCCACCGCGGTCAGCAGCACAGGGACGGCGACGGCGATGAGCCAGGACAGCTGGGCGTCCTGCCTGATCGCCATGACCACGCCGCCGATGCTGAGGATCGGGGCCGCCACCAGGAGCGTGCACGTCATGAGGACCAGTTGCTGGACTTGCTGGACGTCGTTGGTGGTCCGGGTGATGAGCGACGGGGCCCCGAAATACGCCACTTCCTGCTCCGAGAACTCCCCCACCCGGGCGAAGGCGGCGTCGCGCAGGTCCCGGCCGAGCGACATGGCCGCCTTGGCCCCGAAGTACACGGCGGTGACCGAGCACCCGATCTGCAGCAGCGTGATGAGCAGCATCCAGCTGCCGGTGCCAAGGATGTAGCCGGTGTCTCCCTTGGCCACACCCTCGTCGATGATGTCGGCGTTGAGGGTGGGCAGGTAGAGGGAGGCGATCGACTGGGCCAGCTGGAAGACGACGACCGCGACCAGCAGCCGTTGATGCGGCCGCAGGAATTGAACAAGGAGCTTCCAGAGCATAAGAACCGCCCGTCCGTGAGTGCTTCGAAGGACAGTTTACGACTGGTTGCTGAGGGCAACTAGGGGGTCTTTGGAAGCGTCCCGTCCTCGTATCCGGTGACGCCCGCAAGGTCCCGGCCGGCGATATAGCCGAAGGTCAGGGCCGGGCCCAGGTTGATGCCGCCGGCCGGGTAGTGGCCGCCCATCACGCTGGCCTGGTCGTTCCCGGCAGCGTAGAGGCCCGGAATGGGCTCGCCGTCCCCGTTCAGGACCCTGCTGCGGCCGTCGGTGTCCAGTCCGGCGAAGGTGCCAAAGCTTCCGGGAACCACCCGCACGGCGTAGAACGGCCCCTTGTCGATCGGCCCCAGGGACGGGTTCGGGGTGTTGGACGGGTCCCCGCCATAGCGATTGAACGGCGTCCCGCCGCGGCCGAAATCGGGGTCGACGCCGGCCCGTGCATGGGCGTTGAACCGCTCCACGGTCTCCCGCAGCCCAGCCGGATCAATGCCGCACTTCCCGGCCAGTTCCTCCAGGGTGCGCCCTTTTTTCAGGTACCCGGAGCGGAGGTACGGGAACAGCGGAACCGGCAGGGGCTTGGCCATGCCCAGCGGGAAGCGGCGGACGAACCGGCTGTCCGCGATCTGCCAGGACTCCACGGTTTCACCCTCGGGGGTCGCGGCGAGGAGCCCTTCGACGTAGTCGTAGTAGCCGTTGGCCTCGTTGACGAACCGCTTTCCGTCCGAGCGGACGCCGATGCTGCCCGGTTTGGCCCGGTCCATGATGTGCGGGAACACCCCGGTCCGGCCGTTCCGGTACGGCACCAGGGAGACCGGGCACCACGCGGCCGGCGACTTGACCGCCGTCGTGAAACGGCCGCCCACCGCCTGCGCCAGGGTGATGCCGTCGCCGCTGGCTTCCCGCGGCGCGAGCGTCCAGTGCTCGCGGCCTGTGGGCGTCCCGGGGAACAGCTCCCGGCGGCGCCGGACGTCGTGGGGGAACCCGCCCGCCGCGAGTACGACGCCGCGGCCCGCGTTGATCTGCAGCTCGCCTTCGGGGGTCTCGACGACGGCGCCGGTCACCCGGCCGTCCTCGTCGCTCAGCAGCCGGCGGGCCGGCGTGGAGACGCGGATGTCAACGCCGAGGTCATCGGCGGATTTCAGCAGCCGGCCGGTCAGGGCGGTTCCGTTGACCAGTTGCATGTTCCTGCGGTGCGTGACGAGATCGAAGAGGTGCCAGCCGAAGCGCCAGCCTGCATGGAAGATTCCCCGCAGATTGCCCCGCGACGCCGAGAGGAACTTGGACAGGTCCGGACCGGCCATGATGCCCATGCCCAGGAAGGACGTTTCGTACAGCTGGTGGCGCATCCTGGCCCGGAGCTGCGGCTTGATGTTCCGTGCGTTGAAGGGTTTGGGACCCACGGAACGGTTGCCGGTCCCAGCACCGGGGACGTTGCCGTAGATGTCGTTGATCCTGCTGCCGGGGACAAACTGCAGGGACGTCTTGTGGTGGAAGAAGCCCACCATGTGCGGGACGGCTTCCAGGAACGCGTCCACTCTCTCCGGCCGGTAGTCCTCCCCCAGCACCTGCCTGAGGTAGCCGCGGACGGTGTCCGTGCTTTCGTCCACCCCGGCGGCGCGGGCCAGCGGATTGCCCGGGGTCCAGGCCCAGCCCCCGGACCAGGAGGTCGCGCCGCCGCAGACCGGAGCTTTCTCCACCACGATGACCTTGAGTCCGTGGTACGCAGCCGTCACGGCAGCGGCGAGTCCGCCGGCCCCGGATCCGACCACGAGGACGTCGCAGCCGACGGCGGGGAGGGGCCCGGCGGCCGTGCCGCTTGGCGCGGCGGAGGTTTCGGCGGGTGCTTTCATGTGGTTCTCCATGCTGGTGTCAGTGTCCGAAATGGTCAGTGTCCGAAATGGTCAGTGTCCGAAGTGGTCAGTGTCCGAAGTGGTCAGGGTCGAGCCGCGGACGGGCGTTGGTGTCGAGGGCATCGATGGCCGCCATCTGGCCCGGCGAAAGGCTGAAACCGAAGACGTCGAGGTTCTGGGCCTGCCGCTGGTCGCTGGCGGACTTGGGAGTCGCGACCCGGCCGTGCTGCACGTGCCAACGAAGCACCACCTGCCCGGCGGCCACGCCGAGCTGTTCCGCCGGAGCGGTGATTGCGGGGTGGGCCAGGAAGTCGCCTCCGCGGCCCAGGGGGCTGTAGGCGGCCGTGGCGATTCCGTGCTTGCGGTGGAAGGCAAGCTGTTCCCGCTGCCCGGTGGCCGGGTCCAGCTGGATCTGGCTGATCGGGACGGTCAGCCCGGCGGCCTGCACCTGCCGCAGGTGGCGCGGCGTGAAGTTCGAGACACCCCAGGCCCGGATGGCGCCGTCGTCCATCAGTTCCTGGAGTGCTTCGCAGGCCTCCACGAAGCGGCCCTGGCCCGGCGCGGGCCAGTCAGGGTTGGGCCAGTGGACCAGGAAGAGGTCCAGGTAGTCGGTGCCCAGCCGGCGGGTGGCATTGCTGAGCGCCGTCCGCACGCCGTCCTTGCTGTGCCACTCCTTGTTGAATTTGCTGGTGACGAAGACGTCTTCCCGCGGGATCCCGCTGCGCCGGATCCCCTCGCCGACGGCGTCCTCATTGGCGTAATTCTCGGCGGTGTCGATGTGGCGGTATCCGTGGCCGATGGCACGCGCGACTGCGTCAGCCGCCTCCTCGCCGACCATGGGCCAGGTGCCCAGCCCGATGAGGGGAATCCGGACGCCCGGGGTGATTTCCGTCGTCGTGCTTTGCAGCATGTTGCTCATTCTGCGCCTGCTTCCTGGAGTTGCCGGGCGGCAGCGAGGACGGCGTCTGCCGCTGCCTTGAGGGTCCGTGCCCAGCCGAGTGCACCGAGTTCGGCAACGCGGCGGTCCGACGGCGCCTCCACGCTGACGGGCTGATCGTCCGGGAACGCCGCCACGAGGGCGGGGAGGTCGAACCCGCCATCGCCGGGAACCCCGCGTTCGGAGCGCGATTCGGCCACCAGGCCCTCACGATCCTCGGGAGCCCGGGCCGGCCCGTCGCACAGCTGCAGCAGGGGTACCAGGTCCCTGACGGTCTCCAACTGTTCCAGCGTGCCGCCGAAACGGTTGAGGTGGAGGGCATCGACCACCACGGCGCATCCGGCCTGGCGGGCGAAGGCCGCTGCGTCCGGGATGGAGCGGACGGCCTGGTAGGAGATGGGTTCGAGGGTGGGCAGGATGCCAAAGCTCCGGCCATCCTCGGTCATGCGGGCCAGGTTGTCGGCGAAGCGCCGGGGATCCGGGTCCGAGCAGGCGACTGTCAAGGTTGAAGCACCCAAAGCCTGGCCGGCCTCCATCATCCGAAGCCAGGCGTCCCGCTGCTCGGAGCCGTCCATCAGCAGGAACTCGATGTCCCTTACGGTGACGCCGGTATCGGCCATGCGCTGCAGCGTCTCCTTGAGCAGGGGCGAGCCGGGCTGGAGGTCGTAGGGGCGTTCGCTGCCGGTGACTGGCCGGACCCTGGCCCCGATGAAGTCGAAACCCGCCTCAGCCGCAATGGTTACGAGCCCGGACGGGGCGGTGCCCAGGAGGGAGAGCTGGGCGAGCCCCAGGTGGCGTCCGTGGTCTGTCATGCGGTTGCTCCGTTCAGGATTGGCTCAGGATTGGGTCTTCGGCCGGGACCGACTGGTCACGGCCGATCGGTTCAGCGGCAGCGAGCGCCGCCGCCACGCCTTGGGCGGCGTCATAGCCGCTCTTCACGGCGTTGGACACGATGGCGGGGGTGCGGTCGATGGCGGTGCCCGCGAACGCCACAGGGATCCCGCCCCGCTCCTGAAGGGAAACGCCGTCCTCAACCGGCACAACCGAGCGGGAGACGAGGAGGTCGCCGGGCGCGTCCAGCCAGCTGCCGCCGTCAGGGTGTCCGGGGCCGGTGACCCGTACCCGGGCGCCGTCGTACTCCTCGATGATGGAGTCCAGGACGATCCGGACGCGCGGGTTGCCCTGCAGCCGCGGTACGGCAAGGATCTTGGCGCGGCGTCCGGACTCGGGCGCGATGACCTCCTGCGGGCCAATGATGAGCACCGCGGTTCCGCGGTCCGCGAGGGTGTCGGCGACGCTCATGGCCACGGAGTCGGCGCCCCAGATGGTCACGGCCTCCGGGACAGATCCCCCGGCGTCAAGCGCTTCCGGGTGCGCGGCCAGCCAGTCCCGCACGTCAATCACACCGGCCAGTTCATCGCCCGCGAAACCTGCCCGGGGACGGCGGCCGCCCGTAGCGATCACCACGGCATCCGCCCCGTAGCTGCGGGCCAGTGCGGCGGGGTCCGAGGTGTCGGCGCGGACACCCGGCTCCACGTCAACGCCCAGCCGGGCATTCTCCGCTATCGACCATTCGGCGAAGCGGTGGAAGTCGGGCGTGGACTTCATGCGCTCGGCGAGCGCGAACTGGCCACCGGGCCGCGCGCCGTCGTCGAGCACCGTGACGCCCGCACCCGCTTCGGCGAGTTCCCGGGCTGCGGTGAGCCCCGCCGGTCCGGCGCCCACCACCAGCACGCGCGCGCCGTCCCGGACAGCCGGCGTCGGGACCGGGACCCGGGACCGTCCGACGGCCGGGTTCACGGAGCAGGTCACCTGGCCGAGGCCGAGGTTGTCGATGCAGACGTTGCAGGCGATGCAGGGCCGGTACCGTTCGCCGCGGAGCACCCCGCCCACGAAAGCGGGGTCGGCGTGGATGGCCCTGGCGAGGCTGACGAAGTCGCAGGTGCCCTCGGCCAGGACCTCCTCGATGATCGCCGGGCTGTTGAGCCGCCCGGCCATCCCCAGGGGGAGGCCGAAGCGGCGGTAGGCCTTGGCGTAGTCTGCCAGGATGCCCGGCTTCCACTCGCCGGACTGCACGATCCATTCGCCGGCGTCGTAACTGCCGGCGGAGATGTCCAGGAAATCGAGCTTGTCCAGGTGCGCCTTGGAGATGATCTCCACCTGCTGTTCGGCGCTGATACCCTCCGCCGGCCCTTCCAGCACGGAAACCCGCAGGCCCACGATCATGTCCGGCACAGCGTCGCGGACGGAGTCGATCACCAGGTTCAGGAAGCGTTCGGGAGCGGCGAACTCGTCGCTGCGGTGGTTGGAGATCGGCGACATGAACTGGTGGATCAGGTAGCCGTGGGCGCCGTGGATATTGATGACGTCGAAGCCGGCGGCTGCCGCGCGGACGGCCGCCTCCGCATAGGCGGCCGCGAGTTCACGGCATTGCGCGGTGGTGAGTTCCCGCGGCACCTCGCCGCCCGCCGTCGGGCACGGAACCGGCGACGGCGCCACGTTCTTGAAGCCGGACACGGCGGCCTGTGCGGTGCGTCCGCCGTGGTTGAGTTCGACGGCGGCCAGGGCACCTTCGGCGTGCAGGGCATCGGTGAGGGCGCGGAGCCCCGGGACCATGGCGTCGTCGTGCAGGCCGAGCTGGTGGGTGCGGCCCTTGCCGTCAGCCCGGACGAAAGTGGCCTCGGTGGTGACCATGCCGAGTCCGGCCTTGGCACGGGTCACCAGGTAGTCGACGTACTGCGCGGTGATCCGGCCATCGGGAGTGCCGTAGTTGCGCTCCATCGGCGCGGAGGCCAGTCGGTTGCGCAGGGTCCTGGCCGGACGGCCGTTGCGGCCGAGCGTCAGCGGTTGTGTCGCGAAGGGGGTCTGTTTCATGGCTTAGACCGCCGCTTCCGCTGGCACCTTCGCCCGGGTTTCCGGTGCGATGGCGGCGGACACCGGCGGCTCGGCGAAGCGCACGGGCCGGCCGGTCCGGGACGACTCGTAAACCGCCAGCAGGATCCGCAGCGACTTGACGGCGTCGCGGCCGGTGATGGCCGGCTCCGTGCCGGTGTCCAGCGCCCGGATGAAGTCGCGGACCTGGCTGGTGTGGTGCGGAACCAGCTGGCCGTTGATGGTTGAGAGGTCCACGTTGCCGTCCACGCCTTCCGGGTGGACGGGCTCGACGGCGATCGTCCCGCCGGCCGCCCACAGGTCCAGGCGGCCGTCGCTGCCTTCCGGGAATTCCGTCAGCGACGCCGACGCGCCCGTTTCACCGGTGATCCGCAACTGGATGCCGAGGTTCGGCGAGACCGCGGTCGAGGCTTCGACCGTTGCCATGGCGCCCGAGGTGAAGGTGATGACCGCCGTCGCGGAGTCTTCCACCTCGATGTTCTCGCCATGGCGGTAGGTGTTGATCCTTCCGTACACTTCCGCGACCTCGCCGAGGTACCACTGCAGCAGGTCGATGTAGTGGACGGCCTGGGTCATGAGGACGCCGCCGCCGTCGTTCTCCCAGGTGCCGCGCCAGGCGTCCTTGGAGTAGTACTCGGGGGCGCGGTGCAGCATCACCGAACACTGGGCAAGGATGGGGCGGCCGAGGGTGCCGTCGTCGATGGCGGCGCGGATCTTTTGCGACGCCGGCCAGAAGCGGCGCTGGAACAGGACCCCGAGCCGGACGCCTGCTTCCTCGCAGGCGGCCACCATGCGCTCGGCGGCGTCCAGCCGGGTGGCGATCGGCTTTTCGCAGAGGGCGTGGACTCCCGCCGCGGCGGCCTTCAGGACCACGTCCTCATGGGTCGGGTGCGGCGTGCAGACCGAGACGATGTCCAGGCCCAGGGCGAGCAGTTCATCTACGGTGGTCACGGCGGCGGGGACGCCCCACTCTGCAGCGGTGGCCCGCGCCCGGTCCGGGTCGACGTCGCAGACCCCCACGATCTCAACGTTTTCCATGGCCCGGAAAGCTTCAAGGTGGTTGCGGGAGATGGCGCCGCATCCTGCGATGCCGACGCGGTAGCTGCGGGAAGCTGCTGTGGACGGGGTCATGGAGTCTCCAACTTTCAGTGCTGTGGTGCTGTTTGGGTTGTGCGTTCAGTCCGGCGAAGGGGCTTGGCTCAGCGCCGGGGCTTGCCGAGGTCCTCGAGGGGAACGTTGTAGGTTTCGCGGGCGGTCATGATGGCGATCGACGAGGCAAGGAGGCAGAGCACGGTGAATCCCGCCACGGGGATCCAACCGCTGGGGCCCGGCTGGGCGAGGAGGGCGGCGATGGCCGGAGCGAAGCCGGTGAGGATCAGCCCCACCTGGCTGCCGATCGCCATGCCCGAGTAGCGGACGGAGGCGGGGAACATTTCCGGGAAGAACACGGTCCACACCCCGTTCCAGCAGGAGTAGAAGATGGACATGTTCAGGAAGCCGAAGAGGAACAGCAGAACGATGTTGTGTTCGCTGATGGCCCAGAAGTATCCAAAGGACGTCGCTGCGCAGCCGGCGGCGCCCACCAGGAGGACCTTCTTGCGGCCGATCCGGTCCGAGATGATGCCGGCGATGGGGATGGTGGCCATGGACAGGCCGACGGTGACGGCGTTGACGGTCAGCATCAAGGTGCGGTCCAGTCCGACGGCGGGTCCGGTGGCGTAGGCGAGGGCGTACACGGTGAAGGTGGTTTGCATCACGGAGAACAGCATCACGACGGCGACCCGCAGGACGTCGCGCCACTGGGTCTTGAGCACCGCGGCCGCGGGGACGGAGCGGGGCTTGTCCTGTTCCACGATCTCCTCGAAGACCGGGGTCTCGTCCAGGCGGGTGCGGATCCAGTAGGCCACGGCCAGGACCACCACGGAGAGCCAGAACGGAACGCGCCAACCCCAGGCCAGCAACTGCTCCTCGGGCAGGGCGGCCAACGGAATGAAGACCACCGTGGACAGCACCATGCCTGAGGCATAGCCGGTCATGACGAAGCTGGTGAAGAAACCGCGGCGGCCGTCCGGGGAGTGCTCCATGGTGAGGGTGGAGGCGCCCGCGGCCTCGGCGCCGGCGGAGAATCCCTGCGCCAGTCGGCCGATCAGCAGCAGGGCTGTGGCCCAGTAGCCGACCTGTCCGTACGTGGGCAGGAAACCGATTCCGATCGATGCCACGCCCATGATGACCAGCGTGGCCAGGAGGGCCTGCTTGCGTCCGAGCCGGTCGCCGACGTGGCTCATGACGACGCCGCCGAGGGGACGCGCAAGGTAGCCGACGCCGAAGGTCGCCATCGCGCCGAGCAAGGCAACCACGGGGTCCCCGCCGGGGAAGAAGACCCTGGGGAAGACCAGGGCCGCAGCGGTGCCGTAGATAAAGAAGTCGTAGTACTCCAGGGTGGAGCCGAGGAAGGAAGCCAAGGCGGCTTTCCCGGGCATTTTGGTATGCGTTGCGCCTGCCGGTGCCGTCGCCGGTGTCGTCGGCAGGTCCGGAAGGGTGTCCAAAGGCTCAGGCCTGACGTGTCCCATGATGTCTCCTCATTGAGTGCCACGGGTCCCCGGCAAGGAAGGGCCGGGATTCCGCGAAGCGTTGGGGGTCGGGTTGACCGCGGGCCGTGTTCCGGATCACAGCTGCGGTGCCCTGAGGAAAACTGTAGGAGCGGCTTCCTGGACAGTGGCGAACTTTCCCGTTGAACGGGAAGTGCCGGTACCGGCGCTGGCGGGATGGGCCGGGGAGCTACTGCGTGCGCTCCAGCCAAGGCCGGGTGCCGGCCGGCCGGCGCTCCGCGCCCATGCTGAGCGAGAGCCCGCGTCCGGCCGAGACGAGGACCGGCAGGATCACCCCGGGGTTCGCTTCGGCCGTGGGGACGACGACGGCGATCGCCCCGATGACGCTGTTGCCGGGGCCGAAGACCGGGACCGCGAAGGCGGTGTTTTCGGGCACCAGCACACCGGCCATGCGGACGTAGCCGCGCTCCCGGATCAGGGCCAAGTGGGCCCGCAGGCGCGCCGGATCGGTCTCCGTGTTGTCCGTGACCTTGGGCAGCTGCCTGGCGAGGAACCGGTCCTGGATGAACCCCGGCATGAAGGCCATCATGGCCATTCCTGAAGACGTGGTGTGGATGTCCAGCCGTCCTGCCACCTCCGCCAGGTTCACCACCGTCCCGTGGCGGTCCAATTGTTCGACGTAGAGGATGCTCCCGGATTCGACGTCGGGAATAGACAGGGAGACGTTTTCCCGCACAGCGGCATGGACGCCTTCGAGGAACGGCAGGCCCCGGCGACGGAATTCCTCCAAGGGGTTGGCCCGCGCGGCAAGTTCCCACATCTTCTTGCCCACCAGGTATTCGCCGGTCGCGGCCCGTTCCAGGAGGCCGCTTTCCACGAGGTCCGCGGCAAGCCGGTGCACGGTGCTGGTGGACAGGCCCGTTCCGTGCGCCAGTTCCGTAAGTGACAAGCGGGGGTGGCCTTTGGAGAACGCTTCCATGATCTTGACGACCCGCTGGATGACGGACTCCCCCGACGCTGAGTTCGCCATGACTCCCAATATAGTGAAGCGCGGAAGAAAAGGAGCACCCATGGAGTTGCGCCAGATCGAGGCGTTCCTGGCCGTTGCCGAGGAACTGCATTTCGGCCGTGCCGCCGAACGGCTGCGGATGGCGCAGTCGCCCCTGAGCCAGACCATCCGGAAGCTCGAGCGGAGCCTCGGGGCGGAGCTTTTCGAACGCAATACCCGGGCCGTCGCCCTGACGACGGCGGGCCTGAACTTCCTGCCCCATGCCCGCCGGATCGTCGAGGAAGTGGACCTCGCGCGGCGCTCGGTCGCCGCCGGCAGCGGCACGGTCTACGGCAGGCTTGCCATCGGCTTTTCCGGCGCCCTGAACCACGCGACCCTGCCGCCGCTGATGCGGGCCCTCCGTCGGCGCTATCCCCAGGTGGACCTCAGCCTGCACGGCGGCCTGTTGACCCACGAATCCCTCCAGCGGCTGGCCAGCGGTTCCCTCGACCTGGCATTCATCGGCCTGCCGGTCCGTGCGCCATCCCTCGCGACCCGGCAGATCGCCGTCGAGAAGCTCGGAGCCACCGTCCCGGTGGACCACCCCCTGGCGGGGCGCGACGCCATCGCCCTGGCCGAACTCGCGGACGAGCAGTTCATCACGATGCCCGCCGCACAGGGTTCGACGCTGCGCGAGGTCACTTTCGCGGCCTGCGCGGCTGCCGGCTTCCGGCCGGACGTCGCGCAGGAGGTGGCCGACCCGTTCACCGCGTTGTCCCTGGTGGCAGGCGGGGTCGGCGTGAGCCTGATGCCGGAGTCGATCGCCGGGATCATGCCCGGCGGCACCGTGTTCCTGCCGCTGGCCGGCAAGCCGCCGACCCTCAGCTCGGGCCTTGCATGGAATCCGGACGCGGTGTCGCCGGCCCTGCAGCGGGCCCTGGAGCTGGCCGAGGAGATCCTGCCAACGCCCCGATAATGTGCATTCAGCACATAGTCTCTGACCAACTAAGTATTGGACGCATCTGAATCCGTTCCGCACCATGGAGCTATCCCACCGGCTCAATGAAGAGGAACCGCCCCCATGGCAACGTACGCAGTCACCTACGCCTACACCGACGGCAGCACCGAGGCCCGCGATCAACACCGGCCACGGCACGTCGACTTCCTGAAGGCCCAATTCGACGCCGGCCGCCTCGTCAAGAGCGGACCCTTCGGTCCCGAAGAAGCACCCGGGGCGCTGCTCCTGCTCGCCGGCGGATCCAAGGCCGAAGTGGAGGCCCTCCTGGACCAGGACCCCTTCCACCGCGAGGGGCTGATCAAGGAGCGCACGGTCCGGCAGTGGAACATCTTCTTCGGCGCCGACTCCACGACCGCGGCGAACCAGGAATAGCGCCATGCTCATTGCCCGCACCACAGCCCGGGAGACCATCCGCCACGAAACCGCGGCGGAGCCCCGCCTGGAGCCAGGCCATGCCCTGGTCCGCATCCACCACGTCACCCTGTGCGGAACCGACCTGCACATCTGGGAGGACGACTACCCCACGGAGCTGCCCATCGTCCAGGGCCATGAGTGCTCCGGCATCGTGGAGGCCATCGGACCCAATGGCCTGTGCATCCAGCCCGGTGACAGAGTCGCCGTCAGCCCGATGACCTACTGCGGGCAGTGCCGCCCGTGCAGGACGGGCCGCCCGAATGTCTGCAGCAGCATCGGGTGCATCGGCTGCTATTCCGACGGGGCCCTCGTCGAAGTGCTGAGTGTTCCCGTGGCCAAGCTCTGCCCCGTCCCCCAGGCGCTGCCCCTCGACCTCGCGGCCCTGGGCGAGCCGACGTCCATCGCCATGCAGGCCGTCAACCGCGGCCGGCCGGAGGCGGGGGAAACCGCCGTCGTCCTGGGCAGCGGACCCATCGGGCTGCTGGCCACCCTGTACCTCACTGAACTCGGCGTCAACGTGGTGTGCGCCGACACCGAAGCCAGCCGCCTGGAGCTCGCCCGGCGCTTCGGCGCGGCGGGGACCATGTTGGTGACTCCCGGCGTCGGGCTTCCCGACGCCGGCCAGGCCGCCCTGCTGGACCGGCTCAGCGGCGGCGACGGCCCGGCACTGGTGATCGAAGCAACCGGCGTGGCGTCTTCGTTCGAGGCAGCCGTCCGGCTCGTGGCCAGCGCCGGGCGCATCGTCCAGGTGGGCATTTCGCCGCGGATCGCCATGCTGTCCATGAAGGACATCCCCTTCAAGGAGCTGGACATCATGGGCAGCCGCAACAGCCTCAACCTCATCCCCCAGGGCCTCGAGCTGCTTTCCCGCCATCCTGACCTGGCGCGGACACTGGTGACCCACCGCTTCCCCTTCGGGGAACTGCAGCAGGCGTTCGAGCTGATGCAGGGCCGCAGCGAGCCGGTGGGCAAGATCGTGATAGACCTGCCCGCCGCGGCCGCTCCCGTGCTTGGGCCGGCCGCCGTAGCGGCGGGAGTTCCGGCATGAACGGGATCCTGACCCCGCTTGCGGACTTGGCCCCTGCCTATGACGTGGTGGTCATGGGCAGCGGTGCGGCAGGCCTGGTGGCCGCGGTGCGCGCAGCCGACGCCGGCCTGTCCGTCCTCGTGGCCGAAAAGGCCCGGCAGCTGGGCGGAACCACCGCGGTGGGCGGCGGCGTCATGTGGGCGCCGAACAACCACCTGGCCGGCGCGGCGGGCTTCCCGGACAGCCATGAAGCCGCGGTCGCCTACCTGCGCCGCGCGGCGGGCCACGTGCTCAGCTCCGGGGACATCGAGTGGTACGTCCGCACGGCCGCCGAAGCCGTCCGGTACCTGACCTCCCGCACCAGGGTTTCGCTTGAGCCCATCCGGCGCCCGGACTACCACCTGGAGTGGGAAGGAGCGGCCGACGGCGGCAGGAGCCTGGACAACTCCGCGTTCGACCCCTCGGATTATCCGGGAATGGCGGAACTGATCCGGCCGTCGTCGTACTTTCCCCTGCTCACCATGACCGAGCGGGACGCCCTCAACGGCCGGGCCGCCGAGCCGCGGCTGCTGGCCGAGCGTGCGGCCACCGGGGTGCGGACCATGGGCGGCGCCCTGGTGGGCAGCCTGCTGGCGAGCGCCCTCGACCGCGGCGTCCGGATCGTAGCCCCGGCCCCCGTGACGGAGCTGGGCCCGACGTCGGATGGCTGGGAGGTGCAGCTGGGTGGCAGTTCCGGTGAGGCCACCCCGGTCCGGGCCGCCGCCGTCGTCATCGCCTCCGGCGGCTTCGAATGGAACCCCCGCCTGCGGCGGGCGTTCCTGCCGTTCCCCGTGACGCCGATCAGCGCGCCGTCGAACGAAGGCGACGGCCTGGAGCTGGGCCTCAGGGCCGGCGCCGCCGTGGAGGACATGACGGCATTCTGGGGAGTGCCCGTGATTTCAACGCCGGCCCATGTGTACGACGGCGTGCAATCGGGACGCATGGGCAATGTGGAGATGACACTGCCTGGCTCCATCACTGTCAACGCGGCGGGCAAGCGCTTCGTGAACGAAGCCCTCAACTACCACGATGCCTCCCGCGTGTTCGCCTCGATCGACCCCCGCACCGGCCGCCAACAGAACAACCCGGCCTGGCTGGTCTTCGATTCGCATTACCTGTCCAAGTACCCGGTGGCAGGATCCACCCCGGGGAAACCCGCCGACTGGATGACCGCCGCGCCCACCCTGGAGAAGCTGGCCGGCCGGCTCGGCATCGATCCGGCCGGCCTGCGCGCAACCGTGGAGACGTTCAACGCCGATGCTGCGGCGGGTGTTGATTCGGAGTTCGGCCGCGGGGCCACTGCGCAGGACCGTTTCCTCGGAGATGCCGGCAACACGCCCAATCCCTGCCTGGCGCCGCTGGACCGGGCGCCCTTCTACGCGGTGCCCATTGCGGCCGGCACGCTGGGAACCTCCGGCGGCCTGGCCACCGATTTCCAGGGCCGGGTGCTCGACCGGACCGGGTCCCCGGTCCCCCGACTGTACGCAGCCGGAAACGTGTCCGCCGGCGCCTTCCGGAACAATTACCCCGGCGGCGGCGCCACCCTTGGCTCCGCCATTGCGCGGGCCTTCGCCGTGGGCGAGCACTTGGCCGGCAGCGTGTGACGGGGGCCGGGTCCCTCGCCGGTTAGCGCCGAACCGGCTCCCAAATCCCGCTCCGCTCGATTCGGGTCCCTCGCCGGTTAGCGCCGAACCGGCTCCCAAATCTCGCTCCGCTCGATTCGGGTCCCTCGCCGGTTAGGCTGGGGAACGATCGTCACCGTCACCGGAAGGATGCATTGCCATGGCTTTTGTCACCGTCGGAACCGAGAACAGCACTGACATCGAGCTCTATTACGAAGACCACGGAAGCGGGCAGGTGGTGGTGCTGATCCACGGTTATCCGCTGGACGGCTCCTCCTGGGAGAAACAGACCGCTGCGCTGCTGGACGCCGGATTCCGCGTCATCACCTACGACCGCCGCGGCTTCGGCAAATCCAGCAAGACCACCACCGGCTACGACTATGACACCTTCGCCGCGGACCTGAAGACCCTGCTGGACACCCTCGAGGTAAACGATGCCGTGCTGGTCGGATTCTCCATGGGCACCGGCGAGGTGGCCCGCTACCTTTCCAACCACGGTTCGGCACGGGTGGCCAAGGCCGTGTTCCTCGGCTCGCTGGAACCGTACCTGCTGGACCCGGAGGAAGGCACCGACGGCGTTCCGCAGGACGTGTTCGACGGGCTCCTGGCGGCGGTGAAAGCGGACCGGTACGCCTTCTTCACCGAGTTCTTCAAGAACTTCTACAACAGCGACACCTTCCTGGGCACGCCGCGGCTCAGCGAGGAGTCCGTCCGGGCCAGCTGGGGACTGGCCGCGCAGTCGGGAGCCTTTGCCTCCGTGGCCGCGCAGCCCACCTGGCCCACGGACTTCCGGGCGGACATTCCCAAGATCGACGTCCCGGCGCTGATCGTGCACGGCACGGCGGACAGGATCCTGCCGATCGATGTCACCGGCCGCCCGTTCTCCCGCGCGCTGCCGGACGCCGAATATGTGGAGATCGACGGCGCCCCGCACGGCATGCTCTGGACGCATGGCGCCGAGATCAACGAGGCGCTCCTGGCCTTCCTCCGGAAGTAGCCTCACCCCCGCGAATTCCGCCGAAATATGCGTATGACCGCCGGCCCAGTTGTGGGTCGGCGGTCATATTTTGTTTGCCGCCTAAGCATTGAGCTTCTGGGATCCCAAGATGTAACCTGAGTCACACGTCACCGCAATGAAAACTCATTTTCGCATCATGGAACGGCGCCTGGAGGCGCCGACCGATCCCCTTCCAGCTCAGTGAGGAGCACACCGTGGAGAGAAACGCTTCCCCGGAAGCCGCCACAAGGCCAGCCGGCGGCCCCGAAGCCGGCCCCCGCAAGGGTTCCCTGGCGCAGCAGATCGAGGGCGCCTACCAGCGGATCGGCGTCACCGGCGCCCACCGCCAGATCGTCTTCATGATCCTCCTGGGCGTCTTCTTCGACGCCCTGGAACAAAACGCCGTCGGCATCACCGGCCCCATCCTGCGCCAGTCCTGAGGCCTGGGCGGCGCCGAGATCGGCCTGCTCAACACCATGACCTTCACGGCCACCGCGCTCGGCCGCATTGCCACCGGCCTGATCGTCGACAAGTACGGCCGGCGCCAGATGCTGGTCATCAACCTGATCATCTTCGCCGGCGGTTCGCTCCTCTGCGCTGTTGCACCCAACTATCCGGTCCTCGCGGCGGGCCGCTTCATCGTCGGCTTCGGCCTGGGCGGCGAAATCGCCGTCGCGGTCATCATGATGGCCGAATTCTTCGCGGCGAAACAGCGCGGCACGGCCGTCGGCCTCATCAACGTCACCGCAGCGGGCCTGGGCAACATGCTCGCCCCGGCCTTCGGCATCCTGGTCTTCACCCTGTTCGACGGCCCGGACAAGTGGCGCTGGGTCTTCGGGCTGCTCTTCATCCCGGCGCTGCTGGTGATGTTCTTCCGCCGCTTCGTTCCCGAAACCCCGCGCTTCCTGGCATCGAAGGGCCGGCTCGACGAAGCCAACCTGGTCATCACCCGCCTCGCCCGGGGCAAGCTTTCCGGACCCATCAACGATCCCGGGCAGTTCATTACGGCCGCCCCGGAGCCCGTCGAGGCGAAGTCCACGGGCCATTGGAAGGACGCCCTGCGCGGCAAGCTCCTCAAGCGCACCGTCCTGCTGTGCATCGCCGTCTGCATGTCCTACGCCGCCCAGATCTCCATGCTCACCTTGATGCCCACCATCCTGGTATCCCTCGGCTATGCCGTGAACACCAGCCTGTGGTTCACCTTGATCATGCAGTCCGGTTCGCTCCTGGGCGCCTGCACCGCGGCGTTCCTCGCCAGCCGCCTGCCCCGCAAGAAGGTCCTCACCGCAGCTGCGGTCCTGGGCTGCGCAGCCGGCCTGTCCATGGCGTTCCTGGCCAGCAGCATCGTGCTCGTGGTGGTCTTCGGTGCCCTGTTCAACTTCTCCGTGATCATCCTGAACACCACCATCTGGCTGTTCGCCCCGGAGCTCTACCCCACCCGCACCCGTGGTTTCGGCACGTCGATCATCCTCGCGGCGGGCTCGCTCTCGGGCGGCCTCTTCCCGCTGATCTCCGGCGCGGTCTTCGACTCGGCAGGCCTGGGCGGCATGTTCACCACGCTCGCGATCCTGTTCATCGTGCTCGCGGTCGCCGTGCAGTTCCCGCCCGAAACCTTCGGCAAGCCGATGGAGGAAGACGGCGAGGCGCCCGGCGAAGAGGAGGCAGCGATCCATGGGCACTGACTCCGGACGCACCGGTTCCGGACTGCGGGCGCGGCGCACCGTACTGCTGGTCAACCCGAACAGCAATTCCCGCACCACGGCCATGATGGCCGGGCTGGCGGAAGAATCCCTCGCACCCCTTGGGTTCGGGGTCGTCGGGCTCACCGCGGCCAAAGGCCCGGCCATGATCATCGACCCGGAGTCGCTGGCCGCCTCGGCGGCGCACGTCCGCACCGCGGTGCTGGACTATCTGGCAGGGCCCGACGGCGGCACGGTGGCCGCGGTGATCGTCTCCGCCATCGGCGACCCGGGCCGGGAAGCCCTGGCCCTGGAGCTCACAGGGCAGGACATTGCCGTGTTCGGCATCGGCCAGGGCTCCATCCACCAAGCGTCCAAGGGTGGACGCCGCTTCGGGATGGCAACGAGCACGCCGCTGCTGGCGGATTCCCTCGCCGCGCTGGTCGGCTCGCACGGAAAGTCGGAAAACTTCAGCGGGGTCCGGCTTACCGCTTCCGAACCCCTGGTGCTCGCCGCGGATCCGGAACGGCAGTACCGGGAGTTGGCCGCCGCCGTCGGCGATTCCACCACGCTGGACGGCGCGGAAGCGGTGATCATCGCGGGCGGTCCGCTCAGCGAAACGGCCCGCCGCCTGGCACGGACCACCTCTGCCGAGATCATCCAGCCGATTCCCGGCGCCTGCGCGCTGCTGCTGGAACAGCTCGGCGTTCCAGCCGACTCGGTGCACTAGGAAGTCCGGCGCCCCCGTTGCTGCGGGGCGCCGGACTTCGCCGCGCGAATGCCTGTGCGCGAATGCCACAGTTCAAGCTGTATTCACACGCCCTTCAAGGGCTGTCAAAATGTGACACCTAGCGTGACAGGCATGACTATTTCACGCAGCTCGAATATTTCGCGCAGGTCCTTGCTCACTGCCGGCCTTGGCGCCGGACTCGTCGTCGCAGTTCCCGGGACGGGCATCGCCGCCGCGTCCACGAACCAGGGTCCGGCGGGACTCAGGACGGACCCCTTCAGCCTGGGCATCGCCTCGGGCGAGCCGTGGCCGGACGGCTTCGTCATCTGGACGCGCCTGGCCGTGGACCCGCTGGCAGACGACGGCCTGGGCGGCATGCCGTCCCGTGATGTCCCCGTTGAATGGGAAGTCGCCGAGGACGAGCGGATGGCGCGCGTGGTCAAGCGCGGAGTGGCAATCGCCTCGATCGGCTCCGCCCACTCGGTGCATGCGGAACTGCGCGGCCTGCGCCCAGGCCGCGAATACTTCTACCGATTCCGCAGCGGCCGCTACCTCAGCCCGGTGGGCCGCACCCTCACCGCCCCGGCCCTGAATGAGATGCCCGCCGCCCTGGCCATGTCCTTCGCCAGCTGCGCCCAGTACGAGCACGGCTTCTTCACCGCCTACAAGCGCATGGCCGAAGACCAGCCGGACCTGGTGCTGCACTTGGGCGATTACCAGTACGAGTACAAGAAGGACTCGTACGTGGTGGGCGGCGGAAACGTCCGCGACCACGATGGCCCCGAAACCGTCACCCTTGCGAACTACCGGCAGCGCCACGCCCAGTACAAGGCCGACGCCGACCTCCAGGCCGCGCACGCCATCGCGCCGTGGCTGGTGGTCTGGGACGACCACGAGGTGGACAACAACTGGGCGGACCAAATCCCGGAAAACCAGGATCCGGCGCAGTTGAACGACTCCGCCGCGCACTTCCGCCTGCGCCGGGCCGCCGCCTTCCAGGCGTACTACGAGAACATGCCGCTGCGCCCCTCGGCCCTGCCGTCCGGCGCGGACATGACCATCTACCGCCGCGTCCAGTGGGGCCGCCTGGCCAACTTCCACATGATGGACACGCGACAGTACCGCGACGACCAGCTCGCCGGCGACGGCTGGAAGAAGAACGTCATGGAACGCTTCGACGAGAACCGCACCATCACCGGCGCCGAGCAGGAAAGATGGCTCCTGGACGGCTTCAAGGCGTCCGGGGCCCGCTGGGATGTGCTGGGCCAGCAAGTGTTCTTCGCCGAGCGCGACCGGGCCCAGGCACTGGACGTGGACGACGTCTCCATGGACGGCTGGGACGGCTACGCCGCATCCCGGCGCCGCATCACCCAGGGCTGGGTGGATGCCGGCGTGCGCAACGCCGTGGTGCTCACCGGCGACGTGCACCGGCACTGGGCCGGCGACCTGAAGGTGGACTTCAAGGATCCGGAGTCCCCGGTGGTCGGTTCGGAACTGGTGTGCAGTTCCATCACCTCCGGCGGCAACGGAAGCGCCACCGCCACCGATGCCACCATGGCCTGGAACCAGCACCTGAAGTTCTACAACGACCAGCGCGGCTACGTGAACACGAAGATCACAAAGGACGCCATGCGGGCCGACTTCCGGGTACTGGACTATGTCAGCACCCCCGGCTCCGCGGTGCGGACCAAGGCCTCCTTCGACATCGTGGACACCGTGCCCGGGCTGCAGGCGCGCGCCTGACCTCAGGCCGGGCGGTGCTGCGGCTTCAGGCCGGGCGGCCTCACCAACGCAGCCGCCCGGCCAAAAGTTCCTCTTTGTCATAGTGCGACGGCAAATATTTACAGGTTCTGTCACAAGCGTCACACTTTCTTGTCACTCTCTCCGGAAATTTCCTTGAGTTAACGGGTCAGTATTCCCGAGCCAAGGACAGACCATGCCTCACCCATCAGCTTCCGCAGCCGTTCCCAACGACGCCCACAGCCCGCCGGGCGAGCCTCCGGCGGGCAACAAGGCGGGCAAGGCCGGCGGGCCCGGCACAAGGCGGCTCTCCTTCCTCAGCAGCCTGGGCGCCGACCTCCCCGCCTCACTCGTGGTCTTCCTGGTAGCGCTCCCCCTCTCCCTCGGCATCGCCGCGGCCTCGGGGGCACCCATCATGGCGGGCCTGATCGCAGCAGCAATCGGCGGAATCGTGGCCGGCAGCCTGGGCGGCTCGCCCCTGCAGGTGAGCGGCCCGGCCGCCGGGCTGACCGTCGTCGTCGCGGGCCTCGTGGACGAGTTCGGCTGGCAGGTGACCTGCGCGATTACCGCCGCTGCCGGCGTCGTGCAATTGCTCCTTGGAGTCAGCCGCGTGGGCCGCGCCGCCTTGGCGGTGTCCCCGGTGGTGGTCAAAGCGATGCTTGCCGGCATCGGCATCACGATCATCCTGCAGCAACTGCACGTCCTGCTCGGAGGGAAAGCCGCCGGGTCCGCGGTCGAAAACCTCACTGCCCTGCCGGCGGCCATCACGAACGTGGAACTGCACTCCGCCCTGCTCGGCATCGCCGTCGTGGCGATCCTGCTCGCCTGGAAGTTCCTGCCCGCCGCGGTGCGGAAGGTTCCCGGGCCGCTGGCCGCCGTCGTACTCGTCACAGCGCTGTCCGTGCCCGTGGCGCCTGGCGTCGAACGCATCAGTTTCAGCGGTTCCCTGTTCGACGCCGTCGCACTGCCCAGCCTGCCCGACGGCAACTGGCGTGCCGCAGCCATGGCCGTCCTCACCGTGGCGATGATCGCGAGCATCGAATCGCTGCTGTCCGCCGTCGCCGTGGACAAGATGCACTCGGGGCCGCGCACCAGGCTCGACCGCGAACTCGTCGGGCAAGGCTCCGCGAACATGGTCTCCGGCATGCTCGGCGGCCTCCCCGTCACGGGCGTGATCGTCCGCAGCGCCACCAATGTGGAGGCGGGCGCCGCGAGCCGGGCTTCGGCGATCCTGCACGGCGTGTGGGTGCTGGTGTTCTCCGTCCTCGCCGCGGGCTTGATCCAGCTCATCCCGCTGGCCGTGCTGGCCGGCCTCCTGCTGGTGATCGGCGCCAAACTCATCAAAGTGGCCGACATCCGGACGAGCCGCCGTACCGGGGACCTCCTCGTGTACGTGGTCACCCTGGCCTGCGTCGTCTTCCTCAACTTGCTCGAAGGCGTCATCATCGGCCTGGCACTGGCCGCGCTGTGCGTGTTGTGGCGGGTGCTCCGGGCCCAGATCCACGCCCACCAAGCCACCGCCGCGCACCTTCCGTGGCGCGTGACCATCGCCGGGTCCTGCAGCTTCTTCGCCCTGCCCCGGCTGAACCGTGTCCTCCATTCCGTGCCCGAGGGCCAGGACGTCATGGTGGAACTCAACGCCGACTACCTTGACCATGCCTTCCGCGAAGCCCTGCTCGCCTGGCAGAGCCGGCACCGGAGCACCGGTGCCTCCGTGGTGCTGGAAGAACACGGCACCACTGCCTTCCGCGACGCCGCGGACCGGACGCCGCAGCGCCGGGACCCGCGGGAGTTTCCGCTCCCGCCGAGGAATTCCTGGCAGGCGCCGCTCCCAGCGGACTCCCCTGCCGCCGTCGACGACGACGGGCAGCCGCGCCTGCGCTCGATCCTCCTGGGGATCGACAAGTACCACCGGCGGCATGCGGACAAGGTCCGCCCGCTGGTGCGGGACCTTGCCGAGGGACAGAACCCGGACACGCTTTTTGTGGCCTGCGTCGATTCCCGCGTGAACCCGAACCTGATCACCAGCAGCGGCCCGGGCGACCTGCTGACGCTGCGCAACATCGGCAACGTGGTGTGCAGCGATGGCCACGATGCCTCCATTGACTCGGCGTTGTCGTTCGCGGTCAAAGGACTGTCGGTGGACTCGATCGTGGTCTGCGGCCATTCCAACTGCGGCGCCATGAAAGCCGTCCTGGCGGATGCCGAAGGTGCGGGCAACGCCGCCCTGGGCTCCGGCTTTGACACCTGGCTCGGGCACGCCCGCCCGAGCTACAGCGAGCTGATGGCGGGGCATCCTGTCGCCCTGGCCGCCGAGGCGGCAGGGTACAGCCGCCTCGACCAGCTCAGCATGGTGAATGTGGCCGTCCAGCTCCGGAAACTCGAAGAGCACCCGGTCACCGGCCCTGCCCTGGCGTCGGGCGCGGTCCAGGCCACCGGGCTGTTCTACGACATCCGTACGGCCCGCGTGGTCCTCGTGACCACGGAGGGCATCGAGCAACTGGATCCGAGCATGGCGGCGGTCCGGTAGGGGATGCACTTGTAGATGGCTACGGCCCCCGTCTCCGCCGTGCGCAGAGGCGGGGGCCGTAGCCGGCAACACTCCACCACTCAGACCCGGCGCAGCCGAACCCTTGACGGGTCCTTGACACCCGGCCGGCATGACGGCTGTCCGTCCTTCAGCGTCCAATGCCGGCGTTTGGAATTCGTTAAGGCCTGTGTCGGAAAAGCAATGGCGGTGTTCCCATGGAAGGTGAAAGCCGGCGCAAACAGCGCCAATACCTTCCGGACAGGAGATCCAGAGATGGCCAGGGGACCGCAGGAAGGCACACCGGCTTCCGGAGGCGGGGCTTATGTTTCGATCGATGAGACTGGTGAGTTCGCCTACCATCCCTCCGAAGCGGCCCTGCTTGCCGGGTTTGAGTATGTCGAGGAGGCGGCATGCATCCTCGACCGGGCAGGCATCCAGCACCGGCTTGTGCTGGACAGAAACCGCAAGCTGCGCCTCGGCCAAGGCCTTGGAGAAGTGGATTTGGAATGGCTCATGCGGGCCTGGACGGACGCGTTGAAAACCCATCCCTCGGCGCACCGGCTGCGCCGCTTCCTGCCGGCACGCGCCGGACTGCTGGCAGGACTGTTCGAAACCCTTGCCCTCGAGCAAGGCGCACCGGCGCCCGGAAATCCATGGCAGGTGATGGCCGATGGCAGGACCGAGGACCTTCCGGCGCTGCCGGAAGTCGATCACCGCACCGCTGCGTTGCGCCAGCATGGGGATCTCCGGGTCACTGATCCCCAGGGCCACGTTTATCGCCCGGTATGGACGCATCCGCGGCTGGTTCCGGGCAAGCCCATCTACGTCGAACTGCCCGATATCCCGGGCCCGGTTGCGTAGCGGAACCCGGGCCGCAGGGACCCGGGAAAACACCTTCAGCGTTCACCTTCAGCGTTCACAGTAACGCGGGATCGTTGACCCCCCGCCCAACGGACCCGTTGCTCTGGACCGACGACCGCGACCGGCGTAACTTAACGTCCAAACGCTGTGCTGGGGAGGTGAGTGTTTTGGCCAGATATTTAGGCCATGGCGCCGTTTCCTTTCTTCGCCCTGCTCTTCCCGCCCTTTTTGGCGCCTTGGTGTGGCTGGTGTGGCTCGCCGGTCCGTCGCAGGCCAGTGATCTCTTGCCCCCGGTTCCGGCGGGACCCTCGACAACCACCCTCCCCACTGTTCCGTTGCCGGCCGTTTCGCTGGCCCCGGCCCCGACGCCGACCTTGGATCTGGCGCCAGCCCCCACTCTGGACCTGGCAGTGGCCCCTACAGTGCCATCAGCCCTGGACCTCGGCCCGGCAGTGCCCTCGATACCTGCCGTCCCCACGATCCCGTCTCCTACCCTTCCGCTGGCACCGACGCAATTAGCCGAGATTCCGCAAGCCGTCATCAATGAGCTGCCGGATGCCGTCGCAACACCTGTCGTCGGGGTGATCGACGCCGTGACGCCCCTGATTGACCCCGTCGACAGGCCGACGCTGCCGGTGCCCGGGCAGTTGCCGGTGCCCGGGCTGCTGCCCTTGGCTCCCGGCTCCGATCCCGCCGCGTCCGCCGCCGGACCACGCGTGCCGGCTGCCGCCACCGCTTTTCGCCATACCAACGTGCTTCCGCCAAAGGCCCAGGCCGGACCGGCAACGAACACAGGGAGCCCCGGATTCATCCCGCACCTGCTGGTCGTTGTGCCCGCTGCATTGTCGGCGACGGCAGAAAGACCGCCTCCAGATGGTGCCCCGCCGGGCAAGCCCCTCCCTCCGGCCACACCCCCGGCCCAAGCCGGGGCTACGAACGGACCACAGGGCGGTTCAGCCCATGGCGCCGCAGATCTTCCTGATCAACGGGCACTGGCACCACCGAAGGGAAACGCGGCCGTCCGCGACGGACCACAGGTCCCCGCAGCCGGACCTGCGTTCGATCCCGGCTCTTCTCCCGACTGAGCAGGCCGTCCCTGCCCTGGGCAGGCACGACCACCTGCGCTACACCGCGCAGGATCCGGCCTCAGTCAAGAAGAGAAGCCATGAGAGACCATATCCACGTTCAAGACCGCAGCAATCACCTCAACGCATTCATCGGCAACTGGCCCGACCCCATGCGGAAAGGAGCATAGCCACCGGAGGCGTCCAGGCGCCTGAAGGCAAGAACGATAGACAAGAAACGACGCCGGCCGTGCAGTCAGCTTGACTGCACGGCCGGCGTCATGGTGGCCGGGCAGGTTGTGCTTACGCTCTGAAGCTATTGCTGGCTTGCGTAGCGGCTCACGAAGTTCCGTAAAAGCTTCATCGGCTCAGTCACCGTATGCTTATGGGCCTCGATGATGAGCCGCTCGGCGTCGTCCGGCGGAAAGTAGCCCGCGTGCCGGTACGTGTTGATCCGCAGGGCCAGCCCGTCGGCGTCGAGCTCCGGATGGAACTGGGTGGCATAGAGGTTCCGCTTGATCCGGAACATCTGCACGGGGCATGCCGCCGACCCGGCCAGGAGGACGGCATGGCCCGGCAGCACCGTGCAGGCCTCCTTGTGGCCGACGAACGCTTCGAAGCGCTCGTCCATTCCGGTCAGCAGGGGGTCCTGGATGCCGTCGGCGGTCAGTTTGACGGTCACAGCACCCAGGGTTTCGCCGTAGGTGCGGTCGATGACGGCGCCTTGGTGGCGGCCCAGCGTGCCGACCCCGTAGCAGGCCCCAAGGAACGGGTAGTCCAGCGCCACGATGCGGTCCAGCAGCCCGGCAAGTTCACGCTCCACGCGGTGCTGGGTCTCGCTTTTGCGCTCCGGCGGGTCGCTGGAGGTGAAAGGGCTGCCACCGACAATCACCCCGGAGTAGTCAGCCAGGTCCAGCTCCGGCAGGGGTCCCGCCTCGAGCCGGATGCGCCTCAGCTCGGACTCGTCGAGCCCGCCGAAACGCAGGTATGAGCGGTATTCCTCCTCGGCCGCAATGTCTTCAGCACGGGAGGCGAGCAACAGGAACGGCTTCACACAGCAAGTTTGCGCCCGTCCCGGACGCTGCGCCAGTGGCGGGAAAGCAGGTGAGCCTGGGTTTACATGGAGGAAACGTCGGGTCGCGTCAGCCCGCAAACCGCAGCCAAAACGACCGTGGAAACATGCTTGAAACATGGCCGTCATGCGGTCTTCACGTGGGCCGGATTTCTGTAACTTGGCCGCAATTTTTTCCCTCCTTTCCTGAAACACAAGCCGTGAACCATTGAACCGTGCCACTGGTACGGGGGGATGAATACGGGAGCCACGGCCTCCCGCAGACGGACTGCTGACGGAGAAGGGAACACGCAAGTGCACATCACTGCGGAACAGATTTGGATGATGGTGGCGGCAGCCCTCACCCTCATGATGACCCCGGCACTGGGGCTCTTCTACGGCGGCATGACCCGTGCCAAGTCCTCCCTCAACATGATCATGATGAGCTTCCTCGCCGCGGCCATCGCCGGCGCGGTCTGGGCGCTCTGGGGATACTCGATGATCGGCGGCGAGGGCTTCCTCGGCCTGTTCGGCAACCCCTTCGCCCACTTCGGCCTGGCCAACCTCATCGGCTCCCCCGACCTCATCAAGGTGGGGTACAGTGCCACGTTCGCGATCATCACCGTGGCCCTGATCAGCGGAGCCATCGCGGACCGTGCCAAGTTCAGCTCCTGGGCGGTCTTCGTTCCCGTGTGGGTCACCCTGGTCTACTGCCCGCTCGCCTTCATGGTGTGGGGCGGCGGCCTGATGAGCGCCGGCGGCGCCTTGACCGCGGTGTTCGGCCAGGTCATCGACTTCGCCGGCGGTACGGTCGTGGAGATCAGCTCCGGTACCGCCGCGTTCGTCCTGGCCCTCATCCTCGGCAAGCGTCACGGCTTCGGCAAGGACCCGAACCACCGCCCGCACAACATTCCCTTCATCATGCTCGGCGCCTGCCTGCTGTGGTTCGGCTGGTTCGGCTTCAACGGCGGCGCCGCCAGCAGCGCGGAACAGGCCGGCCTGATCTGGGTCAACACCTTGCTCGCGCCGTGCGGCGCCATGATCGGCTGGCTCATTACCGAGAAGATCCGCCACGGCCACCCCACCTCCCTCGGTGCCGCGTCCGGCGTGGTTGCCGGCCTCGTAGCCATCACCCCGTCCTGTGCCAACGTCAGCCCGGTGGCCGCCCTCGGCCTGGGCGCGGTGGCCGGCGCGGCCTGCGTGGTGTTCGTGGACCTGAAGTACAAGTTCGGCTTCGACGACTCGCTCGACGTAGTGGGCGTGCACCTGGGCGCCGGCCTCATCGGCACCCTCGCCCTCGGCTTCATTGCCATGCCGGTGGACGGCGTGGGCGGCGGCCTCTTCTACGGCGGCGGTTTCGGGCAGCTGACCGCCCAGACCGTGGCTGTGGTGATCACGATGCTGGTTTCCGGCGTCATGACCGCCGTCATCGGCCTGGTCATCAACAAGACCATCGGTTTCCGCGTCAGCCACGAGGCTGAGACCGTGGGCGTGGACCTTTCCGAGCACGCCGAGACCGCGTACGAGTTCGGCGAGATGTCCCGCAGCCACTTCCACTCGGCGCTCCACCCGGCAGCCGTGCCGGCACCGGCACCGGCCAAGGACTGAATCCCCGCCGGGACACCCGGCGTAACGCATGGAATCGGAGCCGGCCAGCCGGTGTTGCCGCAGATATGACGACAATCGGAATCATCGGTGCAGGACACATCGGCAGCCAGCTGGCCCGCAAGGCGGTTGAACTCGGCTACGACGTGGTGATCAGCAACTCCCGCGGACCCGGGACACTCGCTGCGCTGGTCGCGGAACTCGGCCCCAGGGCCCGTGCGGCAAGCGCGGCGGAGGCAGCCGCGGCAGGCGATTTCGCCGTCGTGACCGTCCCGTTCGGGCACTACCGGGACCTTCCGGCGGATGAGCTGGCGGGCAAGGTGGTCATCGACACCAACAACTACTACTGGGAGCGGGACGGCCGCGTCCCGGCGCTCGACGCCGGCCAGGCCACCACCTCGGGCTGGTCCAGAAACATCTCGCGCAGTCCAAGGTGGCCAAGGGCTTCAACCACATCCGCGCCAAGGAAATCACCGCGGACGGTTTGCCTTCGGGAACTCCCGGCCGGCGTGCCCTGGCCACGGCCAGCGATTATCCGGAGGCTGCCGAACTGGTCACCAGGCTTTATGACGAATTCGGCTTCGACACCGTGAACATCGGCCCGCTTTCCGAGAGCTGGCGGGCCGAACGGGACCGTCCCGCCTACGTGGTCCGGCAGGACGCTGCCGAACTTGAGGCGAACCTGGCCAGGGCGCAACGGACCATCTGACGCGAAAGCACAGGAAAGAAGACGACGGCGGGTGCTCCCGCCGTCGTCTTCTGCGCTTGTGTGCCTCTAGAGCGAATGCCGCGACTGGCGCGCGCCGTCCGTGCGGAGCGGCGAGCCCAGCACGGTGAAGCGGTGGCCGCCGTTGTCGCCGGACAGCAGCGGCATCGCTTCGCTGATCGCGGCCTGGACGCCCGCCAGCTGCAGCGATGCCCGGTGTGCTTCGGCGGATTCCCAAAGTTCGCAGACAAACACGGTGTCCGGCGCGTCGTCATTGATGCCTACCTCGTACAGCAGGCATCCGGCCTCGCGCAGCGCGGGCTTGGGCCGGAGCAGGATCTCCACGAGTGCGTCACGTTGGCCGGCCTTCGTCCCCAAGGTTCCCACATTTGCGAAAGTCATGGGGCCATCATGGCACGCCCCGCCCGCGGGCCGGGTCAGCGACGGGCTATGCCGACCCGTTCAGCCCACCGGCACCCCGTCCAGGAGCGTCGCGACGACCGCGGTGCGGGCCAGTTCCTCGGGACCCACGGCCAGGGGGTCGCGGGCGAAGACCGTGAAGTCGGCGCGTTTCCCGGCCGTGATGGACCCGGTCACCGCGCTGAGCCCGGCCGCCGTTCCGCGGATCAGCGCATCTGCAGCGAGCCGCGGGCGGCGCCCACCATGCCCTCGACGGCGCGGGCCAGGTGCGTGCCGCGGTCGCTCACTCCGCCCCAGCGCACCAGGGACTGGGCGGTGAGGCCGTCGATCATGCCCAGGATCTGCCAGGCGAGCGAGGCGGCGTCGCCTGCGTCAAGGTCGCCCGTGTTGAAGTGGCCGCCGGCAACGCCATCCTCCACCACGGCCTGGAACACGGCCTGCCACGCGTCCATCTGTTCGCGCACGCATTCGGCGAGCGCCTCGTTCCGGCGGCCCAGGGTCCAGGCCTCCACCCACACGGCGGTGACGTCGAGCCGGCTGCCATCCATGAGGGTGCCCAGCAGGAAGGCCAGCCGCTCCACGGGACCGGGAAGGGCCGCGAGCATGCCCGCCACTTCCTCGGTTTCGGCCGCCACGATTGCCGTGAAGGTGCCGGCCACCAGGGCATCCACGTTCGGCTCGTAGTGCGCCACCAGGCCCGAGGCCACACCCACCCGGGAGGCGACATTGCGCAGGGTGATGGCGGAAAGCCCCTGCTCCAGGGCGATTCCGCGGGCGGCTTCGGTGATTTCGGCGGCGCGCTCGGCGGGGGACTTCCGGGTAGCGCGTTTCTGCGTGGTGCTTGACATCACAGATCAGTCTAAAGTAACTTTTCAGCATTATTGATCGCATGATCAACAAGCTTCGCACTCAACGAGCTTGCATGCACAGAAGCTTGCAGTACAGAGGAGTCTCCATGGCTTGGAAAATGCCGGCCGAAACCGCACCCCACGAACGCACCTGGATGGCGTTCCCCCGCACCGGCCTGACGCTCGGCGACGACGCCGCCTCGGCAGAGGAGGCGTACGCGGCCTGGACCGCCGTCGCCCACGCGGTGGCCGAATTCGAACCCGTCACCATGGTGGTGGACCCCAGCGAGCGCGGGCGTGCCGCCCGCATGCTCGACAACGGCATCGAACTGCTCGAGGCCCCCCTCGACGAATTCTGGATGCGCGACGTCGGACCCACCTTCGTGCTCGACGACGAGCGTCCCGGCGTGCTTGGCGCCGTCGACTGGGTCTTCAACGGCTGGGGCGCACCGCAGTGGGCCGAATGGGAAAAGAGCGCCGGGATGGCCCGCTTCGTGGCCGAACAGTCCGGGGCCGAACTGGTCAGCTCCCTGCTGGTCAACGAAGGCGGCGCCATCCACGTGGACGGCGAAGGCACTGTGCTCGCCACCGAGACGGTGCAGCTCGATCCGAGCCGGAACCCCTACGCCGACAAGGCCCGGGTGGAGGCCGAACTGGCCCGCACCATCGGCGCCACCAAGGTCATCTGGGTTCCACGCGGCCTCACCCGCGACTACGAGGACATGGGCACCCGCGGCCACATCGACATGGTGGCCACCCTGCCAGCCCCCGGCCGTATCCTGCTGCATTCGCAGGGCAACCCGGAGCACCCGGACTACGAAGTCAGCCGCAGCCTGCTCGCGTTCCTGGAAACCCAGGCGGACGCCGCGGGCAAGCCCTTCGAAATCGTCCAGCTGCCCGCCCCGGAGACCCTGCGCGACGAGGACGGCTTCGTGGACTGGAGCTACGTCAACCACCTGGTGGTCAACGGCGGCGTCATCGCCTGCGGCTACGGCGAAGAACGCGCCGACGCCCTCGCCGCCGAGATCCTGGCCGAGGCCTACCCCGGCCGGCGCGTAGTCACCGTGGACGCCCGGCCCATCCTGGCCCGCGGCGGCGGGATCCACTGCATCACCCAGCAGCAGCCTGCCCTTGTCCCGGCAAACCCTGTCCCGGCAAACGGAGGGGTGGCGTAATGGCCCGTTTCGACGTCGTCGAGGCGTCCATCGCCCAATTGCGCGCGGCACTCGAATCCGGCGAAACCACGTCCGTGGAACTCCTGGACGCGTACCTGGCACGCATCGAAGCCTACGACGGCGAACTCAACGCCATGGTGGTCATGAACCCGGCGGCGCGGGCAGACGCCATCGCCTCGGACGAGCGCCGCGCCCGCGGCGAGAGCCTGGGCCCGCTGGAGGGCATCCCCTACACCGCCAAGGATTCCTACCTGGCCAAGGGCCTCACCGCGGCCGCCGGCTCGCCGGCGTTCAAGGACCTCGTAGCCCAGCGCGACGCCTACACCATCGAACGCCTGCGCGACGCCGGCGCGGTCCTGATCGGCCTGACCAACATGCCGCCCATGGCCAACGGCGGCATGCAGCGCGGCGTCTACGGCCGTGCCGAGAGCCCCTACAACGCGGACTTCCTGACGGCGGCTTTCGGATCCGGTTCCTCCAACGGCTCCGGCACCGCGACGGCGGCCAGCTACGCGGCCTTCGGCCTGGGCGAGGAGACCTGGTCAAGCGGCCGCGCACCGGCGTCGAACAATGCCTTGTGCGCGTACACGCCCTCCCGCGGCGTCATCTCGGTGCGCGGCAACTGGCCCCTGGTCCCCACCATGGACGTGGTGGTGCCGCATACCCGCTCGATGGCGGACCTGCTGGAACTGCTGGATGTGATCGTGGCGGACGACGCCGAGACGCGCGGGGATTTCTGGCGTGTGCAGCCCTGGGTGGAGATCCCGAAGGCCTCCGAAGTGCGGCCGGAATCGTACCCGGCGCTCGCTCCGGCGGATCCCGACGGCGGCCGGGCGGCTTTGCGGGGCAAGCGCTTCGGGGTGCCGCGCATGTACGTGAACGCCGATTCCGAGGCAGGAACCAGTGAGGCGCCGGGGATCGGCGGGGCTGTTGGAATCGGTGGCCCGACCGGGCAGCGAATCGAAACCCGTGCCTCCGTGATCGAACTGTGGGAGGCAGCGCGCCGCGACCTGGAAGCCGCCGGCGCCGAGGTGCTGCTGGTGGACTTCCCCGTGGTGAGCAACTACGAGGGCGACCGGCCCGGCGCGCCCACCATCTTCAGCCGCGGCCTGGTCAGCCCGGAGTACCTGCACCGCGAAATCGTGGACCTCTCCGCCTGGTCCTGGGACGATTTCCTGGCCGCCAACGGCGACCCGGCGCTGCAGTCGCTGTCGCAGGTGGACGGCGCCGCGATCTTCCCGCACCCGGAAGGCGCCCTGCCGGACCGTTATGACGGATTCGATGACAACATTTCCGGCTACCCCGCCCACGTCCGTTCGAACCCGGTACAGTCCGTGACCGGGATCCCGGAACTCGCCGCCGGCGTCCGGGGCCTGGAGCTGACCCGCAAACTGGACCTCGAGGACTGGATGGACGGGCTGGGCCTGGACGCCGTGCTGTTCCCGGCCGCGGCCGACGTCGGACCGGCGGACATGGACGTGAACCCGGCCTCCGCGGACCTCGGCTGGCGCAACGGGGTGTGGGTGGCCAACGGCAACCTGGTACCGCGGCACCTGGGGATTCCCACGGTCACCGTGCCGATGGGAACGATGTCAGACATCGGCATGCCGGTGGGCCTGACCTTCGCTGGCCGCGCCTACGACGACACCGCGCTGCTGACCCTCGCAGCCGCGTTCGAAGCAACGGGCTCCCGCCGCACCGTCCCGCCGCGCACCCCGCGGCTGGACTGAACTGATCTGCTTGGGGCCGGGTAGCACCCGGCCCCTAGCAGTTTTCCGGCATTCCGCAGCTTCCGGCGGCGGCAGCACCGCCGTCGGAAGCTCCCGGGACCGCGTTCGTGCGCCTTACGGCCCGGCCTTCAGCGGCCACCCGCCATCTTGCGGCTGCGTTGTTCCTGCGCGTTCGGCCCGTACGGATACACCCCGAGCCGGGGGTTGCTCGCCCCGTTCAGCCGCTCGATGTCCTCGGATGTCAGCTCAAGATCCGCCGCCGCCAGGTTGTCGGCCAGCTGATCGGGGGTCCGTGCGCCCAGGATCACCGACGTCACCGCGGGCCTGCCGGCCAGCCACGCGAGGGCAAGCTGTGAGGGACTGACGGAGTGCAACGATGCTGTCGCCTCGACCGCGTCGAGGACCCGCCAGGTGTGTTCGTCTGCGTTCCGGGCTTCCCAGGCTTCCATGCCACGCTTCGGGTTCTCCCCCAGGCGGGTGGCGCCGCTCGGGTCCACATCGCGCTTGTACTTCCCCGAAAGCCAGCCACCGCCCAGTGGCGACCACGGCAGGAGGCCGATGCCGGTGTCGAGCGCCGCGGGAACAATCTCCAGTTCAATGTCCCGCACCAGCAGGTTGTACTGGGGCTGCAGGGTGACCGGAAGGTTCCAGCCGTGTGCCTTCGCCAGGTGGAAGGCCTTCGTCAGCTGCCAGCCAAGGAAATTGGAGAAGCCGTAGTAGGCGATCTTTCCGTTGCAGACGGAGTCGTGCAGGAAGCGGAGGGTTTCCTCCAGCGGGGTGATGGGGTCCCAGGCGTGCATTTGGTACAGGTCGATCTGCTCCACACCCAGGCGGCGCAGGGAGTCGTCCAGTGCCTTGCCCAAATGCCGGCGTGACGTGCCGAGGTCATTGGGGCCTTTTCCCATCGGAAAGCGTCCCTTGGTGGCGAGCACCACCCGATCCCGGGCGCCGCTCCGGCTGGCCAACCAGCGCCCGATGATTTCCTCGGACGCGCCCTGGCTGTAGACGTCGGCGGTGTCCAGGAAGTTGCCGCCGGCGTCGAGGTAGTCGTCCAGGATGAGGTGGGAAGTCTCTTCGCTCGCCTCGGCCCCGAAAGTCATGGTTCCCAGCGCGTAAGCGGACACGACAGCACCGCTGCTGCCCAGTGTGCGGTATTCCATGCTGCTCCTCAGTTCGTTTCAGTCTTCGGTGGGTGTCGTCAGGTTCGAGTGGTAGTCGCGCCAGCTGTGTTCAGGCTCGAAGCCCAGCAGCCTGCGGGCTTTGTCGATGGACAACAGGGTTTCGTGCCGGTCCAGTTCCTTGACCACCTCGACGCCGGGAAAGACTTCGGCGGCCAGTTCCGCGCTTGACCTGCCCATTACCGTGTCCGAGGCCGCGATGATGAAGGTCTCGAATCCCGGCTGCCCGTTTTCCAGGGCGCGGGCCACCGCCTGGGCCCCGTCGCGGGCGTCAATGTAGCCCCACAGGTTCCATTTCCGGAGCCTGGCATCGGCGTCGAAGGACCGGAAGGCCTCATAGTCCTCGGGATCCATCACGTTGGAGAAGCGCAGGGCCACGACGCTCAGTTCAGGGTCCCAGCGCGTGAGCTGGATGGCCATCTGCTCTTCAAGGTGCTTGACCAGCGAGTACGTGCTCTCGGGCCGGGCCGGGTACTCCTCATCGACCGGAATATACGGAGGAGCCACGTCAAAGGGCAGGCCGAGGACGGTCTCGCTGGAGGCATAGACGATCTTCTTGATTCCCGCCCGCCGGGCGGCTTGGAAGACGTTGTAGCTGGAGAGCATGTTGTTCTCGAAGGTGGCAGCATCCGGCGCCAGGCCCGGGGCGGGGATGGCGGCCAAGTGGACCACCGCGTCGAATCCGCTGTGCCGGTCATCCAGGCCAAGGATGACGTCGAGGACCTGCCCGTAGTCGCGCAGGTCAACGTTGACGTACCCGGGCCCCTTCCGGCCTTCCCGGTCCAGGTTCAACACCTCGTGGCCATCCCTGCCCAGCCTCCGGACCACGCTCCGGCCAAGTTTTCCGCTTCCGCCAGTGACAGCAATTCTCATCGGGGGTCTCCTCTGCAAGGGATTCTGTCGTAACACTCTAGGCGCCACTCCAACGCGGGGTCAGCTACGGCCCATGTTGCTGCCAAACATGGGCCCTAAGTGACCCCGCGTTGGGGCTAGACTGGCCGCATGACTCCCCAGGAACTGGCCAACCTTGCGCATCTGCGCCGGGCCAAGGACCTGATCGACCGCGAATACGCCCGTCCGCTGGACGTGCCCACCATGGCGGGCGGCGCCCTGATGTCGCCGGCGCATTTCTCACGCCAGTTCAAGGCCGCCTACGGGGAGACGCCCTACAACTACCTCATGACCCGGCGGATCGAGCGGGCCATGGCCCTGCTGCGGTCCGGCAGCAGCGTGACCGATGCCTGCATGGAGGTGGGCTGTACCTCCCTTGGCTCCTTCAGTTCGCGCTTCACCGAGGTGGTGGGGATGACCCCGAGTGCCTACCGGGACCGGGAACACGAAGCGGTCAAGGCCATGCCATCCTGCATCGCCCGGCAGCGCACCAAGCCGGACCGCAAGCCGAGCAGGATTGAAGAAGCATCCGCCTGAACGCCGCCATACGTTTGAGGCATGAACATTTCACTTCAGTACTCACAGATCACCGTCAACGACCTCGACGAATCGCTCGCCTTCTACCGTGACGCACTCGGCCTCGAAGTGCGCAACGACGTCGGCTCCGACGGGCAGCGCTGGGTCACCCTCGGCAGCGCCTCCCAGCCGGACTTGGAACTGGTGCTGTCCGAGCCGCACGCCGGCCGTTCCAAGGACGACGGCGATGCCCTCCAGGTGCTCCTGACCAAGGGTGTCCTGCCGGTGATCGTCTTCCGCACCGACAACGTCGACGCCACGTTTGAACACCTCCGCGCCGCCGGTGCCGAGGTGCTGCAGGAACCGATCGACCAGCCGTGGGGCCCGCGGGACTGCGCGTTCCGCGACCCTTCGGGAAACCACGTCCGCTTCAACCAGAAGTCCTAGCCGGCCGGGCACGGAAAGCACGACGGCGGGATGCAGCCGTCGTGCTTTCTTTGGCGGGTGGCTCAGGCCTTCGCCGGAGCGGTGAGCCGGGGGTCGTCGTCGGGCAGGTCCTCCTGGCTCAGCTCCTCGTCGGAGAAGCTGACCCCGGCGAGTCCGGCCGGAGCCGGATCCACCGGGTCCAGTGCCTGGACCATTTCCTCGTAAAGGGCGGGGACGACGTCGTCCTCCCGCTGGGTGGGAGCCTGCGTCGGAAGTGCGGCAGTGACCGGGGCCGACACGGGCGCGGGCGGAGCATACGTAGGCGCGGCGTGGTGTTCGGGGGCGCGGTAATCCGGAGCCAGGTAGGCCTCTTCGAGTGCCGCCCGCTCCCGTTCTGCCTCGTAGGATTCGGCCTCCGCCTGGGCCGCCCATTCGCGGTGCAGCTCGGCCGCCTCCGCGCGTTTCTGGTACATGTGCACCGTGAGGTGGGTGATGGCCAGGAGCACCACGGGCGGCATCGCGGCCACCAGTGCGGAGACCATCGGCGGGATGCCCGAACGGATCGCGTCCACGGTGAGGATCGCATGCACGGAGTTGGCCGCCGTCGAGACGATCGCGCCGAAGAAAAGCAGCGTCCACGGGTACACCATGGCCCTGCGGCTGTGCCCGTTGAGCGCCACGATGGCCACGGTGGAAGCCACGATCATGCCGTCCACGATGATCGGCCAGATCCAGGCAAGATGGGCCTCAATGCCGGATCGCTGCGCCAGGTCGGTCAGCGCCGCGAAGGACAGAATAAAGGCGCCGATGGCGATCACCACAGTGGTGCCGACCGCGGTGAGGAGTACGGCCTTGTGCGGCTCGTTGGGGATCCTGGTGTTCACCGGATGAGTTTACCGGCACGGGCCGTCCCCGGTTTCCGCCGGCCGCGCCGGGCCCAATGGCCTCTCCCCTCCGGGCGGATTCCGGGCGTAGTCTGGGCCTTAAGCCGGTGTTACGGAATCCGAGACAGGCCACATGGCTGGGAATTGGGTCTGGGGCATGACAATGAGGAACGGTCCAAGGTTCACAATGGCGACGACCCTCGGCAGGGTCTTCGGATACTTCGTCCTGAGCGTTATCGGCGGCATCCTGTCAGCCAGCCTCGTGGTGCCGGTGGTGGCGGCCACGGGGTTCGCCGTAAACGGCTCGGTCTCGTATTTCAAGGGGCTGCCGGCAGAGCTGAAGGTGGGTCCGCCGTCGCAATCCAGCAAGGTGCTGACCGCCGACGGCAAGCTGATCGCCACCTTCTTCGTCGAAAACCGGGTGCCCGTCAAGCTGGAGAACATCTCCCCCTACGTCCGCCAAGCAGTGGTGGCAGTGGAGGACAACCGCTTCTACGAACACTCAGGCGTGGATCCCCAGGGCATCATCAGGGCGCTCCGGGTCAACCTCAGCGGCGGGAACCGCCAGGGTGCCTCGACCATTACCCAGCAGTACGTGTCCAACGTGCTCAATGAACAACGCCTCTCCGCCGGGCGCATCGACGAGATAGTCCTCGGCAACCAGAAGACCATGCTGGACAAGCTGCGCGAAATGAAGCTGGCCCTGGAGCTGGAGAAGAAGTACAGCAAGGCGCAGGTGCTGGAGGGGTACCTGAACATCGTCTTCTTCAACCGGGACGCCTATGGCATCGAGGCCGCGGCCCGGCTGTTCTTCAGCACCTCCGCCAAGAACCTCACCCTGCCGCAGTCGGCCCTGTTGGCCGGGCTCGTGAACAGCCCCAGCTACTACAACCCGATCGTGAATCCGAAGGCCGCCGTGCAGCGCCGGAACGTGGTGCTGTCCAAGATGCTCGGCCAGGGCATGATCGGGCAGAAAGCCTACGACGCCGCCGTCGCCACTCCATTGAAGCTGAAGATCACGCCGGCCCGGCAAGGATGCGCCGGGGCCGCAATTGCACCCTACTTCTGTGACTACGTGTCCCACCTGATCCTGAACAACAAGGCCTACGGTGCCACCTTCGACGACCGCGAGAAGCTGCTGTACCGGGGCGGGCTGACCATCACCACCACCCTGGACAGCCGCTTGCAGGCCGCGGCCCAGACGCAGGTGAACCTGTCCGCCGGCGCCAACCCGGACAAGTGGGGGGCGTCCCTGGTGACCGTCCAGCCGGGTACGGGCCGGATCCTGGCGATGGCGCAGAACACCGTGTTCCTCCCCGCACCGGGGAAGTTCGACACCCAGTTGAATTTCAACGTCGATGCCCAGGACGCCAACGGCTACGACCTCAGCGGCGCGGGCGGCTTCCAGCCGGGCTCCACCATGAAGCCGTTCACCTTTGCCGAGTGGCTGAACGAGGGCAAGCCGCTGAATGCGATCGTGGATGCCTCGCGGCGGGTCTACCCGGTGGGCTTCCCGTGGCGTTCCAGCTGTGGCCAGCGGGTGCTGGGCGGTTACAGTTCGGCGCAGAAGGCCGCCAACCTTGGCGCCGACGACGACCTGCAGAACAACGATCCCGGCTACTACCGGCCAATGCCCATCAACTACGGCCTCTTCAACTCGATCAACACGGCCACGTTCGCCACTGCGGCCCAGCTCGATTTCTGCGGCATCCAGAAGATGGTGGACGCCGTGGGCCTGCACAGCGGCGTGGACCGGGCACAGATCAACATGCACCAGATCGGCAACCTGCTCGGGGCAATCGGCGTTTCCCCCCTTGACCTGGCCACCGCCTACGCCACCTTCGCCAACGACGGCCGCTACTGCGAGCCGATCGCCCTTGTCTCGGTGGTCGTCCCGGACGGGCACCGGCTGGCCGCGAACCGCACCAGCTGCCGGGACGCCGTGAAACCGGAAGTGGCCCGCGGCGTCAACGCCGTCCTCCAGGATGTCCTGATCCAGGGCTCGGGCTGGTACATCCACCCGAAGGTCCAGGACCTGATGCCCACGGCTGCCAAGACCGGGACGTCCAACACCAACGGCGCCACCTGGGTGGTGGGCTACACGCGCGGGCTCGCCACGGCGTCGTTCTTCGGCGACACGTCCAAGGGCCAGAAGCGCGAGGGCCGGAACGTCACCATCAACGGCAAGTTCTACCAGGTGCTGGACGGCTACATGATCGCCGGTCCGCAGTGGGCCAACTACATGGTCAACGTCGTCAAGCTCTACCCCGGCGGGGCCTTCCCGGATCCGCCGGAGTCGATGATGCGCGGCCCGGGCCCGCGCCCCAGCAAGGTCGGCCCTCCGCCGGCCCCCGAGCCGGTCAAGAACGTGGACGCCACTCCTGTCCCGGAGTCTTCGCCCACGCCGACGCCCGCGCCTGCCCCCGCACCGAAACCCACGCCCGGCCCGAAGCCGCCCAAGCGCTGAAGTTTCCGGAAGCACAGGCGGGACGACGACGGCGGACGCTTCCGCCGTCGTCGT